>FR884033.1:53735-117189 GCA_000435495.1 Firmicutes bacterium CAG:552 | reverse complement strand
AAAAAGGCAAGTTCGGCTGCAGCCGTAGCCGCAAGCGATACGCCTGTTTTGCTTATTTCTGGTAAAAACGATTCGGTGGTTTCCCCGTCCGAAAAAGATAAAATAGCGTGTAGGGCGGCTCATTGTTCGGTAGCCGTTTTTGACGCAGGACATGCCGTGAGTTTTTATTCGGATCCGATTAGATACGCAAGAGAAGTTACGCAATTTTTATGCGAAATATGTCACGAGCGAAAGTAAAAAGCGCAAGACTTTTGCTTGATATATTCGACGGTGTGTGTTATGATATGTTTAAGATAAGAAAGGAGAAAGGCTATATGTTGTACAAAAGATTTTTGGACAGAGAAGTTTCGGCATTGGGTTTCGGTATGATGCGTTTGCCGATGAAGGACGGCGAAGTTGACAGAGAACAGACGGAAGCAATGATAGATTATGCCGTAACGCACGGAGTAAACTACTTCGATACGGCTTATCCTTATCACGGAGGCGTGTCAGAACTCTTGGCTGGCGAATTTTTATCAAAGTATCCTCGAGAAAGTTATTGTCTCGCTACAAAATTTCCGGGGCATCAGTTAAGTTCGTCGTATGACGCTCGGGAAATATTCGAAGAGCAGCTTTCTAAGTGCCGTACGGAATACTTCGATTATTATCTTTTGCATAACGTAAACGAAAACTCGATAGACGTGTACCGAGACAAGAAGTGGAATATAATTAACGAATTCGTTAAGCTTCGCAAAGAAGGTAAGATCAGACATCTCGGTTTTTCCAGTCACGGCGGATACGATTTACTTAAAAGTTTTTTGGACGAATACGGCAAATGCATGGAGTTTTGCCAGATTCAGTTCAATTACCTCGATTATACCTTGCAAGACGCAAAGAAGAGATATGAGCTTCTTACCGAAAGAAATATACCTGTTATAGTAATGGAGCCGGTTCGAGGCGGAAGACTGGCGAATCTCGACGAAGAAAGTTCGGCAATGCTCAAGAAAGCGAGACCTGACGATTCGATTGTTTCGTGGGCGCTCAGATGGGCTGCGTCTTTCGATAACGTAAAAGTCGTTTTGTCGGGCATGTCGGACATGTCGCAGATGAGCGACAACATAAAGACTATCGAGAGCTTTGAAAAGATAAGCGACGGCGAGCAGGACATGTTGGACAAAGTGTCGCAAAGGCTACATAATAACATTCCTTGTACGGGATGCAGATATTGTTGTGACGGATGCCCGATGGGATTAAATATCCCATATCTTCTTGATATCGCCAACGAAATGCGCTTTTCGCCGTCCGTAAACGCAACAATGCGTCTGGATCCATTGCCTGACGATAAAAAACCGTCGGCGTGTCTTTCGTGCGGAGCTTGCAAAACGATATGTCCTCAAAATATAGATATACCTTTGATGCTGAGAGAGCTTAGCGAGGCTGCGAAAAAAGTGAGGCCGTGGGCAGAAATATGCAAAGAAAGAGAAGAAGCGGCTAAAAGGATGAGACAAAACGGAAACAAATAACAATCGCTACACCGATAAGCGAGCAAAAAACAAGTTTTTTGTTTGACAGTTTTGTTTGTCGGTGCTATACTTGTATTGTCGTCGGAGCAAAGTCTCGGACGTTCTCGTACATAAAAAACAAATATTTGCGTACATCGGTACGAACAAGGAGTGCAGATATGTTAAATAAAGACATGATGGAATTGGGTAAAAAGCCTTCCGCTATAAGAGAGCTTTTTGAGTACGGAAAACGCAGAGCCGCAGTTATCGGCAAGGATAACGTTTTTGATTTTTCAATCGGTAATCCCAGCGTACCGGCTCCGCAATGCGTAAACGACGAACTTATCGATCTTCTGAAAAACGGAGATCCGCTTGTCTTGCACGGATACACAAGTGCTGCGGGAGATCTTAATGTAAGAGAGACAATCGCCGAGCATATCAACAAAACGCACGGCACTTGCGTTTCTGCAGGTCATATTTACATGACTTGCGGAGCTGCAGCGTCCCTTACTATTTCCATAAAAGCTTTATACGAAGAAGAAGATGAGTTTATCGCAATCTCGCCGTTTTTCCCTGAGTACAGAGTATTCGTTGCCAATGCAGGCGCAAAACTTGTGGTCGTAGAGTCCGAGAAACAAAATTTTCAACCCGACCTTGACATGCTCGAAAAATCAATCGGCAAGCATACCAAGGCTGTAATAATCAACTCACCCAATAATCCGAGCGGAGTAGTTTATAGCGAAGACACTATAAAGAAAATAGCAGATATTCTTACGAAAAAGAGCAAAGAATACGGTAGACCTATATTCATCATAGCAGACGAACCGTATAGAGAACTGGTATACGGAGCAAAAGTGCCTTATGTAATGAATTATTATCGCAATACTTTGGTTTGTTATTCGTATTCGAAGTCGTTATCGCTCCCCGGCGAGCGAATAGGCTACATAGCCGTATGTCCTGACGCCGAAAACGAAGGCGACCTTTATGCGGCTATATGCGGGGCTGGTAGATCGCTCGGCTTTGTTTGTGCGCCCAGTCTTTTTCAACAACTTGTAGCAAGATGCGTAGATAAAACGGCAGATATAGAAATATATCGAAAGAACAGAGATATGCTGTGCGAGGCTCTTACAAAATATGGTTACCGTTGCATAAAACCGGACGGAGCATTCTACTTGTTTATCGAAGCGCTCGAACCCGATTCGATAGCGTTCTGCGAAAAAGCAAAGCAGTTCGAATTGCTTTTGGTGCCTGCCGATTCGTTCGGTTGCAAGGGATTCGTACGTATTTCGTACTGCGTACGTCCCGAGCAAATTCAAAAGGCTTTGCCCGCATTCGAAGCATTGGCTAAGTCATACGGAAAATAAAATTTAAACTAATCGTTTTTAAACTAAACACGGTTGACAAAATTTTGTTAACCGTGTTTTTTGCCCTTTATTTGCTTGACATACAATATCTTTAGATGTATAATAAACTTGCAATTTTTAAGACGGTACGAGATACCGACAAGATTGAATTCAATATTGGCAATGCGGCGTTTTTACGCATATACTTGCAAAAAGATTTTTCTTGTCGGTGACGGCAAGTTTTTTTTATGTAAGGAGCGGATATGCAGATAAAGACTCAAGTTATGGACGAAAATGCCGTAAACAGGGCAATAGCCCGAATCGCACACGAAATATCCGAACGAAACGACGGAGTAGACGACGTCTGCATTCTCGGAGTTAAGCGTAGGGGCGTTCCTTTTGCGGAGAGAATAAAAAACTGCATAATGCAGTTCGAAGGTGTAGAAGTTCCTTTCGGCGCTTTGGACGTTACGATGAATCGAGACGATTATTCTGAAGAAAAAAAGCGTTCGCTCAGCACCGGCAGCTTTGTTCCGTTTTCAATAACGGATAAGACCGTGATCATTGCCGACGACGTACTGTTTACAGGCAGAACGGCAAAGGCGGCAATCGAAACGATTTTCGAGTACGGCAGGCCTAAATGCGTTCAGCTGGTAACGCTTATCGACAGAGGCCATAGGGAATTGCCAATAAGACCCGACTACGTGGGCAAAAACGTTCCGTCATCGAAAGACGAAACCGTGGCGGTTAAATTAAGCGAAATCGACGGTGAGACGGGGGTATACATCTGTGAGTAATCTTTACGATTTTGCCGAGTTAACGGGCAAATATAAAAAAATATGCGATAATACGGACGGCTATTTTTCCGGCGAAACCACAGGATATGTGTTTGCCGACGGTATAGCCGTTTTCCCCGGCTTTTGCGACGTGCATGTTCACTTCAGGGAGCCGGGTTTTTCTTATAAAGAAACCATAAAGACCGGCTCTATGGCTGCTACCGCAGGAGGTTATACGAGTGTGTGTTCCATGCCTAATCTTAATCCTGTCCCGGACGGGTTGGAATCACTGCGTGCGCAAACGGAAATTATCGAGCGTGATTCCGTTATAGACGTAAGACCGTACGGAGCGATAACCAAGGGCGAAAAAGGGAAAATTCTTGCGGATATCGAAGAGCTGGCACCGTACGTTTGCGCCTTTTCCGACGACGGCAAAGGCGTGCAGAACGAAGAGATTTTGCTTAGCGCTATGAAAAAATGCGCAGAGTTAGGCAAAATCGTTGCGCTGCATGAAGAAGACGAGTCGCTTTTGCTCGGTGGAGTGATAAACGACGGGGAACGGGCAAAAGAACTCGGGATTAAAGGCATATGTTCTATGAGTGAGTATCTGCCGCTGCAAAGAGATATTTTTTTAGCGAAGGAAGCAAAAGCGAAAATACATATCTGCCACGTTTCCACAAAAGAAAGCGTAGATATAATACGCAAAGCGAAACTCGACGGAGTGGACGTGACTTGTGAAACTGCGCCGCATTACCTTATACTTACGGACGCCGAAGTAAAAAACGAAGGCAGATTTAAGATGAACCCGCCGCTAAGAGGCGAGGCAGACAGAGCGGCGCTTATAGAAGGATTGCTTGACGGCACAATAGACATGATAGCGACGGATCATGCGCCGCACGGCGCCAAGGAGAAGAGCGGCGATTTGAATTCGGCTCCGTTCGGAATAACCGGATTGGAGACGGCGTTTGCGTTGCTTTATACGTTTCTCGTTAAAGGCGGCGTAATCTCATTAAAGAAACTTTTAGAGCTGATTTGTTATAATCCTCGAAAAAGGTTCGGCTTGCAGTTACGCAAAGATGATTTTACCGTATTCGATTTGAATACCGAATATGCAATAGATTCGCAAAAGTTAGTATCTAAGGGCAAAAGCACTCCCTTTGACGGACGAAAAGTTTTTGGTAAGTGCTTAGCAACTGTTTACGGAGGCAAAACTGTATGGCAAGAAAGTTTGATAAGAAATTAGTTTTGGAAGACGGCAGCGAATATTTTGGTTACGGTTTCGGAGCAGACAAAGAAGTCGTTAGCGAAGTAGTGTTCAACACTTCTATGGTAGGTTATCAGGAGATTCTTTCCGATCCGTCGTACACGTATCAGGCTGTGGTTATGACCTATCCGCTAATAGGTAATTACGGCATCAATAGCAGCGACTACGAATCTGCTATGGCGGGCGCAAGCGCACTTGTAGTAAGCGAATATAACCCGCATCCGTCAAATTTCAGAAGCGAAAGCAATTTGTCCGCTTGGCTTAAGCGTAACGGGGTTGTCGGCATAGAAGGCATAGATACAAGAAAGCTTACGAGAAGCATAAGGGATCACGGAAGTAAACAGGGAATCATTACGGACATAGAAGTGTCTGCGAAAGAAGCGATAAGGCGAATACAAGCGCACGGAGTAAGAGACGATTCGGTAAAAAAAGTCAGCATAAAAAGCGTAATAGAATATGGAAGCGTAAATGCGCCCGTTCATATAGCGGCTATAGATTGCGGAATGAAAGCTAATATATTGAGATCGCTTCTTGCAAGAAATTGCAGGATAACGGTTTTTCCGTACGATACAAAAGTGGACGACGTATTAAAGGTTAAACCCGACGGACTGTTTTTGTCTAACGGACCCGGCAATCCCGCAGACGTAAGCGAGGTAATAGAACTAGTCAAGCAAATAAAAGGCAAGTTACCTATATTCGGGATATGCTTGGGACATCAGATAATCTCGCTTGCTTACGGAGCAAAAACTTATAAACTTAAGTTCGGTCATCACGGGGGCAATCATCCGGTAAAAAATCTGAAAGACGATAAGGTCGAAATAACTTCGCAAAATCACAATTATGCCGTAGACGCCGAGTCGCTTAACGATACTTCACTCAAGATTACGCACGTGAATCTTTTGGACGGAACTGTGGAGGGGGTGGAAAACGAGAAAGACAACGTATTTTCCGTTCAATATCATCCCGAGAGCGCTCCGGGGCCCGAAGACAGTTCGTATTTGTTCGATAAATTCTTAGCCAATATAAGGAGATAGGTATGCCACTGAGAAAAGACATCAAAAAAATCATGGTAATAGGAAGCGGCCCGATAGTTATCGGACAAGCTGCGGAATTCGATTATGCAGGCACGCAAGCGTGTCTTGCACTTAAAGAAAAGGGTTTTGAAGTTATACTTTGCAACTCTAATCCGGCTACGATAATGACGGACACTTCGATTGCAGATAAGGTGTATATGGAACCGCTCACGCTTGAGTACGTTGCTAAGATAATCAGATATGAGCGTCCTGACGCAATTATTCCGAGCATAGGCGGTCAAACGGGACTCAACCTTGCCATGCAACTTAATAAAAAAGGCATTTTAAAAGAATGTCGTACCGAACTTCTCGGTACTACGAGCGAAAGTATAGAAAGAGCCGAAGACAGAGAACTGTTTAAAAAATTGTGCGAAGAAATCGGCGAGCCGGTGTGTCCTTCCGAAATTGCAAAAACGGTGGAAGGCGGCTTGTCGGCGGCAAAAAAAATAGGATTCCCCGTTGTGCTTAGACCTGCGTTTACTTTGGGCGGTACGGGCGGCGGTTTTGCCGACGACGAACAGTCTTTTATGGAGCTTATGCCCAATGCACTGGAACTTTCGCCGGTCGGAGAGGTGTTAATAGAAAAGAGCGTAAAGGGCTATAAGGAAATTGAGTATGAGGTTATGCGGGACGCTGCCGACACGGCGATAACCGTATGTAATATGGAAAACCTCGATCCCGTCGGCGTGCATACCGGTGATTCTATAGTCGTATGTCCCAGTCAGACGCTAAGTAACAAAGAGTATCAAAAGCTGCGAAACAGCGCTCTTAAGATAATACGCGCTTTAAAAATAGAAGGCGGCTGTAACGTTCAGTTTGCGCTTGACCCGCAATCTTTCGATTACTACGTTATCGAGGTTAATCCAAGGGTTTCGAGATCGTCTGCTCTTGCGAGCAAGGCGAGCGGATTCCCTATAGCGAGAGTTTCGGCGTTGATAGCGGTGGGAATGCGTCTGGAAGAAATAAAGCTGGCTAATACGCCTGCGAGCTTCGAGCCTGCGCTCGATTACGTCGTAATGAAAATGCCGAGATTCCCCTTCGATAAGTTCGCCGCAGCAAGCAACGTATTGTCAACACAGATGAAAGCAACCGGTGAGGTAATGAGCGTCGGCAGGACGGTGGAGGAGAGTTTGCTGAAAGCTGTAAGGTCGTTGGAAACGGGAGTTAATCACCTATGGTTGCAGAAAGCTGCGGATATGAGCGACGATGAACTCAGAAGTTATATAGCAACGCCATCCGACGATCGAATTTTTATGATAGCCGAACTGCTCAGACGAGGCGAAAACATCGACTATATTTTCGAAGCTACAAAAATCGACAGATTTTTCTTACAAAAAATTCAGCATATCGTTACTTTGGAGACCGAAGTAAAAAATGCGCCTTTTGACATAGGTACGGTTAAAGAGAGCAAAAAATACGGTTTTTCGGATAAAACCATAGCTAAGCTGTGGGATTGTGACGAGTATGCCGTAAGAGAATTTCGCATAAAGCACAAAGTAGTGCCTTGCTACAAAGAAATAGATTCGTGCGCTTCCGAGTTCGATGCGTATATTCCGTATTTTTACTCGACGTACGCAGATGAGGACGAATGCGTTCGAAAAAGCGACAAAAAGAAAATAGTTGTGTTGGGAGCAGGTCCTATAAGGATAGGGCAGGGTGTGGAATTTGACTATTCTACGGTACATGCGGTACAAACTATAAGACAGTCGGGTTACGAAGCGATTATTATCAATAATAATCCCGAAACGGTTTCCACGGATTATACCACTTCGGACAAACTCTATTTCGAACCGCTGACGCCCGAAGACGTACTAAACGTAATAGACGCAGAGCAACCCGAAGGAGCGATAGCTTCGCTCGGCGGACAAACCGCTATAAATCTTGCCGCACCGCTTACCAAACGTGGCGTTAAAATAATAGGTACCGATTGTGACGCCATCGCAAAGGCCGAAAACAGGGACTTATTTGAAAAACTTTTGATTTCTCTCGATATTCCGCAACCTCAAGGCGAGGCGGTAACCACGGTAGAGGACGGAGTTAAAGCGGCTTCCTCTATAGGATATCCAGTGCTTGTGCGACCGTCATTCGTGCTTGGCGGCAGAGCCATGCAGATAGTAGCTAATGAGAATCAGCTGCGGAAATATCTTGCCGAAGCGGTAGCTATAGATAAAGATAATCCCGTTTTGGTGGATAAATACATTGTGGGCAAGGAAGTGGAAATCGATGCGATTTGCGACGGGAACGATGTGTTCGTGCCGGGAATAATGGAACTTGTCGAGCGAACCGGCGTACACAGCGGCGACAGTATAAGCGTTTATCCGGCGTTTAGCATATCCGATAAAGTTAAGGGTACTATACTAAGCTACGCAAAAAAGTTGGGACTTGCCATAGGGATAAGAGGATTGTTTAATGTCCAATTTATAGTGGATAAAAGCGACGATGTTTACATTATCGAAGTAAATCCTCGCTCTTCTCGAACCGTTCCGTTTCTATCCAAAGCAACAGGATATTCGCTTGCGGATATAGCTACTAACGTAATGCTTGGTAAGTCGCTTAAAGAACAAGGAATATTTAATCTTTACCCTCAAGAAAAAACGAGGTGGTACGTAAAGGCACCCGTATTCTCATTTAGCAAAATCAGCGGTCTGGACGCCATTCTTTCGCCGGAAATGAAGAGTACAGGCGAAGCGATAGGATACGATGCCAAGCTTAACAGAGCTTTGTATAAGGCTCTTCAGGCGTCCGGTATGAAATTGCAAAATTACGGAACGGTATTCATAACCGTATGCGACAAAGATAAAGAAGAGGCGTTGCCGTTGGTTCGAAGATTTTATAATCTCGGATTCAATATCGAAGCTACGGGCGGTACCGCAAAATATCTGAAAGAAAACGGAATAAAGACGAGAGCGCTGAAAAAGATAAACGAGGGTTCTAACGAAATACCCGAAGCGCTAAGGCAAGGATACGTAGCGTATGTAATTAATACTTGCGACGTTGCTACTACTGGGCATAACACGGACGGTTACAAAATTCGCAGCCTTGCCACGCAAAATAACATAAATATGTTTACGTCTCTAGATACCGTAAAGGTTTTACTTGATGTGTTGGAAGAGACTACACTTTGCGCTTCTACTATAGACGCATAAAGCGGAGAAATATGATTCAAGAAATTCTTAAGATAAACGATAATAAAAAAATCGCAGCGAACGTATACGAAATGACTCTCGTCGGCAATATGTCGGCAATAACGAGTCCCGGACAATTCGTAAATATAAAAATCGACGGATTGTACCTTCGTCGCCCGATATCGGTATGTGACTATACGCAAAATTCGCTCACGTTGGTTTATAAAGTCGTCGGTGTCGGTACCGAAATATTGAGCAAAAAGAAACAGGACGACAAACTGGACGTTTTAATGGGATTGGGCAACGGATATACCGTTGACGCTCGCCAAAAAAATCCGCTTTTGATAGGAGCGGGAGTGGGTACGCCTCCGCTTTATAATTTAGCAAAATCTCTCATACGTATAGGCGCAAACGTGACAACTCTATTAGGGTTTCATAGCAAAGACGACGTTTTTTTCGAGGATGAATTTAAGCGACTCGGATGCAAAACAATAATATATACTAGCGACGGAAGCTACGGACGCAAGGGGCGAGTGACTCAAGCGATAGACGAGCTTTGCTACGATTATGTTTTTGCGTGCGGACCGGAGTCTATGCTTAAAAGCGTCGATGAAATCATAACTTCGGATGCGCAGTATAGTTTCGAGGAGCGCATGGGCTGCGGATTCGGCGCTTGTATGTGTTGCAGTTGCAAGACTAAGTACGGCGACAAACGAATTTGTCTGGACGGTCCCGTTCTGAAGAGAGAGGAGGTTATATGGTAGATCTTAAGGTGACTCTTTCGGGTTGGACATTAGACAATCCGATAATAGCGGCAAGCGGAACGTTCGGCTATGGCAAAGAGTTTGCAAAACTTTACGACATCAACGTACTCGGATCGTTTTCTTTTAAGGGTACTACGTTAAATCCGAGATTCGGAAATCCTACGCCGAGAGTTGCCGATTGTAGGTGCGGTATGATAAATAGCGTCGGGTTGCAAAATCCGGGCGCAAAATCCGTAACGGAGAACGAACTTCCTCAAATTAAAGAGTATTTTTCTAAAAAAGTAATAGCAAACGTCGGTGGTTTTTCGATAGAAGAGTATGTCGAAACGTCGGCAATGATGGACGAAGCGGATAATGTCGGCATGATAGAACTTAACATAAGCTGTCCTAACGTTCATAACGGAGGTATGGCGTTCGGTACGAATCCCGTCAATGCGTATAACGTAGTTAAGGCGGTCAGACAAAGAGTAAAAAAACCGCTGTACGTAAAACTGTCGCCTAACGTTACGGACATTACCGAAATAGCCGCAGCATGTTGTGAGGCGGGCGCAGACGGATTAAGTATGATAAATACCGTTTCGGGTATGCGGATAGATTTAAAACGTCGCCGTCCCGTACTCGCAAACGTTACGGGTGGCTATTCGGGTGACGGAATATTTCCGATTGCTTTGGCTGCCGTATACCGAACTTATGAGAAAGTTAACGTACCGATTGTAGGAATGGGCGGCATAAGCCGAGCGGAGGACGTAATCGAGATGATGCTTGCCGGGGCGACTGCCGTACAGATAGGGGCTGCGAATTTAGTGGATCCCTTTTGCTGCAAACGTATAATCGAGGGACTGCCGAAAGTAATGCAAAAATACGGAATACAAAAAATTACCGATATAATAGGAGAAGCGCACAATGGGTAAAGACGTAATTATAGCTTTGGATTTTTCTTCGGAAAAAACGACGATGGACTTTTTAGACTTGTTTAAGGAAACAAAGCCTTTTGTCAAAATAGGCATGGAATTGTTTTATTCGACAGGTCCGCAGATGATAAGAAAGATAAAGGAAAGAGGACACAAGATTTTCTTAGATTTAAAACTGCACGATATACCTAACACGGTAAACAAGGCAATGAAGGCGTTGTCTGCGTTAGACGTAGATATGTGTAATTTGCACGCTTCCGGCGGAAAGGCAATGATGGAGGCGGCTATAACGGGGCTTATGAGAGCTGACGGCACTAGACCGCTGCTGATCGCCGTGACGCAGCTTACTTCTACTGATCAGCAAATGCTTACCGACCAGTTGCTTATCGACCAGCCTATAGACGAAGTGGTAATGAAATATGCGCTCAATGCGTTACATTCGGGATTGGACGGAGTCGTGTGCTCGCCTCTCGAAGCGGAAAAAGTACATAGTTCCTGCGGCAGAAATTTTCTGACCGTAACTCCCGGCGTTCGTTTTGCGGACGGCGACATAGGCGACCAAAAAAGAGTGACGACGCCACAGAAAGCTGCTTTGCTCGGTTCGGATTACATAGTTGTCGGACGACCGATTACGCAGGCGCAAGATCCGGTAAAAACCTACGAAAGGTGCGTGGCAGAGTTTGTCGGGGCGCAGATACATTAAGACGATATAAAACATAAGGAGAGAACAGATAATGGAAAATAACGAAAAAGAATTTATCAGACAGCTTATAGCCAAAGATTTGTTGGAAGTCAAAGCGGTATTTTTACGTCCTTCCCAGCCGTTCGTTTGGGCAAGCGGCATAAAAAGTCCGATTTATTGCGACAATCGTCTTACGCTTACTGCGGTTAAACAACGCAGCGACGTGGAAAATTCCATAGCGGCAACGATAAAGAGAGAGTTCCCCGACTGCGAAGTGCTTATGGGAACCGCAACTGCCGGCATAGCGCATGCGGCGATAACCGCTCATATCCTCGGATTGCCTATGGGGTACGTTAGGTCCGGGGCGAAAGACCATGGAAGACAAAATCAGATAGAAGGCAAACTGGAAGTCGGTCAAAAAGTTGTGGTCATAGAAGATCTTATTTCCACGGGCGGCAGTTCTCTCGAAACTGCTCAGGTGCTTAGGGATGCAGGTGCAGAGGTTCTCGGTATCGTGAGTATATTCACTTACGGCATGAAGAAGGGGATAGAACGCTTTGCGGCTGCAAATATAAAGACGATAAGTCTAACCGATTTTGATGCAGTCATAGATGCTGCGATAGCGCAAAATTACATCGAGGCGGCAGATAGGGAGAGATTGCTTAAGTTTAGAAACAATCCTTCGGACGAAAGTTGGATAGGAGCATAAAAATGGCTTGTCTTGTAGATATTACCGATTTAAGTGTTGAAGATATCGATAAAATCATTGCGCTTGCCGAAGATATAAGGAACAATCCGGTAAAATACGTCGAATCGTGCAAGCATAAGATACTTGCGACTTTATTTTACGAGCCGTCTACTCGCACCAGACTCAGCTTCGAATCTGCGATGATTTCGCTCGGAGGCAGCGTAATAGGATTTTCGGGGGCCGGCGCAAGTTCCGCTACGAAAGGCGAAACGATTGCGGATACCGTATCTGTCGTATCCGGATACGCAGACGTTATCGCAATGCGCCACAATTTGGACGGCGCAGCCTATGTCGCAGCAGCAAAAAGCAAGGTTCCGTTTATAAATGCAGGTGACGGCGGACATTTTCATCCGACTCAAACGCTTGCAGATCTTCTAACTATTCACAGCAGATTGGGAAGGTTGAACGGCTTGAAAATAGGTATTTGCGGCGATTTAAAGTACGGCAGAACCACGCATTCGCTGATTGCCGCTTTAAGTAGGTATGCAGATAATGAATTCGTGCTTATTTCGCCGCCCGAATTAAGGCTTCCCGATTTTGCGAAAAAGCATGCCGGAAATTGTGCGATAACCGAATCCGAGTCGTTGGAAAATTCGATAGCAGATCTTAACGTACTGTATATGACGAGAATACAAAAAGAACGATTTGACGACCCGGACGAGTACATGAGACTTAAAGGTTGTTTTATTCTCGATGCAGAAAAAATGCGTCTTGCGAAAGAAAATATGATTGTAATGCATCCGCTTCCACGTGTGGATGAAATAACCGTCGATGTCGACGAAGACGATAGGGCGGCTTATTTTTATCAAACGGAATGCGGCAGATATATGCGGATGGCTTTGATTTTGTCGCTTCTCGACAAAAAGATAAGTCCCGCTATAACAAACAGAAAGCTTTCTGAGCTGAATGTCCCGTGCGCAAACCCTCATTGCGTGACTCATTTCGAAAGGGGAGTTAAGTCGCTTTTTTACAGCGAAGGCAAAACGTTCAGGTGCGCCTATTGCGATTCGCAGTTAAAAGGCGACCGCTAAACCTTTAAAAGGCGACCGCTAAACCTTTAAAAATTTTACGAAGCGCCTTATACCGAATGCGGAGAGTGATGTGGCGATACGCATTTGAGCGAATAAGACGTAAAACAGATTCGGACTTTGTTATTACAGCCGTTGCAGATTCTTTGTCAAAAATACCGTATGCCGCTCGCAAATAAATCACTGAAAAAAACATAATTGAAAAAAGCGCAAGCATAATCGGATGGTGGAGGCGAATTGCCAAGGGGCGGGGCGGAAAACGTCATTATGCGAAACACCGATGAAACTAATTTGGTTTTCGCAGCTCGGCTATAGTTGCGCAAAACTATTCGTTCGGTATCGCTTATGCGGATGACGGTGTATAGCCGTGTGAAATACGCAAGAGCTGCTGTTATTGTCGAATGGTTTTTAAATTTTTTTAGGAAAAGAGAAACAATACGGCGTGAGTCCGCATATAAATGTCCTATGAAAAGAATTATTTATGATTGCGAAGAAACTCACGTCGTCGGCAGAAAATCGAAGGCCGGCATTATCGTCGGTATAATTGTCGGCTTTTGCGCTGCGACTCTGCTATACCTGTTGTTTTTCTGAAAAAACGACATTTTTCCTACCTATACGGTAGGATTTTTTAGAGCAATTAAGTACGGAATTTCACAATAAACAACAATAAATTTTTGGTAAATAGGTTGTAAGCAGTTGCATTTGCAAACCGCTTATGTTATAATGTCCCCATAGGTTGTGGGGATATTTTTATACTTACGACCGTATAGCAATGTCAATACATTTTGTAAAGGAGTAAAACATGAGTTACCAATTCAAAGAGACCAAAGAGCAGAAAGAAGCGCTCGATAAGGTTCTCAAGTCTCTCGAAGGCGTTCCCGGACCGCTTATGATGGCGATGCAGAAAGCTCAGGATATTTACGGATACCTCCCCATCGAAGTTATGCAGCGTATTGCTACCGCTTGCAATGCTCCGGTCGAAGAAGTTTACGGTATCGCTACTTTCTACGCTCAGTTCAACCTTGAGCCGAGAGGTAAGTACAAGGTAGGCGTTTGCCTCGGCACCGCTTGCTACGTAAAAGGTTCCGGACCTATTCTCGACAAAGCAAGAGAACTTTTGCACGTTGAGCCCGGTCATACCACCGAGGATATGAAGTACACCCTCGAAGCTACCCGTTGTATAGGTTGCTGCGGACTTGCACCCGTTATGAGTATTAACGGCGAAGTTTACGGAAATCTTAAAGTAGACGACCTCGAAGGCATCTTTAACAGCCTTGAGGCATAACGCAACGTAAAAGGAGACAATAATGGAAAAGATACATATTATGATTTGCGGCGGTACCGGTTGTACCTCCGGCAAAAGCAAGCTTGTTAAGGAAGAATTCGAAAAGGTTCTTACCGAAAAAGGAATCAGAGATCAGGTTAGAATGATTCTTACCGGATGTTTCGGACTTTGCGCAAGAGGACCTATCGTAGCCGTATATAAAGGCGAAGACAACGCATTCTATCAGCACGTTCACGCTAAGGACGTAGAAGAAATAGTTACTTCTCATCTTATTGGCGGCGTTAGAGTAGAGAGGCTTCTCGGAGACGAGAGAGACAGCGAAGGCAATATTCTTCCTATCAACGACACTCCCTTCTACAAATATCAGAATCGTATAGTTTTGAAGAACTGCGGCGAAATCGATCCCGAAAATATCGACGATTACTTTGCTGTAGACGGATACAAGGCATACGAAAAATGTGTTAAAGAATACACTCCCGAACAGGTTATACAAATCGTTACCGACAGCGGACTCAGAGGACGCGGCGGCGCAGGTTTCCCCACCGGTAAAAAGTGGTTGTCTACTGCCGTTGTAAAAGCCGATCAAAAATTCGTCGTATGTAACGCCGACGAAGGCGATCCGGGCGCATTCATGGACAGATCCGTTCTCGAAGGCGATCCGCATTGTATTATCGAAGCTATGATGATAGCCGGTTATGCGGTAGGCGCAACTAAGGGTTACGTTTACGTAAGAGCCGAGTACCCCATCGCAGTAGAGCGTCTTCAGATAGCTATCGATCAGGCTAGAGAAAGAGGCATCCTCGGTCCTAACGCAATGGGTCTCGGCCATGCTTTCGATATGGAAATTCGTCTTGGCGCAGGCGCATTCGTTTGCGGCGAAGCTACTGCCTTGATTCACTCTATCGAGGGACACAGAGGCGAACCTACTCAAAAGCCTCCTCACCTTGCCGAACACGGACTTTGGGGACTTCCCACCGTGCTTAACAATGTAGAAACTTATGCGAACATTCCGCAGATAATACTTAAAGGCGTTGATTGGTTTAAGTCTATCGGTACCGAAAAGTGCCCGGGCACCAAGATTTTCGCACTAGGCGGAAAGATTGCAAACACCGGTCTTGTAGAAGTTCCGATGGGAACCACTCTTCGTACTATCGTAGAGGATATCGGTGGCGGCTGCCCCGGCGGCAAGAAATTTAAGGCTGCTCAGACGGGCGGTCCTTCCGGCGGATGCATCCCTGCGGCTAATATGGACGTTAAAATCGACTTCGACGAACTTAAGAAAATCGGTTCCATGATGGGTTCCGGCGGACTTATCGTTATGGACGAGGACAACTGTATGGTTGATATCGCTAAGTTCTTCCTTGAGTTCACCGTTGACGAGTCGTGCGGTAAATGTACTCCTTGCCGTATCGGTAACAAGCGTCTTTACGAAATGCTTGACCGTATTACCATGGGTAAAGGCAAACTCGAAGATCTTGACGAAATGGAGGCGCTTTGCAAATACATTCAGTCCAACTCGCTTTGCGGACTCGGACAGACTGCGCCCAACCCGGTTCTTTCTACTCTCAAATATTTCCGTGACGAATATATCGCTCACGTTGTAGACAAGAAGTGCCCCGCAGGAGTATGTAAAGCATTGCTTAACTTCAACATCGACGCAGACAAGTGTATAGGTTGCGGACTTTGCGCTAAGAACTGCCCGGCTAACGCTATTACCAGAACCGACTATGTGGCTCCCGGACATAAGCTCGCATCCATGAAGATCGATACCGACAAATGTATTAAGTGCGGAGCTTGTATGGCAAGCTGCAAGTTTAAGGCTATAAGCAAGAAATAGGAGATCAAATCATGAATATGGTAAATTTGAAGATAAACGGAATACCCGTTACCGTTCCTGCCGGCACCAGAATTTTGGACGCCGCTAAGACTATCGGTGTAAATATTCCCACGCTTTGCTACCTTAAGGACGTAACCAATCAGGGTTCGTGCCGTATGTGCGTAGTAGAAGTTACCGGAGCTAAAAACCTTCAGACCGCTTGCTTTGTAAAAGTAAAAGAGGGTATGGAAGTGTTCACCAATACTCCGAAGGTAATTGCTTCCAGAAAGATCACGCTCGAACTTATTCTTTCCAATCACGAGCAGAAGTGTTTGTCTTGCATAAGATCCACAAACTGCGAACTTCAAAAGCTCGCTTTGGAGTACGGCTGCGATTCGTATAAGTACGTAGGCGAAACCACCAAGTACGATATTGACGACAGCAATCCGTATCTTATCAGAGATAATAACAAATGTATTCTTTGCCGTCGTTGCGTAGCCGTTTGCGACAAGGTTCAGACTGTAAGCGCTATCGGAGCTAACAACAGAGGCTTTAAGACCGAGATCGGCAGTGTATTCGGGCATAAGCTTGCTGACACCGGATGCGTAGCATGCGGACAGTGTATTAAGGCTTGCCCTGTAGGCGCATTGTACGAAAAAGACGACACCATGAAGGTTGAAGCAGCTCTTAAGGATCCCGAGAAGTTCGTAATCGTAGGTACTGCTCCCGCAGTAAGAGTAGGACTCGGCGACGAATTCGGCTATCCGTACGGCACCGACGTAGAGGGCAAGATGGTTACCGCACTCAGCCGTTTGGGCTTCGATAAGGTGTTTGACGTAAACATGACTGCCGACCTTACCATAATGGAAGAAGGTACCGAGCTTTTGGCAAGACTTGGAGACAAGAATGCTAAATTGCCGATGATTACTTCTTGCTCGCCCGGTTGGATTAACTTTATCGAAACTTTCTATCCCGATCTTTTGGGACATCTTTCTACCTGCAAATCGCCGCAACAGATGTTTGGCGCAGTTATGAAGACCTATTACGCACAAAAGCTCGGTATCGATCCGGCAAAGATGGTAGTAGTTACCGTAATGCCGTGTACCGCTAAAAAGACTGAGGTTATCAGAGATCATCAATCTGCCGCAGGTGTTCCCGACGTTGATATTACCATCACCACGAGAGAGCTTGCTCGTATGCTTAAGCGCAACTCGATTGAGCTTAATTGCGTAGAAGACAGCGCATTCGACGATCCTCTCGGTACCGCTTCTTCGGCAGGTAATATGTTCGGCACTACCGGCGGCGTTATGGAAGCAGCGCTTCGTACCGTTGCAGCGGTTGTAACCGGAAAGAACCTTGAGAAGCTTGACTTCAATGCAGTTAGAGGCATGGAAGGGATTAAGGAAGCTACCGTTGACCTCGGTAAGACCAAGGTAAAGGTTGCAGTTGCTCATTCGCTTGCAAATGCTCGTAAACTTATGGACGAGATAAGAGCAGGCAAGAGCGATTATCAGTTCATCGAAGTTATGGCTTGCCCGGGCGGATGCCTCAATGGCGGCGGACAGCCCATAGTTCCTTCGTATGTTGCTAACTTTACCGACGTAAGAGAACTCAGAGCTAAGGCTATATATGACAGAGATGCAAAAGCAGGTCTTCGTCAGAGCCATGAGAACCCTGTTGTTCAGACCTTGTATAAGGAATTCTTCGAGAAGCCGAACAGTCATAAGGCTCATGAAATTCTTCATACCGAGTATAAAGCTCAAAACAAAATCAACTAATTAAAAATTTATCGATTGTCGATAACAAAAAATACGCTTTCGGATTTCCGAGAGCGTATTTTTTTGTGACGAGAGCGTATTTTTTGCGATGTAAAACGCATGCGATAAAACCGTACCGACGCAAAAACGATGATAACGAGAATGAAACGGCAAAATTTAATGAGCGGTTATAAAGCAAGTTGCTTTCGCTGCGATTTTTATACCGACAAAGCTATAAGCTATAAATGCGATTTGCGAAACGAAAAGCAGGGCGATGTGGGTAAAAATGGTCAAAATCAGAAACAGTTGCTTTTGATGGTTTTATCTAAGAATAAGTCACACACATTGCTTTTTTATAGCGTAAGTATGTATTTTTGTTTCTAAAATGCCAATTAAACAAAATTTAATAACTTTGAATCTAAGGTCAGGGTGGTCGAAAAAAACAGATTTCAATTAAAAAAATAAGCTAGGTGGTTAAAAATGGTTAAAAATGGTTGACAATGGAATGATTAGTATGATATTATAATCGTACAATACTCGACAAAGGGGGTGCCGCCGTGTTTGTAGGAAACGCAAAACATCAGATAGATGAAAAAGGTCGTATACGAATTCCGACTAAGTTTCGTGACGAACTCGGAGCAAATCCCTTTATTATGAAAGGTCCTAACAGCTGTTTGTGCATTTATCCCGAAGTTACGGCAAAGACAAAGTTTCTCGAGAAATTCAGCGATGTGGATATCAGTGACAGCGAAGGCATGCGTACTATGAGACAGATGTTTTGCACAGCTACTTTTATGGAAGAAGATAAGCAAGGTCGTATGACTATTCCTAAGGATCTTGCATTGTATGCTCAGCTCGAAAAAGACTTGGTTACGATAGGTACGATAGACCATGTTGAAATCTGGAGCGAGAAGAATTTTGAAGAATATATGAAGGATTCTTCGTTCGAGAAGAGCATGGAATACCTTAAGGGGAGAAGATGAGCTATCACGTTCCCATAATGCTCGATGAGTGCATGCAAGCATTAAATGTCCAAAAGGACAAGCTTTACTTTGACGGTACATTGGGTGGCGGCGGTCACAGTAGCGAAATTTTGAGACTTGGCGGCTTGTTGATAGGTACGGACAGAGACGATGACGCAATTAACGAGTGCGAAAAACGCTTTGCCCCGTATCAAGGCAGGTTTAAGCTTTTTAGGACAAACTTCAAAAATGCCGCTGCGGTTTTGGATGAAGCATCCGTTTCTCAAATAGACGGTGCGCTTCTCGACCTCGGCATCAGTTCGCACCAGGTGGACTGCGCAGAAAGAGGCTTTTCTTACAGATTCGATGCGCCGTTGGACATGCGTATGGATAGGACGCAGTTGCTTACTGCCGAAATGGTAGTAAACGATTACGACGAAAAAGACCTGCTGAGGTTGCTATTCGAGTATGGCGAAGAAAAGTTTGCAAAGAGAATAGTACAAAATATCCTTAAAAGTCGTAGCGTAAAGAGAATTGAAACGACCGGTGAACTTTCGGAGATAGTTAAACGCAGCGTACCCGGTTTTACAAAAGGCAACCCTTGTAAAAAAACGTTTCAAGCAATTCGCATCGAAGTTAACAACGAACTTAGAGGCTTGGACAAAGCGGTAAAGGATATTTTTGCAAGGCTCAAAAGCGGAGGAAGGCTGGCAATTATAACCTTTCATTCGCTGGAAGATAGGATAGTTAAACAAACTTTTAGGCTATTGAGTACTGATTGTATATGCGATAAGTCGTTGCCTGTATGCGTTTGCGGGCATAAGGCGGAAGGCATAGCATTTACAAAAATCAAACCGTCGAACAAGGAACTCGAAGAAAATCCTCGCAGCGCAAGTGCGACTTTGAGAGTGATAGAAAAATTGTAATATATAAAAGGAGAACAACGTATAATGGTAACGGTCAAAAGAAAAGTAAATAACGAAACCGAAAGATATGGCGGATATGCTTCTACCACTTTAGAGGTAAAAGAGCCGGGACAATCGTTTAACGATGCGCAGGTGAGAGATGCGGAAACTTTCAATTATACGAGTGCCGCTCCTACAATAAAAGTAAAGTCGCCTTCGCAAGAAGAATTTATGCCTAAAATCAGAGAGGAGCATAAAGCGGAAGAAGCGTCCGAAACAAGAAAAAGACTTAGCAGCAAAACTAAAGTTATGTTAGGAGTATATCTTGCCGTCGTATTGCTTATTTCGTCGTTAGTTATAGCAACGGGCATAACCCTTACTACAAAAGCTGCAAAGATTAACGATTTGGAAAATCAAGTGAAAGCGCTTAACGACACTATTTCGCAGCAAGTCACTCAGATGGAGATACTTTCCGATGAAAACGCATTGCTTGGCAGAGCTTATGAAAACGGTATGACTAAAGTTACTTATGCCGAAGAACTCGAGCTTCTTCCTTACGACGACGCAGAGATGTACCAAGGTTCTACAAATTGGTTCGACTCGTTTTGCGACTGGCTGAGCGGAGTCATCGGAGGCTGACATAAAAACTAATAGTTTATATTTAACACGAAAGAGGTTATTGATTATGATTATATCAATAACCTTTTTATTTTGCGCTTTAATTGCTCGACTTTTCGTTTTACAGGTCGTGGACGGCGAAGACCTTCGGGCAAAAGCTGCCGAGCAGTGGTATAGAGATTTGCCGCTAAAAGCGCCGAGAGGCAAGATTTATGATAGAAACAAACAGCCGCTTGCTGTCAATGCCGACGTATATTCGGTATACGTAAGACCTTCGGCAGTAAACAATCCGCAAGCAGTAGCGTCCGACCTTGCTAAACTTTTAGACTTATCTTACGAAAAATTGTATGCCCGTATAACAGGAGAGAGAGTAAGCGAAATTACCGTAAAGAAGTCGGTGGACAAGGAAACCGGCGAGAAGATAAGGCGATTAAGACACCAAGGCGTATACCTTACGATAGACAGCAAAAGGGTTTATCCTACCGGTGGGCTATCACAAGTGCTTGGATTTACCAATATAGATAACGTCGGGCAAAACGGACTCGAGGGTTATTACGACAAATACCTTACCGGTGTAGACGGCTTCGAATATGTCGCAACAGATATTAGGGGCAACGAATTGGATGGGGCGCTTATGTATGTTCCGTCAATCGAAGGATGTTCTTTGACGCTTACGATAGACAAAGGGATACAGGCGTTAGCCGAATCTGCTGTTATCGACGCAATGACGGAATGGAAGAGCCGGTCGGCAAGCATGATAGTTATGGACTGTAAAAGCGGCGGAATTTTGGCTATGGCTATTGCACCGTCTTTTGATTTAAACGATATACCAAGAGACGATATTGCCGTTCTTAATGCGTTAAGCAAAAATACGTTAGTCGTGGATGTTTACGAACCGGGGTCCACATTTAAGACTTTTACGGGAGCAATAGCCGTAGACAGCGGCATAGGAGAAAATCGCAATTACTATTGCCCGGGCTACAGAATAGTGGACGGACAGAGAATAAAATGCTGGCGTTATATCGGACACGGAAGCGTTGACCTTTCGGGCGGGTTCAAAAACAGCTGTAACTGTGTTTTTATGGATCTTGCTCTTTCGCTCGGTACCGAAAGACTGTATAACGGATTAAGCGACTTCGGTTTCGGACAAAAAACAAATATAGATTTCTATGGCGAAAGCAAAGGTCTTGTAATGAAAAAAGAGTCGGTAAAAACGGTAGATCTTGCTAGAATAGGGTTTGGGCAGGCTATAGCCGTAACGCCCATTCAAATGGTATCGGCATTTAGCGCAGTTGTTAATGGCGGCGTATTGTACGAACCGAGATTGGTAAACAGTATAGATTCCTTTGACGGTAAAAACGTTTATTCCGCACCGTCGAAAAAAGTGCGACAAGTCATATCTGCCGAAACCAGTAAAAAGATGAGAGAGTATTTGGCTTTCGTAGTCGCCGAAGGAAGCGGTAAAAAAGCGCAAGTCGAAAATTTTTTCGTGGGCGGCAAAACAGGTACTGCACAGAAGTACGAGAACGGTTCTATAGCGAGGGGTAAATATGTTTCTTCGTTTATCGGAGCTGCGCCAATCGATGATCCGGAATATGTGGCGCTTATGATAGTCGACGAGCCGCAAGGATATGTTTATTACGGCTCCATTACCGCCGCTCCTTATGTCGGGAGAGTTTTTGCCGGTATAGCGGCAAGCAAGGGAATTAAGGCTAATACTCCTGTGTATACATCGGAAATGCCGTATTTACGAGAACTTGCGCTTAGCGAAGCAATAGCTCAATTAAATAAAATGGGCATAAATTACGAAATATGCGGAGAAGGAACGATGGTAAAGGAGACTGTTCCTATTTACGGGTCGCCGCTGATAGACGGAGACGTGGTACTGCTTAGACTAGGCTAAGTAAAATGGAGGATTTATGAAGATAAACGATTTGACCGTAAGCGATAGCTCTACGGAAATAGAAGAAGTATATTTCGACAGCCGAAAGAAGGTAAAAAACGGATTATACGTCTGTTTGAAAGGTAAAGTTGACGGACATAATTATGTACGAGAAGCTATGTCGAACGGCGCCGTTGCGATCGTGTGCGAGCATAGCGTCGAAGTCGATATAGAGCAAATCGTGGTTTCGGATACACGCAAAGCTTTGGCGACAATAAGCGCAGCTTTTTACGGTAATCCGCAAGACAAAATGGTTTTTGTCGGAATAACCGGGACTAACGGTAAGACGACAACTTCGTATATAGTAAAAAGCATATTGGAGGCGCATGGCAAAAAATGCGCAGTAATAGGTACTAACGGTTGCTACGGAGATAAGTATTACGACACAGAGCTTACGACTCCGGATCCTCCTAAGCTTTATCAAACGCTTCGTTCTCTGTTGGATGCCGATTACAGATACGTTGTGATGGAAGTGTCGGCTCATGCAGCCGCCCTGGATAAAGTGTACGGCATACCGTTTGAAGTAGCCGCTTTTACTAATCTTACAAGAGATCATCTCGATTATTTCGGCGACATGGACTCTTATGGCAGCGCAAAACGAAAATTTATGATAAGCGGAAAAAATGCGGTTATAAATGTAGACGACGATTTCGGGAGAGAATTGCTTGACAAAATTCCTTCAGCAGTTACGTACGGGTTATATAACCCGTCGGATGTTTTCGGCATACGAATCAAGATGAGCGAACACGGAATTAATTATATTCTAAACCTTATGGACAGAATCATTGACGTAAGATTTGCTCTTACGGGTAAATTTAACGTATATAATACTATGTGCGCAGCGGCAATATGTCATATTTTGGGGGTAAACGACGAGAATATAAAAGAAGGGATACGCAAGTTAAAAAAAGTCGAAGGCAGATTTAATATAATCAATACGACTCAATGTTCGATAGTTATAGATTTTGCGCATACTCCGGACGGATTATCGAACGTACTTAAAGCATTACGGGAAGTGACGAAAGGACGTATAATAACGGTGTTCGGGTGCGGTGGAAACAGAGATAGCGGTAAAAGAGAAGAAATGGGCGCAATAGCCTCAGCGTTAAGCGATTTTGTCGTTATTACTTCGGATAATCCTCGCTTTGAAAATCCTTCGACGATTATAAGAGAGATAGAAAAGGGAGTTAAAGTCGATCATGTAGCCATAGAAAACAGGGAGTACGCCATAGAGTATGCAATAAAGCGCTCTAATAAAGGGGACATAATTTTGGTAGCAGGCAAAGGTTCGGAAAAATATCAGGAAATTAACGGAGTAAAACATCCGTACAGTGACGAAGAATTTGTGTTAAAGCTAGTCGCTAGGGAGGGAATTTGAATACGGTATATTCGTTTTTAGCGGCTTTTGCGGTTACCGTAGCACTTGCTCCGATAGTTATTTACTGCTCTCGAAAATTTAAGCTACGTCAAACCGTATTACATTACGTAAGCGAGCATAAGAGCAAAAGCGGAACGCCTACTATGGGAGGCATAGCGTTTTTGATAGGGTCGTCATTAGCAACATTGCTGTTTGGCAGATCTTCGTTGTCATTGCTGTGTTTGGTGGTGTTTATCGGTTACGGCGTAATCGGATTTTTAGACGATTATATAAAAATCAAATATAAGAGAAACGAGGGATTAAAACCATATCAAAAAATAGTTTTTCAGCTGTTAATAGCAATTATAGTTTCGATAGCGGCATACAAACGCAATATCAAAATATCTTTGATTTTCGACGAATTTGATTTTGGACTGTTTGCGATTCCGTTTAACGTATTCGTATTTTTGGCTTTTACTAATTCAGTCAATTTGACAGATGGCCTTGACGGACTGGCTTCTACCGTAACGTTGATAAGCATGACCGCTATGGGCATAATCGTCGGGGCGTTCGGGGACGGAATGAATAATTTTTGTCTCGCAATTTCCGGAGGCGTCGCCGGCTTTTTAATATATAATTGTTTCCCGGCAAAAATATTTATGGGCGATACCGGATCGTTGGCTTTAGGTGGAGCTTTTGCCGCAGTTACCGTTTATAGCGGACAAGCTTTATGCGCAGTTATGTGCGGCGCAATGTTTGTTTGGACGGCTATGAGCGTTATTATTCAGGTTTTGCATTTTAAACGCACTAAGCGACGGGTATTCAAGATGGCGCCTTTTCATCATCACTTACAAGAAAGCGGTCTTCACGAAAATCGTATCGTCGCAATTTACGGTGCTATTACATTGCTGTTTTCGATATCGGCTGTATTATTTACAGTCGGTGTTATTTGAGCGAACAGGCTCATATAGTAGTGTATGAGCGATTACAAAAACAAAAAAATTTGCATTGTAGGAAAGGGTATAAGCGGAAAGGGAGCATATTATTTGGCGTCGGAATTGGAAGCGAAACCGTATTTTTTTGACGGAGAATTTAATTCACCGGATCTTATAGTCGTAAGTCCCGGCGTCAGGGATCAAAAAGTTTTTGACTATGCGGAAAAAAATTCGGTACCTCTTATAGGCGAGATAGAGTTTGCGTATAAAAGCGATACCGCAGATACCGTGGTTGCGGTTACAGGAACGAACGGGAAAACGACAACCACGCAGATGATAGGATGTATTTTTGCCGAGGACGGTAAGAGCGTAGAAGTGTGCGGAAATATCGGCGTAGCGTACTCGACACGCTGTCTGCTTTCGCATGAAGTAACGGTTTTGGAAGTAAGCAGCTTTCAGCTCGATACCATTCAAAGTTTTGCGCCGCATATAGCTATAATAACTAATCTCACTCCCGATCATATAGACGTGCACGGCAGCTTCGAAGCGTACGTAGACGCAAAAATGAAAATATGCGCAAATCAAAGTAACAGCGATTTTTTGATTGTGGATAAAAGCGTTTCGGATAGGTTGGATTCGTCAATTAAATCGCATATTGCTGTAATAGGTGAAGACGTTTGCGTTAGGGGAGATTACATAGTTGCCTTTGAGCGAAAAATACTGCGAATATCTCAAACTCCGCTTAGAGGCGTGTTTTTAACGGACGCATTGTTCGCCGTAGCTGCGGCTAAACTGTCGGGAATCGGAGATAAAGCAATTAAAAAGTCACTAACGGATTTTTCTGCGCAAAAGCATAGATTGGAAAACGTCGGCAATTTTTACGGCAAAACGTATTACGACGATTCAAAGGGTACTAACATAGGCGCTACGCTTGCAGCTTGCGCCGAAATGCAAGGCGATACCGTCCTAATAGCAGGAGGAAGTTATAAGGGTTATGAGTACGATGAACTTATAGCAGGTTTGCCGTCAAGCATAAAATACGTAGTCGCAATGGGCGCCGTAGGTAAGAAAATTAAAGAAGCTGCGGAACGCAACGATTTTAAGAACATTATTTTGTGCGAGCATTTGCCTCAGGCAGTGTCCGAATGTAAAAAACTTGACGTAAAAAACGTTTTGCTGTCGCCGGCCTCTGCAAGTTTTGACGATTACAGCGGCTATGATAAGCGAGGCGACCATTTTAAGAGGTTGATAAGTGAAAGGTAAAGCGGACATAAAACTTGCAATAACTACCGTTATTTTAGTGATTTTCGGCGTAATTATGGTTTATTCGGCGTCTATGTATTCGGCGCAGTATAATTACGGGAATAAGTACTTTTTTATGTACAAGCAGATTTTGGGCGGCGTGTTGGGCATTGCCGCAATGATTCTGCTTTCCTTTGTCGACTATCACGTTTTGGAAAAACTGAAGTATCCCATTTTAGGCGTATCTTTTGCCTTACTGATTTTAGTATTTGTTCCAGGTATAGGTATAGAAAGTTACGGAGCTAAAAGGTGGATAAATTTCCCTTTTTTTTCTATGCAGGCCAGTGAAGTGGCAAAATTCGGTTTCATAATATTTGCGGCGTCTTACATTGCAAAGAATCACAAAAAGATGACGTCGTTTGTTGCTCTTTTGCCGGTGTTGGCAGTTGGCGGCGCAATGTGTGTGCTGATTATTTTGGAGCCGAATATGTCCATAACGCTTTGCATGATAATGCTAATGTTTGTGATGCTTTATATAGGCGGAGCGAGAATCAAACATTTTTTCGTAATGGCATTGCCCGTGTTGGCATTGGTGCCCGTTTTGATTTTAATAGAACCGTATAGATTGAAAAGATTGCTGGCATTTATCGATCCGTGGCAGTCTCCGTTAGGCGAAGGATATCAGCTGATACAATCGTTTTATTCGTTGGGCAGCGGCGGACTATTCGGACTCGGACTGTTTAATTCTCGTCAAAAATATATGTTCTTGCCTTTTTCCGAGAGCGATTTTATATTCAGCATAATAGGGGAAGAGTTGGGATTGATAGGCGCAATAGTAGTGATTGCCGTTTTTGCATTTATGATTTTTCGGGCAATTCTGATAGCGCAAAAAGCACCCGACAGATTCGGATGCTTTCTTGCGGGCGGTATCGCCGCCATAATCGCTATTCAAGTTTTGATAAATATTGCCGTTGTAACCGGCTCGATTCCCCCCACAGGGCTTCCGCTACCGTTTGTAAGCGCCGGGTCGACTTCATTGATTGTATTTTGTTCAGGGGTAGGAATACTTCAAAGTATTTCGCTACGCAGTCACGATTCCGTCGTCGCTCTCCGTTTTTTTGCTGGCCATAAAAGTATTAAAGCTCTTGCTAAAAAGCAAAAACGTAACCGTGGCGGTGGCAATCGCAAGGTCGAACAAGAAAAATGAGTTATAACCTAAGCTGTAAAGCAACGGATTTGCTTGACCTTCGCTCCAATAAATTACGCCCGAAAGCACATGTGAAGCATATCTTATGATACCGTAAAGAGCAATACCGATGTAAATCGGCCAATGCGCACTCATAACGTGTTTTCCTTCTTTAATCGCCTTGTTGTATCGCTTTGCGCTGTAAGAAACGAGTCCCGTGAGCGCAAGTGCAAGATACGGGACAATATAGTCTAAAACTGCGCTCCAAGGAGTTACTATATACGGCTTTTGCAAAAGTTGAAGTATCATATATACCGAAGTTACGATACTGCCTTTTGCAAATCCGAAGTAGTAACAGTACAAAATAATCGGTACTGTGGAAGCCGGTGTAATCGTACCGCCGTTAGGCATTTCGTAACCGAAAAAGCTAAGAGCGTATGCAACGGCTATGCACACAGCGCCGTAAGTCAGGTCTCTGGTTTCGAAACGATTTATTTTACGTTTCGAAGCAAAGCGGTAAATTACCACTATCAGAGCCATAATTGCAATTGCTACGAGAATCGTGACTATAATCTTCCACGCATTCACGCTTACGCCTGAAAAATCAAACATAAAAACCTCCTCAAACCGCATAAAAAACCTACTCGCAGTAAGTTTTACGAGTAGGTGGTTGTCGGATTTTGCTTCCCTACGCAAGTACTAACTTACAGGTTCGAAGGGACAGGTATCGCTACCATCTCAGCATTAAGCGCCCCCAGCGGTTTGTAGGTAGAGTATAACATGACGAAATGTTTTTGTCAAGCGTATTCATATAATCGATTATTATAAATCAAAACGCCGTATTTAATAAACTCAGGTAGAAAAACGACAAGTTTCGTGCAAAAAATTGTTTTAACGACAAAGAAATTTAATAGTTGTATGCTAAAGTATATATAAGGTAAATGCATTTGCTATTAAAATTTAAAGGAGTATTTATGAAAAACAAATTTTTTGCAGCAATAACCAGTTTATTGCTTACTTGTGTAATGTGCGGAATTTGCTCTGTAAACGTTGCAAGTGCATCCTTAGCAAGTGACAGTCGGTATGCATGCAATATGGCAGTTTATTACTTTGCCGATTCTGCGCCGACTTTGTGCGAGGATTATTTGTATGGACGCTTCGGGCCTCATGACGGAGTGGATTTTGACATAATTTATGACGTACAATATGAAATGGACCAGTCTATATTTTATGGTCGTCTCAATGGCAATTATTTTGATGACTTGCCGCTTAACTCCGTTTTGATTTTTGAGATAAATAGATTTGCCGTTGATCCGCTGCAAGTAGCATCGGCGTTGCATAACCTTAAATCTACAAAAAACATTCATATAATATGGCTGTATCCCGAAAATTTACAAAGTCATTATGAAAACAATTTTATACCTACTATTGAGAGCATGTATGGTGTAGGCGGAGCAATAGATTTTTCTCGTGTGACGTTAGGAGACCGCAGAGGTCTATTCTTTGAAAATGTTCTTACTACACTAAGCGGCAGAGCATGGCTCAGAGGAAACGGACCGCAAGCAGCGCAACTAAACAATACCGTATTTTTGATGGATAATAGTTTTTTCGGTGAGGAAATATTCGATGAAAGTGAATTGCTATCAAATTTAAATTCTGGTGATTTGTTGCGCATATATCATAGCTATAGTTCAATATCGATGTTCTTGTATCGCTTATTGGAGCAATTGAATATTACAAGTTGGATTAATCAGTATTCATTAGATGAAATAATGAGAAGATTAGCCGTTAATTACAATATACATATACTAGTATTAAATAGCGGTGAGGCATTTGACTACTGCAGTTGCGGATATGAAGACGGGATGCACTATATAGACCTAAATTTCAACTACAGTAATTGGGGAACAAGCGAGGTATGTTTGCGTGATTATGACGATTTTGTCTTACATTTCGGGAACAATACAAAAGTAGCAGCGCTTACGTGCAGCGATACAAGCGAAAATTTTTACAATAATATATTCAGTTTGTTAAATTTGTCAACAGATTCAAGCAGCGGCGGGAGTGGCAGTTCTTCATGCAACGTTTATATATTCAGCTTGTATTCTTTGAAAACAACTCGCTCTTTTCTTCCGATATGGCAAAACACCAGCGGATTGTATTTTGACGACGAACTGTTTTTCGCTTTTTGCGCAGAGGATGAGGTCCCGAGATACAGAGACGATATTACGTTATACGATATAAACGATACGCTTATTGAATGGGGCATAAGCATAAGCTAAAAATGGTAGACGTGCTTGCGCAGATGTAAAATAATAGCATTTGCGCAAGCATTATATTGTGACTAATTAATGAAAATCGTGCAATGAGTATTGACAAAAATAACCAAATAATGTATAATATATATACTAAAAAGATATAAATGTTGTTGCAATGTATAATATACTAATTATATATAATCTTTACAATAGAATTGCGGGGGACTAACCGAGATTGAAAAAGGGTTTACTAATATTATTTTTGCTGTCTGCAGGTATTACGTTATCTGCGTGTCTTAAACCTACAGTGGAGCCGTATAGGTTACCTTCGCCTCTGCAGATTAAGGTGGAAGATAATTATCTGGTATGGGAGCCGGTTGATTACTGCGACGGATATAGCGTAAATATAGACGGTAAGACGTATTTTACGTCAGAGAACAAATATTACGTTGCAGCACTGACAGAAGAAAGGGAATATAATATAAAAGTTACCGCATTGGGCGATGATATATATTACAGCGATTCCAGACCGTCTAAGTACACTTATAAGAATGTAAACGTAATAAGCTCGGTTTTTACTAAGGGGTTATCGTACAAACTCGTCCCGGACGGGAGCGGTTACGAAGTGTCTAAGGGGGATGCAGTTTTAAGCGGATACTTGTCTATACCAAATACTGTAAACGGTATTCCTGTGGTAAAAGTTGCCGATTGCGGATTTAAGGATATGACAGCATCTAAGTTAAACGCAGTTACTTTCGGATCCAATATCGTTGAAATAGGAAATGAGGCTTTTTACAGATGCAGAGGTATATCAAGCGTTGTCTTTCCCTCTGATTTAAAACGGATAGGCGAGCGAGCTTTCTATGAGCTCGGTATTAAGCAACTGAATAAAACAACGACGCTTTTTTTTAATGAGGGTTTAGAGTATGTAGGCAAGGAAGCCTTTTACGGGTGTCAGTACTTAGAGTTTTTAAGAATTCCGTCTACAGTTAGGTATATAGGCGATAGAGCTTTTTACTCGAATTATAAGATAAACGACAAGGGAAAAGAGCTTGAAAATGCAATACGGGCAGATAACGTTATTTATAATCCGGATAATGTCGACTATATAGGAGATGAGTTCGCTGTTTTATCTATCCCTAAAAGTCTTAGGGATAACAATGGGTTATATTGCTCAAACGGTATTTTATATGATAGCTTAAATGCAGATTCGATGACGGAATTGGTCTTGCGCGACGATACAAAATATATAGCGTCGAGGGCTTTTTACGGGCATAAGTTTCTTAAACAGGTTACTCTGCCGAGTGACGTAAGGGTAGTAGGGAAGTATGCGTTTGCCGATAGTGGTATTACGAAATTCAAATTTAAAGGAATTGTCAGCAAAATACCTGACGGGATGTTTGCCGACTGTCGGGAATTAACTGATGTAGAGTGTTCTTCCACAATAATTGAGATAGGCGAAGAGGCTTTTAAAAATTGTCCTAAACTTAAAAGCTCATTACTTAAAAAGGGACTGATTAAGATTGGCGCCAATGCTTATAATGGTAGCGGGGTTGATGTAGATTATTTACCGGAGAGCTTAATTTCCATCGGGGACGGTTGTTTCGCAAATACGAATCTCGATGAGGTTCATTTTCCGCAAACGCTTAAGATATTGGGCGACGGCATTTTTGAAGGCTGCAAATCGCTTACTTATGTAGCATTGAATAATGAGATAGAGGAAATCGGGCTCAATATTTTTAAAGATTGTGTTTCCCTCAATCATATGGTTATTCCGGATTGTATAACAAAGATAGGAGAGGGAGCTTTTTACGGATGCGAAAATCTGTCTGACGTAAAAATCGGTGCGTCTGTCGCCGGGATAGATAAGTATGCGTTTTACGGATGTAATATAAATTATTTAGAAATTCCGTCATCGGTCAAATATATCAAGAGTGATGCTTTTGCTGACTGTGTCAATTTAGAGAGTATAATCTTTCCGCATAGTAGCGTTATTTTATCGAGCCGTTCGTTTTACGGCTGCAACAATATTAAGAGAATATTTTATAAAGGCAGCGTTACTCAGTGGGGAAAATTATTACAAGCGAATACCGCAATGCGAGAGTGGAGCAAATACGACGTATACTATTACAGTAGCGAACAGTCAGATGAAATCGGTAAATACTGGCATTACGATGATAACGGAATTGCTCAAATTTGGTAAAAATAATTTTTGTGAAGCGTCAAATTTGTTTGCGCAAAAAACTTTATACGTTATCGATTTTTTTGTTATATTTAAGTAGTCGATTAAAGACGTAAAGGAGAAAATTTTTTTAATACCGTTTTATTGAAAATCCGATTTTATATACAAAATAAAGAAGCTACTTTCTTACGAAAGCAGCTTCTTAAAATTAGCAGCAAAATGATTTTAGATGAGGCGAGCTTTAAGAACTCCGTCGATTCCGCAAAGTTTTTCTGCTTTGCATCCGCAAATTTTATCTGCGTCGGCTACGGCATAACCGTAATCGCCCTTATGAGCTTCTGCCATATCGTCTACACTAACGCCTTCCTTAGCAAGCAACGCTTTTATATCGCTTACACCCTTTGTGCATACGCAAAGTCTTGCTTTGCCGTTGCGTTCTTTCTTAAGAGCAGGGTAGTTTACCGAGTTAACGATATTGCCGTTTTCGATATAGTCAACCATCTGTTTTGCAGCCATCTCTGCGCAGTTATCTTCTGCCTCGGGAGTGCTTGCGCCGAGATGGGGGGTAACGATAATTCCGTCAACGCCCAATATAGCTTCAGACGCAAAGTCGCAAGCGTATCTGTTGACTTTGCCGGACTTAACGGCTTCCACGATATCGTCGCCTACAACAAGCTCGCCGCGCGCACAGTTGATGATGTTTACACCGTCTTTCATCTTTGCGATAGCTTCTTTGTTAATCATTCCCTTGGTGCTGTCGTTGTACGGAACGTGCAAGGTGATAAAGTCGGATTCAGCCAAAAGCTCGTCAATGGGAACAAGTTTGATTGCCGGGTTAAGACGCTTAGCCTTTTCCGGAGTCATATGCGCATTGTCACCAAGAACCTTCATGCCCAAAGCGATCGCAGCGTCGGCAACTTTGCTGCCGATAGCGCCGAGACCTGCGATACCCAAGGTCTTGCCCATGATTTCGCCGCCTATAAATGCTTTTTTGCCTGACTCGGATTCCTTATTGATGTCCTCGTGTCCTTTAAGTCCCTGAGCCCAATTAAGAGCGGGAGCGATGCGACGACCGCACATAAGCATAAGGCAAAGAACAAGTTCCTTAACTGCGTTTGCATTTGCGCCCGGGGTATTAAATACTACGATACCTTTGTCTGCGCATTTGTCGAGAGGAATATTGTTTACGCCGGCGCCTGCTCTTGCTACGCAAAGGAGAGATTGCGGAAGGGGATATTCGTGCATCTTGAACGAACGCAACATGATACCTTCGGGATTCTCGCATTTATCGGAGAAAGTGTACGAAGCCGGGAAAATTTTGTCAGCAACTTTGCTTATCTTGTCAAGTTTTAAGATATTCATTGTTATTACCTCGAAAAATTATATTATTTGTTTTCCTTTTCGAATTTTTCCATGAAGGCAACGAGCTTCTTAACGCCTTCGATGGGCATTGCATTGTAGATGGACGCACGCATGCCGCCTACAAGTTTGTGTCCCTTAAGAGTTACCAAACCTTCTGCAGTAGCTTCGGAGATGAACTTTGCGTCCATTTCGGGCGAAGGCGAGAAGAAAGGAACGTTCATAAGAGAACGGTCTTCGGGATTTACTTTATTTACGAAGAACTTGCTGTTGTCGAGATAGTCGTAAAGAAGTTTTGCTTTTTCTTCGTTAATCTTTTGCATTGCGGGAACGCCGCCGATTTCTTTGAGATACTTGAATACCTCAACCGCAACGTAGGTGGACCAGCACGGCGGAGTGTTATAAAGGCTCTTCTTGTCGATTTGAGTCTTCCACTTAAGCATGGTGGGGCACTTGGGATCGAATTTTTCCTGAAGGTCTTTACGAACGATAACTACGGTTACGCCTGCGGGAGCGATGTTCTTCTGGCAACCGCCGTAGAGAACGCCGAACTTCTTAACGTCGATTTCTTCGCTGAGTATCATAGAGGAAACGTCGCCGATAAGGGGAACGTCACCGGTCTCGGGCAACTTAGCTTTGGTAAATCTGGTACCGTAGATGGTGTTGTTGTAGCAGATATGAACGTAGTCGGCGTCTTTGCGGAACATGTCCGGAGTCGTCGAGGGAATATATGTGAAGTTTTTGTCTTCGCTGCTTGCTGCCGCTACGGCATCGGTATACTTCTTAGCTTCTTTGTATGCCTTGGTAGAGAAGTTGCCGGAAAGGATGTAGTCAGCTTTGCCGTTTACATGGATGTTGAGGGGAAGAGCTTCGAACTGAGTGGAAGCGCCGCCCTGAACAAAGATGATGTCGTAGTTCTCGGGGATATTCATAAGTTCCCTGAGCAAACTCTCGGCATCGTTGTTGATTTTGTCATAGTACTTAGAACGATGACTCATCTCCATAACACTCATGCCCGATCCTTCGTAATCGAGCAACTGTGCCTGCACTCTCTTGAGTACTTCCAAGGGAAGCATAGACGGACCCGCAGAAAAATTGTAAACTCTGTTCATTTTTATAACTCCTTAAATATTTGTTATATCTTAATTATAACCTCGCAAAAATAAAATAGCAAGCAAAAACCAAGCGAAATGCGATAATTATTTTTTTATTTGCAGACATCATGCTTTTTGCTGCCCAAACAATCCTATAGAAGGTAAATCAGCCCGACAAACGGAAAACGTTTAACTGAGCGTTTGGGCAACGTGAATGCATGCAGACAGTAGTCGAAAAGATAAAAGTTTTTCGGTCAGCGTAGCAGAACGCACAGATTGTATGTACGGCAAAATGTAACACTCCTTTGTCCCTTACAATATAATTATAGCGGGGAGTAACGCTCATGAACAAGTTGATTATTTCGGGGAAAAACAAACTAAACGGCAAAGTCAGGTTAACTGCTGCCAAAAATGCCGTTTTACCGCTTATTGCCGCATGTTTGCTGACTAAAGAAGAAGTTGTGTTTTATGACGTGCCCGAGCTTAGCGATGTTGCGGCAATGATAGAGCTTATCAAAAGTTTGGGATGTAGAGCCGAACAGTGCGGCAACATGCTCGCTATAAAGTGCGAATCTGTGGACCCAAAGAAAATCGATAACGACGTTGTGCGAAAAATACGTTCATCGTTCTTCTTACTGGGAGCGCTTCTTGCCCGCACGGGAGAGGCATACATACATACCCCGGGCGGCTGCGAAATAGGTTCGAGACCGATAGATTTGCATCTAAGCGGGTTGCGCCGAATGGGCGTAGCGATAGACGAGTCGAGCGAAATCATATCGTGTAAAGGCAGCCCGAAAGGAAATTTCGTCACGTTGTCGTATCCGTCTGTCGGAGCTACCGAAAATATAATGATGGCTGCAGCGGGTGCCGATGGTTGTACAGTCATATACGGAGCGGCAAAGGAGCCGGAAATAGCCGATCTTGCTTCGTTTATAAATGTTTTGGGCGGAAGGATAAGCGGTGCGGGGACCGACGTTATAACTGTCGAAGGGTGCCGTAAATTTGGAGGAGCGGATTATCGCCCTATACCGGACAGAGTAGTTTGTTCCACATACATTGCCGCAGTCGCAGTGGCAAAAGGAGAAATTATCATTGAAAACTCTCCGCAGTTTTATGATTCGTCTCTGCTCGTGTTTGCAAGCGCCGGTGTGAAAATCAAATCCGTAGGCAATGTATCGAGAGTAAAATGCGTCGGAAAAATTTCGCCGATAAGCAGCGTTATAACCTCTCCGTACCCCGGATTTCCCACTGATTCGCAACCGTTGCTTACGTCGGCGCTCTGTTATGCCGACGGACAAAGTAAAATCACCGAAACTTTGTTCGAGAGCAGATTTCGTTTTGCCGACGAGTTGCGGAAAATGAAAGCAGACATAAGAGTCAACGGACGAACGGCGATTATTAACGGCGGGCAACTCGATGGCGCAGTCGTTACCGCAAGAGATTTGCGAGGCGGAGCTGCGTTGATCGTTGCGGCGCTCGGCGCAGAAGGAATAAGCAGAATAAGCGGGATTCAGCACGTACAAAGGGGCTACGACAATTTGCCGGAAACATTATCAATGCTCGGCGCAAAGATCAGCGAATTATAGAACGACTTCAAAAAAGCGAATCTTTTTACTATGGACATCTCCGAAAATTAAATTGCAAAATTTCTTTAGTACAAAATCAAGCGCATTATAACGCTTGATTTTTCCGTTTTCGTTTGGTATAATTGTTTTGTGTATGCGTAGGAAAAGACTTTACATTATTTTCGGTATACTGATGGCTTTAACGCTTATAGCTTTTGCGTCGAGCGCAATATTCAGCGTAAAAACCGTAGAAGGATACTGCAATATAAAACTTGACGACGAGACGCTCGATCGACGAGTGAGCGACGCCGCTTCTTTTGTAAAAGGCGTAAGCATTTTTTCGGTTAACGAGAGTGAAATCGCACAAAAGGTAGAAAGCGAAGTTCCCGGGATTAAAGTCGTCAACATCGAGAGAATGTTTCCTAATCGCATATCGGTAAACTACGTGCGTCTTTATGAGTACTTTGAGCTTTACTGGAGCGGTAAATATTACACCATGAGCATCGACGGCAAGGTTGTAAACGAAAGCGACACAAGTAGAGGGGAAAGAAAGGTTATCAAACTAATTTTTGAGCCGCAGGTAGAACCCGAGATAGGCGCAATGATAGTGCCTCCGCAAGCCACTGCCATCATACGAACGATGGAGAGACTCGACTACAAAAAGACGGATGCGGCCTCTATTATAAGCCATATAAATTTTACTTACAGCAAATCTTATATTTACGTTAAAACATTAAAAGGCGTGACGATAAGATTGAAAACTAACGATAATTTGGAAGATTTAGGCGAAATGTTGCGTTTGGGACTTACAACGTATGTTAACGGTCTCAACGAAGAAAAGAGAACGAAAGGCATGTTGATAGTGACTAACAGAGAGACGATTAGTTACACAGCCAATCCGGAGCCTAAGGATGCTTATGATTATAAGGAGTAACCAATGAAGCAAAACGCAGTTGCCGTGCTGGATTTTGGCTCGGAAAAACTAACCGTTTTAGTAGGACGACGGGGAATAAATAACACCCTTGCCATAGACGGCAGGGGTGAAGCGGCGTACTCCGGTTTTGCCGAAGGAACTTTTTTTCAGCCGGATAAGCTCGGACAAGCCGTATCGGTAGCGATAAACGCAGCCGAAAATATGGCGCAGACAAAGATAACTTCGCTCTACGTAGGAGTTCCGGGAGATTTCACCGTTTGTATAAGCAAAAGCGTAGCCGTTTCGTTTGGCGGAAAAAAGAGAATAACAGACTCAGACGTAAATTCGTTGCATCAAAAAAACGAAGAACCTGCAGATCCGGATCTCGTGTTGCTTAACACTCAACCGGTGTACTACACAATAAGTGATGAAAGAAGGCTAATCGAACCCGTAGGTATGCAATCGTCGGTTTTGAGCGGACTTATTTCTTATCTCTATGCAGAAAGGTATTTTGTGGATACAGTCACCGCAATACTGAGAGACTTGGGTATAAGCAATATCGAGTTTACGTCGTCCGTGCTCGCCGAAGTATTGTTTTTGTTCGACGCACGCAAGAGAGATCAGTATGTGGTGCTTATAGACGTGGGATATTTGACTACTACCGTTTCGGTGGCAAGAGGTGACGGCATATTGTCTTTGCATACATTCAGTTACGGCGGCGTGAATATTACCGGCGAAATTGCTCGTATGTTAAAGATTCCTTTTACGGATGCGGAGGCGTTGAAGCGTAAAGTTTCGCTTTCGCTCAGTATGTCGGATACCGACTACTACGAATACGAAGACGGCAAATATCCGGCAAAAGTCATCAACGAAGCCGTTACCGAAAAAATCGCAGTCATAGCAAAGGCGGTTTATAAATGTTTGGATTTGTGCGAATACGAAATTCCGCAAAATATTCCGTTTAGCCTTACCGGCGGCGGTATATCGTATATAAGAGGAGCAAAGGACGTGTTTTCGTCCATGCTTATGCGTCAGGTTGAGTTGTCGGTTCCTAAGATTCCGCAACTCGATATGCCGCACTTATCAAGTTCGTTAGGTTTGCTCGACATGGCGCTTAACGTAGAAATGCCCGAAAAAAGAGGATTGTGGGCAAAAATTTTCAGGAAGTAAATGGAGGTAAATATGAATAACAGAGAGTATTCGGATTCTCCGGCTTGTATAAAAGTCGTAGGCGTCGGCGGTGGCGGAAGCAACGCTATCAATCGCATGGTTGAAGCCGGCATAAAGAGCGCACAATTTATCGCTATAAATACAGACGTTCAGGCTTTGCGTATGTCAAAAGCGGATATGCTTATCCAGATCGGAAAGAAACTCACCAACGGTCAGGGCGCAGGCGCAGATCCGTCAAAAGGACAGCGTGCGGCAGAGGAAAGCGCTCCCTTTATAAGGGAGCAGCTTAAGGATGCCGATCTTGTATTTATTACTGCCGGCATGGGCGGGGGTACAGGCACCGGCGCAGCTCCCGTAATAGCAAAAATAGCAAAAGAAATGGGCAAGCTTACGGTAGCCGTAGTTACAAAGCCTTTTATTTTTGAAGGAAAGATTCGTATGAACCATGCGGAAACCGGTATAGCTAATTTGCGCAAATTCGTTGATACTTTGGTCGTGATTCCTAACGAAAAACTTATGTCGATTGCGCCCAATCTTCCCATGGTAGAGGCTTTTAAGTATGCCGATGACATACTTCGTCAAGGTATACAGGGGATAAGCGATCTTATCGTTACGCCGGCTATGATAAATCTCGACTTTGCAGACGTATGCACGATAATGAGAGATAAGGGCGTCGCACATATGGGCATAGGCAGAGGAAAGGGTGAAGGCAGAACAAGCGATGCCGTAAAACAAGCCGTTTCCAGCCCAATGCTCGAGACCTCTATAGAGGGTGCAAGAAGCGTTATATTAAATATCATGGGTAGCCCCGATATGACGCTTGCGGAAGTTAATCAAGCTGCAAACTTGGTAAAAGAAGTAGTAAATGCCGACGCAATGATAATTTTCGGCGCAGACGTAAGAAATACGCTTAACGATGAAATATTGGTAACCATAATCGCTACCGGATTCGATACGCCTAATAACGAAAATATCGTTGTCCGTAAGGGAGGAGAACAGAGTGCGACTCAAAGCAGAGTGGGCATATTCGGCGACAATATGTTCTCGCCGGCGCAAGTTAAGTCTCAGCAAACGCAGGAGGCTCCGGCAAAATCCACCGAAATGCCGCAACCTAAGCCGCAAATCCGTACGAGAGTGCAGGTCGACGACGATTTTCCGGAGTTTTTAAAACGTATGAGCGACAAAGACAATAAATAAGACAATAACAAAACTTAGCGGATAAACCGTTGCGCAAATACAGCGCAGCGGTTTTTACTTTCTATTCTTTCTTTCGTGCTTGTATCCCTTTTTTCGCACTCAAAAAAGATTTATAGTGTATCTATGAGTATATATATAGAATTTGTCATAATAGATAATTTACTTTTTACGTCTATGATTTGCTTTGCTTCATACGTATTGATTAAGCAAAAGCCAGTATATCTGCGCATAGCAATAGCTTCGGTGGTAGGCACAATCGTTGCTATATTTTATCCGTTTGTGCAAAATATTGTACTTCTAATCTTAATAAAAATCTTATTATGTCTGACAGAAACTGTAATACTATTTCGAAAACACAAAGTTTTAGGGTGTTTGTCGTTTTTGTGTTGCACGTTTGCTTTAGGCGGTGCTCAGTTTTGCATAGGCTATGCTTACTTCGGAAGTGTGGAAGCTGCGCTGACTTTACCTGTAAGCGATTTGCCGCTTTCGCTTTTAGTTTTTCCGCCTTTTGTTCTTACGGCGGTCGGAGTTAAGTTTATAAGCAAACTGCGTAAAAAAAATTCGTTGGACGGGTTTAGATTTGTAACGGAACTTACCGTTTACGGACAAAAAGTCAAAATCGAAGGCATGGTAGATACCGGCAATGCGGTAGAAGACGTTATTTTTTTATCGGAGAAAAAAGCGTTTGAAGTTTTTTCTCCCGAAGTATTGATTAAAATGTTTGCGTCCAAACAGAGCATAATTGTCACTACCGCTTCAGGCAATAAAAAAATAGCCGTATCCGAATGCGCTTTGGTATTATATTCGGGAAAGGACGAGCATATATTATCGCAAGCGAAAGTAGGGATTTGTCCACTGCAAGGTGTCGAAGCCCTGTTGCCGTTATCCGTACTGTATAAGGAGTATAAAAATGAAGTTGCTTAAGAAATTGTTTAATTGGTTGTTTGCTCGAAAAAACGTTCTTTACTACATAACGGCGTCCGAGGCTTTGCCGAAGCCGTTGACCGCAGACGAAGAATGTGCTACGCTTCAAAGCTTGAGTAGAGGGGACAGAAAGGCGAAGTCTACTTTAATCGAGCGTAATTTGCGATTGGTTGTATATATAGCTCGCAAATTCGAAAATACCGGAGTGGATACAGAAGATTTGATTTCCATAGGTACGATAGGACTCATTAAGGCGGTGGGATCGTTCGACACTACGAAAAACATAAAATTAGCCACTTATGCTTCAAGGTGTATCGAAAACGAAATTCTTATGTGCTTAAGACGAACATCAAAACTCAAGAGTGAAGTGTCGTTAGACGAACCGTTGAATGTCGATTATGAGGGTAACGAGTTGCTTATGTCAGACATACTCGGGACGGATCCCGATCTTGTAAGCAAGGGAATAGAGTCGTCTGTAGAAAGAGAATTACTTTTCGAAGCGCTTTCAAAACTTAATAAAAGAGAAAAACTTATTATGAAATTACGTTTCGGGTTGTGCGGTTGCAATGAGAAAACACAAAAAGAAGTAGCCGATATGTTGGGAATTTCGCAGTCCTATATTTCCAGGCTGGAGAAAAAGATTATTTTCAGATTACGCAAAGAAATGGCTAAGGCATTATAAAAATACCGCAAAAATCAACCGAAACGATTTTTGCGGTAAACGTAAAGGCTTTATATGTCTAACGATTAGTTCGTAAGACTTTTACGTAATTGCTTTACGAACTTCTTTAATGGCAGACTTTTCCAATCGGCTGACCTGCGCCTGAGAAATGCCGATTTCTTCGGATACTTCCACTTGTGTTTTGCCTTCGAAAAAGCGCATATTAACTATTTGACGTTCTCTTGCGGATAAGTTTTCTATAGCAGATTTTAACGATACGTTGTTAATCCAGTTTTCGTCTATATTTTTTCCGTCTGCGATCTGATCCATTATCATTACGGTTTCGTCGCCGTCGTGATATACCGGATCGAAAAGCGAAACGGGATCGGATATTGCATCCATTGCATAAATGACGTCTCTGTACGGAATTTCCAGTGCGGCAGCGACTTGTTCGAGCGATACTTCGGATCCGCCTGCTTCTAATTTTTGGCGTGTCTGCAAAATTTTGTAGGCAGTGTCTCGAATCGAACGACTTATACGAACGTGAGCGCCGTCTCTGAGAAATCTTCGTATTTCTCCTATAATCATGGGAACCGCATAAGTGGAAAACTTCAGCCCGAGCGAAGTATCGAAGTTCTCTGTTGCCTTTATGAGTCCGACGCAACCTACTTGAAAAATATCGTCCATATTTTCTTTTTTGCCGCCAAAACGCTGTACTACGCTCAGAACAAGCCTCAAGTTTGCAGTAAGAAACTGATCACGGGCTTTTTCGTCGCCGCCGTGAGCTTTTTTCAGCAGCTCTATACTTTGAGCCGAAGTCAGTTTGGGCAGAGTCGAAGTGTCGAGTCCGCATATCGTTACTTTAGTATTCATGATATCCTCCAAAGCTATTTTCGGCAAGGGGACAAAAAATATCCGCTTTTTTGGGAGTTAAAAGTGTAATTTTTGTCGAAATGCGGCATATAAGTATACGGGGGATAGGCAATGGACGAAAGCAGGGATATGACTTTTAGCGAATTAAAAGAAAAAGATGTGGTTACGGTCGAAGGAAATAACCTCGGAAAACCCGTCGATTTAGTGTTTTCGTTACAATCTCAAAAAGTCAGAGGCATAGTAACTCCGTACGGTAAAAGATGTTTGTTCTTCCATTCTCAGGAACTTTATATTCCGTACTCGAGAATAAAAAAAATAGGCGACGACGTTATAATCGTGGACGTTGCGCCCTGCAAACGAAAGGAAGTATCGGACAAAGATCATTCTTACGATAAGAGATGTGACGGTCAATGCGACAAATGCATGCTTTTTGATTGCCCTTCGAGGTGGAAAAACGACTATGATTCGTATAATTGATTGACATGTTTAACTAAGTGTTGTATAATTACTTCATACAATATACGACATGAGGTAGTCTATATGAAGTGCATGTATTGCGGATATTCCGAAAGTAAAGTAATTGACAGCAGAGCAACGGACGACGATACTAAGATCAGACGAAGGCGAGAATGTTTGGGATGCGGTAGGAGATTTACCACTTACGAGGTGGTGGAAACGATACCCGTTCTAGTGGTTAAAAACGACGGTACTAGGCAACCTTTCGATAGAAATAAAATACTTTCCGGAATAATCAAGGCATGCGAAAAGCGCCACGTGTCCATGCGTGATATAGAAGGCATCGTAAATGATATAGAAAAACAAATAAACAATTCGATGGAACAAGAGATACTTTCTTCGCAGATCGGCGAAATGGTAATGCGAGCCTTAATGAAACTGGACGAAGTTGCCTATATCAGATTTGCATCCGTATATTGGCAGTTTGAAGATCTTTCGGCATTCACTCGCTATATCAACGAATTTAAAAAAACTTTAAAAGGAAAGAAGGATGACGCTGGCAAACGCTCAGCCACATAAAGTTTATACAGTAATACGCACCGACGGAGAAATAGCTATAAGACTTGCCGAATTGGGCTTCGCCGAGGGTAGTACAGTAATCGTAACCGGTGTTTCTCCCACAAAAGGAGCCGTGCTTACGCTGCTTAGAGGCAGAACCGTTGCGCTGCGAGCGTCCGTGGCGGCATCCGTATCGGTGAGAGAATGAAAGTTGTTTTTGCCGGAAATCCAAACGTAGGCAAGACGAGTTTGTTTAATAGGATAACAGGATCTTTTGAGCATGTCGGCAATTATCCCGGCGTTACCGTGAAACGTAAAGCCAAGACGACGAAAATAGACGGGGAAGAATACGAATTCGTAGACTTGCCGGGGCTTTATTCACTTAACGCTCGTTCTGCCGAAGAAGTCCTTGCGGCAAATGAATTGCGCAGCAAAAACGCCGACGTGGTAGTCGTTGTGTGCGAAGTCAATAACTTATGTCGAAATCTTTATCTTGCGATGCAAATTTTCGATTTGGGTATAAAGACCGTGCTTGCCGTTAATATGATGGACGAGTTGCCGAGAGGGCGTAAATTCGACGCCGAAAAATTGGCTGAGAGACTTGGCGTTGCCGTTGTGCCTGTAAGCGCAAAGTACCGTAAGGGTTCAGAAAATCTGATAAAAGAGATTAAGCGTGCAAGGGTGTCGCATCTGCATAAATCGAGAATTTATGCAGACGTTAGGCGGGAGGCTGCAGAGAGATACAGTCTAATTGACTCTCTAACCGAAGACGTGTTTACCGGTAAAAACGTAAGCGGAGTTTGCGCATTCGACAAAATTGCCCTAAACAAATACCTTGCGTTGCCCGTATTTTTGATTATAATGGCGGCGATTTTTTTTGTTACGTTCGGCATTGTGGGAAAATTTTTGTGTAAAGGCATACAATATGGCGTCGAACAGTTGTCACAAATCGCCGGATATGCGCTTTCCGGTTCGCCCAATTGGCTTAACGCTCTTATATCGCAAGGAATAATCGGCGGCGTCGGCGGAGTTCTTGCTTTCTTGCCGCAAGTCGTGTTGCTGTATTTCTTTATCGGCTTGCTCGAAGACAGCGGTTATATATCGAGAGTTGCGTTTATGACCGACGATTTGTTTGGAAAGATAGGGTTAAGCGGCAGAGCTGCATTTACCTTGATAATGGGGTTCGGGTGTTCGGCTACGGCGATAGTTACGGCAAGAGGTCTCGATGACGCTAATATGCGAGTCAAAACGGTTATGCTTACTCCTTTTATGTCTTGCAGTGCAAAAATGCCCGTTTTCAGCGCTATAACCGCTGCATACTTTAACGGAAATCCGCTAGTGATTTTCGCTATGTATTTGTTAGGAGTAACTATGGCGCTCGTATGCGCTGCGGTGATGCAAAAAACGCCGCTTAAAAGTAAAAACGATTGTTTCGTTATGGAATTGCCGCCATACAGAGTTCCCACTTTCGAAAGATTGTTTCAGCTAGTAGGTTCGGGAGTAAAGTCTTTTGTCGTTAAAATCGGCGGCTCGGTATTTTGTCTCAGCGTGCTAGCATGGATACTATGTAACTTTTCTCTTGCGAGAGGCTTTGTTTTAAGCGGAGATGGCAGCGTAATGCAGACGTTTGCGTCGATAATTGCTCCGATATTCAGACCGCTCGGATTCGGCAATTGGAAGGCGGTTGCCGCTTTGCTAAGCGGATTAGTTGCAAAAGAGTCGGTAATCACTGTAATCGGTGGATTCGGCGGAGTATCTGCCGTGCTAGGCTACGATCAGGCAATGCCGTTTATGGTGTTCGCTTTATTGTATGTGCCGTGCGTTGCTTCACTCGGAGTTACAGCGAAGGAAATCGGCGCAAAATACGCTGTTATAAGCGCCGCATCGCAATTTGCGATAGCATACGTGGTCGCATTTGCAGTGCGGGCATGTATGATTTACGAGCTTCTATTGGCGATAGCAATCGTTGCGGTAATAATAGTTTTGACCGTTCGTGGTATAATAAAATTTAGCGGGAGGTGCCGTAACTGCGCAAGCTGCGGCAAATGCAAATGAAATTTTCAGTCAAGTGCAATAAAGAAACGACATTGTCCGAATTACTGTCGTCAAACCTGCCGTTGTCAAAAGACCATATAAAGAAGCTGCTCGCACAAAAAGAAGTCAAAATTGGAGGCAAGAGAAATTCCGACGCTACTGCGAAAGTCGTTTCGGGGGACTTTGTCGAAGTTTTTGTTCCGCAGAGTTTTATCGAGGAATTGCCGAGCGTCGTTTATGAGGACGACGACGTGCTTATTGCGGACAAGCCCATTCGCACAGAGGTCGAACCTGCCCTCGTCGAATTGCTTAAAGGTGACAGAAAGTATCTTAGAGCAGTACACAGACTGGACAGGAATACTACCGGGTTGATCGTTTTGGCGAAAAATGAAAGGGCGTACGACGAGTTGACTAATGCCATAAAGGAAAGAAATCTCGACAAATACTATTATGCGCTGGTATGCGGTTGCGTTAAAGATGGCAGCCATCGGGCGTATTTGTTTAAAGACGAAAAAAAGTCTGTTTGCATTGTTTCATCGTCGTCTAAACCGGGCTACAAAGAAATAATAACCGAAACTAAACTTTTGGAAAGAAAAGGCGAATTGAGTTTGCTTGAGGTAAAGTTAGTTACGGGGCGAACGCATCAGATCAGAGCGCATTTGGCTTTTTTGGGCGCTCCTGTTCTCGGTGACTGCAAATACGGAAACGACGAGTTAAACAAAAAGTACAAAAAACGTTATCAGCAGCTTATTGCTTACAAAATAATTTTTAAAAATTTGAGCGCATTGCAGCATTTAAACGAAAAAGTTTTTGTATCAAACCGAAAAATCATTGACTAAAACTATCAAATAGTGTTATACTTACCAAGATTACGACAATAGAGAGGACCTATGAAAAAGAGAAAGATAACGTACGACCTTACGGCTCGTCAAAAAAAGGAACTTAAGCGTTCTTCCGGAGCTAACGGCGCAGTAACACCCAAAGAGCCTACTGCCGAAGAGATTGCTCTTAAGGAAAGCAGAGTAAGCGCAAGAAAACTTATTCTTGTAATCACCGCTACGGTCTTGGCGGTTGTGTTTGTTCTCAGCGGTGCGCTTATACCCGTGGTGCAGTCTAACAAAGAGTACAGTAAGCTTACAAACGACTATTTTCTTGACTGGAAAACTGAGGAGGGCGAAACTCTCACAAATCCTACCGCTACCATTCATCTTGTGGACGGCGACGGTAAAAATTTCGGAGATATTAAGCTCGAGTTGTTTATGGATGCGGCTCCGAATGCATGTATCAACTTTATTTACCTTGCGGAAAGCGGATTCTTTGACAATACTATTTTCCACGATAAAACTCAGGGTTTGATTTGGTTTGGTGGATACAAACTTAACGCCGAGTACGACTCTAACGACGAAAATTCGGCAAAGTACGTGTCTAAAGCCAACGATGAGAAGTTCTTGTCCAAACTTACCGGATTCACGAAGCATAATGGTAACGTAGTTGACGGCGACGACGTTGACAGCGCTAATCGTAAGTACAAGCTCGGTTATCGTTTCACTGCCGAAACGACCAAGAAGAACTCGGGCAACCAGTACGGAATGCTTATGATGCAGGCAGGTACGGGCAGCGAGTATTCTACTTCTACGCACTTTATGTTTTCGACAGACACGTCTCCGTCGTTTACCAAGTGGAATAACGGTTCCAATATGGGTAGTTACGTTTCTTACGTTGCAAAAATTGCAAATGACGATGAAGGAAAGTCTTTCGATACTCTAGACAAAATAAACGCTCTCGCTACCGTTGGTAAGGAAAACGGCAAAGAAAACAATGCTAAGCAGATATATTATCAATATATCGATGTCAGTCTTGTAAAAATCGCTAGTATTGAAACTTCGCTTTCTAAAGCTCAAAGAAAGTATATTCTTAAGAATTTTGAAAGCTTTGTTACGTCCGGCACCTGGAGAGCTAACGCTTATAATCCCGAATATTTTAAATTTAACTGATTTCAAGTATAAAATTATTATAAATTACCTACCATTATGGCATTACTTAATGGAGGTAATTTTTTTATGACAATCGGTTTGGTTTTAAGTGTAGTAGTAGCTATACTTGCCTTTTTCGGCTTGGCGGATTCTTTCTTTAAGAGGGTGCCGATAGCGCCGTGGTTAGGCTTTGTGGTTTCGCTTTTGCTTATTGCGGGAGCGCTTATTCCCAATATAACCATAGGTTCGTTCAGTATGAACATAGGCGGATTTATCGTACCGGTTATAGGTTCGGTTATTTTTTCGGTTATTGCATGGCGTAGGGGTGACTTTTTAAAGGTTATTTTTGCCGAATTGGTATTTTCAGCGATAATGGTAGCTACCCGCTCGCTTATATTGCCCGAAAACGGAGGCATGATTTTGGCTACTTCGCTTATTGTGGGATTTTTGGGCGGTATTATGGCTTACGTCATTACGAGATCCCGCAGCGGAGTGCTTGCGTCGGTTATGATGGGCATAGTGTTAGGCGATCTTATCGTAAACCTCATTTATGTATTCGGTTTCGGCGGATATGCGTTTTCGATGGGCACGAGAGGAGTCTTTGATGCACTTGTAATCGGTTGCGTGTTCGGTTGCGTAATGCTTGAGGCTGTAGAAGGCGCAAAACGTACCGTAAGTGACGGCAGAGTAAATAAGGAAGCACTAAAAGCCGAAAGCGGTCGGGACGAATACGACGAATTTTTTGATAATAAAATTTTATAGTCACAAAAAAACATGCCGTAAATCTATGGACAAAATTTTACTTATGTGGTAAAATAAGTCCATAGATTTTTAAGGGCGTGCATAGTTATGACTAAACCTTTGGTTGCCGTAGTCGGTAGACCCAATGTGGGTAAATCTACGTTTTTTAATAGAATTTGCGGTAAAAGAATATCTATCGTAAAAGATCTTCCCGGCGTTACGAGAGATCGCATTTACGCCGACGCCGAATGGCAGGGGTACAATTTTACGTTGATAGACACAGGCGGCATCGAGCTGAAAAGCGACGACGCCATGTATAAGCATATAAGAAAACAAGTAGAAATCGCCGTAGACGTAGCCGACGTAATAGTATTTTTCGTAGACGGAAAACAAGGTCTTGTGGCTTCGGATATGGAAGTTGCCGATTACCTAAGGACAGTAAACAAACCCGTAGTTTTGGCGGTGAACAAACTTGATAACTTTACCGTGGAAAATATGGACGCAGTGTACGACTTTTATCAGCTCGGATTGGGGGAGCCAATCGGCGTATCGGCCGAACAGTCAAAGGGATTGGGCGATTTACTTGACGAAATAGTTAAGTATTTTGACAAAATCGAATCGGACGAAAGCGACAGTATTAAGATTGCCGTAGTCGGCAGACCTAATGTCGGTAAGTCGTCCATGGTAAATAAAATACTGGGTTACGAAAGAGTCATTGTTTCCGACGTTGCCGGTACTACGAGAGACGCTGTAGATACGCCTTTTACTCGTAACGACAAAAATTATACTATAATAGATACGGCAGGGCTTAGACGAAAGAGAGGCGTGGAGTTCGATACCGTCGAAAGTTATTCGGTCATGCGTTCGATTGCAGCGATAAAGCGCGCAGACGTAGTGCTGATTATCTTTGATTCATCAGAGGAAATCAGCGAACAAGACGTCAGAATTGCCGGCATGGTACATGAAGAAGGCAAACCTTGCATAATAGTGATGAACAAATGGGATGTTGTAGAGAAGGACACCCATACTATCGAAGATTATAAAAAAACTTTGGATAATCAGCTTGCGTTTATGGATTATTACGTACCTATTTTTGTTTCTGCAAAGACGGGTCAAAGAGTTGATCGCATATTCGACGTGATAGACAAAGTTTACGAAAATGCTTCACGCAGAATTCCTACCGGTATTCTCAATGACGTCATACGAGAAGCCGTTTCCGTCAACGAACCGCCATCGCCGAGCGGCAGACGACTTAAGATTTTGTATGCTACACAAACGGATGTAAATCCGCCGAAAATTGTTATTTTTGTAAATAACGAAAAGATTTTACATTTTTCTTATCGTCGTTATTTGGAAAACAGTTTACGAAAAGCATTTGATTTTTCGGGAACGCCTATTGTAGTTGTTTATAACAGCAAAAAGGAAGAATAAATGGTTTTTAAAATAGTTATTTCCGCAGTGCTTGCATATTTGCTTGGCGGTTTGAACAACGCCGTCATAATTTCTAAAATCCTAAAAAGCGATATTCGCAAAGAGGGAAGCGGCAATCCGGGGGCTATGAATATGTTTCGTAATCACGGTTTTGCTTTCGGAGTTCTTACGCTGCTGTTGGATGCGTTGAAAGGAGCGATTGCCTGCTTGCTGTGTTGGTACATAGTAGGCGACTTTGACAAAGAAGAAGTTTTGGGATTGTACATCGGAGCGTTAAGCGTTGTTGTCGGTCATATTTTCCCGATTTTTATGAAGTTTAAAGGCGGAAAGGGTATAGCTTCTACGATAGGAATTTGTTTCGTAATTAATCCGCTTGTTACCGGTATTTCGCTGCTTTGCGGCTTTGTGTTTATATTGATTGCAAAAATAGGATGTATAGGTTCGTTTATAATAATCACACCTCCGCTTATTGCCGCATCGATTCAGCTTATCGGCAGCGGGCACTTCGAGTGCGCTTTAATGGTACTTGCGATGTACGTTATTATGGTTGTTAAACATTGGTCCAATATTCAAAGGTTGTTTAACGGATGTGAAAATAAGACATATTTGCTTAAAAAGATTCGTACAAATGCAAAAATAAAAAAAGAAGAGACAAACTGAAAGCAGTTTTTCATAATTTAAGATGTGCCGCATATAAATAAGTATAAATTTATGGAGGCACATTTTTTAATGGAAGAATTCGACGTTTATAAAGATATAAGCGAAAGGACGAACGGCGACATATATATAGGGGTGGTAGGACCGGTAAGGTCGGGAAAATCGACTTTTATAACTAACTTTATGCAGAAGCTTGTACTGCCTTTAGTCAAGAGCGATAACGAACGTACGAGGATGCAAGATGAATTGCCACAATCCGCAAGCGGAAAGACTATAATGACGACTCAGCCTAAGTTCGTGCCGGGAGAAGCGGTAAAAGTTTCGCTCGGAGACACCGTCTCGGCTAACGTCAGACTTATAGATTGCGTCGGTTATCTTATTGACGGTGCTATGGGCGAAACCGAAGGCGATAAAGAACGTATGGTTAAGACGCCTTGGAGTGATAAAGAGATGCCGTTTAATCAGGCAGCGGACATCGGAACCAAAAAAGTAATAGCCGACCATTCTACCATAGGAATAGTAATGACTACCGACGGTTCTATCGCTACGGAGATTCCCCGCAAAAGCTACGTTGATGCGGAAGAACGTTGCGTAAACGAGCTTATAGCTCTTAACAAGCCATTTGTCGTAATATTGAATTCTACGGTTCCCGATAGCGAACAAACAAAAAAATTAGCCGCCGAATTGAGCGAAAAGTATTCCGCTGCGGTATTGCCGTTAGACGTTCTTAATTTAACGGGGCAAGATATCGAAAACGTTTTTAAGACCGTGCTTATGGAATTTCCGTTAAAAGACGTAGAAGTCGAGTGCGACGAGTGGATTAGAGCTTTGCCTATCGGACATGAAATAGTAAACGAACTGACTTCTATTATTACAGCCGCAAGCGAAAATATGACAAAAATGTCCGATTACATGTTGCTGACCTCGGCTTTTGAAGGTAACTCTGATTTTAAAAGCGTCAGGTGCGAAGAAGTGGCACTCGGATGCGGACGAGTTCGATATAGCATTCAAGCCGAGCCTAAATTGTTTTACAGCGTTTTAAGTAAGGAATGCGATATGGAATTGAACGACGATTACGAACTGATGGCGTCGCTAAAAGGACTTGTAAAGGCAAAAAAGGAATACGATAGATTGGCAAAGGCGTTGGAGGACGTACGTGAAAACGGATACGGCGTAGTGCCTCCCACGTTAGAAGAAATGACGCTTGACGAACCTGAAATTGTTAAACAAGGGGGCAAATTCGGTGTAAAATTGCGAGCGTCCGCACCGTCACTGCATATTATGCGAGTGGACATCGACTCTGTCGTAAGTCCTATAGTGGGGACAGAGCAGCAAAGCGAAGAGCTGGTAAATTCTATGCTTAAATCGTTTGAAGACGAACCGAACGGAATTTGGCAAACGGATATTTTCGGAAAATCACTTAATGTCCTCGTAAATGAAGGTCTCAGCAGTAAATTGAATTCCATGAGAGAAGACACGCAAAAGAAAATGCGCAGAACTTTATCTCGAATAATAAACGAAGGTAAAGGCGGCGTTATTTGTATTCTGCTTTAAAGTGCTACTATTTGCAGCCGCCAACAAATTTATATTACTCCTTAGAAAAGGCAAGGGCGCCACAGCGGCGTACCTGCCTTTTGTATTAGAAGGAAAAATACAAATGTTTCGTTTTGCATAGCTAAGTAAATTATTGTCAAACGATTTCTTGTTTATAATGTTACCGATAACTCGATTATGTATCCCGAAATTCCTGTTTTTTGTGCAAAATTTGACTTTTGTAAGCATACATATATCACGATTTTGTTGAATTTAACGGCGCATCGTGCTATAATTATATCGTAATATTTGAACTTAGCGGTATGAGTACGCATGAATTTTATTATTTCGGCAGAAACGGTAAATTTTTCGTATGACAGAGTGTTGACGTTTTTGTTGCAAATAGGTATACTCGCAATATTAAGGGTTGCTGCAATGGCACTTAAAACCGAAAAAAAGCAAGAAGAAAGTTTCTGCGGTAAAAATAGTCGAAAGCGGCGCATCATGGCAAGTTCTTATATGTTGCAGGCAATAGTCGGACTTGTTGTTTCACTGTCTATGTATTTTTTAGCTGATTATTTTTATGCTACCGGACTTATTTTGCCGATGGGATTCGGGCAAAGTATCGGAAGTGCGCTTAGCCGGAGCAGTAAATACGAGACGAATTACGGATTTGAAGGCGGAGCGTCTTTCGGTCTGCCAGTCGCTTCAATCGGATTTATTGTCGTAAGTGTTATAGACGTTATCTACCTAAATATCGTGTGTAAAAAATGCAATTTGCGTCGTCGAGCGAATGTGCTGAGCAAACAGTCGATAGCGGTCGAACTCGATCTAACGCCTGTGTCTGAGTCCATAGACATTTTTACCGTATAGATTTGCCTTGTAATCGTAGCGTATTTGCTTTCGTACGGATTTATGAGGTTGCTTGCTCTTACCGGAATAAAAGTTATAGGGGATTTGGCATGGGGCTGAATTTCCTTTGGACATTGGTTTTGCTTTTCTGAGTAAAAAAGCTTAACGCAGCCTGGAATCTTTCGTCCGTTGCAAAAAGTTATAACATAGGTGACGTGACGCTGGATTTCGACAAAATAGAAGGTATGGAAGTGTTAGAGGATGGAAGCGCACTGCTAATGAGCGAAAGCGGAATAAATTATCTACTTCGCAGTGACAGAAAATGCCTCAATAAATATATGAAACTATGGGAATGGAACAATGCGAGAGATTATAGCGGCAACAAACAACAAAAATAAACTTAAAGAAATAAGAGAAATTCTTAAGGGATATACTGTTTTTTCGCTTTCTGACGTCGGTATAGAATGTGATCCTGCCGAAATCGGTAAAACTTTTGTCGAAAATGCGCTTATCAAAGCCAGAGCCGTATATGAGCTGACGCACAAGGCGACAATTGCAGACGACAGCGGTATAGTGACAAATGCGCTAAACGGTATGCCGGGCATATTTTCCGCCAGATTTGCAGGAACGCACGGAGACGATAAGCGAAACAACGATAAACTCCTAAACGAACTTAAAGACAAAAGGGATAGGTCTGCTTACTTTATGTCGGCAGTCGCATTGGTATGCGACAAGGGTGAATTCGTGGCTACGGGAAGAACAGACGGCGAAATTATGGAAGAAGCTAAGGGCGACGGGGGATTCGGTTATGATCCGTTGTTTTATTCGTACGAGCTTAAGACTGGATTCGGGCAGGCAACTGCCGAGCAAAAAAATATGGTAAGTCATAGGGGAAAAGCCTTAAGAAATCTTCTAAAGATAATAGAAGATGAAAATTTGTAATACAAATGCCGCCGATGTATGGGCGATGCTTGTCATAGAATTTTACGCATAAGCGACATAGCTTAAATATGTTCAAAAAATATTTTTTTAGATTTCGTATTAAAAATTCTTGACTTTATTTTTCATCTGTGGTATTATCATATACGCTGCGTTGCAGTTATGCGGGTGTAGTTCAATGGTAGAATTCCAGCCTTCCAAGCTGGCTGTGTGGGTCCGATTCCCATCACCCGCTCCACAACGAGCGCCAGTAGCTCAGCTGGATAGAGCAACGCCCTTCTAAGGCGTGGGTCGGGGGTTCGAATCCCTCCTGGCGCGCCAAAGTCTAAAGTACCGCATTTCTCATGTGGTGGGTATAGCTCAGCTGGTTAGAGCGCCAGATTGTGGCTCTGGAGGCCAAGAGTTCGAATCTCTTTACTCACCCCATTATTTTTTTTGAAAGTGTAGGGGTGTAGCCAAGCGGTTAAGGCACGAGACTTTGACTTTCGCATCGCTGGTTCAATTCCAGCCACCCCTGCCATACGATTCTATAGGGGTATAGCCAAGCGGTAAGGCATCAGACTCTGACTCTGACATTTCGTAGGTTCGAATCCTACTACCCCTGCCAGATTTATGGTCCATTAGCTCAGTTGGCAGAGCACTTGACTTTTAATCAAGTTGTCCCGCGTTCGAATCGCGGATGGATCACCATCAAGATTATAATTTTTTCAGATTGCAGAGTTAAAATGCTTGCTTTTTGAAAAATCATTTGTTATAATACTCAAGCATCGTGAGTAAGCGGATGTGGCGGAACGGCAGACGCGCCAGACTTAGGATCTGGTATCTTCGATGTGCAGGTTCAAGTCCTGTCATCCGCACCAATTGAATATAAAAAGTTTTATGCGGAAGTGGCTCAGTGGTAGAGCGTTGCCTTGCCAAGGCAAATGTCGCGAGTTCGAATCTCGTCTTCCGCTCCACTTTTTTTAGCATCATTAGCTCAGCTGGTAGAGCACCTGACTCTTAATCAGGGTGTCCAGGGTTCGAGTCCCTGATGGTGTACCATGGACGGTTTGTAAGTTTTGCTTGCAGACCGTTTTTGTATAATTTACCTGTTTGGTAAAAAGGTATGTGCGCCAATCAATAGTTTTGATATTTATTTTCATGTAAAGACTGCATCGTTTTCGTTACTTATGCCGAGAAAAAATATCTGAGGCGGCATGGCGTTGACAATGTAGGAGCGATGTGTTAAAATTTGCATGGAAAATAAGTTCAATTTACTAACAAAGCGATAAATTTAATTACGGAGCGATAATATGATTTTTTGTTTTTCCGGAACAGGTAACAGCAGATATATTGCAAGACGAATAGCCGCTGCCATGCAATATGGAATTGTTGATCTCAATAAAAAAATACGAACAAACGACTATTCGTGTGAGCGAACGGGCAGAGATGTGATAGTTGTTGTGCCTACGTATGCCTGGCGAATTCCGATAATCGTGTCCGATTGGCTTCTTAAAGTCGAAATTTGCGATGCCGAAAATATATGGTTTATAATGGATTGCGGCTCTCAAATCGGCAATGCCGCAAAATATAATCGAATTATTGCAGAAAAAAAGCATTTGCGTTACATGGGAACCATGCAGATTGTAATGCCGGAAAATTATATCGCTATGTTTGATGTGCCGTCGGTGGAGAAAGCAAGAGAAATCGTAGAAATTGCCGAGCCGAATATAAATGCGGCTATAGAATGTCTTAGATCGCATCGGCCTTTTGCCGCACCTCGAAATAATCTTATCGACCGATTTATGAGTTGTTTGGTTAATCCTATATTTTATCGCTTGTTTGTAAAATCCAAGGCGTTTCGAGTAAAGCCAGATTGCAACGGATGTGGTCTGTGTGTAAAGAAGTGTCCGATGAATAATATAATGCTCGAGGCAGGAAAACCGGTTTGGGGCAAAGAATGCACGCATTGCATGGCTTGTATTTGCTATTGCCCCACAGAAGCTGTAGAATATGGGAATAAGAGCATGCGTAAACCTCGTTATAATTTCGAAAAACTTAATATACACTGAATATAAATAAGATTTTTTCACAATTTGCGTTGAATAGTAAAGGTTTTTTGGATAAGTCAGGCGATTACAATAAATGCTGTATATACAAAGTCTTTTTGAGAAAGTGTTGTCAATGTCAAGTTGTCGCTAAAGTATAAGCGAGCCAAAAAAACGCCGTTTGGCATTGACAACACAGATACAATATGTTATAATATTCGTGAAATTTTGATTTACCTAAAAGGAGAAAAAGTCAATGGAAAAAAACTTTTACGTTGGCAACAGAAGAGGGTTATTCGATATAATGGAAGACGGCGTAGCCGTTTTGTCATCCGGCTATAGAGTAAATAAGAGTGCAGACGAAAATTATGACTTTCAAGTTAATACTAATTTTTACTATTTGACGGGCATAACGCAACCGCAGACGCAGCTCGTTATTATTAAAAACGGCAATTCATATTCCGAAAGACTGTATATTGACGCATATGATGAAATGTATGAAAAGTGGTGCGGACATAAGCTTACTAAGTCAGAAGCAGCAGAGATTTGCGGAGTTAAAGAGGACGATATATATTATAACGATGAGTTTGAAGCATACCTTCACGACGTAATTTCTTCGTCACCGTGCGTTTATTTCGATCTTGAAAAACGTGACGAACCGTCATATGTTACGTTCGGACTTAAATATGCGGAAAAATTCTGCGATAAAAATGTCAGAGACGTTTATCCTCTGGTAATTTCTCTGAGAGTAATTAAACAGCCGTGTGAAATAGAAGCTTTTAAATCTGCCATCGAAGTAACTCGGCAGGGTATTGAGCGTCTTATGCGTAAAGCAAAGGGCGGAATGTATGAATATCAGCTCGAAGCCGAATTCGATTATGTCGCAAAAACTTCGGGAAACAAAAAATATTCGTTTAAGACTATTGCTGCGGCGGGGGAAAACGCAACTACTTTGCACTACACCACAAACGATTCGGTTATAGGCGACGGCGATCTAATATTGTTCGATCTCGGAACGAGAGAGCAAGAGTACTGCGCAGATATTTCTCGAACCTTTCCCGCATGCGGAAAGTTCAGCCCGCTCCAAAAGACTATTTATCAGATAGTTTTGGATGCAAATAAAAAGATAATCGAAGTAGCCAAGGCAGGTATGACTATTTTAGAGCTTCAGCAGATAACAATCGATATGCTTGCCGACGGATGTTTAAGAGCCGGTTTAATCAAAAACAGAGATGATATAAAGAAGTATTATTTCCATAGCGTGTCCCATTCGATAGGACTCGATTGTCACGATCCTAACGACAGGAAAAAGCCGCTACCCGAAGGCGCCGTAATTTCGGACGAACCCGGTTTATATTTTCCCGAGCATAAGATAGGTGTCCGAATCGAAGATGATCTTCTTATATGCAAGGATAGGGCTATAAATCTTTCAGAGTCCATAATAAAAGAAGTGAGAGAAATCGAAGACTACATGGCTTTTCACAAAGAGTAATCTTTATTTTTACGGTATAAACGTTACAAACGGAGGCAATAATTATGTTATCGGATAATATAGCTAAGTTAAACGCCGATATAGCGTCTACGGGTAAAGAAGTTACGGTCGTGGCGGCAACCAAAACCGTTCCTGCCGAGATCATAAACTTGTTGCCATCTTACGGTATACTTGCCGCAGGAGAAAACAAAGTGCAGGAATTGCTTTCTAAGTACAACGACGTTAAAGGTATAACTTGGCACTTTATAGGCAGACTTCAGCGTAATAAAGTAAAGTATATAGCAGATAAAGTAGATATGATTCATTCGGTAGACAGCTTTGAACTTGCGGAAGAAATAGAAAAACGCTGCTGTAAAATCGATAAGATAATGAACGTTTTGGTGGAGATAAACACGGGAAGCGAAGCGTCTAAAGGCGGAGTTTCGTATGACGAGGTTGAAGGTCTGTGCGAACGTATACAAGGTTTGCCGCATTTGAAGCTAAGGGGTCTTATGGGTGTATTTCCGATAGGCGCAGATGAGTCTGCGTATGCAAGGTTAGGCGCAAGCTACGATTTGCTTAAAGACAAATTCGGTTTTGATTGCTTAAGTGCAGGAATGAGCGCCGATTATATGACAGCGATTAAATACGGTGCCAACATTATACGACCGGGAAGTTGTCTTTTCGGACAAAGGAATTATAACAAATAAGGAGAAAACTTTTATCTGATGAGAGAATTTAATCCAAGTGACGACGAATTCGAATATTATGAAGATACGCACAATGCAAGCGGCGATTATGTAGGCGCAAAACCGAACATGAGTTTTACGCACGTAGAGGATCGCACTATAAACTTTAACGAGTCAGACAAAGAAACGTTAAAACCCACCGACAATTATTCCTTTCCGATGGGAGGAGGCAAACAACGAATACTTGTTTATTGTCCCAAAACCCCCGAGGACGTTACTGTACTTATCCAACATCTTAAGGTAAGCGATCCGGCTATAGTAAATCTTAACGACCTTGACGAGCCCACTGCGCAGAGAATATTGGATTTTTTGTCGGGTGCGGTATGCGCTCTTTCCGGTACCGTGCATAGGGTAACCGGCAATATGTTTTTGCTTGCGCCCAAGGGCGTGGAAACAACAATACCGTATGAACAAAATTAAGAATTTTTTGCGCTTTGCCGGCATGGAACTTATTATTATTGTAGTCGGAATAATTTTGGATCAGGGTTCAAAAGCTTTAATTGTGGCAAACATAGGATTACATGACAGTGTTACCGTAATTCCGAAATTTTTGGAGTTTTACTATACGCAAAACAGAAAAGCGGCATTCAGTTTTGACTTCGGGTTGGAAGAGCTTATCGGTATAGAAGGCGTGCGAATATTTTTTATTGTGTTTACCTTCTTGGCGATAGGTTTTTTCGGTTTTCTTATATTCAAAAAACCACAAAGAGGAAAGCTGTTCAGGGCCTCGTTGGCTGCGATTTGCGCAGGCGCTGTCGGAAATCTTATAGACAGATTGTTTCGAAAGTTCGTTGTAGATTTTATTCGAATAAAATATTTCGGGTATGAGCTATTCGGGCATACCAGTTTCGCCGTATTCAATGTTGCAGATTGCTTCGTGGTCGTCGGGACGGTGTTGCTTTTAATATCGGTTTTGTTTTTTGAAAAATTTGACGATGATAAAAAAGAGATGTTATCTGGCTCAAATAATGACGGAGCTATAAGTAATGGATAGTGTGTGCGATTTTCAACGCTTTGTTATCGAAACGCAAGAAAATAAATTGAGATTAGACGTATATCTTGCAATGGTTACTCCGTACACCCGTTCGTATATAAAGTCGCTTATCGATAAAGGCCATGTAACGGTAAACGGGGAAAATGAAAAAGCAGGTCGTGCGTTAAAGAGCGGAGATATAGTGGACGTAAACGTCCCTGCCGACAGAGAATGTGATTTGCAGCCGGAGGACATACCTCTGGATATTTTGTACGAGGACGATAGCATAGCGGTTATAAACAAACCGAGGGGCATGGTCATTCATCCCGGTGGCGGAGTATACAGCGGCACGTTGGTAAATGCTCTTTTATATAGGCTTGGCAGCCTTTCTACCATTAACGGAGTAATAAGACCGGGAATAGTGCATAGGCTTGACAAGGATACAACCGGCGTTATGGTAGTTGCAAAAAACGATGCTGCGCATTTGTCGCTAAGTTCGCAAATCGCTCAACGCACGGTTGTAAAAAAGTATGTCGCTCTTTTGGAAGGAAATTTGCCTGAGGACAAGGGAAACGTTACCACTTATATCGACAGAAATCCCAAAGACCGAAAACTTATGTCCGTTTGTGACAGCGGGCGGATAGCCATAACCGACTATGAGGTGTTGAAACGATACAAAAATAACTGCTTGGTCAGCTTTGTCATACATACCGGACGAACGCACCAGATAAGGGTGCATGCAAAATATCTCGGGCATCCTGTGGTCGGCGATGCGTCGTACGGATATAAAAAGCAGCGCTTTAACTTGTCCGGGCAATTGTTACATTCCAAGTATTTGCAATTTACGCATCCGGTGAACGGACTGAGAATGGAGTTTGAAGCGCCTCTGCCGGAAGACTTTCGTAAGATATTGAATTTGTTAGACGCAAATGAAAGTGTTTAGCGTCTTTTTGTTGTTACGACTGCATTTTATTTGACATTTTGCTGACAATAATGTATAATTTCTAAGTTAAATAATAGGAGTTTTTTAATATGGCTAAGAAAAAGAAGAATGCATTTGCAAGATATTTTGAAAATTTCGGATTCAAGCAGATTGGTGAAATTTCTATGGTTGTCGCTTTAATTACGTTGATTGTAGGCTGGTCGATTTGTACCGCTACCGACGGAATAGTGGCGGTAATCGCATTCGGTTTGTTTGCATTATCCAGCTTGTTTTCTATATTTCATGACATAATTGTCATAAAAACGGAGAAAAATCCTCGTTCGCCCGAACGCAAGGCTGCAAAAGTCGGTATCATCGTTTCTGTAGCCATTTTTGCAGTTGCAGTTTTCGGCGTTATATGGGGACTAACCGTTGGGTTTGTAGTACCTGATGTAGGTTAATCGACAAGAGAGCTTAGGCTCTCTTTTGTTATGTAAAATCATATTGCACCGCACCGCAGGCATATATTATAACGAGGTGCGAAATGAGTTTTTTCGAACAGTTGAAACAAGATATCGGGATAACCGATATGCAGCTTGTCGGCGGATATTATATCGTTGATTTTTGCGGCAAAGCTGTCTATATCGACGGTGTTAAGCGTTTAAGCAAAATATCGGAGCAACAGATAAGCATTGTTACAACTACGGACGCTATTGTTATCAAAGGGCAGTTGTTCGTCGATTACTTAACCGAAAAATCCATTCTCATTTCCGGAAAAATTATTTCGGTGGAGAAAAATTCCAATGGTTAAAATAACGGTTATCGGTTATAACCAGCTTGCCGTTTTAAGTAGTCTTTCACGAAAAAACATTGCAATAAAGTCGCTAAGGCGAATCGATGCAAAAAATATGTCTTTTTTCGTAAGAGAAAAAGATAACGATAAAACGCAAAAGACGTTACGGCGTTTTAATTGTGAGATAACGGTTGAAAAGTTTGGTATAGTTTCTAAAGTAAAGAGTGGACTAAAGCGATTCGGGTGTTTGATAGGCATTGTCATTGCAATGGTGCCGTTTATACATTTTTCGGGGCGAATTTTAAAAGTAGAGGTTACCGGTAACGTTAGAACGGATGACAAAATTGTTTTGTCAGCGTTAGGAAGCGTTGGCATAAAGGTCGGATCCGAAAAAAACGTCGATTTGGAAAAAGCGGTGGACACATTGGTGGAAATGGACGAATTTGTTGCCGCTTCGGCAAAAGTCAGTGGATGTTTGCTTAGCGTCGAAGTGGTAGAATCTACCGTCGTAGAGGGCAAACAAGAGGGCGACTCGGTTGTATCGCTGTATGACTGCGAAATTACCGGAGTTTCGGTGGAAAGCGGAACTGCGTTGGTTAAGCCCGGCGACAGAGTGCCTTTTGGCAAGACACTAATCGAAGGCGTTGAGTATTCGACTGCAGGAGAGCCGCTTCGTGCGGTAAAGGCAAGCGGAAGTGTGTATGGACTCGTTTCTTTCTCGTATGATACTATAAAGCCGATTAAATATCCTCGTTTAAAGGAAAATAAAACGTCCACGCTTATTTATGTGTTCGGCAAAAGAATTTTCGGAAAACAGGTCAGCGGCAAAAAAGTGGAAAGAACGACTTCCAGGTTATGGTCTGTGTTTCCTCTTTATGCGGTCAGAGAGACTTCTTTTGTTACGGAATTTGTAGATGTTACTGCAGATGAGGCTGTGGCTGAGTCTGTAAAAGAAGCGATAACGGTACTTGCCGTAAAACACTGCAGCGTATCTTACAAGGTAGCGACAAATTATACAGAAAAACAAGGATACATTTGCATAAACGTGCAAATTCAAGCAGAAATTTCGGTGGGAGGCATAAGATGAAGACTATAAAACTTTCTGCGGAAGCTATAACAAAATTGTTCGGGGCATATGACGAGAACGTAAAATTTATAGAAAAGGAATTGGGCGTCACTATAAGGACGAGCGAAGACGGATTATCGATCAGTGGCGATAACGAAGAAAAAGCTGCAGCGTTAATCGATAGCGCAGCTAAAATGTTAGCTTCGAATAAAGAGGTTGACAAAGCTTTTTTGAGAAGAGCGATTGATTTGATAAATGACGGTCAGCAGGAAGAAATCACTGTGTTAAGCAGCAATGTCGTTGCCGTTACGAACAAAGGAAAACAGATTTTTTGTAAAACCATCGGACAGAGAGAGTACGTGAAAGCAATTCGTAACAAAACGATTGTCTTTGGCGTGGGACCGGCAGGCACGGGAAAAACGTATCTTGCCGTTGCGTTGGCTGTAAGCGCATTTAAGACAGGCGAGGTGGAAAAAATAATCCTTACTCGTCCCGCTATCGAGGCAGGCGAAAAGTTGGGTTTTTTGCCCGGCGACTTGCAGACAAAAGTCGATCCTTATTTAAGACCGCTTTATGATGCGCTGCAGGAAATGTTCGGCATAGACAGCTATACAAAGCTTATAGAAAGAGGCATAATAGAAATAGCTCCGCTCGCATATATGAGGGGACGAACGTTGTCATCGTCGTTTATAATTCTGGACGAAGCACAAAATACAACCGGCGAACAGATGAAGATGTTTTTAACTCGTCTTGGAGAAAACAGCAAGATGGTAATAACCGGCGACGATACGCAAGTGGATTTGCCGTACGGAAAGACGAGCGGACTCAGCAGCGCAACGAAAATTTTGTCCGGAATAGACGAAATAGGTATTATAAGACTGACAGAAAAAGACGTAGTAAGACACGAGCTTGTGCAAAAGATAGTGATAGCGTACGAAAAAGCTGCCAAGAAAGAGGAGTAACGAGTAACAGATGCTAAAAGACGGAGTAAGGACGGACAAGGATTTTTTAAAAAAGTTTTTGGTATCGACATTTTTTACAATGGCGGTAGTCTTGGTTACTGTCCTTCGCTTTATTTTTATAGACGAACTAGGCAAGTCGATGCCGTCAGCATACGGTTTTTACATCGGTTTCGGCGTTGGTCTTGCAGCGTTGTGCGTCGGTATGCTTTTGCTTCTCTATTCGGTAATGGATTTCGGGGAGCTTAAACTGAAAGAGCAAAGCGCTATTTTATTTACGGTATTTTTCAGTTACGTCATAAGCACATATATTTCGCTTGCAAGTATTTACCTTATGCCCGTATTCCTTGCCGGACTAATATTAAGCCAATTGAGCCAGAAACAGTACGTTTTTGTCGCAAACACAATGGTGTGTATTTTTGTCGGTTACACAGAGCTTATAAATTTTGTGGTAGTCGGCGAAAATGCGATTAGCTTGTTGGTGGTAATTGCGGCAGGACTTGTTTGCGGAGGTATTTCCGCCATAACATTAAGCGGGGATGGTTCGAGATTGCGCTTTTTTGTAAAAAGCTTTATAGTTTGCGCTTTTTCTTTACTTACGACATTATTTTTCTATGTGGTAAAAGTTCCTTCAGTAAAAGAATCTTTGATGTATACCGGATTTGCCGCTTTAGGGCAGTTTATTATGGGGATAGTGCTTTCTCCGGTGTTGGAGCGTATGTTTAACCTTCTTACTAATTCCCGATTGCTCGAACTTACCGACATATCGGCTCCCCTTATGAAGAGATTGTTAAAAGATGCTCCGGGAACATACAACCATTCGGCTGCCGTTGCGTCGTTTGCCCAGATGTGTGCAGCGGAAATAGGAGTAAATCCATATCTTGCGAGAGCTTGCGCTTATTATCACGACGTAGGTAAACTTGCAAATCCCATGTATTTCAAAGAAAACCAATCTTTTGAAAATTTGCATGATAGCTTGCTTCCTGAAGTCAGTGCGGAGATTTTGCGCTCGCACACTGAGGAAGGATTAAAATTATGTAACGAATATAAAATTCCCGAGGAAATAAGCCACGTAACCATTCAGCACCACGGTACTACACTTATATCCGTGTTTTATAACAAAGCGCAAAAGATGACCGATTCACCCGTGGACATATATGAATATCGTTATCACGGGGTAACTCCTCGTACGAAAGTTGCGGCGATAATTATGATGTGTGACTGTTCAGAGGCTGCAATACGTGCAATGGACAAGCCTGACGGAGATAAGGTTGACAAGCTTCTTCGTAAACTTACTTTAGAAAGATTGGAAAACGGTCAGTTCGATAATTGCGATATTACGATAAACGAACTTAATCGCATTAGAGAAATAATTGTCAAGGCTTATGGCGGATTGTTCCATCAAAGAGTAAAATATCCGGAGGGAAAATAAGTGTTTATTTTAGATTGTGAGCAAACTGACGATAGTTTCTTAAAGGTGACCGAGTCGGCGTTTCGACATCTCGGACTATCCGGCGATGCAATTGTAGAACTTGTTTTTGTTTCCGAGGAAGAAATTAAACAACTTAATGCTCAAACAAGAGGAATAGACAAAGTTACGGATGTACTAAGTTATCCGTTTTTGACGGATTGGAAAGAATTCAATAAGCAGAATTACCCTGATGATTATGATTATGAGGCTAAAGGCGTTAGGCTAGGTTGCATTGCAATTTGTTCGTCGGTTGCCGAAATGCAGGCTCGTGAGTACGGGCATTCGGTAGAAAGAGAAAAATCATATTTGTTTTTGCATGGGTTGCTTCATTTGATGGGTTACGACCACATAGAAGAGGACGACAGAGTCAAAATGAGACAAACAGAAGAAGAAATACTTAACGATATCGGGGTGACCAGATGAAATCCGGATTTGTAACTATGATCGGAAGAC
>FR884033.1:14921-53714 GCA_000435495.1 Firmicutes bacterium CAG:552 | reverse complement strand
GGAAGACCTAACGTGGGTAAAAGCAGTTTGATAAACGCAATGGTCGGTGAAAAGGTGAGCATCGTATCTCCGAAGCCGCAAACGACGAGAGACCGAATAATGGGCGTGGCTAACGATGAAGACTGTCAGATAGTGTTTGTCGATACGCCGGGTATTCACATTGCTCGTACCAAACTCGGCGAATATATGAATAAATGCGTTAAGTCTGCAATGGAGGACTTGGACGTATTGGTGGCTGTTTTTGATGCGTCGAAGGGAGTAAGCGAAAACGATATCGAGAGAGTTAAGTCTTATGCCGAATCGGGTTACAACGTTATAGTGGCAGTTAACAAGATAGACCTTGTGCAAGTAGAAAAGACATTTGCAATACTCGAAAAGTTTACACCGTTATTAAAAAATTCAAACGTTAAAGAAATAGTGCCTTGCTCTGTTCGCCGTAGCAAAACAGTCGAAGAGTTGAAGTCGTGCATAAAAAAATATCTTCCGCAGGGCGACAAATATTTTCTTGACGGCGAAGTTTCGGACAAACCTATCAGCTATATGATTTGCGAGATTATAAGGGAAAAGGCGTTGCTTCTTTTGCAAGACGAGATACCGCACGGAATCGGAGTGATTTATCAAACGTCCGAATATGACGAACGTAAAAATAAGACGAATATCGAGTGCGATATTGTGTGTGAAAAGGATTCGTCTAAGATGATAATAATCGGTGAAAAAGGCTCTATGATAAAACGTATCGGTGCCTCTGCTCGTAAGGATATCGAGAAGATCATAGGTAGCAAAGTAAATCTCAAACTTTTCGTAAAAGTGCGAGAAGATTGGCGAAATAATTATAACGTTATCAAAGATATAGGATATTCGGACAAGTAATGCGCAAAATAAAGGCATGGATAATTTTAAGAAATGCGAAGAAATGTGGCATTTGTTTGTAAAGACGGGCAGACCGGAGTTCTACTCGATGTACACGTACCTAAGTAAGGATGAACAATAACGTAACGGCTATAGTTTTGTTTGCCGAAGATTATCTCGAATCGGACAAAATGGTGACACTGTTTTCGTCTGAGGGCGAGGTGTTTAAGGCAGTGATGAAAGGAGTTAAAAAGCAGGGCGCAAAGTTAAAATTTGCCGCCCAACCTTTTTCGTTTTGCAGCTTTGACGTCGCAAAAAAAGGCAACCGTTATACCGTAACCGGCGCAAGCGTAATTGAAGAACTGTTTAGCGTTACCGACTACGATTCCTATACGTACGGTTGCGCCATGCTCGAGGCCGCATATCGGGTGTGTTGTTATGCTGCGAATCCGCAGATATTTTTTTTGCTGTTACGTAAACTCAAAGAGCTTATTTATCGTAACAATAATTCCAAGATAGTTTTGACCTCCTTCTTTCAAGGCTGCATACATAAGAGCGGTTTTTTGTACGAATACTCTCCGTTTGACGGAAAACCGACCACCGTTATGCAGCTTTTAACGCTTACAAACCGAGGAGTCGCCGACATTGACGCAAACGAAGAACTTGTAGATTTGACGCTTACGAGAATTTACAAAAGGTTTTGCGAAATATTTGAGTGCAATCTTAAATCGATGTCCGTATTGTAACAGAGAATACGGGCATTTCGATTTTTTAATCGCAGTAAAATCGAAGTAACGAGTTAAGCTGTCGTAAAAGGTTTGAGTCTTTTAAACTTAAGACTTTTTTTACTGTTCGGCGTAAAAAAAATATAAATTTTGTTTCATAATGCAACCTAAATTGCTTGCCAATTGTATGTGTAAGTGCTATAATTAACCGATTGAAATGATAAGGAGAAAACAGATGGCAAAAAAGTTTGTTTATTTGTTCAGCGAGGGTAACAGTTCGATGCGAGAATTGCTTGGCGGCAAGGGTGCAAACCTCGCAGAAATGACAAGTTTGGGACTTCCGGTTCCTCAAGGCTTTACGGTGTCCACCGAAGCTTGCACTCAGTACTATGAGGACGGTAGAAGAATTAACGAAGAAATCGAAAAGCAGCTCTTTGAAGCTCTTTCGAAAATTGAAAATATGTACGGCAAAAAGTTTGGAGACGAAAACGATCCGCTTTTGGTATCCGTAAGAAGCGGAGCAAGAGCATCCATGCCGGGTATGATGGATACTATCCTCAACCTCGGTCTTAACGACAAAGCGGTAGAAGGTCTTGCAAAAAAGACGGGCAATCCTCGTTTTGCTTACGATTCTTATCGCAGATTTATACAGATGTTCTCCGATGTCGTTATGGAACAACCCAAAAAAGTGTACGAGGAAATCCTCGATGAAATAAAGGCGTCCAAAGGTTGCAAGTCCGATACGGATCTTACCGCAGACGATCTCAAAGAGATAGTAGAGCTCTTTAAGTCAAACTACAAAAAGAATCAGGGCGTAGACTTTCCGCAGGATCCGCACCTTCAGCTTATCGAAGCAACGAAGGCCGTATTCCGTTCGTGGGACAACCCCAGAGCAAATACTTACAGAAGAATGCATGACATTCCGTACAGCTGGGGTACCGCTGTAAACATCCAGATAATGGTATTCGGTAACAAGGGCGAGACTTCAGGTACCGGCGTGGCGTTTACCAGAGATCCCGCTACGGGCGACAAAGGACTTTTCGGCGAATATTTGATGAATGCGCAGGGCGAAGACGTAGTGGCAGGCATTCGTACGCCCAAGCGTATTTCCGAACTTAAAGAACAAAACGAGAGACTTTATAATCAGTTCCTCGATATCTGCGACCGTTTGGAAAAACATTACAGAGATATGCAGGATATGGAATTTACCATCGAAGAAGGCAAACTCTATATGCTTCAAACTCGTAACGGAAAACGCACGGCAAAGGCTGCTCTTAAGATTGCGGTCGATCTCGTTGCCGAAGGCATGATTGACGAAAAGCAGGCTGTTTGTATGATAGATCCCAAGCAGCTTGACGCATTGCTTCATCCGCAGTTCGTGGCTAATGCGCTTAAAGAAGCTACGCCGCTCAGTAAGGCGTTGCCGGCTTCCCCGGGCGCTGCGTGCGGACAAATCGTATTTACCGCTGAAAGAGCCGTTGAACTTAAGACTCAAGACAAGAAAAACAAGCTTGTTTTGGTTAGATTGGAGACAAGCCCCGAAGATATCGAGGGTATGAATGTCTGCGAGGGTATTCTTACTGCAAGAGGCGGCATGACTTCTCATGCGGCAGTCGTTGCAAGAGGCATGGGTACCTGCTGCGTTTCGGGTTGTCAAGATATAACCAGAGTAGACGAAGATAACAAGAAGTTGTACATCGCAGGTAAAGTCCTCAGCGAAGGCGATTGGATCAGCCTTGACGGAAGCACCGGCAATATTTACGATTGCAAGATCGCAACCGAACCGGCGTCGCTTACCGGAGACTTTAAGACGATGATGGACTGGGCGGACAAGTACAGAGTGCTTAAAGTTCGTACCAACGCAGACAATCCGAAGGACGCTGCGCAAGCGGTTAAATTCGGAGCCGAAGGCATAGGTCTTACTCGTACCGAACATATGTTCTTCGAAGCCGATCGTATCAAAGCTATGAGAGAGATGATCGTAAGCAAGAACAGCGAGGAACGCAAACGTGCTCTTGCTAAACTCCTTCCCATGCAGAAGAAAGACTTTAAGGGTATATACGAAGCACTCGAAGGCAGACCGGCTACCATTCGTTTCCTCGATCCGCCTCTTCACGAGTTCGTTCCGCACAACGACGAAGACATTAAAGTTCTTGCAGACGAGATGGGACTTAAGTTTGATGAACTTAAGAGCACTATCGAAGGTTTGCATGAGTTTAACCCCATGATGGGTCACAGAGGTTGCCGTCTCAGTATTACTTTCCCCGAAATTGCGGAAATGCAAACTACCGCAGTTATCGAAGCTGCAATCGAAGTTAACAGAGAAAAGGGGTGGAACATTGTTCCCGAAATTATGGTTCCGCTTGTCGGCGACGTAAAAGAGCTTAAGTACGTTAAGGACATCATAGTAAAAACCGCCGACGCTATTATAGCAAGAGAAAACGTTAAGCTTAAGTACATGGTAGGTACCATGATAGAGATACCCAGAGCTGCTCTTACGGCAGATAAGATAGCTAAGGAAGCCGAATTCTTCTCCTTCGGAACAAACGATCTTACGCAAATGACCTTCGGATTCAGCCGTGACGACGCAGCTAAATTCTTGGGCGAATATTACGACAAGAAGATCTTTGAAAGCGATCCGTTTGCTCGTATAGACGAAGAGGGCGTAGGTCAGCTTGTCGATATGGCTTGCAAGAAGGGCAGACAGACTCGTCCGGACATAAAGCTCGGTATTTGCGGCGAACACGGCGGCGATCCGTTTACAATTGCGTTCTGCCATCGTACGGGACTTTCTTACGTAAGTTGCTCTCCGTTCAGAGTTCCTATTGCAAGATTGGCTGCTGCTCAGGCTGCAATCAATTTCCCCCGTAAGTAATTTATCTGTCAAATACAAGGGCGGCGAACAGCCGTCCTTGTAGTGGCTTATAAGACGAATAAAATATACAGGTTTTTTGGCGAAAATGACCGATTTTAAGCAAGTTACATATCAAATCGAAAGTGAATTTTTGTCTCCGTATGCGGTTAAGTCGGCAAACACCAAAGGCAGACTAAAGGATATTCAGCCTTGCTGTATGCGCACGGAGTTTCAGCGAGACAGAGACAGAATTTTGCATTGTAAAGCGTTCAGGCGTCTTAAACACAAGACGCAGGTTTTTCTTTCGCCCGAAGGAGATCATTACCGAACCAGACTTACGCATACGTTGGAAGTTGCGCAGATAGCTCGCTCGATAGCGAGAGCGTTGCGCATGAACGAAGACTTGTGTGAGGCAATAGCTCTCGGACACGATCTCGGACACACTCCGTATGGCCACGCCGGAGAACGTGCTCTTAATACTTTCACTCATTTCAGGCACAACGAACAGTCGCTCAGAGTGGTGGAAAAGTTGGAATACGACGGCAAAGGAATGAATTTGTGCTATGAAGTCAGAGACGGCATTTTAAATCATCCGTCGGATTGTACTCCGAATACGCTCGAAGGCGTTATAGTGTCGCTTAGTGACAAAATAGCATATATAAATCACGATATCGACGACGCAGTTCACGGCGGCATTATTTCCGAAACGGATATTCCCGACGTTTATCGCAAAAACGTAGGCGAAAGTCACGGTAAACGTATCAACAATATGATTTTGGACATAATAAATCACAGTTACGGAAAAGATTTTGTTGCGCCGAGCGTTGAGTTTAAAGGCTATATGGACGGACTGAGAAGCTTCATGTTCGACAAAGTTTATGTAAACAGTAAAGCTAAGGCTGAAGAAGGCAAAGCCGTTGATATGATTAAGTTTTTGTATGAGTATTATTACCGAAACAAAGATAAATTACCTAAATCGATTTTGGATATGGATAGCGAGCTGCCGCAAAAAGTGTGCGATCATATTTCGGGCATGAGTGACAGATATGCCGTAAAAGTGTACGAAGATATTACTATTCCTAAAAGCTGGGGGTTATAAAGAGTTTGGCAGATTTTCTCGATGAGTTGTTATCGAAAACGGACTTGGTTCAACTTGTGTCTAAGTACGTTTCGCTTACAAAAAAGGGCAATACCTACTGGGGGTGTTGTCCGTTTCATCACGAAAAAGAGCCGTCTTTTACCGTTTCTCAGGACAAACAACTTTATTACTGCTTCGGATGTAAAGAGGCTGGTAACGCCATTTCGTTTATAAAAAAGATCGAAAGCGTTGACGGAAGAGATGCTGTCAGGATTCTTGCCGATGCGGCGCACATGGAAGTTCCGGAATATCGAGCTTCGGACAAAGCCGCCGACGAGGCGTTTGCCAAGAAAAAAGAACGTCTTTTGGGGCTTATGAGAGTTGCCGCATTGCATTATCACGAAAATCTGATGTCACCGCAAGGCGAAACCGCTAGGAAGTATTGTGAGGAAAGACAAATTGCCTCCGAAATTAACAAGTTCGGTATCGGCTACAGTATTAACGGCACGGAGATGCCGGATTATTTAAAGAGTAAAGGTTATTCCTATACCGAGATGAAGGAAGCCGGCATTGCGGAGCAAAGCGCAAACGGTTGGTACGACGTGTTTTACGGAAGGTTGATGATTCCTATCATAAATGCGTTTAACAACGTAATCGCATTCGGCGGTCGGACGCTGGAAAAAGACGCAAAATTTGCTAAATACCGTAACAGCTGTCAGACAATACTTTTCGATAAGTCAAAGACGATTTTCGGAATTAACCTTATTAAAAAGAAAAAGCAAAAGGCGGGTTTGGATTCTATCATCATAACCGAAGGATATATGGATACTATATCCTTACACAAAGCGGGCTTTGATAATGTGGTTGCAAGCATGGGTACTTCGCTTACATCCGAACAAGCAAGAATGCTAAAGAACTATTGCAACAAAATTTACATAAGTTACGACGGCGACGGTGCCGGTCAAAAAGCAACGCTTAGAGGATTGGATATTCTCGAGTCCGTCGGACTTAACGTCAGAGTAGTACCGCTTGGCGGCGGCTTCGATCCGGATGACATCATTAAGCGGAGCGGAGCAGACGGTTATAGGCAATTGTTATCGAAAGCCGTTACTCTGACGGCATTTAAAATAAATAATCTTGCCGCATCTTATGACTTAAGTCAGCCAGACGGGAAAAGCAAATTCGCCGTAGAGGCGATCAAGGTCATAAAAAGGCTGGATAATCCTGTCGAACAAGAGGAATATCTCGGTCAGATTCATAAACTTACAGGATACAGTATGTCGGTATTGTTAAAACAAGCCGAACTCACTGAGAGGCAATCGCAAAGCGAAAACAAAGGCACCGAAGTCGGTGAACAGGAAAAAGTAAAGGACTCGCTTATTGCCGCTCAAACGTTTGTGTTGGCAGCGCTCGTAAATACATTGCCGTATGCCGATTTTAACTGCGACATATTTCCGTATTTGTCAGACGAACGTGCTCGCAAAGCGTATTCGTTGGCATTGGAAAGATATAAACAAAGTTATTCTGTTCAGTCTCTCGTTTCGAGAGCGCAAAGCGATGAGGTCGAATATATAAGCGAGCTTATAAACTACAAGTTTATGCCCGGCGACGACAGAAACAAATTTGACGAATGCGTTGCGCTGATGCAAAAAAAGAGTCTCGAACAGAAGAAAGAGCAGCTGATTTCTTTATGGGAGTCCACCAAGGACAGTGCGCTTTTAGGCGAGTTGGCTACGGTAGAAAAGCAGCTCAAACGAATGAAAAAGTAGGAGGAAGGTATGGTAAATAACGACATCGAAATCAATAAGCTTTTTGACGCAATAAGCGATCTTATGGTAAAAGGCAGTTCCACACTGACTTACGAGCAAGTCAGCGATAAAATCGCTTCCTTAGCTCCGACTCCCGAAAAAATGTCAGAACTTATCTCTTTTTTAGAGGATAAAGGAATAAAGATTGTAAAGGAATCAAAGCAAGAACCCTCAAAAAACGCAGAAACGGAAAATAAAGACGGTTCGCATTTAAGCGAAGGCGTTACAAAGGAACTTAACAGATTTTTAACTATAGGAAAAACCAAACCGCTTTCTTACGATGAGATATGCGAACGTCTTATAGTTTTAAACGAAGCGACTGCATTCGAAGTAGACGAAGTCTTTCGCATTTTATCTGCCAACGGTATCGAAGTTGTCAATAACACTACCGACTACAAGTCGGAGCCGATTGACAGGCTTATAAACGACGTAAACGTGGAAGATCCCGTAAAGGTATATTTGAAGGATATCGGCAGAGTTCCGCTTTTGAGTATGGATGAAGAAGTAGAGCTAGCAAAAAGGATGCAAAACGGTGATGAAGAAGCTAAGAGAAAGCTAAGTGAAGCTAACCTCAGACTCGTAGTAAATATCGCTAAAAGATATACCGGTAGAGGCATGCTTTTTCTTGACCTTATTCAAGAAGGAAATCTCGGACTTATGAAGGCCGTAGAAAAGTTCGATTATACGAGGGGATACAGATTTTCGACGTATGCTACCTGGTGGATCAGGCAGGCGATAACCAGAGCGATAGCGGATCAGGCTCGCACTATACGTATTCCCGTCCACATGGTAGAAACTATACAGAAACTTACCCGCACTACCAGATTGCTCGTTCAGGAGCTTGGCAGAGATCCGACTCCTGCGGAAATCGCCGAAGAAATGGGCGTCTCCGAAGAGAGAGTCAGAGAAATTCAGCGCATAAATCTCGAACCGGTTTCGCTTGAAACGCCCATAGGCGAAGAGGATGACAGCCATCTTGCAGATTTTATCGAGGACGTAAACGCTACGGCTCCTCAGGACGTTGCTTCGTTTACCATCCTTAAAGAACACCTTTTGGCGGTGCTTGATACGCTCACGCCCAGAGAGGAAATGGTGCTTAGACTCAGATACGGATTAGAAGACGGACATCCTCGCACGCTAGAAGAGGTCGGTAAAGAGTTCGGAGTGACCAGAGAGCGAATAAGGCAAATCGAAGCCAAAGCTCTCAGAAAGCTTCGACATCCGTCAAGAAGCAAGAAGCTTAAGGAATATATGGATCAATGAGGTTAGATAAAATTTTTTCGTTTGTAGACGAGTGCGATATATTTGCGGATATCGGATGCGATCACGGCTATTTGTCCAAAGCGGTCGCCGATTCGGGTAAAGCGAAGAGAATAATTTGCACCGACATAAGCGAAAAATGTTTGTCTAAAGCTAAGGAGCTTTTGGGAAGTCGTGCCGAATATCGCTTGGGAGACGGTTTCGAAGCTCTCGGCGATATAACTCCCGACGTTGCGGTAATTTCCGGAATGGGAGGCAATACCGTTTTGCATATAGTAGGCGAACGAAAAATACCTACGCTCATTGTTTCGCCTCAGGGCGACGTTTGCAAAGTTCGTAATTCGCTTACTCGCAGCGGTTATAAAATTACGGAAGACGAAGTAGTTAAAGAGGGAAAAAGGTATTACGACGTGATTAAGCTTTCGCCCGGGTTTCAGGATTTGAGCGATTTGCAGTGCGAATTCGGCGTTTTTTTTGACAGAGGCACTCCCGAATTTGTTGAAAGATTGCAAAGAGACAAACAAAATTTGCTTTCTTATAAAAACACGCCGCAAAACCTCTATAAACTTGAGTTAATCAGGAGAGCAGAAGAATGCTTAAGGTAAAAGACATAGTTTCCGTTATGGAAGAGGTTGCGCCGTTGTCCTGCGTATATACCGACGAGTACGATAACGTAGGATTGCTCGTCGGAGACGAAGACGACGCAGTAAGTAAAATAATTTGCTGCCTCGACGTTACAAACGAAGTCATAGACGAGGCAATTACTCTTAAAGCCGACATGATTATCAGCCACCATCCCATAATTTTTGCGCCCATAAGAAGCGTAAGTTCTCGTACGATTACGGGCAGAAAGATAGTCAAGGCTATCAAAAACGGCATTTCCGTTTATTCTGCTCATACAAATCTTGATTTTTCGGATGGCGGAATAAACGATGCTGTATGCAGGGCATTATCGCTAACGCACGTAAAAAATCTTTTGACATATGGCGATAACAAAGGATTCGGACGTGTAGGTATCCTCGCAGCACCGCTATCCGGCGAACAATTCAGACAAAAAGTCGCAAGTGCGTTTAACGACGAACATGTTTTGTTGACGGAGTCCGGGAACCTTTGTAAGAAGGTTGTCGTTGTTAACGGCGGAGGCGGCGGAAACGAAGATATTATAAATCAGGCTTTAGCCTGCGGAGCCGATACGGTAGTTACTGGCGACGTAAAACATCACGTTGCCGTATACGCAAAAGATGCAAAAATCACACTGATCGAACCGCAACACTACACGATGGAATATTTTTATATCGCCGAATTGGTAAAGGTTTTATCGGAAAAAACCAAGCAATTCAATATACAGATAATTCAGTCTCGCTCGGAAAGCAATCCGAGAAAATAGGAGGAAACAATGATAAAAGATCTGGACAAAGTTTTGGAATATCAGAACATCGACATCAAATTGCGCCGCACTTTGGACGCATTGGAAAAATGCGACGACGCTAAGCGCATGGAAGTGGCGAAGACCGAATTTAACGGTGCAAAAGAAACTGTCGATAAAGTCGAGAAAAAAGCGGAAGAAATAGTAAAAGAGTATAAGGGCGCAAAACAAAACCTTGAAGAACTCGATAAAAAGTTATCGGATATGGAATTGATTATAGCTAATGCTGAATCCGAAGAGGACCTCGGAAACGTTTTAGCCGAACTTCAGGAGTTAAAATTCAAAGCGATTGCTTGCGAAAAGGCGTTTTCCGAGTACAAAACCGACTCGGAAGAGCTTATAAAGAATTATCAAAGTGCAAACAGTACCGGATTCAGAATGCGAGAGGCATATCAAAAAGCCAAAGAAGGCTATCTAAAGTTGAAAAAAGAAAAAGAACAAGAAATTAATAAATACAAATTTCAACTTAAGGAGTTGGAGCCACAAATCGATTCGGAAACAATGTCAAAATACAAAGCCATCGTTGCGGATAGAAAATACCCTGCGATAACAGAGGTATATGTCGGAGAGGGTAACGCATATTCTTGTAAAGGATGCGGTTTGCAACTTTCGCAGAAAAACGTAAGCGTGCTTAACGAAGAAGGCAGCTGCGTTTGTGAAACGTGCAGACGACTTATCTACAAAAAATAATTAAATTTTGAGGCGTTTATGAAAGCAGTTATTCCTTGCGGAGGTCGTGGGCTTAGATTTTTGCCGATTACGAAAGAAATTCCCAAAGAGATTTTGCCGATTGTAGACGTTCCAGTGATATCGTATCTTGTTAACGAGTGCGTCGAAAGCGATATTGACGAAATAATCATAGTAATAAGTCCGTCAAAAACGGTAATAAAAGATTATTTTACCTCGCATAGGCTTTATGACGAATTGATTTCTGCAGGCAAGTCCGAACAAGCCGAAACAATAAAAAAAGTATTGAATAACGCTAATATAAGTTTTGTAGTTCAAAACCAACCTCGTGGACTTGCGGATGCAATTATGCAAACAAAATACTACGTCGGATCTCAGCGGTTCTGTGTTTTGCTTGGAGACGACCTGGTTATATCGGATAGACCGGTTGCGAGACAGTTGTCGGAAGCGTTTGACAGCTGCGGTGCGACGATAGTAGGCGTGCAGAAGTGTCTTAGCGACGATATTACTAAGTACGGTGTGTCCGTGCCTGTTGCGGATACCGGAGATAAACTGCTTAAAATTAAAAAATTTGTCGAAAAACCACCGCTAAACAATGTTCCGTCGAGGCTTGCTTGCTATGGACGGTATTTGTTAAAAGACGTGTTTCGATACATAGAGGGCATAAAACCGTCGGTAAGCGGAGAGCTGATGCTTACCGATGCTCTGACCGATCAGTGCGCCGACGGCGGAGTTTATTCGTACACGTTCGACGGAGTACGTTACGATATGGGCGATAAGTTTTCTTCGCTGAAAGCGGCAATAGAATTATCGCTAAATCGAAAAGATTTCGGCTCGGAATTAAAACAATATTTATTGCAGTTGACAAAATCGCTGTAGACAGTTCGCAACTTTCCTGTCTGTAAACAAAACTATTCGGACGGGGAAAAATAGTTTTCCCCGTTTTTCTTTACTTTGGAATATATTTGAAACACATAGTCAGAGCCGCTCATATTGCGGCATTATATTTTGCGTTAACGGTATTACTGGCGCCCATATCTTACGGAGTGGTGCAATTTCGCATCTCCGAAGCTTTGTGCATTTTACCGTTGCTTATGCCGGAAGCGGCTATAGGCGTGGCTATAGGCTGCCTGTGCGCAAACGTATACGGAGGTAATCCGTTAGATATTATTGTGGGTACTGCATGCACTGCGGTATCATGCCTTATTCAGCTCGTTATTCGTAAGTATGTAAAAAAAGACGTTGCTAAGATTATATTGGGCGTTTTGCCGCATATAATTATAAATTCGGTATTTGTGCCGATGGTTATTCTCGGCGCTGAGGAACTGAAAACCGCATATATTGCTGCAATGTTAAGCGTAGCTTTAGGCGAAGCTGTAGTTTTGTGCGTTTTGGGCGTGCCTCTGTATTTCGCTGTAAAAAAGTTGTCGTTAGGTATTGTACATACGAACAGCGACGATGACTACGATAAAAAATAATTTTTACACAAAACGCTGTTAAATTTCTTGACAAAACATCGTCAATTCTATATACTAATATAGCGTTTGAAATACAAGAGGAGGTGCGGTTATGGCAGTACCCAAGCATAAAACATCGAAACAGAGGACCCATTCCAGAAAGGCTAATTGGAAAATAAGCAAGCCTTCGATAGCAAGATGTCCGAACTGCGGCGAAATGAAGCCCACTCACAGAGTTTGCAGTCATTGCGGCTATTATAACGACGAAGCTGTTATCGAAAAGAAAGAAGAAAAATAATATTTTTTGACTTGTCAATTGCCCCGTAAAGATCGGGGCAATTACTTTATACTAAGAATCGGAGAATGATATTATGAGATTCGTTGTAGATACGCTGGCAAGCGATATGCCGGAAGAAATTATAAAAGGGTGTGCGTTGGCGCTTCAGGAAGAACGTGACGTTAGCCTTATTTTGTGCGGCAGAGAGCAGCAAATAAGCAACATTTTGTCGCAATACAATATCGATCACGACAGGCTGGAAATAATAGATGCGGCTGACGTTATTACTAACGAAGATTCGCCGACGGCTGCCATTAAGACAAAAACGGAATCGTCTTTGGTAAAGGCTTACGAGGCGCTAAAAAGAGATGACGTAGACGGCATGATATCATCGGGCAGTACGGGAGCGGTTTTGACCGGTGCCGTTCTTAAGATGGGCAGAATTCGCGGCGTACATCGTCCTGCGCTTGCCCCTTTGCTTCCGACAGTAGACGGCGGGCAGGTTTGTCTTATCGACTGCGGAGCAAACGTCGATTGCAAACCCGAGTATTTGGTAGACTTTGCATTGATGGGTATCAGTTACATGAAGTCGGTGTTTAATATTGCCGAACCGAGAGTGGGACTTGTGTGCGTAGGCGTCGAAGATCACAAAGGTAACGAGCTTACAAAAGAAGTTTTTGCCAGATTAAAAGCTCTTCCTATAAATTTTTGCGGAAACATGGAGGCGAGGGACGCATTGTCGGGAAAATACGACGTACTCGTTTGCGACGGATTTGTAGGCAACGTGTTACTTAAGTCTGTCGAAGGTACTGCAATGATGATGGGCAAATTGATAAAACAAACTATTAATGACAATTTGTTTTCAAAAATCGGCGCACTGCTTATGAAAGACGGACTTAACTCACTTAAGCATACAATGAACTATCAAAACAAAGGCGGAGCGCCTTTGCTCGGGATAGGAAAGCTTATCGTTAAAGGACACGGCGCAGCTAGTAAAGAAGCTACGAAGGCCGCAGTAAAACAAATAAAACAAATGTATCAGGGCAATCTTATAGATTGCATAAAGAGCGAATTAGCAAAGCTTAAAGAGTTACAGGAAAATGGACAAAATCAGTGAAATCGAAAAAATAATAGGCTATAGCTTTAAGGATAAAGACTTGCTTGCGACTGCGTTTACACATTCTTCTTATGCCTATCAATACAAAACGAAAAGCAATGAAAATTTAGAGTTTTTGGGAGACAGTATTCTTAATTTTATCGTTGCGGAGCTGTTGTACCTTTCATCTATCGGAGATGAAGGTCAAATGACGGAAGTCAGGGCGGCAGTAGTGTCGAGAGATCCGCTTGCCGCAGTTATACGCAAAAGCGGATTAAAAGCGTATATAAGATACGGCACCGGATGCGAGTCGCAGTATCATTCGGTAAAATTCGACAGCAATTTGTTTGAAGCTATTTTGGGTGCGATTTACATTGACGGCGGCATGGATAATGCGAAGCATTTTGTGTATAATAATTTAGGAAAAAACATAAGCTACGCAGACAAATACGATTACAAATCTCGACTTCAGGAATACAAGCAAGCAAATTGTAACGAGTCCGAGTTAAAGTACGTCACTCATGCGCATGGCAGCGGTTTTATGTCTACTGTGTATATCGGCGACGATAGACTCGGCGTCGGCAGCGGCAGAAAAAAGAAAGAAGCCGAAAGAGAGGCTGCGAAAATGGCGTTGAATTCACTTGGCGTTCTTATTAATTACTAACAATATTCTTAAGTTAGAATTATTTTTTCAACCGGTTCGCATTGCAAATCGGTTGATTTTTATACGTAAAAATGATATAGTATATAAGCGAAATATTGTATAGCTATCGATAGCATTTGCGATATTTTTGTCGTTTATTGCGCCTATGACCGCAAACAACGTTAATTTATTTTGTAGCGGGTGTTTATTTTGAAGTTCAAAAAGTTAGAAGTTTACGGATTTAAATCTTTTGCCGACAAACTGCCTGTCGAGTTCGGCGAGGGTATAACGGCAATAGTCGGACCTAACGGTTGCGGTAAGAGTAACGTTGCGGATTCCATAAGGTGGGTGCTGGGTGAACAATCGGCGAAACTCCTTAGAGGTAACAATATGCAGGACGTTATTTTTAACGGTACCGAAAAAAGGAAATCGATGTCGTTTAGCGAAGTAAATTTATATTTCGACAATACCGATCATCAGCTTTTTGCTAATATGGATTATACCGAGGTCGTAATTTCTCGCAGACTCTATCGAAGCGGCGAAAGCCAATATTTAATAAACGGCACTCCTTGCAGACTAAAAGACATAACGGATTTGCTTAGAGACGGAGGTATGGGCAGAGAAGGCTACAGCATAATCGGACAAGGTCGAATAGACGAACTTTTGTCATCTAAACCGGAAGACAGACGAACTATTTTCGAAGAAGCTGCCGGCATTTCCAAATTTAAGTCTCGAAAATTGGAATCTGAACGAAAACTTGTCAGGACCCGTGATAACATGAGCCGAGTAAACGACATTCTTCGGGAAAAAGAGCGTCAGCTCGAACCGCTCATGAAGCAAGCCGAGACCGCAAAAAAATACCTTGAATTTCATGAGCAGCTTCGTTTTAATGAAATCAATGCATATATTTATCAGAGAGAAACGGCAAATCATTCTAAGTTTGTTATCGGCGAGCGACTTAAAGGCGTTATTGACGAAATAGCTCTTCGTCAGCAGGAAAACGATCAACTTATCAAAGATTATCGCTCGATAATGGAGAGTAGAGAGACGGTAGACAAAGATATCGAATCTTTGCGAGACAAGCTTGTCGTTCTTACAGTAGGAATTGCAGATAAAGCCGGCGAAATTAAACTTCTCAATCAGCAACTTTCGCATTTAAAAGAAAACAATCAAACGCTTTCGGATGAAAACATGGGACTTATTGCGCTCAAAAAAGAAAACGAAAACGTGCTCGTAAATAAAAAAGTCGAACTTGCCGATTTGCAGGTTCAGTTGAGGCAGGCGGAGATTGACAGAGCAAACAAAAACGATGAGTTTTTGGCAGCTGCCGACGAATTGACCGCTAATGCCGATGAAGTGGCAAATGCCCGAAGAGAAGAACTGGAGGCTATCGAAAAACTTACCGACATTAAGTCCAATATGTCAAGATTGCTTGCCGAACGGGACGGACTTAACGAAAGAGTAGCGGATTTCGAGTCCAGATTAAAGGAATTCGTTGCCAAAATAGATGAACTCGAGCCTCGAGCGAAAGAATTGTCGAACGCAGTCATTAAGGCGGAAACAGACAAAAACGTTGCTGTCGACGAGCTGAGCAAAGCGTATGCAAAAAGCAATGCGTTGGCTGCCGAAATTAACGAATTAAATGCCGATTTCGATGACGTAAGCAACACTTACCATACAAAAAAAGGTCAGTACCGAATATTATACGACATAAAAACAAGCTACGATTCTTACAACAACAGCGTTAAAAATTTGCTTATAGACGCAAAAAACAATAAAGAGTTAAGCTCTAAGATAGAAGGAGTCGTTGCCGAACTTATTAACGTCAAACCTAAGTTTGAAACGGCAATAGAGATGGCGTTAGGCGCCGCTATACAAAACATAGTAGTTCGTACGGAAGACGACGCAAAATATCTCGTAGATCATTTAAAGCGTAACAGACGAGGTAGAGTGACGTTTTTGCCTATATCCTCGGTCAAGCCGAGGGATATAGATTTCAGGTACAGTTCTTTTATCAACGGAAAAGGCTGCTACGGAAAGGCGAGCGACGTAATTGCTTTCGATCCCAAATATTCGAGAGTTATAGAAGGCTTGTTGGGCGGAACCGTAATCGTAGAAGATATGGATACTGCGGTTAGTTTGGCTCGAGCCACAGGATATTCGTTTAAAATCGTTACTCTTGACGGTGATATAATTAACCCGCAAGGTTCAATTACCGGCGGTAGTAAAAACGACAGAAATTTCTCTAACATATTCACTCATGAAAGAGAGTTAAAGGAGCTTACTACCACGCTTGCGGAGATTGAGCGGAAATTATCCGTATTGTCTGCAAAAAAAGCCGAATTGAATTCGCAAAAGGCAATTTTGGACAATACGGTTAAGGAGCTGAGAGAAAAAGCGCATGCTTACGAAGTAGAGCAAGCGACAAAGTCGGAAACGTTGTCCTCGGTAAATGTCGATTTGCAACAAGCGCAAAAAGATTATATAGCGTTAAAATACGTTTTTGACAGAGATACTGCTCGTATTGCGGAAATAACCGAGTCCATTGACAGCGTAGGCGAACTCGAGGAGCTGATAAAGACCAAGCGTGCCGTGGCAAGCGAGCAAAACGAAAGCAAACAAAAGCAAATCGAAGAGTTGCGCAGTAAACATGATAAGCTCCGAGATGAAGTTACCGCTTTGGTTATCAAAGTTAACGGTTTAAGTACTGCTGCAGACAGTCTGTCGGCGGATATTGAGAGATTGGAGTCGGATATAGAAAGTTCGTCGCAAAAGATTTCTGCCAATAACGAGCAAATAGAGGCTAATAAAATTTCTGCAAAAGAAGTAGATAATAAGCTTAATATATTGGCAGAAAGCGAGGGCGAAAGCGATTCGGACAAAGTTAAAGCCGTAAAAGAGCAGCTTGCGACGCTTGACGAATACAAAAAAAACGTGATAAACGAAATTTCGGTTATCGACGAAAAGCGAACTAAATATGCCGAGCTGTTACAACAACTGAACGAAAGGAAGTTAAACGAAGAATATCAGCTGAGTAAAGTCGATACCGACATAGAAAACATGGAGCAGCGCATAGCGGAAGAGTATATGCTCGATTATGAAGGTTGTTTGCAATTTAAAGCAGCAGAATTCGATATAACGCAAGCTTCGCCTATGATAAATAAGCTAAAGAGACAGATAGCGGCTTTGGGTAACGTCAATATAGACGCTATCGAACAAAGCAAAGTCGTTGCCGAGGAGTTTAATAACCTTGACAGTCAGCGCATCGACCTGGAACGTGCGGAAGAAGATCTTGTTAAAATAATCAAAGAATTGTCAGCCGAGATGTTGAGCATATTTAACGATCAATTCGAAAAAATTAGAACTAACTTCGTAAAAATATTTAAAGAGTTATTTGACGGAGGCAATGCGGATTTACTTTTGCTTGAAAGCGACGATCCTTTGGCTGCCGGTGTGGAAATCGTAGCTCAGCCGCCGCAGAAAAAACTTCAAAGCATCTCGCTTTTAAGCGGCGGAGAAAAGGCTCTTACCGCAATTGCTATCCTTTTTGCGATTTTAAAACTAAAGCCTATGCCGTTCTGTGTGCTTGACGAAATAGAGGCAGCTCTCGACGATGCAAACGCATCGAGATTTGCTAAGTATTTGCGCAGATTTTCCGAAGAAACGCAGTTCATCGTTATTACTCACCGAAAACCCACAATGGAACTTGCGGATAACCTATACGGCGTTACCATGGAAGAAAAAGGCGTAAGTAAAATAGTGTCCGTTAAACTCAGCGAAGCAGTTCAGCATGCGGCAGAAAAAATCGGAGCATAACAACGATGGGACTTTTCAGTAAAATTAAAAACGGTTTAGCAAAAACCAGAGATAGAATTTCGTTTGCTTTTAACAAATTGTTTACCGGCGGAGCGCTTGACGACGAGTTTTATGAGGAACTTGAAGACGTCCTTATATCTGCAGACACGGGTTACGATACTGCCGAAGAAATTCTCGAAAGGCTCAAAGATGCAGTTAACGAAAAAATGATAAGGTCGAGAGAGCAGGTAAAAGACGAACTTAAGTCAATACTTCAAGAGCTTTTGGATGAAAACGAGTTACCTGTTTATGAATATCCTCTGGTTGTTATGGTCGCCGGAGTTAACGGTGTAGGAAAGACGACTGCGATAGGTAAACTTGCTAAAAAATTCGTTTTGCAAGGGAAAACGGTGACTTTGGCTGCCGCAGACACTTTTAGAGCCGCAGCAGCAGATCAACTTACGGTTTGGGCCGAAAGGGCAGGCGTACGCATAATAAAACACGAAGAAGGGGCAGATCCGGGAGCGGTTGTGTATGACGCCTTGCAAAGCGCAAAGAGTAAAAAAACGGATGTGCTGCTTATCGATACTGCCGGAAGATTGCATAATAAGAAAAATCTTATGAACGAGCTTTCTAAGATTACTTCCGTGGTTGACAAAGAGTATCCGGATGCGATGAAGCTTAATTATATAGTTTTGGATGCAACTACAGGACAAAACGCAATAAGTCAAGTCGATGTTTTTGACGAAATAATAGACATAGACGGAATAATTCTCACAAAACTCGACGGTACGGCAAAAGGCGGCGTTGTTCTTTCGATAGCAGCTCAACTATCCGTTCCGGTAGTGTACGTAGGCGTAGGAGAGGGGATAGACGACCTCGAAGATTTTGACAGCAAATCTTTCGTAGACGGATTATTCGATTAAAACAAAAACGACTATCGTCGGCATTTTCGGCTAACGGTAGTCGTTTTTTTGTTACAGTTTATTGTTTTGAGTTTTAATTAAAGCGTGAAGGTTCGCTTATATAAGTCAGCGTTTTTTTGCAGAGATTCATACCAAATATTTATTGCTAAAAATAGGATTAAGTCTTTTGCGTATTTGCAAGAGATTTTTAATTAAAACGATGATTCGGCGCATTCTTGTATATGTCACGTTCATTTAAACGTTTAAATTTCATCGTATGATTTTAATTCCTCGAGGCTTAGAGGTTTTACAAATAAAGTTTTTTGGTTGGTGTAGGTTACTTTACCGAAACCGCCTCCGTGTATTTGTTTCACAAATTTTGCATACGTGTAGTCGACTGCGACTTTGTCCGAATATCTTGCTTTGCTGTAGTATGCGGCAAGCCTTGCCGCAATCAGTATTACTTCTTCGTTGTCGCTGCCTCTGACTATGCAGTGGCTTCCTCGATTATCTTTAACGTGCAACCATATATCTTTTCCTACGGCCGATTTCCAGAGTCGATCGTTTTGCACGTTGTTTTTTCCGATTTCTATTTTTGCGCCCTTGTACGTAACGCTTAAGGGTGACGATTTTTCCTGTTTTGCTTTTTGCGGCTTTCTTTCCAACAGATGCAATGCTCTAAGTTCGAGTTCTATATCTGCGATGTCCGCTCTTGTCTTGCTTAAGTCGAATGACTCCGACGCATCGTCGTATTTTGAAAGATTTTCTACGGTTTCGTCTATTTGTTGTTGTGTTTTTTGCAGTGAATTTTTCTTTTTCGCATACGACTTAAAATATGCCTGAGCGTTTTCCGCCGCAGTCAAATTTTCGTCGAGCTTGATTTTTTGCTGTTCGCCTGTATAGTAGTTAAGGACGGTTACACCTTTGCTTTTTTGCGGGATCATATACATATTTGCCGTTATCAGCTCGCCGCAGATTCGATCGTTTTCGTAATCGAGGCAGTCATTTAACCTTAATCTGAGATCGTCAAGTTTTTTGTTTGCTCGTTTTATTGCGTTTTTAAGTATGGAGTGTAGTCTTTTCAGTTGAGCATTGCCCGTTTCCGCAGAAGCTGTTTGTCTGTAAAATTCATCGAGACATTGATTTACGGTGGGGAATTTTTTAATTTCTCCTGGCTTTGTGATGTAAGGGGAAGTGAGGAATTCGACGTATCGTCCGTCTTTGATAATTAAGCAAGGATCCTTTTCGACATACATTCTACGCACTTCGTTAAGTATGCTGGCGCCGTCTGTGTTTATTCCATTCGCCGTTTTCGCCCTGGCAACAGCCTCCTTTATACTTGACGGTGAACCGCACATAATCGATTGAAGGTAACTTTCGATTCGATCGCCTTTGTATTCGTCAAGCATCGAAGCAATCGAATCGTCGTCGGGCGTAAGTTTTTCTTGCTTCGGAACGCCTTTATATTTTGCACCGGGTAAAACTATGCGTTTTGACGAAACATCAGGCGTAATATGTTTGAGACAGTCCGAAACTGTTTCGTTGCATACCAGCACTATGTTAGAATACTTGCCGGTAAGTTCCACGTACAACTCGTAGTGTTTGTATTCGAATTCTTCTCTCGAAAGCAACTTCAAACAAATCACTCGCTCGTATTTTATAGTGCAAACATTTTCGATTATTGCGCCGCCTATGTGCTTACGCAAATGCATCAAAAATGAAGGAGATTTAAGGGGATTTTCGTACGGAGAAGTGGTTATGTGCATTCTCGGCTGCATCGGCAATGAGGAAATCAGCAGGTCAAAGTTTTGTTTGCCGGTTCTGATTTTTAAAATAATATCGTAGGCGTTAGGCATCGAGATTTTATCGATTCTGCCTCCGCCGAGCATTTTGTCGAGTTCGGAACCGACGAAAGAATAAAGAAGTGCGTCGCTCATAAAAAAAATCGCCTTTTGTCGTATTTTTTATTATTTTATTATATTCTATTCAACTTAGTTAGTCAATTAAATTTGACAAAAGATTCTTGTTATGTTACAATAGCTCCTGCATAAATAAATTTTTTTGTGTCACTAAAGGAGCATTATGAATTACCAAGTAGAAAAGAAAGAAGGATCGGTTAAATTTACCTTCACTGTAAGCCACGACGAGTGGGAGTCGGAAATAGAGCAAACTTACCTTAAGACCAAAGGTAAGTACAGCGTACCCGGATTTCGTAAAGGACACGCAACCCGTAAAATGATAGAAAATTTCTACGGTCAAAGCGTATTTTTCGACGACGCCATAAACAATTGCGTTCGCAAAGGCTACAGCAAAGCACTCGATGAAAACGAAGATATATTTCCTGTTGACGAGCCGCAAGTGGATATTGCTAAGTTCGACGACAAGGAGTTGGTGTTTACGGTAGAAGTAGTGGTAAAACCCGAAGTTCAACTTGGCAAATATACCGGTATTAAACTCGACAAAGTTGAGTATACTGTTAAGCAGAGCGATGTAAAAGCCGAACTCGAAAGGGCAAGAGAACGTCTCAGCCGTAACGAAGAGGTTAGTGACAGAGCTCTTAAAAACGGCGATACCGCAAACATCGATTACAGCGGCAGCGTAGACGGAGTTAAATTTGTCGGCGGCACTGCCGAAAAACAGGATTTGGTTATCTGCAGCAAAACGTTTATTCCCGGCTTCGAAGAGCAACTTATCGGAATGAACGTAGGCGATTCTAAGGACATTACAGTTAAATTCCCCGAAGAATATCACGCAAAAGATCTTGCAGGTAAAGACGCTGTGTTTGCTGTAAAACTTAATTCGATTACCGTAAAAGTTTTACCCGAACTTAACGATGCGTTTGCGCAGGAAGCTTCTAAGTTCGATACTTTGGCCGAGTACAAAGAGGATATCAAAAAAACTCTTACGGAAAATGCGAAGTCAAGAGCGGAAGCGGAAAACGAGAACAATCTTATAAAGGCAATCGTCGACGACGCTAAGGTCGAAATTCCCGACGCAATGATCGAAACGCAGCTAGATTATATCGTTCAGGACTTCAGCTACAGACTTTCCTACGCATACAGAGGAATGAAGTTCGAGGATTATCTTAAGTACAGCGGTACCACTATGGAGGAATTCCGTAAAGATCGCAGAGAGGAAGCCCTTAATACTGTTAAAACCAGACTTACGTTGGAAGCCGTAATTAAGGCGGCAAACATCGAAGTTTCGCAGGAAGACCTCGAAGCAAAAGTAAAAGAATTGGCAGATCAGACTAAAAAATCGGTAGAAGAAGTTAAAGCTTCAGGTCAACTTCCGTATATTCGCAACGAGATCCTTATGACGAGAACTATGGATTTTCTTAAGGAAAACAACAGTTTCGTGGCTAAGGAAAAGAAGACCAAAGAACAGAAAGAAGAAACTTCGGCTCAACCCGAAGAAAAAGAAGGAACTACAAAGACAGAAGCTCCTAAGAAAAAAACAACCAAAAAATCTGTTAAAAAAGAAGATAAAGCCGAATAACGAAGGGTTGTCCGGCAAAAAGGAGGACTCTATATGGTTAAAAATCAGTTAGTTCCTATGGTAGTCGAGCAGCTCGACAGAGGCGAAAGATCGTATGATATTTACTCTCGATTACTGGAAGACAGAATAATTTTTCTTACCGGCGAGATAGACGATTATACTGCAAACCTTGTAATAGCTCAGCTTATTTACCTAGAAAGCAAAGATGCGGATAAAGATATTTGTTTATATATAAACAGTCCCGGCGGTAGCGTTACTGCCGGCATGGGTATATACGACACGATGAATTATATCAAATGCGACGTAAGCACGGTTTGCGTAGGCATGGCTGCTTCTATGGCGGCGTTCTTGCTCACGGCAGGTGCTAAGGGCAAAAGATATGCGCTTCGTAACAGTGAAGTCATGATTCATCAGCCTTTGGGCGGTGCTCAAGGTCAGGCGAGCGATATAGAAATAGTTGCAAAGCACATAATTCGAACTAAGCAAAAAATGATAAGAATTATGGCAGAAAAGACAGGACAACCGGAAGAGAAAGTGGAGAAGGACGTAGACAGAGACAATTATATGTCTGCCGAAGAGGCTCTTGCATACGGACTAATCGACGAAATCTACGACAAACGAGCTTAGGAGGCTGATTTGAATTATAATCAAGAACCAAAATGTTCTTTTTGCGGGAGACCGGAATCACTCGTTGACCTTATTCACGGACCTAACGGCGTTTATATTTGCGAAGATTGCACAAAAATTTGCAGTGATGAGTTTGACAGCAAAGTAAAGCCATCGGACAACGGTGAGCTTAATTTGCTTGCCCCTATGGATATTAAGAAAAAACTCGACGAATACATTGTAGGTCAGGACGAAGCAAAAAAAATGCTTTCCGTTGCCGTGTATAATCATTATAAGCGAGTAAATTACAACATAACGCATAGAAGCGAAGATATTGAGCTAAAAAAGACAAATATACTGATGCTCGGACCTACCGGAAGCGGCAAAACCCTTTTGGCGCAAACGCTTTCTAAGATTCTTAACGTTCCGTTTGCTGTTGCCGATGCGACGACGTTGACCGAGGCAGGTTATGTAGGCGAAGACGTCGAAAATATTTTGCTTAAGCTTATACAAAACGCCGATTATGACGTTCAAAGAGCAGAAAAGGGCATAGTTTATATCGACGAAATTGACAAGATTGCACGTAAAAGCGAAAACGTTTCCATAACCAGAGACGTTTCCGGCGAAGGCGTGCAACAGGCGTTGTTGAAAATTATAGAAAGCACTGTTGCTAATGTTCCGCCGCAAGGTGGAAGAAAACATCCGCAACAAGAGTTTATCCAAATAGATACGACTAATATTTTGTTTATTTTCGGCGGCGCTTTTGTCGGACTCGATAAGATTATCGAAAAACGTACCGAGATAAAGTCACTCGGATTCGGATCTCAACTTAAGATTTCTCAGGCGATGTCATCGGAAACGATTTTGCCGACAGACTTGATTAAATTCGGTTTGATTCCGGAATTTGTAGGTAGAATACCCGTAACGGTAAGTTTGAATCCGCTAGAAAAAGCAGATCTTGTTCGTATACTCAAAGAGCCTAAGGACGCATTGGTTAAGCAGTATCAAAGACTTATGCGTATGGACGGCATAGATCTGGAGTTCGAAGACGGAAGTTTGGATGCAATAGCAGACAAAGCCATCGAATTAAAGACAGGCGCACGCGGATTGAGATCTATAATAGAGCATTGCATGACGGACGTTATGTATTCGGCTCCGTCGGAAAAAGAAATTTCCAAAATAATCATAACCAAAGATTGCGTCGTAAAATCGGCAAAACCGCTTGTCGTGTACGACAAAAAAGCAGTGTAATTTTTAAGCCGAAGCATAAACTTCGGCTTTAGTTTATCAAAAGAGAAGAATATGCAAGAAGATATTTGTGTACAAGAAACCCCTGTTATGGTAACGCCCATAAAACCATACAAAATGATTGCCACGAGAGGTGTGGTGGTTTTTCCGGGTGACACGGTAAGTTTTGAAATAATAAGAGATAAGTCTTTGGCTGCATTGCAAAAAGCAAGTGAATCGGGCGAAGATATTTTTGTCGTAAGTCAAAAACATTCGTCTACCGTCAAGCCGGCGCCAAAAGATATATACAGAGTCGGAACACTGGTAAAGATTCTTAAAATAGTCAAACTTCCGAGCGAGGCTATACGAGTTTCCGTTTTGGGTATCAAGCGTATGGAAATAGAGTCGTATAGCCAGATTTCGCCATATTTTGAGGTCCAACTCGTTGATTTTTCCTTCCCCGAAGATCCTATCCGGTTGGAAGCGGCAAAGAGAGTTGCATTCGACGAGTACGAGCTTTACAAAAAATCTGACGGTAAAATACCTTCGGAAATCGCTGCTTCAATTACTCCATACGAACCGGAAAGATTTTTAAGCGCAATTGCCGCATTTGTTTTTCGCAAAGACTCGGACAAACAAAATCTTTTACAGATGCATACGGTTGCCGATCAACTTACGTTTGTTTCGAAATACATCGCCGGAGAGGCTGAGATAATTGCCGTAGAAAAGAAAATAGCCGCTTCCGTTAGGGACAGCGTTGCCAAGGGACAAAAAGAATTTTACCTCAGAGAGCAAATAAGAGCTATAAAAAAAGAATTGGGTGAAGATGCAGAAGAAACCTATTTAGCTCAGGCAAAGCAAAAAAAAGTTCCTTTGTATGTGGAAGAAAAAATCAAGCAGGAAGCTTCTCGCTTGGAAAAGATGCCGTCATCGTCTCCGGACGCAGCAGTAGTTCGTACCTATATCGAGTGGCTTTTGGACGTTCCTTGGACGGAAAAAACGTCGGACAATTTAGATTTAAAAAAAGCGAGAGAAATTCTCGACGAAGATCATTTCGGGCTGGAAAAAGTTAAGGACAGAATTATAGAGTATCTTGCCGTGCATAAACTTACCGGAAATCTTAACGGCGCAATATTGTGCTTTGTCGGGCCTCCGGGCGTAGGTAAAACTTCTATAGTTAGGTCTATAGCGAGGGCGGCAGGCAAAAAATTTGTTTCGATGTCGCTCGGTGGTGTAAAAGACGAAGCGGAGATAAGGGGACATCGCCGCACTTATATCGGTGCGTTGCCCGGTAGGATTATTTCTTCGATGAAAAACGCAGGGGTAATAAATCCCGTATTTTTGTTTGACGAAATCGATAAAATGTCTTCCGACTTCAGAGGAGATCCTGCCTCCGCAATGCTGGAAGTCCTCGATCCGTCACAAAATTATAAGTTTTGCGATCACTATATCGAAATTCCTTATGACCTAAGTTCGGTTATGTTTGTTATGACGGCAAACACCGTTGACACTATTGCTCCGCCTCTTCTTGACCGTATGGAAATTATAGAACTTGGCGGGTACACTGTAGCGGAAAAGGAAGAGATTGCAAAACGACATCTTATAAAAAAGCAGATTTCGGTTTGCGGGATGGCGGGCAAAGACATAACATTTACTGACGATGCAATCGCAAGCATTATCGGTAAATATACGAGAGAGAGCGGAGTTCGCTCTTTAGAGAGAGAAATAGGTTCGATTATAAGAAAACTTGCAGTCGAGGAAGTAAACGGCGAGCTTACTTACCCTGTCACTATTGATAGCAGCGATATTGAAAAATATCTCGGTAGTGCTAAGTTCGATAAATCCAAACGGGAAAAAGGCAGCGAAGTAGGAAAAGCTACCGGACTGGCTTGGACGTCTGCGGGCGGAACTACACTTTCGATAGAAGCCACTCTTATTCCGGGAGGTAAAGGCGAAACCGTTTTGACAGGTTCCTTAGGCGACGTGATGAAGGAGTCTTGCAAAGTCGCTCTTTCGTACCTCAGAGCAAACGCTTCTAAGTGGGGTATCGATTCGAATGTGTTTAACAAACACGATTTTCATATTCACTTTCCCGAAGGTGCAACGCCAAAAGACGGTCCGAGCGCAGGCATAACGATAGCAACGGCGCTTTTGTCTGCTCTTACAGACAAAAAAGTCGATTGCGATGTGGCGATGACCGGAGAAATTACACTCAGAGGTAACGTTTTGGCAATTGGCGGCCTTAAGGAAAAAACTATGGCTGCGCTGACTTCCGGAATTAAAACGGTTATAATTCCTCGACAAAATTCCTCGGACGTTAAACAACTTCCCAAAGAAGTTATTGACGGACTTAATATAATTTGCGTAGATTACGCAGACGAAGTTTTTGAAAAAGCAATATTAAAAAATGATAATTAAAAACGCTCAATTTGTAAAAAGTTATTCCCTCGGTTACAACGGCTCGACTAACAACGAAATCTGCGTTGTCGGGCGTTCTAACGTGGGCAAATCCTCGTTTATAAATGCTTTGTGCAACAATTACAAGTTAGCTAAAACGTCGTCTACGCCGGGAAGGACACGACTGATTAACGTATTTTCGATAAACGGCGGTCAGTTTAACCTTGTCGATTTGCCCGGATACGGATATGCTCTCGCAAGCAAAGCGGAAAAAGAATCGTGGGACGCTATAATGGGACATTATTTCGAAAACACGGCTACGCTTAAGCAGGCGCTGGTTCTCGTAGACATTAGACACGAGCCGACGGATAAAGACGTTGCAATGCTAAATTATTTGTACTATTACGCTATGCCGTTTACTGTTATCGCTACGAAATGCGACAAATTATCGAAATCTCAAATTTATCCGGCAGTAGCCGTAGTCGCAAGAAAGCTTAGCATCGGCAAAGACGACGTTATACCCGTTTCGTCACAAACCAAATTAGGATTCGAAAAAGTTTTATGCAAGATAGAGCAAGCGCTTAACGAAAATTAGGCAGTAACACAATAAAAACTCCCTCCATATATTGAAAGTAATAGGAGGGTTTTTTTATGGCACAAAAAGCTGGCCCCATCTGCGGAAATCCGCTGTGCGGCCTTAAAGAAAGAGTTTGCATCAACGTCAGAAAAGTTTACGACGGTTGCATAACTCGTTTTCAAGATAGAATACTGACGCTAGCGCTTACGGATTTGCAAGGTACTGCGCCGTATACTTACGGAGAAGCTCGCAGCAACGGGGCGTCCGTTATTTCCAATACCGTTATAACTCCGCTCGGTAATAACCGCAATCGCATCCAAATGGACGTTACGACGCCGCTTGCGATAACTTATACCGACGCTACGGGTGCAAGCTACGTTTCACAAACTTCAGTTACGTTGCAAAGAGATATAATTCTCGATCTGCCTAACGATTCGCTTAGCGCATATTCTTTGGAAGCGTTTACCAATATCGTAAGTACGATAGGTGAGATATCCGGAAGCACTGCAACCATAAGGTGCTGCATAGTGCAAATAACCAGAGTTATAGTTAACGTAGATATTTTGGTTCCGTCGTACGGATACTGCGAATATCCGCCGTGCTCCGAATATTCGGACGAAATATGTGAAGGATTGTTTAATTTGCCCGTGTTCCCGACTAATACTTAATTTTATTTGATTTGGAATGTCGTACTATGATATAATCTTCATATGAAGGTGTATTCAATAAGCGATTTTCATCTGTCTATAGACAAACCGAAGCCAATGAATGTTTTCGGTTCGGTATGGGACAATTATTGGCAAGAAATTGTCGATAATTGTAAAGTCATCGATAACGACGATCTTTTGCTTGTTGCCGGGGATATAAGTTGGGCGATGAATATCGATGAGGCAATACCCGATTTGCGATACATAGCCGCATTGCCAGGCAAAAAAGTACTGACACGTGGTAATCATGACTATTGGTGGAAAGGAATCGGCTCGGTGCGAGCGGTTTTACCGAAGGGAGTGTATGCTATACAAAACGATGCTGTTAAATTCGATAACGTTGTGATTTGCGGGTCGAGAGGTTGGACTACACCCGAACCAAACGCTATAGAAGAAGCGGAAGATAAAAAGATATACGCAAGAGAACTGCTTCGTATGGAAATGAGTCTGACGTGCGCAAAAAAACTTTGTGTCGATGGCGATAAAATTATAGCAATGATTCACTATCCGCCGTTCAACAGTAAGTTTGATGACTCTCGTTTTACCGAATTGTTTGACAAATTTAATGTAAGTGCCGTTGTTTACGGACATTTGCACGGCAAATCCGTTAGGTCCGAAACAGTTGTTTTAAAAAACGGAATTAAGTATTATCTTACTTCATGCGACATTATCAAAAATAATCCCGTTCAGGTCGATATAACCGAAGCGTAATCTTCGGTTATATTTTTTTACTTTGGTTTACTTCGGGATATTGGCCGTCGTCGGAAATTCAAAATAAAAATACTCGATATGTTAAGTAAAATTGCTTGACATAAAAGCAATCAATGTGTTATAGTTTATGGGAAAGGTGAATGTATTTCACCTTTCTTGTGTTTAGGGAGGACGGCAATATGTCTAAGAATCTTTCCGTGTCCGAACTATGCGATGTGTACGGTTCTTTGCTTACCGCAAAGCAACGGGAGATGGTCACCGCATATTATGACTACGACCTTTCGATTGCCGAAATCGCTCAAAATTGTGAAATATCGCGTCAAGCAGCTTTTGATGCTGTTAACAAGGCCACCGCATCGCTTAACGACTACGAAAACAAACTTCATTTGCATGAGATTTATTCGATGGTCAAGCGAATGGAAGAATGTGCGACTTTGGACGAAGCAAAAGATTTTGCGAGAACAATTCTTAATTTTTTGGAGCAGTAATGGGACTTTTTAGCGGACTTAGCGATAGATTAAATCATATATTTTCCAAAATGAAAAGTCGGGGTAAACTTACCGAGCTGGAAATCAAACAGGCTATGCGAGAAATTCGTATTGCTCTTTTGGAGGCGGACGTAAACCTGCTTGTCGTAAAAGATTTTATCGCAAAAGTTACCGAAAAAGCTATAGGCGAAGACATTATTCAAAGTCTTACGCCGGGACAGCAAGTAGTTAAAATAGTAAACGACGAATTGACGGCTCTTATGGGTAGCACAGCCAGCAAACTCGAAGTAGCTTCAAAACCGCCGACGGTGTTTATGATGTGCGGACTTCAGGGCGCAGGAAAAACCACGATGTGCGGAAAACTTGCTCTAATGCTGAAAAAGCAGGGGAAGAATCCTTTGCTTGTTGCCTGTGACATCTATCGACCCGCAGCAATAAATCAGTTGAAAGTTGTCGGTAATTCGGTTTCCGTGCCAGTGTTCGAGCAAGGGACGCAAAATCCACGAAAAACTGCCGCCATGGCAATAAAAGAAGCGGAACGTAATGGTTACGACACCGTAATAATCGATACGGCAGGAAGATTGCATATCGACAAAGAGCTCATGGACGAGCTGATCGATATAAAGAAAGAAGTTTCACCTAATGAGATTCTCTTGGTGGTCGATTCTATGACCGGACAAGATGCGGTTACGGTAGCTAAGTCGTTTGACGAAAAACTCGCTATTACCGGCGTCATATTGACGAAGCTCGACGGCGATACGAGAGGTGGAGCTGCTCTTTCGATAAAGGCGGTTACCGGCAAGCCGATTAAGCTGTGCGGCGTGGGCGAAAAGATGACCGATTTGGAACAATTTTTCCCCGATCGCATGGCATCGAGAATATTGGGTATGGGCGATGTCCTTACACTTATAGATAAGGCTCAGAGTGCGGTTACTCAACAAGAAATGGAGAAGATGGAAGCACGGCTGAGGGAAAATCGCTTTACTCTCGACGACTTTCTAAGTCAGATGGATGCTATAGGAAGAATGGGTAACTTGGGCGACTTGCTTGGGATGATTCCCGGCGCAGGAAAGCTCAAGGGTGCAGAGGTAGATGAATCGAAAATGCGCAGGTATAAGGCCATTATTCAGTCAATGACTATGTACGAAAGAGAGCATCCGGAAGTAATAAAAGCGTCTCGACGCAAAAGAATTGCGGAAGGTAGCGGCACTTCCATACCCGACGTAAATCAGTTGCTAAACAGTTTTAATCAATCAAAAGAAATGTTAAAGCAGCTTAAGGGCAAAAAGGGGAAAAGGTTCCCGTTTTAACGCCAACTAAAATAGTTATTATTGTGTTATCACATTAAGATAAGGAGAAAAATTATGTCAGTAAAAATCAGATTAACCCGTTTGGGCGACAAAAAGTCCCCCTTTTACCGTATCGTAGTAGCAGATTCTCGCTCGCCCCGTGACGGCAAGTTTGTTGACCTCGTCGGCACATACAATCCGCTTAAGAACCCTGCCGAAGTTACTTTGGACAAAGAAAAGATCGCTAAGTGGATTGCCAACGGCGCATTGCCTACCGATACCGTTAAAGCATTGTTAGTAAAAGAAGGAGTTATTCCCGAGGGTAAAAAGGCTCCCGCAAAGACCGGACATATCGGCAAAAAGAAGGAATAAAACATGGTAGAACTCGTTAATTTCCTTGTTACCTCGCTCGTAGATAAAAAAGACTGCGTAAAGGTTACTTGCGAAGGCGAAACAATTAAAATTTCTGTCGCAAAAGAGAATATGGGTAAGGTAATAGGCAAGCAAGGACGTATTGCAAAGGCTATTCGCACTATAGTTAAGGCAGCAAGCGTAAAAGAAAATAAAAAATATCTCGTTGACATATTGGAAGCGGATGAATAATCAAATAAGGGATTGCGTTGCGGTCCCTTATTTGCAATGTTTTTGTAATGAGTAATAATATAATTATAGGAAAAATTATTAAAGCGCAAGGAATAAAGGGAGAACTTAAGGTAAAGCCTCTTACCGATGACGTTTTGCGTTACAATAAGTTAAAGACGGTCATAATTGGCGGCGCAAACTATTTGGTCAGACGCTCGAGAACGGACGGCGGTTTTGCTTATCTTTCATTAGGCGGAATCGACGAACGCAACAAAGCGGAACTGTTGGTCGGAGAGGATGTGTGCGTAGACAGAGAAAATGCTGTAAAGTTGCCGTCTGATACGTATTTTATTGCCGACGTGATAGGTTGTGAAGTTTTAACAGACACAGGGAGGCTTGTCGGCAAGGTTAGCTATGTTTACCAAAACGGCGCAGCCGATGTTTACGAAGTTAAATGCGAGAACAAATCTATAGTGATGTTCCCATTTATTACTGCGCTAAACGCCAAAGTTGACGTTTTACAAAAAAAGATAATAGTAAACGAGCAGGAATTCGATAGGGTGGCTGTTTATGAAGATTAGTATCTTAACTCTTTTTCCCGAAATGTTTGAGCCGTTAAAATGCAGTATTATCGACAGGGCTGTAAAACGCGACGTATTTTCGATAGACGTAATTGACATTCGAAAGTTTTCTAACGAAAAACACGGTAAGTGCGATGACGAGCCGTTTGGCGGCGGGGCAGGCATGGTTATGATGCCTCAACCGATTTTCGACGCAATAAATGCCGTCGACTCTGCCCATAAAGCACTCAGAGTGTATATGTCGCCCAAAGGCGCAAGGCTTGATAACATCATCGTAAAAGAATTTGCAGCTATGCAAAGCGATTTGGTCGTTCTTTGCGGACATTACGAAGGCGTAGACCAAAGAGTAATAGATTTGTGCATAGACAGAGAAATTTCGATAGGCGATTACGTACTTACCGGCGGTGAACTTGCCGCTATGGTTTTTGTGGATGCGGTAAGTAGATTCATACCCGGCACTATAAAGGCAGAGTCTGCGCAAGGAGACACGTTTGAGTCGGGTTTGCTCGAATATCCGCAATATACACGACCTCAAGAATTTATGGGGCTCAGAGTTCCTGACGTATTGCTTAGCGGTCACCATGCAAATGTCGAAAAATGGCGAAGAGAGCAATCCGTTGCCATTACGAAAAAACTTCGGCCCGATTTATTGGAGAAAAGATAATGAACATACATTGGTTTCCAGGACACATGACGAAATCGCTTCGCATGATGGAGGAGAATGTTAAGCTAATCGACGTCATTATTTATGTGCTTGATGCCCGTGCGCCGAAAAGTTGCATAAACCCTTCGTTCGAGCCGCTTATTCTCGGCAAAAAAATAATTTACGTCTTAAATAAATGCGATCTCGTAAGTAAACAAGATGTTGACAACTGGACCGCTCGAATAAACGGCGAGGGAAATGAAGTGATTGCGCTTTCATCTGTTACGTCAAATAGTTGTTCGCAAATTCCCGTTATCGCAAAAAAAATGTGCGAAGAAAAGCTTATGAGAGCAAAAGCCAAGGGGATTAGAGCTTGTATCAGAGCGATGGTAATAGGCGTTCCTAATTGCGGCAAAAGTACGCTTATAAATAATATTTGTCAAAAAGGAAAAACCGTTACGGGAAATAAAGCCGGCGTTACGAGGGGAAAGCAGTGGGTTGCCGTTAATGATTATTTCGAATTACTGGATACGCCGGGGACGCTATACCCTAAACTTAGCGACGTTACCGCAGCTAAGCATTTGGCGTATATAGGCAGCATAAGGGACGAAGTAGTGGATACGACGGAACTATGTTCCGAATTACTCGCTGAGTTAATAAAAATTGCGCCGAATTCGCTTATTGAACGTTATAATGTGCAAGATTTGTCGGACATACAACATGTTATGTCAGACATAGCTAAGAATAGGGGCTATTTATTTAAAGGCGGAGAGCCTAACTTTGACAGAGTGGCGACTGCGCTGATGGATGACTTTCGTAAGGGGAAACTAGGTAAAATTTGTTTGGACAGATAGAAATGAGTACATTAGATTTATTTAACTATGATTCACGTTACGATGATATAGTTGCCGGATGTGATGAAGTCGGCAGAGGTCCGTTAGCCGGACCCGTGACCGTGGCGGCGTGTATAATGCCGCATGGCTTTTTTATTGAAGGTATAAACGACAGTAAAAAACTCAGCGAGAAAAAGAGAGAACAGCTTTTCGAGAAAATAATTAAAGTCGCAAAGTATGAGGTTTGTTCGATTGAACCGAAAGTAATAGACCAAATAAATATTTTAGAAGCAACTAAACTCGCTATGAAAACTGTAATATCAAAGCTTAATGCGCCGTTGACTTTGGTGGATGCGGTTAATCTCGATATTCCTCAAAAAACTGTATCTATAATAAAAGGTGACGCTACGAGCTATTCTATAGCGGCGGCATCGATAATCGCTAAGGTTATACGTGACAGGCTGATGCGTGAATACGATGAGTTATATCCGCAGTATGGATTTGCCGACAACAAAGGTTACGGTACTTCGGCACACATTCTCGCCTTAAAAACTTACGGTGAAACGCCTATACACAGAAAAAGTTTTATAAAGAATTTTATATGAAAATATTTAACAAATTAAAAGGGGATTACGGTGAAGATCTTGCTGCAGAATATTTGAAAAAAATCGGCTACACCGTATTGAAGCGAAATTACAAAAACGAATACGGCGAGATAGACGTAATTGCGCTTGGCGAAGAATATCTTGTTTTTGTAGAAGTTAAGATGCGCACGACCGATGCGTTCGGTTTGCCTTCCGAAGCTGTGACAAAAACAAAAATGAGAAAGATATGCCAAGTTGCCGGGGCATATATTGCATCGAAACAGCTTTTTGACATGCCGGTTCGATTTGACGTGATAGAAATTCTTAACGGAGAGATTAATCATATAAAAAATGCCTTCGAGAGTTATTTAAGCTTTTAGTAACTATTTGTAGGCGGGCGACATATACAAGGTACGGGAGAAGTGCCTTGTTTTTTTTACATATAAATGCTCCGGCTGTTAGAAATAATATCATAACGATTAGAACCCGCACAAAAAATAAGTTTTGCGCAGTAGTTAAAGCCAATGCCTACGGACACGGTCTGGAGCTTTGCAAATATATAGACGATTTGGTCGATTGCTATGCCGTAGCATGGAGTTGCGAAGCCGAAGCGCTTTGTAACTACACGAGCAAAGATATATACGTTTTAAACAGCGACTATGATATCGGTAAAAAAAATATAATTTATTCCGCCGCAACCAAAAAAGATTTACTTCATAAACGTATTTGTGTTAAAATAAATACCGGAATGAATCGTAACGGCATTTACCCACAAGAGTTCAACGATTTTATTGCCCGTAGACCGTTATATACTGAGATAGAAAGTGTCTATACTCATTTTTGCTCGGTGGAATATGCAAAAAAACAATTCGAAGCATTTGACACGCTAAATTTCCCGGTTAAGCATTGTTGCGCAAGCAATTGTATGGTTTTGCCGACAAAATATTTTAAGGACATGGTCAGAGTCGGATTGGCAATGTACGGATACGATTATTCATTGTCTCCGTGTATGAGCGTTAAAGCTGCAATATCGGCGGTTCTTAGCGTAAAAAAGGGCGAACATATCGGCTATGGCAATTTTTTAGCTCCCGTTGACATGAAAATCGCAGTATTGGAGGCTGGCTACGCCGACGGTTTGCGCAGATGTGAAAATTTTTTCGAAGTGGGCGGGACCGTTTGTAAAACCGTAGGCTCGATTTGTATGGATGTTTGCATGGTTGATGTTAGCGAGTGCGAATTTGTGCCAAAGCAGGCGATTTTTATTGGAGACAGACTAAAAATCGATGATGTTGCAAAAAGATACGGCACGATTCCGTACGAAGTATTAACTGCTTTTAACGGAAGAAATAGGAGGATGTATGCGACAGATTGACGGTTATAAGGAAATTTTACGCACAAAATTTAAAGATATACGCAAGAATATTGCAGAACGAGAGCAAAAAGAAATTGCCGTAGCGGAAAAACTCGAACCTATGCTTGAATTGTTCGATTCGGTTTTCTGTTATGTTTCAATGTCGAGCGAACTTTCGACAAAAGCGCTTATACAAAAAATCTCGCATAAGGTATATATTCCGTATACTTGTGGCGACGATATGGTTTGCCGAAAATATGTCGGGGGCGAATTGGTTACGGACAAGCTCGGTAATGTCAATGATTTGTGCTATGGCGATATAATAAGCAATCCGGCGGTTACCGTTGTGCCTATGCTTGCTTTTGACAAAGATTGTTTTAGATTGGGATACGGCGGAGGGTATTACGACAGATTTCTGTCTACAGTTCGTACAATGTCTATCGGAATAGCTTTTGACGAACAGTTGTCCGAAGACAATTTTGCAAATTCGCTCATGGATGTACCGTTAGATATCATAATTACTCCGCAAAAAATATTCAGGAGAAAATTATGAGAGTTATTTCCGGTAAATACAGAGGGAAACGCCTATTTGCTCCTGAGGGTAAATTTGTCAGACCTACAACGGACCGAATTAAAGAAACTGTTTTTAATATTCTGTCATCAAAGAACGATTTCGAAGGAGCGTACATATTGGATTTGTTTGCGGGTAGCGGAGCTTTGGGCATAGAGGCATTGAGCAGAGGTGCAAAGAGTGCGGTTTTTATAGACAACAGTGCAGAAAGCGTCAAGTATATTAGGGCAAATTTAGCTAACGTTGGTATAGATGCTCAAGTATATAACACTGACTTTAGAGTAGCGTTGCGGAAATTGTCCGGTAAAGAGAAATTCGACTATATTTTTATAGATCCGCCTTATTTTGCGCAGGCGGAAAAGGTTGTTTTCGACCTAATCGAAGAATATAATATTTTAAGTGAAAAAGGTATCATTTTTTGGGAACATTCTACAAAAATAGACTTGCCCGAATTGGAAAAACGGTATATAATAGATACAAGAAAATGCGGTATAACATATATATCGTTTCTTTATAGGAGAGATAATGACTAAAGCTGTTTTTGCGGGTTCTTTCGATCCGTTTACGTTAGGGCACAAGGACATACTGGAAAGAGCATCTAAAATGTTTGACGAAGTTATTGTGGCATTAGCAAAAGACAATATGAAGAACTCGGTTTCAATCGACGATAGAATGAATGTTATTTTTCAATCTGTATCGGGAATAAAAAATGTAACCGTGGTTCCTTTTAGCGGATTGCTTACCGATTTTATGAAGCGTATGGGCGTGATAAATTTGTTAAGGGGTGTGCGAAGCGGTTCCGATTACGAGTACGAAAGGAATTTATACGCAAGTTATAGATCTCAAATGCCGGAAATAGAAGTTGTTTTGTTGCCGGCAAAAAATGAGTATTTGCATGTCAGCAGCACTGTAGTCAGAGAGCTTGTTCGTTTAAACGGCTGTATAGACAGTTACGTTGACAATAATGCAAAAGACAAAATAATAAAACTGTATAAGGAGTAAAAATGGATTTTTCGTTGATTACCGCTCTTGAAAACGAGTTTGTAGACGAGAGAGGGTACGTAAAACGAAAGATAAATTGCGCCAAGTGCCTTACTTTGCTCAACGAGCTGCGTTCGTCGCTGCCGATGTGCATCGAAGAAGCGCAAAGAATTGTAGACAATAAGCAGCGCATTCTCGCCAATGCGGACAGCGTTGCAAAAGCTACCGTGGAAACCGCACAAAAAAAAGCCGAAAAAATTTTGTCCGAAAGCGGAATTTCAGAGCAAGCCGATGTCGAGGCTCGAAAGATCGTAGGCAGGGCCGTAATGCAAAAAGACATTCTGATAGACAAAACAAAAACTCATTTGGATGGGGTTTTTGACGAAACCGAAAAATTTTTGAACGGTTTGCTTGGTATGATTAAGCAGAACAGGAGAGAGTTAGCCGCCTTGAAAATCAACGATTGAGCGACAGTGAATTATGTACCAAAGAATACAAAAACTTTACTCTACGGAAGAAATAAAGGAATCGCTTCCTTTTTTTAATAAAAAGCAAAAAGACGACTTCGATAAAGAGATCGAAGCCGTGTTTTGCGGTAAATCGAATAAGTTTTTGCTTATAATCGGACCTTGCTCTGCCGATGAAAAAGATGCGGTCAGAAGGTATTGCGCCGAGCTTAAAAAAATCAGCGACCTTATTCATGACAAAATTATTATTATTCCAAGAATATACACTACAAAGCCTCGCTCGAATCCTCGAGCATATAGGGGAATGTTGCATTCGGCGATTGAAGGGGAAGAGGATATAAATAAAGGAATTATTTTCGCACGAACGCTGATGATTGACGTTGCAAACGAAACGGGTATGTTTTGCGCAGATGAGATGCTTTATCCCGACATGTACGGCTATTTTGACGATTTAATTTCTTACGCCACAATAGGCGCAAGATCCTCGGACGATCAATATCATAGAATGGCTGCAAGCGCATGCGACATCCCCGTAGGAATTAAAAATTCTTTGCACGGAAACTTATTGGACTTGGCTCAAGGGGTGGCAATTGCGTCTACCGAGAATGATTTTTCTTATCTTGGTTATGAAATAAAAACGACAGGCAATCGTTTTGCGCATGCTATACTACGAGGCTATTTTGACGAAAGCGGGGAGATGCATTCCAATTACGAGCCTCGTTATGTCGAAAGATACGCTTCGATATGCAATGAATTAAGTGTGTGCGAAAACGTTATTGTAGATTGCAATCATTTCAACAGCGGAAAAAATTATTTAAAACAATGCGACATAGCAACTGAAACCGTTAAAAATTTGCCGAATTATAAAGGTCGCTTAAAGGGACTAATGATAGAAAGCTATATATTTGATGGCAGACAAGATACAAAAAAGATATCCGGTATGTCGCTTACTGACGCATGTATCGGATTAGAAAAGACTAAAACTTTGATTTTTGATATTGCATCTAAATTATAAGCATCGGCTGAGATAAGTAGTTATTAAATTTTTTGCCACATAATAGGGAGTATATATCGTTAGCTCGCATGTCGAGTTTTACGCTTTCGTCTAAAAAATCATCTGAAATCATGGAATTTCTTGTTATAATGCTTTTGGAGTTAAAATCGCTTAAATGTGGTTTAAATTCCTTTTTAATTGCCAAAATGCGAGTTTTTATACTTGTTATGTCTGACATAATATGCTTATTGATGCTTAAAAGCGAGTATAAAAGCACTCTTCGCAGACGGGCATACGTGTATCTTTTGCTTTTGATTTTTTCGATAAGCTCACCAACCGAGTTTACGTTTCTGACGCTTTGATAAATAAGAGCATCCAACCCGTTTTCAATGTCTTTTATCTCTGAAAGCTCGTTTATCGTTTTGTTTAACAAAGAGTAAAGCATCAAATTTTCAAAAAGTTTAATATCCGGAAGATTGTTGCATTCCTCAAGCATTGCAGCCGGCATAAAACGTTTTAAAGATGCTTTATCTCCGGTAGTAATGGCTTTTCTTATATAGCTTGCCGAAGCAAACTTCCCTGAGGCGGTTTCTGCGTCGTGCATAACGGTTCTTTTTACGGCGATAGGGGTAACGGCTGTTTCGTCGAGTTGCGCAAGATATTCGACTGCAAGAAGGTTGTTTGGAAAATTTAAAACGGAAGAATATCGATTGTCTGCCTCGCCCAATGCTAAACATAGCGCATTTGCATACGAAACGCCTGTTTTCATTATTTGCTTGGTGCGAGATATCGTTTCCGGCTTGTTTTTTTGTTTTGCGACGTCGGTCAGTAACTCGACGTCGCTCG
>FR884033.1:0-14916 GCA_000435495.1 Firmicutes bacterium CAG:552 | reverse complement strand
CGGTCAGTAACTCGACGTCGCTCGTTTCTGCGCCAAAGACTATATGCGTCACATCGTCGATTTCGCTTATAATCTTAGCTGCGCCGTATGCAAAGAACTGCGCCGATGAGGTTGCATACAAAGTAGGCAGTTCAATCACTGCCGAAGCTCCGTTTGCGATTGCCTGGCTCGCTCGAGAATATTTGTCGACGATTGCCGGTTCTCCTCGCTGGGTAAAAGCTCCGCTCATTATGCATATAACATCGCCGTATTCTCGGGCTTTATCGATAATATATTTGTGTCCGTTATGGAAGGGGTTAAATTCGCAAATTACGACTACGCTCATGTTTGTCCTCAAAATTTTTGTAGATAGCAGCCGATAAAGCAGCTTAATTATTTTACTTTATCGTTTCTGTATGATATAATTATAGCATAGTTTTTGTTGGAACAAAAATGAATTTAACTGTAAAATCAGCAAAAGGAGTATATTTATGGAATTGTTACAGTCCATTCGTCAAAAAGCCAAAGAGCTTAACAAGACGATAGTTCTTCCCGAAGGCGAAGAAGAACGTACCATCAAAGCGGCAGAGATTATTCTTAAAGAAGGTCTTGCAAAACTTATTCTTCTCGGTAACGAAGAAAAGATTCGCAGCAGCGGAGCGTGCCTTGACGGCGCAAGATTTTTCGATCCGGCAAAAGAGGATCTTACAAAGTATGCCGAAGGTCTTTATGAAGCTCGCAAAAATAAGGGTATGACTCCCGAGCAAGCTGCAGCTACCGTTAAAGATAATCTTTATCTCGGCACGATGATGGTTAAGCTTGGCGATGCCGACGGTATGGTTTCAGGCGCTATTCATTCCACGGGCGATCTTTTGAGACCTGCTCTTCAAATTATCAAAACCGCTCCCGGAATAAAGACTGTTTCGAGCTGTTTCTTTATGATCCTTCCTAAGGATTGCAAATACGGAACTAACGGCATCATGGTATTCGGCGATTGTGCGGTTAATCCCTGTCCTACGGCAGAACAACTTGCGGATATTGCCATATCTACCGCTCAATCCGCAAAAAACGTTGCAGGCATAGAGCCGAAAGTAGCGATGCTTTCGTTCTCTACAAAGGGTTCTGCAAAGCACGAACTTGTAGACAAAGTAGTAGAAGCTACTCGCCTTGTAAAAGAAGCCGCTCCCGATCTTTGCGTTGACGGTGAACTTCAGGCGGACGCTGCCATCGTGGAAAAAGTCGCAGCTCTTAAAGCTCCGGGAAGCAACGTAGCAGGTAAAGCTAACGTCTTTATTTTCCCCGACCTTCAGGCAGGTAACATAGGTTACAAACTTGTACAAAGATTTGCCGGTGCAGAAGCCGTAGGTCCTCTTTGCCAAGGTTTCAACATGCCCGTTAACGACCTAAGCAGAGGTTGCTCGGTAGACGATATAGTTAACGTCGTAGCTATGACTGCTCTTCAGGCGGCAAAATAACGGAGGACATATTAACTATGAAAATTTTGGTTATAAACGCAGGAAGCTCCTCGCTTAAATATCAGCTCATAAATATGGAAAACGAAAGCGTTATAGCAAAAGGGCTTTGCGAAAGAATAGGTATCGACGGCTCTGTACTTACGCATAAGACCTCTGCAGGCGAATTCGTTATTAAAAATCCGATGCCCACTCACGTTGAGGCTATTCAAATGGTATTGGACGCATTGGTTGACGCTAATCACGGCGTTATCAAGTCCATGGACGAAATTTCCGCAGTAGGACATCGTGTTGTACATGCTGCCGAAGACTTTAATTGCAGCCAGCTCATTACCGACGATGTTATGAAAGTCATCGAGCATAATATAGACTTAGCTCCTCTTCATCAACCTGCAAACATCATGGGTATCAAGGCATGTAAAAAAGTTATGCCCAACGCTCCTATGGTTGCGGTGTTCGACACGACATTCCATTCGACGATGCCCGATTACGCTTATATGTACGGCGTTCCTTACGAAGATTACAAAGATTACAGAGTTCGTAAGTACGGATTCCACGGCACTAGCCATTTGTTCGTAAGCGGAGTTGCTCAACAGCTTCTCGGCGGCAACAAGGGCAGGATAATCGTTTGCCATCTCGGTAACGGCGCAAGCGTAAGCGCAGTTAAGGACGGTAAATGTATCGATACATCCATGGGACTTACTCCGCTCGAAGGCTTGCTTATGGGCACGAGATGCGGCGACCTCGATCCCGCCGTGCTCGAATATCTTTCGGATAAGAAAGGTATGGACATACATCAAATTACCACTTACCTAAATAAAAAGAGCGGTGTGCTCGGTATCAGCGGCGTAAGCAGCGACTTTAGAGATTTGCTTGCCGGAATAGAGCAGGGTAACGACAGATGTCGTCTCGCTCTCGACATGTTCTCTTACAGAGTTCTCAAGTACGTTGGTTCCTATGTGTCTGCGCTTGGCGGCTTGGATCTTATCGCATTTACCGGCGGTATAGGAGAGCATACGCCCGAAGTACGTTCTGCAGTGCTTGATTCGCTTGCCTATATGGGTGTGAAGTATGATAAAGCTAAAAATCTTAACCCCGGCAGAGGCGATACCGTAAAGCTTTCTACCGAAGATTCTTCGGCAAAAGCTTACATTATCCCCACCAACGAAGAGCTTGTTATCGCAAGAGAAACGCTTGCGCTTATAAAATAATGAGTTTTAGCTCTGTGCTGAAACAAATGCTCTACCCGCAAAACTGTAAGTGTGTTCTTTGCGGCAAAGAGATATTCGGCAATCGTTACGGACTTTGCAACGGATGTTCGCTTACTGCGAACGTCCGTTTTTGCCGTAAATGCGGCCGAAATATAGGCGAGACATCGGAATACTGCGACGACTGTAAAAGGGATATAAGATATTTTACTTGCGCTCGTGCTCCGTTTGTTTTCGAAGGAAAAGCAAAGAAAATTGTGTATAAGTTTAAGTACGGCGGCGGGAAATTTTTGTCAAAATATATCGCTCAGTTTTTAGCAGATGAATTTTATAAACAAAATTGGTATGTCGACGTAATAACGTTCGTTCCTATGCATGCAAAACGAGAAAAAAGCAGAGGCTATAATCAAGCCGAGCTTATAGCTTCGCATCTAAGTGGCATAATCGGCGTGCCTGTAGCCGAGCTGCTAACTAGAACTAAATATTCGGATAATTTTGCAAGAATGTCTCGAAAGGAAAGACAGGAAGAAGCAAATAAGAGTTTTTTGTGCGACATTAAATTGCGAGGCGAGAGCGTCTTGCTCGTAGACGACGTGTTTACTACAGGCTCAACAACTTCAGCGTGCGCAAAACAACTTATCGACAAAGGTGCGAAAGAAGTTTTTGTTTTGACGTTTTGCACGGCGGAAATAAAAAACGTTTTATATTAAAATTTCTGCAAATTTGCTTTTTTTGACCGAAAAAACATTGACAATTAATTCTTTTGATGTTAGAATAGATGAGTAATTGAATTTCCGAATAAGGGACAAGTAGCACCGCAGGGATTTTACAGAGAGCATCGGGCAGCTGGAAACGATGTAAACGACGGCGGAAGAGCGAAACCACCCTTAATAGAAGCGTAATCGTCGCATAACGATAAAATAAGGTATCATTTTGATACGAATTAAGGTGGAATCACGGTGGATAATCGTCCTTAGCTGCATTTTTGGCTAAGGATTTTTTTATAGGAGGAAATATGATAAAAATAACACTTAAAGACGGTAGCGTTATCGAAGTGGCTAAAGACACGCCGGTAACCGAAATCGTTTCAAAAATAAGTGAAGGGCTTGCAAGAGTCGCATTGATAGCTAAGTTTAACGGCGAGCTTATCGATTTATCTCGTAAACTCGAGGAAGACGGTTCGCTTGAAATTCTAACGTTTAAAGATGACGAGGGCAAAAATGCTTACAGGCATACTGCCGCACACATTTTGGCTCAGGCAGTTAAAAATATTTATCCTAACGCAAAACTTGCGATAGGCCCGAGCATTGCAAACGGATTTTACTATGACTTCGACTTTGAAACGCCGATCACCATAGATGATTTCGAGATGATCGAAAAGGAGATGCAGTCGATAATAAAAGCCGACCTGCCCATCGAGAGGACGGAAGTCAGCAGACAATCCGCATTGATTCAAATGCGTGGTTTTAACGAGCCGTATAAGATTCAGCTTATCGAAGATTTGCCGAAAGACTCTACTTTGACATTTTATCGTCAAGGTGCATTTACCGAGCTTTGCAGGGGACCGCATCTTTTAAGTACCGGAAAAGTTAAGTTTATAAAACTTACTCAACTTGCCGGAGCATACTGGAGAGGTAACGAAAAGAATAAAATGCTTACCCGCATTTACGGCACAGCTTTTGACAAAAAATCGGATCTTACCGAGTATATCGAAAAACTCGAAGAAGCAAAACGCAGAGATCATAACAAGATAGGCAGAGAGCTCGGTTACTTTATGACGGAAGACAAGATAGGTCAAGGTTTGCCCCTTCTTATGCCCAAAGGAGCCAAATTGTTCCAGATTTTGCAACGTTTCGTAGAAGACGAGCAGGAGCGCAGGGGATACATGCTTACCAACACCCCGTCATTCGCCAAGAGCGATTTATATAAAATCAGCGGACACTGGGATCATTATCTCGATAAAATGTTCGTTATAGGAGATCCGGAAAAAGATAAAGAAGTTTTTGCATTACGTCCTATGACTTGTCCGTTCCAGTATATGATATATAATAACGGATTAAAGAGTTATAGAGATTTGCCTTGCAGATATCACGAAACGAGCCCGCTCTTTAGAAAAGAAGCCAGCGGAGAGATGCATGGACTTATTAGAGTACGTGAATTTCACCTTGCGGACTCGCACGTAGTATGTACGCCGGAGCAAGTAGAAGACGAATTTAGAGAATGTTTCGATCTTAACCAATTCTATTTAAAGTCGTTAGGCATGCTCGACGATGTAAAGTTGCGTTTTTCTAGATGGGATCCTGCGGACACCGACAAATATATCAACGAACCGGAACGTTGGGAACAAGCCGAAAGCAGTATGAAACGTATTTTGGATGACATGAAGGTTGACTATTACGAAGCTAAAGGTGAAGCGGCTTTTTACGGACCAAAGCTCGATATTCAGGCTACAAACGTTTACGGCAAAGAAGACACTATTATGACTATACAGATAGACATGATGCTCGCACGAAATTTCGATATGTGGTATGTCGATCAGGACGGTGAGAAAAAACATCCGTACATTATTCATTGCGGCGTATTCGGTTGCTATGAGCGAATGATGGCTCTCATCCTCGAAAAGTACGCAGGAGCTTTGCCTCTTTGGATAAGCCCGACTCAAGTAAAGATTATGTCGCTTACCGACAGAACAAGCGATGACGCAAAAAAACTTGCGTTGCGCCTGAGGGAACAAGGTATAAGATGCGAAGTTGACGTCAGAAACGAAAAAATCGGCTATAAGATTAGAGAAGCGCAACTCGAAAAAGTGCCGTACATGATTATTTTAGGCGATAAAGAAAAAGAAAACGAGGTCGTTGCAGTAAGGTCCAGAAATGCCGGCGACTTGGGAACCATGACCGAAAAAGAGTTTGTAGACAAGCTTACTAAGGAAATAACAGAAAAAGTATGCTAAAAAGTGTTTAAATTTAACTTTTTTGCAAAAAAACAGTTGACATGCGCATAACGAATCATGTATAATGATTGGCGTTGGAAGTAGATTTATCTCACCGTAAGGATTCCGAAACGGTAACGCATTCGTATATTTGCGCTTTGAGCGTTTTATTATGAGCGGATATTCTATTTCCGCTCATAATTTTTTTGTTTTTGGAGGATATCGCTATTATTAAAGAAGTGGAAATCAACGATAAGATTTGCGACGCACAAGTCAGAGTAATCGACGAAAACGGCGAACAGTTAGGTATCATGAGCGCAGCTATGGCTAACAAAATCGCAGACGAACGCAATTACGATCTCGTTAAAATCAGCCCCAACGCAGTGCCGCCCGTTTGCAAAATAATGGATTACGGCAAGTTTAAGTTTGACGCTGCAAAAAGAGAGAAGGACGCAAGAAAGACGCAAAAGACTGTCGATATAAAGGAAGTCTGGCTTTCGATGACGATAGACACTCACGATTTGGAAACCAAAGCAAAGCAAGCGATAAAATTTCTCAAAGGCGGCGACCGAGTAAAGGTTTCCATAAGGATGCGAGGACGTCAGCAAGCTCATTCGGATATCGGCGTAGAAGTAATGAAAGAGTTCTTTGAGCTGGTAAGGGACAACGGCGATATGGATAAAAAGCCGCTTACCGAAGGCAAAAACATAATTATGATTTTAGTTCCAAAAAAATAATCAACGGAGGATACAGCAATGCCAAAAATGAAAGGACACAGCGGTGCGAAAAAGCGTTTCCGCATAACTAAGAGCGGACATATCAAAATCGCTCATCAGGGAAAAAACCATATTCTTACTAAGAAATCGAGCAAACGTAAGATGGGTCTTAGACAGGGGGAATATCTTTCTTCCAACAAGCAGAATAAGACCGTAAGAACTATGATTCAGAAATAAGGAGGGAATACTATGAGAATTAAGAGAGCTGTCAACGCAGTTAAAAAACGCAGAAAGATATTTAAGCTTTCAAAAGGATATTTCGGTTCAAAATCGAGATCTTATCGTATTGCAAGAGAAGCGGTAATGAAGTCTCAGATGTACGCCTTCATCGGTCGTCGTCAGAAGAAACGTCAATTCCGTCAGCTTTGGATCGCTCGTATCAACGCAGCCGCAAGAATGAACGGTTTGTCGTATAGCCGATTTATGAACGGACTTAAAAAAGCAGGTATCAACCTTAACCGTAAAGTGCTTGCAGATATCGCAGTAAACGATCCGGCTACTTTTGCTAAGCTCGCTTCCACTGCAGCTAATAATTAAACGAACGGCGCTCGAGTAGTTTCGGGCGCTTATGTTTTTATGACGGAAATTACTTCTTCGGACAACAAAATAATTAAGCACGCCGCTGCTTTAAAAGAAAAAAAATACCGCGACTTATATGGCGAATACTTGGTCGAAGGATTGCGAGGCGTATCGGATACGCCTCGTGATGTTTTGCGATCAATTTTTTGCACTAAGCAAAACGCAGAAGCGCTTAAAGATTATCGGTGCGATGTTTATATCGTTACCGAAAAAATAATGAAAAAACTTTCGGATACCGATAATTTCAGCGGAATCGTAGCGGTTGCCGCAAAAGCGGAATTTCCGGAGTTTAACGGCGATTACGTTGTATATCTCGATAGGATAAGAGACCCGGGAAATATGGGCGCCATAATTCGGACTGCCGTTGCGGCAGGATACGAAGTCGTTTGTGACGGTTGCGTAGACGTATATAACGCAAAGGTAGTAAGGTCGTGCGTCTCTGCGCTTAGTAAAGTACGCCTTCATGTAGGTAATTTTATTGACATTTTACGACAAAAAGGGTACAATATTATAGGTGCGGATATTCGCGGTAAAAACATGTTTTCGTCGCAAAAACCCGGAAAAGTGTGTCTGGTTATAGGCAACGAGGCTAACGGAATTTGCGACGAGATTATTGCAAACTGCGATATGCTTTGCCGCATACCCATGCAAAACATGGAGTCTTTGAATGCTGCGGTAAGCGCAGGCATTCTTATGTATTACTATAAATATTGATTTCAGGAGGATTTATGTCAGGACATAGTAAATGGGCAACCATAAAGAGAGCAAAAGGTAAAACCGATGCCGCAAGAGGTCAGGTTTTTACAAAGATAGGTAGAGAGATTGCAGTTGCAGTTAAAATGGGCGGCCCCGATCCTTCGACTAACTCAAAACTTAGAGACGTTATAGCAAAAGCAAAATCCAATAATATGCCTAACGACAATATTACACGCAGCATCAAAAAAGCAAGCGGCGAACTCGGTTCCATTAACTACGAACCTATTGTTTACGAAGGTTATGGTCCTTGCGGAACTGCGGTTATTGTAGAAACTCTTACCGACAATAAGAATCGCACTGCGAGTGACGTTCGCCATATTTTCGATAAATGCGGCGGTTCGATGGGAACTACCGGTTGCGTTTCGTATTTGTTCAGCACTAAGGGCGTTATTTTGATGGAAAAGAAAGACGGTATGGATGACGATGAAGTCATGATGGCAGTCTTGGATGCAGGCGCAGACGATATTAACTTGGACGGAGATACTTACGAAATACTTACCGACGCAAATGCACTTTCTCAGGTAAGAGAAAATCTCGAAGCAGCAGGATATGCTTTGATTTCTTCGGAAGTCGATAAAATTCCGGCTACGACCGTTGCTTTGGATAACGAAGGCGTAGAGAAGGTTCAGCGTATGCTCAATTGGTTTGACGATAACGACGACGTTCAAAACGTTTATCATAATGCCGAACTTCCCGAAGAAGAGGAAGAGGAATAATAATGGAAAAGCAGCTGCATGAAGGACATAGAGCAAGACTCAGACAGTCCGCAAAACAGGATGAGGAACTAACTTCGTTCAGCGAATTTCAGGTATTAGAGTATTTCTTGTCCTTTATCATTCCGAGAAAGGACACCAACCCTATAGCTCATGCTCTTATCGAAGCGTTCGGCAGCTTGTACGGTGTTTTTCAAGCTACCGAAGAAGAATTATATTCGATAAATGGCATGACTCAAAACGCAGCCTGTTTTATTGCGGATTTTTTGCCTATATCTCGAAAAATTCAATGTTCTTGTTTTGCATCTCAAAAGTACGTATCGAGACTTTCGGACGCAGTAAATGTTTTAAGACCTTACTTTTACGGAAGAAACAGTGAATTTATTTATTGTTTAGCATTAGACCTTAACGACAGACTATTACAAATTTGTAAAATTTCTGACGGTGAAGCCGATTCGGTGGTTATAAACAACAACAAAATTCTTGCTTTGGTTACGAGAACAAAAGCGAAAAAAATTATTCTTGCGCACAATCATCCTGCCGGAAACATTAAGCCTTCTGACAGTTACTTGCAATCTACAAGGATGCTAAACGTACTATTAGCAGGCGTAAATGCAAGATTGTCCGATCATATAATTTTTGGCGGCGACGAGTATTTCAGTTTCTACGAATCCGACTTGCTTGCATGTTTTAGCGACGACAATTCGCATTATGCGAACGAACAGCGCCGTAAAAAACGCAGCGAAGGCATATATATGGAGGACGAAAAACCGTCGGAAGAGACTTTAGGAGAGGAATAATGCGGATATTGGGCATAGATCCGGGATACGGCATAATCGGATACGGTGTAATCGACAAGACACAGCGTCAAATGGTTGCCGTAGACTATGGCGTTATTCAGACGCCAAAAGACAAAAGTATCCCGATAAGATTGGATATTTTGTATAAAGCATTAAGCGATATAATTCGAAAGTATAAGCCGGATGCCGTTTCCGTGGAAGAATTATTCTTCAACACCAATATAACAACAGGCATAAAAGTTGCGCAGGCGCGCGGTGTTATACTTCTATGCGCAATAAACGAATGCGGAAATTTGTTTGAATATACGCCGCTGCAGATAAAACAAGCTCTAACTGGTAACGGTAGAGCGGAAAAAAAGCAAGTTCAATATATGGTAAAGGCTCTGCTTGGGCTAAAAGAAGAGCCTAAGCCCGATGATGCCGCAGATGCTTTGGCGGCTGCCATATGCCATGCAAATACTTCGCCGCTCAGTCGTCGTATTATGGTTTGACAGAGGTTTTATGTACGATTATTTTATTGGTAAAATTGCTGACATCGGAGTCACCGATCTTGTAATAGAGACAAGCGGTATAGGTTACGTAATGACTGCGAGTAAATATTGTTTAAACAGTCTTAAGCTTGGCGAAACAGCCAAGCTGTTTGCCTATTTAAGCGCTAACGAAAATGGAGTGTCGCTGTACGGATTTTGTTCAAAAGAAGAAAAAGCCATGTTCATGCGCTTGATATCCATTAACGGCATAGGACCCAAAGCGGCTATCGGAATTTTAAGCGGACTTAAGTTAAGCGAATTGACGTTTTGTATTGTTAACGGTGATTACAAATCGCTTAGTTCGATAAAAGGTATCGGCAAAAAGACTGCCGAACGTATTATACTTGAATTAAAAGACAAACTGGACGAAGAATTACAAGAAATCGACGGAAGCATGTCTACGTCGAACGCATCCGACTTAAAAAGCGACGCAGTCGATGCATTAGTAGCGTTAGGATTTAACAAGCAAGAAGCTGCGTCTGCTGTTAAAAAGGTAGACTCGACCGGCAAAACCGTGGAAGAAATAGTTATGCTTGCGCTAAAAAGGAGCTAAATGGACGACGAGAGATTTATAACAAGTACAAAACTCGACTTCGATAACGAAGAAACGACGTTACGTCCTAAAACTTTTGACGAATACGTCGGACAAGAGAAGATGAAGCATAACCTAAAAGTGTTTATCGAGGCGAGCAAAAAAAGAGGCGAGGCGCTTGATCACGTTCTTTTGTATGGTCCTCCCGGACTGGGCAAAACAACGATGTCTCATATAATCGCTAACGAACTCGGCGTTCAGCTTAGGATAACAAGCGGTCCGGCTATAGAAAGAGCTGCGGATCTTGCCGCCATTCTCACAAATCTAAATGAAAACGATGTTCTTTTTGTCGACGAAATTCATAGGCTGAATAGGGCCGTCGAAGAAGTGCTTTACCCGGCTATGGAGGATTTTGCATTAGACATCGTTATAGGAAAGGGTCCGAGCGCAAGGAGCATGCGTTTATCTTTGCCTCATTTTACTTTGATAGGCGCAACGACAAGAGCAGGCATGCTTACAGGACCGCTACGTGACAGATTTGGGGTAATATGTCGTCTTGAAATGTATAACCCTAATGATTTGGCTTGTATTATCAAGCGCTCTGCAGATATTCTTAATATTAACATCGACGAAGCAGCAACATTTAATATAGCGAGTCGAAGCAGAGGCACACCTCGTATAGCAAACAGACTTTTAAAGAGAGTGAGCGATTTTGCGTTGGTGATGGGGTCCGATAAAATTGACGAGCCGATCGCCAAACATGCACTTACGCATCTCGAGGTTGACGATCTCGGACTCGATTATACTGACCGCAAAGTTTTGGACGCTATCGTTAACAAATTCAATGGCGGTCCCGTGGGATTGGATACATTGGCTTCGTCTATAAACGAAGAGGGCGTTACGATAGAGGACGTAGTAGAACCTTTTTTGTTGCAGTTGGGGTTTATTTCTCGCACGCCTCGAGGTCGAGTGGCACTTTTGCCGGCATATAAACATCTTGGCGTTAAGCAGCCTGAGACGCTGAATAAGCAAATTTCTTTTATGGAGAGCGCCGATGAATAAAAGCGACTTTTATTACGATTTACCGGAAGAATTGATAGCACAAGAGCCTGTTGAACCGAGAGACAGCGCAAAATTGCTTGTTTATGACAGACATAATCAACAAATAACCGACAAAGTGTTTTCGGATATCGTCGATTATTTAAAATGCGGTGACGTGCTAGTTATCAACAACACGAGAGTATTACCTGCCAGAATATTCGGACATAAGCAAACCGGAGCCAAAGTAGAGTTTCTTTTGCATAAGCGTCTTAATCTTACCGATTGGGAAGTTTTGGTTAGACCCGCTCGAAAAGCAATGCGCAGCGACAAAATAATATTTTCGGACAACCTTTCGGCAACAGTGATGGACTTAGGAGAAGACGGCGCAAGAACGGTTCGATTTGAATTCGACGGTGTTTTTGAAGATATTCTTAACAGCATAGGTGAAATGCCTCTGCCTCATTATATCCACAAAAAGTTGGAAGACAACGAGAGTTATCAGACCGTTTATTCTAAAATAGTCGGTTCCAGCGCCGCTCCGACTGCCGGATTGCATTTTACTCCCGAACTTTTGAAACGTATAGCGGATAAAGGAATATTAGTAGTCGAAGTCCTTTTACATGTCGGATTAGGCACTTTTCGTCCGGTTAAAACCGAAAATATATTAGATCATAAAATGCACAGCGAATACTATTCGGTGTCTAAAGAAGCTGCCGATACGATAAATGCCGCCGTAAGAGAGGGCAGACGAGTAATTGCGGTAGGGACTACAAGCGTAAGAGTTTTAGAAAGCGTTGCCGACGAAAACGGCTATGTAAGAGAATGCTGCGGCGATACCGATATATTCATATATCCTCCGTACAAGTTTAAGACGGTTAATGCGCTTATAACTAATTTTCACTTACCGGAAAGCACGTTGGTGATGCTTGTTTCGGCATTTTGCGGAAGGGAACAAACGTTAGCTTTCTATAAGTACGCAGTCGAGCATAAATACAGATTTTTCAGCTTTGGCGACGCATGTTTTTTGTATTGATAGTATTCAATAAGGGTTTGGCAACAAAATAAAATTTATACGGAAATTAAGATGAATAAAAATTTTAGCTACAAAGTAATACACGAATGTCGTCAGACCGGAGCAAGAGTGGGTGAACTCACTACGCCACACGGTAAAATAATAACCCCGGTTTTTATGCCGGTAGGCACCCAAGCTACGGTAAAATCGCTTTCTCCCGAAGAGTTGAAATCGGTTGATGCAACGATTATTTTATCTAACACATATCATCTCTATATGCGTCCGGGGCATAAACTGGTGGAAAAAGCCGGCGGCTTACACAAATTTATGGCTTGGGACAGACCTATTTTGACTGACAGCGGCGGTTTTCAGGTTTTTTCGTTAGCCGAGCTCAATAAAATTAACGATGACGGAGTGGGATTTCATTCGCACCTTGACGGAAGTTTGCATTTTTTTACACCGGAAAAAGCGATGGAAATAGAGCAAAGTTTGGGCGCAGACATAATTATGGCGTTCGATCAATGCACTAAGTACGGTATTCCGCACGATGAAGCCTCAAACGCAATGAATCGTACTCTTGCTTGGTTAAATAGGTGTAAAAGCGCGAAACATAGACAAGATCAAATGCTCTTTCCGATAGTTCAGGGAAACATGTACGAAGACCTTCGCTTGGAATCGTTGAAAAGGACTGCCGAATATGCCGAGTGTGGAATAGCAATCGGCGGATTAAGCGTTGGCGAGCCAAAAGACGTTATGTACAAAATGTTGGACGTTATGCGTCCGCACTATCCCGAAAATATGCCTCGATATCTTATGGGTGTAGGCAGTCCGGATTGCCTGGTAGAAGGATTTTTGAGAGGAATCGACATGATGGATTGTGTTTTACCTACCCGAATTGCTCGCAACGGCACGGCATTTTCTTCTAAAGGCAGAATTGTTGTGCGAAACGCCGCATACAAAGAAGATTTTACGCCGCTTGATAGCGAGTGCGATTGTTATTGTTGCCGTAATTATACAAAAGCATATCTTCGACATCTAATTAATGCCGACGAAATTCTTGGCGGTAGAATGCTTAGTTTGCACAATATAAGGTATCTTATCCACCTTACTCATCGTATAAGAGAAGCGATAATGAAAGACGAATACGGCGACTTCGTAAATCGATTTAGAGAATCTGCGGAGTATCTTAATTAAATTTTCGTTTTTTCGATTTTTACGTCAAATTCGCTTGCATTTATTTGACAGATAGTATATACTTTTGTGGTATGACTCCGGCGTTCCGCTATTTGGCTAAGTCAATTTATGAACGTTCGGCAAATAAGGAGGTTAGTCATGAATATTATCGAATCCATCGAAAAAGATTACATGAAAGCGGAAATTCCGCAGTTCGAAGTAGGCGACACCGTAAAAGTTTACGTTAAAGTCGTAGAAGGCAACAGAGAGAGATTACAGGCTTACGAAGGTATTGTTATTGCTCGCAAGCACGGCGGCGTTAGCGAAACCTTTACCGTAAGAAGAGTATCTTTCGGCGTAGGCATTGAGAGAACGTTCCCGTTACATTCTCCTCGAATCGATCGCATCGAGGTAGTAAAGAAGGGTAAAGTTCGCAGAGCTAAGCTTTACTATTTGCGTAAGCTCTCCGGCAAGGCAGCTAAGATTGACGAAAAGATCTAAGCAATATTTTTTATTGTACAATAAAAAAGCGCATTCGGTTACGAGTGCGCTTTTTACGTCTATATTTTTTTGGCTAAATCAATCGGAAATATTAAAAAAAATTTGCACATTTTTAGGTTATCAATAGCTAACCGTTTGAGTTTTTTTAATAGCGTGTTATAATACTTCACGAATATTTATGTTCCATAGGGAGAACAAAAACAAAAAGCGGATGCGCTGAAACGGACAAGTCAAAATTAAATAGAAAATGAGTGATAAATTACCCGAAAAAGTGACGAAAATATTTTAAAACAGAATAAAGAGATGATTTTAATATATTTCACATAGGATAGAGTGTTAAAGCTTGAAAAAACAAAATTTTTGTGCTATAATACATTTAGCAGTACTCTTATAGAGATACTGAAACATCAAAAACAAGATAAAGAGGCAGAACGAAAACCAACAAATTATAAAAACCAAAAACTCTCAACGGGAGGTAACTGCCTATGAAACACTTAAGGCTATAAGCGCAGAGAAAAGCATTTTTCCTTGCGCTTTTTTATTACTTTTTAGAAGGAACTAACGACGAGGAAAATGAATTACAAAAAAACAACAGGCTTAATCCATAATGTATTGTAACGTTAAAAGCCGCACGATTGATTATAAATGTGACGTGATAAAAAACACAATGACATTGTTGAATCGATTTAGTATGTAAGAAAAAAATTTACAATCAGCGAGGACAAGAAATATGATACTTGAATTAAAAAATATCGATAAATCTTTTGGAGAAAAGAAAGTTCTCAAGGGTGTTTCTTTCACGGCAGAGGGCGGCAAAGCGTTCGGACTTCTTGGCAGAAACGGCGCAGGTAAAACGACGTCTATCCGTATTATTATGAACGTGTTTTCCGCAAACGGCGGAGAGGTGCTTTT
>FR884032.1:9932-16029 GCA_000435495.1 Firmicutes bacterium CAG:552 | reverse complement strand
AAGAGAAAGAATACTTTTTAATATCCCTGCCCCTTAAAATCGGTCGTATAACTTCGGCGGATTTAGGGTCTTGCGCAATTAGCTCGTTTTATTTTAGCTTATTTCTTTTGATAAACAATGAGAGGGTTGCTCTATCGACATGTAACTTTTTTGCTATTTGAGTTTGAGCTATATGTTCGTTAAGCATTTTGATTATGATTTTTTCTTTACCGGTTAGTTTTGTATGAGAAGATTTTCGTCCTTTAGGGCGGCCAAGTATAACACCTTCTTCTTTCTTTCGCGCCAGAGCTTCTTTTGTACGCTGGCTTATCAAATTGCGTTCTATTTCTGCGCTCAGACCAAAAGCGAAGGCCAAAACTTTGCTTTGAATATCATCACCTAGTCTATAATTGTCTTTAATCGTCCAAACTTTACATTCTTTGCTCATACAGATGTTAAGAATGTCCATTATCATAAATAGGCTTCTTCCCAAACGTGATATTTCTGAACAAATTATTACGTCATCTTTTTTTAAGCGTTTTAAGATTTTTCCAAGAGCTCTTTTGGTATAATCTTTCGTTCCCGAAATTGTTTCTTCTATCCATTTATCGATACTTATTAAATTTCTGTCGCAAAATGTTTCGATTTCAAAGCGCTGATTTTCAACAGTCTGTTTGTCGGTACTTACTCTTATGTAGCCATAAATCATAATGATTTCCTCCGAATTTTATTGAACGACTATATTGTACCGTAAACAAATATTTTTTGCTTCAAAACCTCAAACAACTAATTAACGGGTGATTGAATCTTTTTAAAAGAAAAACAAACCATACATAAAGCACAAAAAAAGGCGGCCGAGAAATTCTCGGTCGCCTTTTTACGAACTCGCTGTTTATGCTATTTTGATTTAATATTCCTGAAATTCCCCAAAAGTATCTAACATTATACAGTACGCACAGTCTTAACCGACGATGCGGCTTTTGCATGTAAATAAATTGACCGGGCATAAAAAAATGCTTTAATCACTGTAGTTAACTCAAAAATATGTTATTTTGTTGACAAATAACGTTATACAGTATTATACTTTATATATACGCCGTAAGCAAATTCAGTGACGATAGAGGAGGTTATATGCCGGATAATTACCAAAGTACGATGTTGTACGTATGGGTTAATGTTTTATGCCTAATCGTTTTGGCGGTGATTTTCGTCGGCATTATACGCTACGGCACACGCAACAAACGAAGTTCGTTTTTGCGAATAATGGTTTGTTTGATTTCCGTTCACAGCATATTCGATTCGTTGTGGGCGCTTATGAGCGGAGGGGTTATAAAGGCTAACGAAACCACCGCTTATTTTTTTAACGGCGTGTGTTTTTTATCGTTGATAGGGGCGATAGTAATTTGGGGACTCTATTCGGAGACCTTTATGATTCGGAATAATCCAATAAAGCCGATAGCAATGGCTGTTATGTTTGTGCCGCTTGCGATTTCGGCGATATATATAGTAACTTCTTTTATTCATCACGGCGCATACTATATCACGCCGGACATGCAGTACGTAAGAGGTAAGTATTATTTTTATGCGTTAGGGTTGCCGTATGCCTATTTTTGCTATGTATCGATAAGATCGTTGGTGTTGTCCGCCCTCAAAAAATATTATTCGTACAGACGAATTTTGGTTTTAATGTTTTTATATTCCATTATCGTATGCGGCTTTTTTGTATTGCAAGTATTGCTTAATTCGGTTATGCCGGTCGTATGCGGTGGAGCAACGATAGCGCTGTTGCTTGTTTACCTCGAGACGTTGCATGGAAAAATAACCGTAGATTCGTTGACTGGACTTGCTAACCGAAGCTCGCTTGAACGGACGCTTAATGTGCGCTTAAAGGATGAAAACGAAGGTAAAAAACTCTATTTCATGATGATGGATATAGATAATTTTAAAAGTATCAACGATTTGTATGGGCATATCGAGGGAGATAGTGCGCTGAAAACGGTCGCCGGTGTTTTGCAAAAACATGCGCCGCAAAACTTTTTGGTTGCCAGATACGGCGGCGACGAGTTTGCTGCGTTGGGTATTACCGACGACGAAAACGAAGTTATAGCGCTCGTGCATAATATACATGCCCGATTAGAAGAATACAACGAACGAGAAGACAGGAAATACGATTTATCTATAAGCGTGGGATACGCATGCAAAGAGGACGGATATTATACCATTCCCGACCTCATAAATGCAGCCGACGAAGAGCTTTATAAGGTTAAAGCGAAAAAGAAAGTAAATTTCGGGGGGGGGGCTGACTTTGCTGCTTCGCCTCCTCCGCTAAGCCGCTGAAAGGCATAATTCGGTTGTGACGTCGGCGTAATCTGCGGATATGACAATGCCGTTTGTTTTACGCAAAAAAGCTCTTACAAATTAGCGATATGCAAGAGCTTTTTGTATATGTATATGCGTTTTTACGTCCGTCGGCACGCAATCTACGTATAGCGCTCACCGCAAAAGAAAAATTACAGCCTCCAAAATCAGGCGAGTGCTTGACGTTTGCGGGCAAACGCAAACCGGTTCTGGTTAAAATCATCGAATTTGAAAGGTCCGGTGCTAATGCTTTGGCAATTAAAAACTAAAGTTGTTCGACAAACTAAATAATCCCTTCGGTATGTTGCGCCGTAGGGATTATATATTTAAAAAGTTTTATATATTTACTGTCGTAGAGGTGTCGATTAAACAGCAGCGACAAGATTTTTTCTTACGCCTTAATCTTCGGCAGCCGGGAAAACCAAAGAAACGTAATAGACAAGTTCTTTGTACATTTTTGTTTCGCCGAGTTCTTTCAGCGCAGTCAGTACGGCTTTGTAGTACCATTCCGTCTGACTCGGACTGCCCTTAAAACGTGACCAGACGTTGTCGCCCACGATGCGTTTGTCATAATATACGCTTTTTATGTTGGCGAGTTTGTCTGCGCATAATAGTTGTTTTGCTTCCGTGCTTTCGTCTTTGACTTTAGCCAAAGCCTGTTCTTTGCGTTCTAACCAAGGCAAGGACTTGTCCTCCGTGTCGCTTGCGACAAGTTCGGCAACATCGTGCCCGAAGAGCATTTCGATATCCTCGATAGTCGAGTCGGTATCCTCTACGGTATCGTGAAGCACTCCGGCAATCTGCACGTTTTCGTTGCAATCGTTGGCTGCGAGTATCTGCAAAACTTCCATCGGATGAACTATGTACGGCGTGTCGGTACCTTTTCGATATTGATTGCGATGTTGTATCGCTGCGTACTCTATGGCTTTGTGTAACAGCATATGTAGACCTCCCGGAGACGATAAACTTATATCGAGCTACACGCTTAGTATACCATAACTTTTTGACTTAGTAAAGACTTTTGACGATTTTATCTAAAATTTTGCGGCAATAAACATATTTAACTTGCTAAAAATGCCCGACTTGCTATTGATTTCGGGCAACGAATATGTTATAATATATGAGCTTACATTTTGCAGACGAGGTTTTATTTGTGGAAGAGGCACTTTTAGACGCACTTATAGATTCTCTTAAGCTGCTGCCGTTTTTGGCGGGAGTATATGTGCTTATAGAAATTTTGGAGCATAAAACTTCGTCAAAGATGTCATCCTCCATGCTGCGGGGTAAGCTCAGTCCGCTGATTGGCTCGGCGGTAGGCATCATTCCGCAGTGCGGTTTTTCGGTAGTAGCGACCAAGTTGTACACAAGGGGCGCCATTGCGATGGGAACGTTGCTGTCGGTATACATTTCCACTTCGGACGAGGCAATTGCCGTTTTGATATCCGACTATTCGTCTTGGGACAAATTGCTACCGCTGATAGGCATAAAGTTTGCGTTTGCCATAGTCGTCGGATACGCAGTAAACGCTTTTTGCGGAAGGAAGGTTACCGTAACGGTAGACGAAAACGTGTGCGTCGAAGGCTGTCATCATCACACCGTAGGTAAAGAAGAAAAAGAGAAGGACCATAAACACGGCGCAAAACAACTTATAATTCATTCGCTTATTCATACCTTAGAGGCATTTTTGTATATACTGGCTGTAAATGCCGTACTTAACGTCGTAATATATTATGTCGGCGAACAAAGTTTGGAAAACTTTCTCGATTCGGTAAAATATCTGCAACCGATATTTGCGGCAATCGTGGGACTTATACCGTCGTGTGCGGCATCGGTCGTTATCGCACGTATGTATGCTATAGGTTCTCTTTCGTTAGGCGCCGCATTGTCGGGATTGTGCGTTTCGGCGGGTATAGGTACGGCGGTTCTTATAAAGGAAAATCCGCCCAAAAACACGGTAGTCGTATTGTCGCTTTTGATAGGGCTGTCTATAGTGTTGGGCGAAGCGGTAACGCTTATAAGTTCGTTGTTTTAAAGAAGCTACAAAATCGATTTTGACAAAAGAGACTCGGAGGACAAACTAATGGCGTCTTTGTACAGAAAATTCAGACCGAATTCTTTCGAATCGGTTATAGGGCAAGAGGCGGTTACCAAAACGCTCGCCAATCAAATAAAGACCGGAAGAATAGGACACGCCTATCTTTTTACCGGGAGCCGAGGCGTGGGCAAAACCACTTGCGCCCGCATTTTCGCCAAGGCTATAAACTGCCTAAACCCCGAAAACGGCAGTCCGTGCGAAAAATGCAGATGTTGCACTGAACTTTCCTCTCCCAATATGGATATTATAGAAATAGACGCCGCATCCAATAACGGCGTAGATGACGCAAGGGCGATAAGAGATAACGTTTCTTACCCGCCCGTAATAGGTAAGTATAAGGTTTACATTATAGACGAAGTACACATGCTTACGGGAAGTGCGTTTAATGCGTTATTAAAGACGTTGGAGGAACCGCCTGCGCACGCCGTGTTTATTTTGGCAACTACAGAGGCGCACAAGCTTCCCGCTACGATTTTGTCGAGATGTATGCGATTCGATTTTCGACTGGTTTCTACCAGCGAAATAGCGGACAGGGTTGCAAGCATATATGACAGTGAGGGAAAAGCTTACGAAAGAAGCGCCGTAAATTATATCGCCGCCGCAGCCGAAGGCTCGGTGCGAGACGCTCTGTCGCTTGCAGAAACTTGCATGTCGCTTTCGCAGGGAAAACTTACGTATGCGGACGTGCTTGCCGCTACCGGCGGCATAGAAAAAAAGAGAATACGCGCGCTGTTTTCCGCCTTGTCGTCGGCTTCGATGGGCGAATGTTTGCAGGCTGTCGATTCGCTGGCTTCTTCCGGCAAAAGCATGGGACTCATCGCCAAAGAAATTACCTTGTACGCAAGGGATTTGCTCGTAATGAAGACTGCGCCCTCGCTCATAACGGACAGCGAAGAAAACGTTGCCGCCCTTAAAGAAGATGCCGAACGAAATACGATAAACTTCCTTTCTACGGTAATCAACGTTTTCGGCTCGGTAGACGCCGAACTCAGGTACTCGACAAGCCCGAGAATTGTGCTCGAAACGGCGTGTATCAGATGTTGTACTCTGGCGGTTACCGATGTTGCCGCCCTCGAAGAACGGGTGTCGAGACTGGAGCGAAACGGTTTTTCGCCGGTAAGAGAACAGACGGCGGAGAAAAAAGAATGTACGATGGACGCAAAGATGGTTTGGGGCAAAGTCATTTCTTATTTTAGGACGAGCGAGTCCATGCGACTACAGACTCTTGTTGGCAATCATCGGGATTACGAGGTAAAAAACGGAGCGTTTATAATTTGGTGCGAAGACGATTATTTGGACTTTTGCGAGGACGACATGATGAACGCTTTAAGTCGGGCGTTTGCTTTTAACGGAATAACCTACGAGATAAGAGTGGACAAAAAAAGTGCGATAGACAAAGATGCGATTTTAGAGTCTCTAAAATCCAAGGTCGGCAAAGGCGTCAAGGTAAACGTAACGAATAAGTAATAACGTTATGGTTTTTTCGCATCATAATGGCAATACAAACGCAGCGCTGCGATGCGATACGATAACGAGTAAAACTAAATAACAATATTTCGGAGGTATATTATGGCAAAATATGGCGGAGGATTCGGCGGTGGAATGAACATGCAAGCGATGATGCAGCAGGCTAAAAAGCTGCAGGAACAAATGGCGGCAGCCGAA
>FR884032.1:0-9919 GCA_000435495.1 Firmicutes bacterium CAG:552 | reverse complement strand
GGCAGCCGAAGCCGAACTCGAAGATACCGAGCTTACGGGAGAGGCGGGCGGCGGTCTCGTCTCGGTTACCATTGACGGCAAAAAAAGGCTTCAGCGTCTTTCGATAAAACCGGAAGCGGTAGACATGGACGATCTGGAGATGCTCGAGGATCTTATTATGGCAGCGTATAACGAGGCTTTCGCCGCAGCGGAGGAGCTCGAACAGGAACTTATGCCTGCGGGTGTGGGCGCAATGGGCGGTATGCTTAAATGAGACAGCCTGCAAGTATCGAAAAACTTATCGGCATGTTTTGTTCGCTGCCTGGCGTCGGACAAAAAACTGCGCAAAGGTATGCTTACGCAGTGATAGATATGTCCGAAGAGCAGGCAAACGAATTTTGTCGGGCGATAACGGACGTAAAACGCAACGTAAAATTTTGCAGCGAATGCGGATTCTTTACCGAAAACGACGTTTGCGACATTTGCAAAAAGCGAGACAAGTCGGTGATTTGCGTTGTCGCTTACCCTAAAGACGTTCTCGCTATAGAAAAAGGCGGGGCCTTTGAGGGTGTTTATCATGTTTTGCACGGCACGCTTTCGCCGTTGGACGGCAGAGGACCCGACGATCTTAATATTAAATCGCTGCTTAGTCGACTGGACGGAGTAAAAGAAGTAATAATGGCTACGAATCCCGACGTAGAGGGCGAAGCGACTGCGATGTATCTCGCACGACTTATCAAGTCCTTCGGCATTAGGGTTACCCGCCTGGCTCAGGGTATAAGCATAGGCAGCGACATCGAGTACGCCGACGAAGTTACTTTGGAGCGGGCATTGGACAAGCGCACCGAAATTTAGTCTGTTCGGAGCAAGCGAGCGACCGCAGCCGACGTCGAGTCGTTTTGTCGGTCGAAGGCAAAACGCTATTTAAAACTAAATAACCGACAAACGAACATTTAAATAAAATTATCGGCCGCCGGAGGGGCTTTATCAGTCTTTTCGTCGGCTATTTTTTTGTCTTGCGGCCTCATATTTGCCGTATATTCATTGACAACGACGTGGCAAAAATATTATAATGATTGAGTGTGGCGGTCTATACGTAAGTTTGCGGTTTATCGCCGCATACAAGTAATTTTTTGCAATAGACGGAATTTGTCCGCCGTGGAGGAATATAACTATGAAAATGGATGCGTTGGTAAAAAAATATCCCGATGTGGGTCTCGTGCTCGAACAAGCCGAAGTACCCGTAATAAAAGAGGGAGAAGCTCTTGTAAAAATACACAAAACCGCTATTTGCGGCACCGACGTGCATATTTACAACTGGAACCAGTGGGCTCAGCAGACTATCAAAACTCCGATGATCATCGGTCATGAGTTCGTGGGCGAAATCGTTGAGATAAAGGGTAATTCGCCAGAGTTTAAAGTGGGCGATTTGGTAAGCGCCGAAGGTCACGTTACCTGCGGACACTGCCGTAACTGTAAAGAAGGGTTAAAGCATCTTTGCCCGACTGCGCAGGGTATCGGCGTAAATCGTAACGGCATTTTTGCCGAGTATGCGGCAATACCTTTGTCCAATCTTTGGAAATGCGACAAAGATATTCCCGAGGAGATGTACGCTATTTTCGATCCGTTCGGAAACGCAACTCACACCGCTTTGGCTTACCCCATGATAGGCGAGGACGTTCTTATTACCGGCGCAGGTCCGATAGGCATAATGGCTGCGGCTATCTGCAAGCACGTAGGCGCAAGACACGTAGTAATTACCAACACTTCCGATTGGAGATTGGAATTTGCAAAACAGGTAGTACCCGGAGTCGTAACCGTTAATACCAAAACTACCGACCTTAAAGACGTTCAGCGTTCGCTCGGCATGACCGACGGATTCGGCGTCGGTCTCGAAATGAGCGGTAACGGTAACGCTCTCAACCAGATGATCGACAATATGATCAACGGCGGCAAGATTGCTTTGCTCGGCCTCGGCATAAACGGCGGCATCGAATGGGATAAGTTCATATTTAAGTGCTTGCATTTGCAGGGTATTTACGGCAGAAAGGTATTCGAGACGTGGAGAAAGATGACAACCATGCTCCAGAGCGGCTTGGATATAAGCAAAATTATTACTCACCGTCTTCCTTACACCGAGTTTAAACAGGGTTTCGACCTTATGAACAGCAAAAAGAGCGGTAAGATAATTTTGGATTGGACAAAATAAATAAGTAATTTATAGGAGTGTTTTTATGTATAACAAGACAAAAAAAATAATGCAGGAAACTCTGCAGGATATCAAGGACCAAGGACTTTGGAAGGAAGAACGTATCATCACGACCGAACAGTCAAATCGTATCGATACCACTAAGGCTAAAGACGTTATCAACTTCTGCGCAAACAACTACCTCGGACTCGCAAATAACAAGGAAGTGGAGCAGGCTGCAAAAGACAGTTACGACAAGTACGGTTACGGAATGGGCAGCGTTCGTTTTATCTGCGGAACGCAGACAATACATAAGGAACTCGAGCGCAAGGTAAGCGAATTCCTTTCGACCGAAGACACCATACTTTATTCTTCTTGCTTTGACGCAAACGGCGGACTTTTCGAAACCATTACCACCGCCGAAGACGCCATCATTTCCGACGAACTTAATCACGCTTCCATAATAGACGGCGTAAGACTCAGCAAAGCTAAGAGATATCGCTATCACAACAACGATATGGCAGACCTCGAAGCTCAGCTTAAGCAAGCCGACGCAGACGGCGCAAGACAAAAGATAATAGTTACTGACGGCGTGTTTTCCATGGACGGCATTATTGCAGACCTTAAGGGAATTTGCGACCTTGCCGACAAGTATGACGCTTTGGTATGCGTAGACGACAGCCATGCAACCGGATTCGTAGGTAAGACGGGCAGAGGTTCGGCAGAATACTGCGGAGTAGTAGGCAGAGTAGATATAATCACCGGCACTTTCGGTAAGGCACTCGGCGGAGCTTCCGGCGGATTCACTTCCGGCCGCAGAGAGATAATAGACCTTCTTCGTCAGAGAAGCCGTCCGTATCTTTTCTCCAACACGTTGGCTCCCTCGATGTGCGCAGCTACCTTAAAGGTTTTGGATATGCTCACTAAGTCGACCGCACTCAGAGACAAGGTTATGGAAAATGCCGCTTACTTCCGTAGCGAAATGAAAAAGAACGGCTTTGACCTTGCCGGCGAGGGACACGCAATAGTTCCTGTAATGCTTTACGACGCAGTAAGAGCGCAGAAGTATGCGGAAAAGATGTTGGAAAAAGGCATATACGTAACAGGATTCTTCTATCCCGTAGTTCCGAAGGGAAAGGCAAGAATACGTACTCAGATGTCCGCTATTCACACAAAGGAAGACATCGATAAGTGTGTAAAGGCATTTGTCGAAACCCGGGAAGAATTAGGATTTTAACGTATGAAATGTTTGGTTTTTGTTGCGGATAAGATGCAACCCTTCGTCAATCAGGCAATAGAGGCGAATTTGCTTAAATTGTCTGACGACGATACCGAAATATTGTACTTGTGGAAAAACGACAAAACGGTCGTTATTGGCAAAAACCAAAATGCTTATACCGAATGTAACGTTTCGCAGCTCGAAAACGACGGCGGCTTTGTTGCCAGACGTATTTCGGGCGGCGGAGCCGTTTACCACGACAAAGGAAATCTTAATTTTACCTTTGTATCGTCCCGAAATAATTATAACGTAGCTAAAAATTTTGAGATAATGACCGATGCGATGAGGTCTCTCGGATTCGAAGTAAGCCTTAGCGGTCGAAACGACGTTTTGCTTAACGGACGTAAATTTTCGGGTAACGCTTTTTATAAGGGCAACGACGCTTGTTTCCACCACGGCACGATTTTAATTAAGACGTCGCCGGAGATAATAGCAAAGTATCTCAAAGTGTCAAAAGTTAAGTTGGAAGCTAAAGGCGTAAAAAGCGTAGTAAGCAGAGTAATAAATCTCAGCGACGTTTTACCGGTTACTGCGGAGCAGGTTACGGACAGTCTGATAAAGTCTTTCGGTTTGTATTACAAGCAAGAGCCTGTGCGCATAACCGAGGCAGATCTTCCGGCTGACGAGCTTGCTAAGCAGATTGCGTTCTTTTCGGACGAAAAATGGCGTCACGGCGACGACGTGCATTACGACGCAAGGATAGAACGCAGATTTTCGTGGGGAACGGCAGATATAAGGTTAAAATTAAACGGAGACGTTATCGAGGACTGCAAGATTTACTCGGACAGTCTTGACGATGTTACCGAAAGACAAAATCTCCTTATCGGCGCAGACGTAAATGTCGGCAAAGAGGGAGTAAACGATATAATAGAAGCATTTAAGGAGCAGGAAAATGGATTTTGATCTGATTGTTCTCGGCGGCGGACCGGGAGGATACGCAGGAGCGATAAGAGCGGCAAAACTCGGAAAGAAGGTTGCTCTCGTCGAAAAAAACGCAGTCGGCGGAACTTGTCTTAACAGAGGTTGTATACCGACAAAAGCGCTTATACATTCTTCGGAGTTGTTTGCGTCGAGGAGCGATTGGGCAGAGTGCGGTATAACTGCGGACAACGTATCGCTCGATGAGGATAAAGTTTATGAGAGAAAAAATAAAATCGTTTCTTCGCTCAGAGAGGGCGTTAAGTCTTTGCTCAAAGCAAACAAAGTAGAGCTCATCGAGGGTGAAGGAAAGCTTGACGGCGAACATACCATAGTCGTAGGCGACAAAAATTATACTGCGGATTTTATTTTGTTGGCGACAGGCTCGGAGCCGAGTGCGGGAAGTAAAGCAAGACCGCTTATCGGAGTGGAGCATACGCTTGACAGCGACGACGTTTTGGCTGCTCCGGTAAAGGCAAACAATATAGTCATAATAGGCGCAGGCGTTATCGCAGTCGAGTTTGCGACATACTTTGCGGAGTCGGGCAAGGCGGTTACTTTGCTTGCCCCGGGCGAACGCATCGTAAAAATGATGACTAAAGACGTGTCGGTTCAGCTTTCGGCGGTACTTAAGCGTATCGGCGTCAAGATTAACACCGGCGCAAAAATCAAAAATATAGACGCAGACAAAAACGTTTATTACGAAACGGAAAAAGGCGAGGCGAGTGTAAAAGGCGACGTGGTTATTACCGCAATCGGACGTAAACCGGTATTGGAAAATATCGGTTTGGAAACGACTTCCGTAAAAGTAGACAAATTCGTTTGCGTAGACGACAATATGTACACCGGCGTTGCGGGTATCTATGCCTGCGGAGATATTACAGGCAAGATGCAGCTTGCGCACTTTGCGGAGGCGAGTGCAATCGTAGCGGTAGAGAGTATGTTCGGTTATCCTAAGAGTAAAGACCTTTCAGTGTGTCCCTCATGCATATACACTAACCCCGAAATCGCTTCGGTAGGTAAAAAGGAAACGGATATCGAAAACGCAAAAATAGGTAAGTTCCTTATGGGTGCAAACGGTAAGTCGCTTATCGAAGGCGTAAACAGAGGATTTATAAAAGTTATCGCAGATCAGGACGATACGGTTGTAGGCGCAGAGATATTTGCGGTAAGAGGCACGGATATATTGGGCGAGCTTGCTCTTGCCGTATCCAAAAAAATGAAGGTGGACGAAGTAGCGTCGGTTATTCACGCTCATCCCACCGTTATGGAAGCCATAGGCGAAGCGCTCGAGGACGTACACGGACTCGCTACTCATATGGCGCCTAAAAAATAACATAATTACAGATAATTTTAAGGAGATATAAAATTATGGCAAAGAAAACACCTTTATACGAAACGCATGTTAAATACGGCGGTCAAATCGTAGAATTTGCAGGTTACGAACTCCCCGTTCAGTACGAGGGACACGGACTTATCAAAGAGCATACCGCAGTAAGAACGGCTGCAGGACTTTTTGACGTATCGCACATGGGCGAGCTTATCGTCGCCGGCGAAAACGCAGAAGCCGCTCTTAACGACTTGCTTACCAACGACATAAGAGGTATGTACGACGGACAGGTAAGATATTCGCTTCTTCCTAACGAAAAAGGCGGTGCGGTAGACGACGTGCTCGTTTACAGAATAAGCGCAACTTGCTTTTTGGTGGTAGTAAACGCATCCAATGCAGATAAAGATGCGGCATGGATTGCCGGCAGACTTCCTTCCGACGTAACGTTTGCCAATATTTCCGATGCGGTAGCTCAGATTGCTTTGCAAGGACCTAAGAGCGAACCCATTCTTCGTAAGCTCGTAAAAGACGAGGACGTTCCCGTAAAATATTATTCGTTCCGCAAAAACGTCGTAATAAACGGTATGCGTTGCTTAATCTCTCGTACCGGCTATACCGGAGAACACGGTTACGAAATTTACTGCGCAAATATGGACGCAGCTAAGATGTACGAGACTGTTATGGAAGCAGGTAAAGAAGAAGGACTTATCCCCGCCGGTTTGGGCGCAAGAGATACGCTTCGACTCGAAGCCGCAATGCCTCTTTACGGACATGAACTCGGCGACGACATTCCCGTAAACGAAGTGGGCCTTGATTTCGGTATCAAGATGGGTAAAGAGAATTTTGTCGGAAAGGCGGCTTTGGAGGCTCATGAACCCGAATACGAAAGAGTAGGCGCAAAACCCATAGACAGAGGTATAATAAGAGAGCATTGCCCCGTGTACGTAGGACAGGAGCAGGTAGGCGTCGTTACTTCGGGTACTCATTCGCCTACGCTCGGACATCCCATAGCTATGCTTCGTATCAAAAAGGGCGTAGAAGGTCAGCTCGAAGTCGACGTAAGAGGCAGACGCATACGAGTAGAGCTTATGCCGCTTCCTTTCTACAAAAGTTTGATTAAATAAGTTTACATTGCCGTAAGGCTACCAAATAAAAATAAATAATTTAAGGAGAATATTACAATGATTAAGTATGCAAAAACACACGAGTGGGTAAAAATCGAAGGCGACAAGGCAACCATCGGCCTTAGTGATCACGCACAGCACGAGCTCGGAGACATAGTATTCATCAACCTTCCCCAGGAAGGCGACGGCATCACCGCAGGCGAAGCCTTCTGCGACGTAGAATCGGTTAAAGCGGTTTCCGACGTTATGGCTCCCGTATCCGGCAAAGTTCTTAAAGTAAATACCGATCTCGAGGACGCTCCCGAAACTATTAACAACGATCCTATGGGAGCATGGATTTGCGAAGTAGAAATTACCGCTATCCCCGACGACCTTATGGACGAAGCTCAGTACGCAGAGTTCATTAAATAATAATATACGGAGTAATTTATGGCAAATTATTTATCTTCTACCGAAAAGGAAGATAAGGAGATGCTGCAAGCGGTAGGCGTAGAGAGATTTTCCGATCTTTATCAGGATATCCCCTTCGAACTCCGCAACAAGCCCCTTAACATTCCCAACGGCAAGTCTTTGCAAGAAGTTTCCGACGAAATGCAGGCGTTGGCAGACAAAAACGTAAATTACGCTTGCATCATGCGAGGAGCGGGCGCATACGATCATTATATTCCCTCCATTGTTAAATACCTTTCGCAGCGCAGTGAATTTCTTACCGCTTATACCCCGTATCAGGCAGAACTGAGTCAGGGTATTTTGCAGAGTATCTTCGAATTCCAGACGATGATGTGTTCGCTTACCGGAATGGACGTTTGTAACGCATCCGTTTACGACGGAAGCAGCGCTGCGGCAGAAGCGGCGTTTATGTGCATAGAACGCTCGAAGCGTACCGTATTGGTTCCCGATAACGTTAAACCATGCACCATCGAAGTTATCCGCACTTATCTTGAAAGAAGAAATATAACCGTTAAAGTTTTGCCGACCAACAACGGTTTGATAAGCATCGACGAACTCGGCAAAGCTATAACCGAGGATACCGCTTGCGTATATTTCGAATCTCCCAACTATTTCGGACTTATCGAAGATTGCGAAAACGTTTGCGGTACGATTAAGCAACACGGTGCAAGAGCCATTATGGGATGCAATCCTATGTCTTTGGCAATCTTGCGTACGCCCAGAGATTACGGCGCAGATATCGCAGTAGGCGACGCACAGCCTTTCGGTATGCCGATTTCGTTTGGCGGTCCGTATCTCGGATATATCGCTATAGCAAACGACAAAGAACTTATTCGTCGTATCCCCGGCAGAGTAGTAGGCGAAACTACCGATAAAGACGGAAAAAGAGCTTACGTGCTTACTCTCAGAGCGAGAGAGCAGGATATACGAAGAGAAAAGGCGCTTAGTAATATTTGCTCTAACGAGGCGCACTGTGTGCTTACTGCGGCAATGTACCTTACCGCTATGGGTAAGCAGGGACTCAGAGAGGTTGCTACCGCATGTACTTCGCTCGCTCATTATGCGGCAGAAGAATTTACAAAGGGTAAAGCTACTCTTAAGTATAGCGGCGAATACTTCAACGAATTTGTTACCGTTTGCGGAACCAAGGCAGAGAAAATTGTTGAAAAGTGTGAAAAACTCGGTATTTTGGCGGGACTTCCCATCGGCAAAAACGAAATTTTGTGGTGCATGACCGAAAAAGTCCGCAAAGAAGATATCGACAAAGTCGCAGAGATAATGAGGAGGGCGTAATTTATGGAATTGATTTTTGAAAAATCCAGAGAAGGCGTAAGAGGCGCAACCATTCGTCCTCTCGAAGTTAAACCCCACGTTATCGCAGAAAAATATACTCGTAAGGATCTCGATTTGCCCGAAGTCGCAGAAGTCGATATGGCTCGTCACTATACGGAGCTCAGCAAGCGTGCTTTCGGCGTAGACAGCGGTTTTTATCCGTTAGGATCCTGCACGATGAAATACAATCCCAAGCTTCACGAAGAAGTTGCGGCTTTGCCGGGATTTGCGCATACTCATCCGTATGCGCCGGAGGAATCCGTTAAGGGGAACCTCGAAGCTATGGGCATTTTGTGCGACAGACTTATGAACATCACCGGTATGGACGGTATGACGCTTCAGCCTTGTGCCGGCGCTCACGGCGAATTCACCGGCTTGCTTCTCATATCCGCTTACCATCGTAATCGTAAAGATACTAAGCGTACCAAGATTCTTATCCCCGACACTGCGCACGGCACCAACCCCGCTTCTGCGGTAATGGCAGGATTCGAAGTCGTAAACGTTAAGTCAAACAGCGAACTCGGCGTGGATCTCGACGATTTGCGGGCAAAAGTAGGCGAGGATACCGCAGCTTTGATGCTCACCAATCCGTCCACCATGGGATTGTTTGAGCGTAACATCAGCGAAATAAGCAAAATAGTTCATGACGCCGGCGGTTTACTTTATTACGACGGAGCTAACCTCAACGCCGTTATGGGCGTCGTTCGTCCCGGAGATATGGGATTTGACGTAGTGCATCTTAACTTGCATAAGACGTTTTCTACTCCTCACGGCGGTGGCGGACCGGGAAGCGGTCCCGTAGGATGTAAGAAAGATCTTATACCGTTCTTACCTAATCCGACCGTAGCTATGGTAAAGGGCGAATACAAATTTGTGTACAGCGATAAGAGCATCGGAAAGGTATCGGCAATGTACGGTAACTTCGGCGTTATGCTTAAAGCTCTCGCATACATCGAGACTTTGGGCGCTGAAGGTATCAAAAAGAGCGCCGAACACGCCGTTCTTAACGCTAACTATATGAGGGTAAAACTTACCGATCTTTATCCGACCGTAGTAAATCGTATCTGCATGCACGAGTTTGTTCTTGACCTTAAAAAGCTCAAGGCAGAAACGGGCATTACGCCTACGGATATTGCTAAGGGCATGATAGACAGAGGCATACATCCGCCTACGATGATGTTCCCGCATATCCCCGGCGTAATAGACGAGTCTCTTATGATCGAGCCTACCGAGACCGAAAACAAGCAGACTCTCGATGAGGCCATACAGGTGCTCAGAGATTTGCATAAGATTGCTTACGAGGATGCGCAGTATCTTCA
>FR884031.1:78481-99382 GCA_000435495.1 Firmicutes bacterium CAG:552 | reverse complement strand
GCCTGTTTCTTTTCATAAATCCTCCTTGTGTGTATTATTTGTCACTTTGACATGCAAACATTATATCACGAGCGAACAAATTTGTCAACACTATTGTACACAAAAAATCGCAACTTTCGCAATTCTTGCATTTTTCTTGTTTCTACATACACGTTATTATTTAAAAAAAATCCAGTCTTTCGTTTCACATTGGCACATTTTTACAAAAAAGCCGACTGCAACCTCGTGCAATGTGACAAAGCGCCTATAGAATAAATCGACAAAAAAACCAGAAAATCGCAACAAATCTACGTTTTAACACCGTAACGCAACGCAACCGTCGCAATGTGAGGGTTTTCGTAACCGATTTTCTCTATTGTGAAATGCAAGACACAAAGCGTATCTTGTTTGACACGAAACATCGTTGTTTGTGAAAACGCATAGTTTTGTCGGGTGCGCTTTATATTTCGCAAACACTTATTTTTGTTGAGCGGTATCCTTCAGTCTATGTAAACTGCACAGCCGACGCTTTCCGTTAAAAAATACACCAAGGCGCAAAGCCGAATCGGTTAACTTTTGGCGTGCATCGTTTTATTAAGACATCCATTATAAAAACGTTCCGTTACCTTGCACGTTTTAGTTGAAAAAGCGTAAATGTGATTAAAATCTTTGATTTACGCAGAAAGCGATACAAGGAACTTTGTCATCGATTTGCGCTATCGTATCTGCAAAATTGCTACGTTACGCTTAACGTTGCGACAGTCGCAGAGAGCGAAAGCATAATACAAATAGACGTTTTTAAAAAAAGTCTTTTGCGCAGCTCATATAATTACGCACACAAAAACATCCACTATAAAATTTACCGTCTGACGGCTGTACTCCGAGGCTTAAGAAGTCAAAGTCAAAAAACGTCATGAGGTGTAAATAAAAAAACGACGTTACTGCTTTCGAACATCGTCAATTCAAGTATAGTTATAAAATATTGCTTACGCAAGCGACAAACTTCGACATAAAGTCGAATTTATTTGTGCCGTAAACGCAGTGGACGATTGAGTTTTTCTAATCATATAACGCTTTTACTAAAACCGTCGATGTAACCGAACTATGTTTTAGATTTTTTGACGCTTTATATGCAAAACGCCCGCAGTCTGCTTAATCGCCCTGCGAGCGTTTTTACTCAAAATAATTTACTCAAATGTAACTCGGCTCAACACAAATCCGTCCGAATCGCCAAATTCTTTAAATACCTTATCGGCTTGTTCAAATTTCACTTCCGGTATATCGAAGTCCACCTTAATGGCTTTGGTCGCCAAAAGGTTTATTGCCTTAGGAAAGTTGTCGTTACTGCCACAGACGCCTACTATAGTCAGTTTTTTGTCTATAACAGCCGAAATATTTACGTCACTGAGTCCCACGGTCTTCTTCCAACCGACTATCGCTACTTTACCGTTATTTCCCGCAAACATCATAGACTGGCTTAACGGAACGGCTCCCCTTGCAACATAAACAACGTTTTCGCCCATTCGTCCGCCGGTTATATTAAATATCCGCCTAATCGCATTTTCGGTCGATGCGTTGACGGTGTAGTAAACGTACTCGGACGCCCGTTTCAACCTTTCCGAATCGATGTCCACAACGATGGGAATCATCTGATAATACAACACGGCTTGAGCCAGTATAAGCCCCATTTCGTTAGCGCCGACTATTACGACGTGTTCGCCTTTTTTTGCGCCGAGCTTATCGAGCGCATCGATCGCCATGTCTATATGTTCGATAAAAAGCGCCGACTTCGGATCCACCCTTTCCGGAAGCTTCAAAACGTCTTCGGTGTTCACAACTACAAAGTCACGCAAAAAACCGTCTGCAGTGTATCCGTACACAAGTTTATTTTCGCAATCGCTTGCTCTGCCTTCTTCGCATTCAATGCATTCACCGCACGCCGAATACGGCTTTACGGCAACGATGTCTCCCCTGGCGATCGATTTTCCGTCTCCTCCGACCTCGCTGACCATGCCGATACATTGACGAGACGGAACTATACCGTCCCTTTCGCTCCTCGTATCGTAAAGGTACTTATCCAAAACTCCGATAAGCGTGTACTTGGTTTTAATTTTAAGTTGACCGTCTCTGACCGACTGGCTACTCGTCTCCTGCATCGAAATGCCGTCCGACGTAATTTTCCATGCTTTCATAATATCTCCCGACGCCAAGGTCTGAATACCGCCATGCGTCTCAATCTATATAGCCTTTATTGGGTTAGTTTGTCTAACTTTATCGGCTCCTATGTCCGCTTTTTTGTTGCAATTTCGTCAAAAAAGTTTTCCACGATATGTAGTATATCATAAAGAAACAAAAAATTCAACCGATTGAAATATTTTTTTCGTTATTGCGTCATAACATTTGACAAACCGCCCCGTAAGGTCTATAATGTATAAGCTGATGAGAGTATCGGCGCACGTTTGCACTACTATCTCAACCGGATAGAGCATTGGCCTACGGAACCAAAGGCGAAAACAACTAAATAATCGATATGCACCATTAGCTCAACTGGATAGAGCGTCGGTCTACGGAACCGAAGGTTAGGGATTCGAACTCCTTATGGTGCGCCAAAAACAGCCCAAAACCAAGCGTTTTGGGCTGTTTTTTACTCATTTTAGGTCTTTTTGTGCTTACCTTAGCGTTTGTTCTAATAAAAATCGCAAAATTTTATTAGAACAAAATGCAATTCTATCTCTGCTTGCGAAAACGCTCGAAAATGCCGAAAACGGCTCTGTTCTAATAAAAGTTCTAATAAAATTAAAAACTTTCGTGCAGGAGCGGCGGTTATTTTTATTGTTCTTGACTATTGTTTTACCTTCGCTACTGCTAATTATCTTTATAGATAGTTTCCGTTTTTGTCCGTATTTTGAGGTGCGGATTTTCGCTTTAAGTTTTATAGCGTGAGCATTTTTACTTTAATGCTCGTAGCATTTTAATCAATTTAAGGGTTACACTAATTTGACGACTCGTCTAATTACGCTTACCGAAATGTGCAAACTCGTTAAGCAACGAATTTTCGGGTATAGAAGAAATATTCATTTCGTCTACTTCGCCGAGCACTTTGATTATATTCTGAAGTTGCGGTAGAGTCGAATGCTTTATAGCGTCATATATACAGCGTTTGTACACCATCAATTCGTAATCGTATGTGCTGTCAATCTCGTAGTCAACGTCTTGCATATACGGTAAAATAAACTTGGTCTCGGCAGCTCTCACTTCCTGCCATTGCTCCAGCGTTGTCTTAAAGTCGTACCCTCTCGTATAATAATCTCGTATTAATCGCCTGGTCAATCTTAGCTCGTCCGGCGAAAGAACGGCTCCGCTATTCATAACAAAACTTCTTCGAGGGGCTATAGACGCCTCTTTCATCCGGCTTTCGTCATAACCGGAAAGTTGAGTAATAACCGGATTAAGGGCATGTATACCTTCTAATATAACTACGTCTTCCTTGTGCGCAACGACAGGCTCGTCCTTAAGAGATTTGCCGGAAATAAAATCGTATCTGAGCGGCTCAAACGGTTTACCCTGCATTATTGCCCTTACGTCCTCTTGCAGTTTTTCCACATTTACGCTGCGAAGGCTGTCAAAATCTCTCAATCCGTTTTCTAAAAACGGCACTTTGTCCCTATCGATAAAATAATCGTCGGTAGACAATCTGAACACTTTGATACCGAAGTATTCCAGTCTTAACGCCAACAAATTGGCAGAAGTGGTTTTTCCGCTCGCCGACGGTCCTGCTATAAATATCAACCTATCGTCGTCATCGTTATATATGTCGGTTGCTATATCGAAAATTTGTCTGTTAAAGTTAAATTCCGAATTTGCGACCAAAGCCGTCTGACTTCTGGCAGCTATTTTCTTTATGTCTGCCCAAATTATATTTGTCATAAAATCACCGTATCGTTATAGAGTTTTTGCATCGCAGTTAATTAAGTTTAATTATGTCGTTATAGACGACGGTCTTTTTATCTGTAAGATTACCGTCCAGATGATAGTGTCCGAAATACCAATGTTTATACTGCGCAACATCTTCGAATACACTCAAAAGCATGTTTTCTGCGCTGACTCTGTTTCCTCCCCACTTAAGTAAAGGCGGATAATAAAGAGCTCGCCGATCGCATGAATGTGTAATAATGCAATCCACTTTGTTGCCGCAAGCAGCTAAGCTACGTAAGCCCTCTTCTATTTCCGCAGCCGACGGGATTTCCTGTTTCCACCACGAAACGCCCTCTTGCCTATAAATTTTATCCGTGCTTTCCGCTCCGCCGAAGGCAAACAACCTAACTCCGTTAAGTTCAAAAACCTGTCCTCGCATCAAATGAAAAATATGCTCGCTTATTCGGTGGACGCTTCCTCCGCAAAAGTTTTCGACGTCAAACTCGTTTAACATATCGAAATTTTCATGATTTCCGTCCACGAACAATATCGAGAAAGGCAAATCTTCGTATGCCGAAATTCGGGCGTCAAGGGTATCCCTACTCCATACTATGCCGCAGTCTCCGGCGATTATTACGTAATCGGCTTTAGTCAGCGCAGGATTACTTTGCGCAAACAGCTCCAGTTTACGGTAATCCGTCATTCCGTGTGTATCGCCGGTTACAAAAATCATGTTTATCTCCTCATATAAAGTTCCGAAATCTACATTGCAAAAAGTCTTAGTCGTTAGGCAATCCCAGGATATGTCTCGCTACGTATACGCCGCTTGCCGACGCATGCGAAAGGGAATGCGTTACTCCGCTGCCGTCTCCTATAACATACAGTCCCTTATACTTAGTCCTAAGATTTTCATCGGTTTCCACTTCGAGATTATAAAACTTTACCTCCACTCCGTACAAAAGCGTATCGTCGTTTGCCGTACCCTGTGCTACTTTGTCCAAGGCATAAATCATTTCTATTATTCCGTCCAAAATACGCTTGGGAAGGACCAGACTAAGATCGCCGGGCGTAGCCTTAAGCGTGGGCGTTACCAAGCCTTCTTCGATACGTTTTTGCGTGCTTCGACGTCCTCTGACCAAATCTCCGAACCTCTGTACTATTACTCCGCCGCCCAACATATTGGAAAGTCTTGCTATGCTTTCTCCATATCCGTTGCTGTCCTTAAACGGCTCGGAAAAGTGCTTAGACACAAGCAGAGCAAAGTTGGTATTGTCTGTCTTTTTGTCGTTACCCTCGTAGCTATGTCCGTTTACGGTAATGATACCGTTAGTGTTTTCATTAACCACTATGCCATGCGGATTCATACAAAACGTACGCACGTTATCCTCGAATTTTTCGGTACGGTATACTATTTTGCTCTCATACAGCTCGTCTGTAATATGTTCGAAAATATGTGCGTCAAGTTCCACTCTTACGCCTATATCCACTCTGTTGGATCGAGTGGGAATATCCATCTCCTTACAAACCTTCTCCATCCATTTGCTGCCGCTTCTGCCAACCGAAACTATGCAGTCCTCACATTCGTACTTGTCTTTTTCGGTAAAAACGGCAAATCCATTGTCGGTTTTTTTAATTTCCGTAACCGGAGTATTAAAGTAAAAATCGACCTTGTCTTTAAGCTCTTTGTAAAGATTTTCCAGCACCGTATAGTTAATATCAGTACCGAGGTGTCTTACTTTTGCGTTAAGAAGATTAAGTCTGTGCCTTATGCATATCTTAGAAAATTTCGTACCTGCCGTAGAGTAAAGCTTGGTACCCTGTCCGCCGTACCTGACGTTGACGTCGTCAACGTACTCCATAAGTTCGAGCGCAGCCTTTTTGCCGATATGCTCGTACAAATTTCCGCCGAAATCGTTTGTGATATTGTATTTTCCGTCCGAAAAAGCTCCCGCTCCGCCAAAGCCGGACATAATCGAACAAGTCTTACAGTTTATGCAGGTCTTAATTTTTTTACCGTCTATCGGACAACTTCTCTTAGAAAGTTCGTTGCCGCTTTCGAAAACGGCTATCGACTTTCCGCTGTCTCGCAATTCGAATGCGGAAAAAATTCCGCCAGGTCCTGCGCCTATTATGATTACGTCGTATTTTTGCATGAAAAATCTCTCCTTCGGCATAAAAAAGCCCCGTTCTTTGCATAATGCTAAACGGTTAAACGTTTCGTCCCCTACTTATTCTGTTTTTGAGAACGACTACAATATACATTATAGATAAAAAATAGTCAAGCAATTTTGTAGCACAGACCTTTTTGCAGAACGAGAAAAACTCACGCCGATAAACCAAATTTGCAAGATTTGCTTTTCTTAGCTTTACAATTCCGTTTTTTGGGTATATAATTAAGGTGTACAGACTTGTCTGCCACGACGAATCCGCCAAATTAACACGACGAATCCGCCAAATTAAATAAAATGGAGGCACATATATATGAAAGAAACCATTGCAAAAGTAGAGGGAATGCGATGCGGCATGTGCGAAGCGCACGTTTGCGATTTGATACGTAAAAACTTCGACGTAAAAAAAGTTACCGCATCTCACGTTAAAAACGAAGCCGTAATACTTTCGGAACAACCTATCGACGAAACAAAACTCAGAGAAGTTATTTCAAAAGACGGATACAACGTATCCGACATAACTTGCGGCGAGCATCAAAAAAAAGGGATTTTTTCCGTTTTTAAAAAGAACTAGTTTAGGTTACTCAGACGTTTTTTACGACGCATATAAATCAAGTCGAATAAGAATTTATATGCTGAAGCAATGCATGAATTAATTACTAAGCGATTTGCGTACTTTAGTAGCTTTTTCGGTTACGTTATCAAATACGATGCAGTTTTGCGTCGTATTTTTTCGTTCTTTTTGAGCCGAGCCTCTCCGAAATGCGTCAGTCGTTTGCGTTACAACAGTAATCGAGTATAGCCTTTTGCGTAGAACCGAATTTTTTGTTACGGTGCCAAAAAACAAAAGACGTTCGCTTAAGTTCGTAGTCAAGCATCTTAACTTCTTTAAGTTTTCCCCTTTGCACGTCTTTTGCCACAAGCGCTTGTGGCAAAACCGCTACGCCAAAATTCTCTTTTGCCGCAACTATTATCGCTTGGTTACTTATAGACTCCATTATAGGTTCCGACGAAATACCGTTTCGCTTAAATATACTTTCAAGATGTTCTCTCGACGAACTGCCTTTTTCTCTAAGCAGCAGCGGTTGCGACGCAAGCTTTCTCACGTCGATAACCGAATCGATCTGAAAGTCCCTGCCGCAAACTATAATAAGTTTGTCGCTCTTAAACTCTGCGCAACAAAAATGCGGCATTACAATGTTTCCCTCGATTATTCCGAAATCTATTTCGCCGCTGAGTATGCTTTGCTGTATCTCCAAAGAGTTATTTATCGTGACTGACAACTTTACAAACGGATATTCGTTTTTTATATATCTCATTATTTTAGGCAAATCTGTTGTACCTATGGTAAGAGACATCCCGATATGGACTGCGGGCATGTCAACGGCGTTAGTCGCCAGATCTTCGAAGCCTTGGAAGCTCTCCAACACCTCCTTTGCTTTTTGCAGCAATTCTTTACCCGTATCCGTAAGAACGAGTCGCTGGTTAATCCGATTAAACAACGCAACATTATAGTATTTTTCGATGTCCGATATCGTTTGACTAAGCGCAGGTTGCGCAACGTGTAACGATTCCGCAGCTTTTGTAACGCTTCCGTTTTCACAAACGGCAACAAACGCTTTAAGGTGTCTTATGGTCATAATAGTTATATTCCTTTGCTTATAAAGTCTATAAGATTATACTATTTTACATATTTTTTGTCAAATGCTATACTGTTATTTAGTGCGAAAGTTGCGTTTTTTGCACAAGGAGAATTTATGAGTACGACGGAAATATTGTTGTTTATAGCAAAAGTTCTTGCCGGAACGGGTGTGTTCCTGGTAGGCGTGCATCTTTTGACGCAAAACATCGAACAACTTGCCACTAACCGAATAAAAACGTTATTCAACAAAACCGCAGACAAAAAACTGCTTAACGTCGGCATAGGCACAATCTCCACCGCCCTTTTGCAAAGTTCGGGCGTTACTACAGTTCTTATAGTCGGCTTTGTTAACGTAGGCATTATGACTTTGGGACAAGCCACCGCAATGATAATGGGCGCAAATATCGGAACTACGATAACAGCCCAAATCGCTGCGTTAAGCGCATTTCCCATAACCACTTACATACAGGTTCTTGCGTGCATAGGCATGCTAATGACCATACTTTGGAGCAATGAAAAAGTACAAAATATCGGTTATATCCTAGCCGGATTCGGTCTCGTATTTATAGGACTTGCCATAATGTCGGACGTTATGGCTGCCAATCAACACGCTTTGCAAGGCGTTTTCGAAACGGCTACAAACCCGTTCCTCTTATTCTTTATCGGTATAATTTCCACGGCATTGGTGCAATCCAGTTCGGCAACGACTTCGGTAATAATCGCAATGTCGGTTGCGGGCTTAAGCATAGGTACCGGAAAAAACGAAATACTCTATATCATCCTCGGTACAAACATAGGTTCTTGCGTAACGGCGCTGATGTCGTCTATCGGGGCGTCGACAAACGCCAAACGAGCAAGTTTGATACATTTGCTGTTTAACTTCCTTGGCGCAATGATTTTCTTTGTTATGCTTATGATATGGGATGACTTTATGGACGTAACATTAAAACGATGGTTCCACGAACCGGCTACTCAGATAGCGATGTTCCACACATTCTTCAACGTAACATGCACAGTCATTTTCTTACCCATGTCTTCTCTGTTCGTAAAAGCCTCCACTTTGATTATAAAAGATAAGCACGACGACGTTGAGGTTACTTACATCGACGAGCGAATAATGACTTCTTCGTCTATTGCGATAGAGCAACTCAAAAAAGAACTCATGCTGATTGCAGACATGTCGATGAACACTTTCGAAACGTCATATATAGCTTTTTGCGAAAGAGATACGACTAAAGCCACGCCGATACAAAAGAAAGTAGATCAGATAAATGCAAAAAGTCAAAATCTTATAAACTATCTTATAAAAGTGTCTGCTCAATGCAGCCAACCCGAAGAGTCGATAATCGCAGACATGCACAACGACATAGGCGACGTGCTCCGTATAGTGGATATCGCCGACAACTTTGTAAAATACACCAAACGCACGGTAGAAAAGAATATAGAATTTTCCGAAGAAGTTAAAGTGCAACTTAACGACATGGTGCAAAAATTGAATATCATGTTCTCTTTGGTTAAGTCGTGCGTACTCAATAACGACGTTTCCGTTCTATCGCAGATAGATGAAATAGAAGAGCAAGTGGACAAAGCCAAAAAGATGCTTGTCGAAGGACATATCGAACGTCTTAACAACAAACACTGCAAACCCGAAAGCAGCGGCATATTTATTAACCTTGTATCCAATCTTGAAAGGTTGGGCGACCATCTCACCTTTATCGCTCACACCGTAAAATAATTCCATAAATTGCATAACTGTTTACGCCCGTAAGTCTAATGGCTTTACGGGCGTCTTTTATGCAAAACATATTCATCACACTCACTTTCGCTAAAATTCACATACGTTTACAACTTTTTCGAACATTCTAAGTCTATTTTACATAGCGGTTTTAACGTTTTGCGTTCCGACTCTACTTTTGAACCGATTATAGCGGCGACATTTTTTTACAGTTCTCCTATTAAAAACCGTCTGCGCAACTAACCTACGTTGCGCCGAACGCTGCGCTATCCTCATGGTACATTATACGGCGACTCGTTGCCGTCCGTTATCTGAGTGAACAAAATTAACCGACAATAACCAGGCTATTTTGCAGAGAACGCATAAAAAAGAGCGAAACGCTTTCGCATTCCGCTCGCTATTGCCCTTAATTCATTTCGTATTGCCTTCGTGGGCATAAATCTAATGATTTACGATGCGCTCGTCGCAAATCTCAAAAGCCGTTTTCGACAGCGACGCTTAACTCAATTAAACCGATATATCTATAACAGACACTACTAACCTACCAGATTGGGTTGAGTACGCTCGAATAACCCCGACCTGAGAATATCGTTATATATTCCGAAAATGTTTTTCTTAAGCTCGGCAAAATCGGTATTTGCCGAAAAACTCTCTGCTATTATGCCCCACAATCCGTTGCACATAAGAGTAACGATTTGGTTGATGGGATACTTGGGTTTTACGTTGTCGTGGTGGTGATTGATATAAGTCATCACGCAATTGTATATGTAATTATAAAAACCCGAATACAAATACGGATTGCTTGCCGTGCCGGTATGTTCAAAGAAATCTCTGTTATTAGTAACGAGATTTATGATGGCGGTAAGCATGTTGTTATATCCTTTTATATCGTCTTTTTCTTTATTGTTTTCTTTTTGCAACGCATAGTAGTCTGCCAAAGCTTCGTTCATATAATCCTCGAACATTTCTTCCACCAAAGCATACTTATCGCTGTAATAATTATAAAAAGTTATGCGACTGGTACAAGCTTCGTCGCATATAGTTTTAACGGTAATATGCTCGAACTGCGTCTTTTGCAAAAGTTTTACAAGTGTTTCTTTTATTGTTCTTTTGGTTCTTATTACTCTTTTATCCATTTTACTTTTTTACGGAAATATTAAATTATTTTCGCTCCGATTAAATTTTGATATTATAGTGCAAGTTTCGTATGTCGCATTAAATAACTTAACTTTCGAAAAATTAAGTATTTGCTTGGCACTGTGTACAATAATATAATATCATTGGCGTAATTGTAGCACAGACAAATTTGCGATGTCAAGTGGAATGCAATGAGCCTACAATTTTTTTCACGAGGCGATTTTATGTCAAATTTTATACTTACAACTGATTCGGGTTGCGATCTTCCCCTCGAATTACTTAATCAACAAGGCGTTTTTACATTAAAAATGTCATACTCCCTTAACGGTGAAATTTTTACCGATACAATGAACCCGGACGACTACAAAGAGTTTTACGCAAAAATGCGAAACGGCGCAGTCCCTAAAACCAGTCAACTGAATGTATCCGACTTTATGAATTTTTTTACTCCGCTTGTCGGCAAATGCAAAAACATCGTTTATGTAAGTCTCAGTAGCGGAGTGTCGGGGACGTACAACAATGCGGTTACGGCAGCAAAGGAATTAAAAGAAACGCTCGGAGCAAATATTCACGTAGTAGACTCTCTTATGTGTTCGACTGGCTACGGAGCGTTGGTGTTAAAAGCCGCTCGGATGCGAGACGACGGTTGCGACGCAGAACAATGCGCAAACTGGCTCAATGAAAACAAACTCAATCTAAATACCTATTATACCACAGACGACCTTACCTATCTTACGAGATCGGGCAGATGCAGTAAAACAAGCGCAATCTTAGGTACCATATTTAAAATTTGTCCGATACTCAACGTTATCGAAAACGGCAAGCTTAACGTATGTGAAAGAGCGCGCGGATTCAAAAAAGCAATGCAGAAGATAGGTCAGCTCATAGCGGAGACAGTGGAAAACGCAGCGAAACAAACTTTGTACATCTGCCACAGCGACGTAATCGAACGAGCCAAAGAATTCGGACAATTCCTTCTTACTTCGATCGGATTTAAAGACGTGCTTTACACGGATATAGGAACTATAATAGGTTCCAACTGCGGTCCCGGAGTAGTCGCAGCATTTTACTTCGGTAAGTCACGTGCAACAAAAGCATAATACAAAAACTCAATATATTTACGGCGTTAGTCGAACGACTCGGTACGGTCGTTCGACTTTTCTTTATTATTCTATGATTAAAAAAATCGACTCTTTATAAGCGACAGCTGCTCTAAATGCGCTAAGCGTATATCGGGGTCAATCAAAACCTAATCCTCGACTTCCAAAAAACACGCATAAAATCACTATATATTTTCTTGAATAAGGTTTGTCGGAAAGATACAAACCGAATCGTTATCCAAGACATCGGCGTAAACCCGCAGGTCATGCCGATGACGGCTCCCGACTCCTTATTTAAAACAAGTTACTACAGTCGAATTTTTAATGTCGTTTACAGCGAGCAACTCAGCCCCTAAAAAATATAATCCGCAAAAACGTCTTACCGAATGGAAAAAATCAAGCGAAATATGACGGTAATATCCGCCTCTTATATTGCAAGTCGCAAAAAGTCGAATTTGTCGGTTACTCCGCACTTTCGACCTTATCCCCTCTCTTTTTGCCGTTCTGTATGTCACTTTCGTGAATTTTCGACCTAATTCCCTACGATTTTTTGTCGAAAATAAAAAACTAAGGGCGTTGCGGTAATTGGGCTAAGCGGTCGATAAAACCGAATACTCTGCAATCTCGACATTATTCTATCCTAATTAAAAAGTTCTACAGCCTTATTTAGCCATAGAACTTTCTTAAGGTAAAATCGTTTGGTAAATTTGCGTCAACGACTGTCTTCAAACATACCGATAATTATATCGCACACCACTTTTCTCATAGCTTCGTAGTCTATGTAATCGTGCTTATCGTATACGCATTCGTGCGCATACGACTGGATTAGATTCATGGAAAGATGAATTTTTTCGGACATATTTTCGGTAACGACGTTAAGTTCGACAAGTTTTTTTGTAGTAGCTTCGTTTATATGATCCTCGAGCAAAATAAATTTTTCGTTTACTTCTTTGTCATATGCGGCAAACGAATGCAACGCATCGTGAAGATGCTCGTTTTTCTTATGAATATCTATCGTAGCGTCTACAATTTCGGGAATCAGCTTATCAAAGTTCACGTCTCCGCTCAGCTTGGATACGATATCCATTATAGGAGAAGCGACAACCCCGATGTAAATATCGAGCACGTAAAGCAAAATGTCCCTTTTGTCCTTAAAGTATCCGTATACGATGCCGGTAGAAACGCCTGCCCTTTTTGCAATATCCGTTGTATTTGCTCCGTAATACCCTACTTCGGCAAAAACCTCGTAGGCAGCCGAAATAATTTTATTCTTTTTTTCTATAGCTCGCCCTTGACGCGGCTCTCTTACACTTTTTTCCATAGCCGTATTGTACACCAAAAAAAAGTAAAAAGCAAGAAAAAAAGCATTAAAAAAATTTTATGAATTTGAATTTATATTCATATTTTTACTTGACAAAGCAAATTTCCGGTGCTAATATATAAGACGAAATATGAATTGTGCTTCACATTTCAAAGGAGGTAAGTTATGCCTATCGTATTGGCTCCGCTCAATCAAAAGTTAAAGGTTGTCAAAATCGCAGCTTCGGACGATTTAAAAAAACATCTCGAAAGCCTGGGAATAACCATCGGCGGCGAAATTACCGTACTGAGTTCGTCGGGAGGAAGTACTGTTTGTCTTATTAAAGACGGCAGAGTCGCTCTCGACAGCGGCATCTCTACAAAGATATTTGTAGAACTTTAAAAGGATAAAAAAAAGAAAGGAGAATAAACATGGAAAAAACTTTGGATCAGTTTGCCATCGGCGAAACCGGCGTAGTAAAGCGTGTTTCCGGCGAAGGCAAAATCAAAAGGCGTTTGTTTGACATGGGCATCACTCCGGGCGCAGAAGTTTATATGCGTAAACGTGCGCCACTCGGTGACCCTATCGAGATAACGCTCAGGTCGTACGAACTCACGCTTCGCAAAACCGAAGCTCAATGCGTGGTAGCGGAGGTAAAGAAAATATGAAAAAATTTGCTCTCGCAGGCAATCCGAACTGCGGAAAAACGACGCTGTTTAACAGCTTGACCGGTTCTACAGCGCACGTAGGAAACTGGCCCGGCGTAACGGTAGACAAGCGAGAAGGCGTATACAAGAAATGTGCCGAACCTATTTCGATAGTCGATCTTCCGGGTATATATTCGCTCTCGCCGTACACCCCCGAAGAAGTCATCGCAAGAAACTACTGCCTTGACGAAAAACCCGATTGTATAATAAACATCGTAGACGCAACAAACCTCGAACGTAACCTCTATCTTACCACTCAAATCCTGGAGATAGACGTACCCGTAGTCGTTGCGCTCAACATGATGGACGCAGTGGAAAAAGCGGGTGATAAAATAGACGAGAAGCTTCTCGAACAAAGATTAGGAGTTCCCGTAATAAAAATTTCCGCATTGAAGGAAACGGGACTTAAAGAACTTATGAGTAAAGCCTACAACGAAAGCAAAAAGATTCGCAAAGGCTCAACCGTTCTCGAAGATTCACAGCTCAATCACCTTATAACCGACGTTCGCATTTCGTTAGGCGGACAAAAGGTTGAAAATCCCCTCTTCCACGCCATAAAACTTGTCGAAAACGACAGCATCGAAGTAGGAATGCATAGGGACGTGCTTCCCATGATAGAAGAATTTAAGAAAACGTACAACGACAACGTTTTCGGCAACGACTTCGAAGCATTGGTTGCAGACGCAAGATATAAGTACATATCCAAAAATTTTGCTCCCACTCTCACAAAAAAGAATAAAGACAAGATCAAAATGTCCAGATCGGACAAAGCGGACAAAGTACTTACTCACAAGATTTGGGGTATACCCATTTTCCTTGTAATACTTTTTTCGGTATTCCACTTAACTTTCTCCGAAAATTTATTATTCCTCGGTTCTATATTCGATATGCCATCTCTTGAGAGCTTGGGACTTATCGTTGACGGCGAACCCATTAACTTCGGCGTAAAACTTCTTGCCTGCATCTATGACGGCGCCGTTTATTCGCCGGGCGTTATAATAAACAATCTTTGGAACGAAATAATAGTAGGCGAATTGTTCGGATGGATTCAGGGCCTTGTAGAAGGCAGCAGCATGAGCGAATGGGCTATCGGTCTTATCAACAACGGTATTATCGACGGCGTAGGCGCAGTGCTTTCCTTCCTCCCCCCCATCTTAGTTCTCTTCTTGTTCTTCTCAATTTTGGAAGATTCCGGATATATGGCGCGAATAGCGTTTATCCTTGATAGAATGTTCCGTAAATTCGGTCTTTCGGGCAGAGCTTTCCTTCCCATGATAATGGGCTTCGGCTGCTCCGTACCCGCAATGATAAACACTCGAACCCTTGCCGACGAAAAAGAACGTACGGCTACGATACGAGTAATTCCTTTCTTCTCCTGCGGCGCAAAACTTCCCATTCTTACGGCAGTTGCAGGCGGCATAGTTGCCTTCTTTAACGTAGGTAACGCCGACCTTATTACGTATGCTATGTATATTCTGGGCATAGTTACGGCTATCGTAAGCGTGTTATTGATGCGCAGCACCACCCTTAAAGGCGAGACCCCTCCCTTTATCATGGAGCTTCCCGCATACCATGCGCCGCAATTTAAGAACCTTATGGCTCATCTTTGGGACAAGACGAAGCACTTCGTAAAGAAGGCATTTACCATCATCTTGGCTTCCACAATAGTTATTTGGGTTCTCACTCACTTTACTTTCGACTGGAAATTCCTTGCAGACGAAGAAATCAACAACAGCATTTTGGCAGGACTCAGCAAATTGCTTCAGCCGATCTTCACTCCGCTCGGATTCGGTAGTCAGCTCGGCAAATACGGATGGGTATTCGTAGTAGCTGCAGTAGCAGGACTTATCGCTAAAGAAAACGTTATCGCTACTTTCGCTACCTTGGCAGCTTGCCTCGCTGCAGTTGCCAGCCTCGATATCAGCGGCTTCGATATTGCTGCAGAAGACGGTATCGACGCAGTTCAGGCAATGATTTTGGCTACTAACATTTCCATTCCCGCTCTTATATCGTTCATAGCGTTCAATATGACCACTATCCCCTGCTTTGCGGCAGTAGCAACCGCAAAAGCCGAACTCGGTAACGAAAGAAGCTACAAGATGACATTGCTCTTCTGGTTAGCTGCGTCGTATATAGTCGCTGCGATGGTTTATACGATGGGAACCTGGCTCTGGACAATTCCCATTTGGATTGCGGTTATTGCTTTAATAGTTACTTTAATAGTATTACGCAACAAAAAAGCTGCTAAGCAAGCGGTGTAATCAAAACGTCTGAAAGAGGTACGATATGGGTATATGGGAAATATTGCTGATTGTCGCTTGCGTGGCTTTGGTAGTCGGAGTAATTGTATTTTCGCTGATAAAGAAGAAAAACGGAAAATGCGGCGGTGGCTGCAGCGATTGTCCGTATTGCCAATCATGCCACTCCCGTAAGGGAAAATCCAATAATCAAAAGTAAAAACCTCGGCTTTATGCTCCGACTTGAAAAAGTCGGAGCTTTTTTTGTTAAAATATATTTTTGCTGCCGAGTTTAACCGAAAATTAACGTTATCCGTTATATAATTTAACGTATTATTTTACATGGAGTAATATATACAAATGAATCCGACAATTTTAAACGGCCGGGATTTTAAAACGCTTTTAAGCGGCGGCCTTAACAACCTCAAATTAAATATAGAAACCGTAAACGATCTTAACGTCTTTCCTATCCCCGACGGCGATACAGGCGACAACATGTTTTCCACTATGCTCGGCGGCGTAAAAGCAGCCTCGGACAGCGAAGATCTCAGAGAAACAGCAGCACAGGTTGGCAGAGGAATGTTACTCGGTGCAAGAGGAAACAGCGGTGTTATTCTATCTCAATTTTTTGCCGGAATAACTCACAAACTCGCTTTGTTGCCTACCGCCACGATAAAAGATATAGGCGTAGCGTTCGATTTAGGCGTAGAATATGCGTACAAAGCGGTAGCTAAACCTGTAGAGGGTACCATGCTTACCGTTATAAAAGACGCAACAGAATACGCAAACAGCCGACTCTCCGATTTTACCTCGATTGCAGATTACTTTACCTTGTTTCTTAAAGCAGCCGAAATCTCGTTAGAAGAGACGCCGGAACTTTTGTACGTACTGAAAGAAGCGGGAGTCGTAGACAGCGGCGGAGCCGGAATAGTGTATATCGTAAAAGGTTTTTTAAATGCAATCAACGGCATCAATGCCGACGTGGAAAGCGAAGTTGCCGCCACCAAAAACAAAGATATAGATTTTTCGCTTTTTAACGAAGACAGCGTAATGAAATTCGGATATTGCACCGAGTTTTTGCTTCAGCTTACAAAAGCAAAAATAAACATAGACCTTTTTGACTTGGAAAAGATGAAAGAAGATTTGTCGACTTTCGGAGATTCGTTGGTCGCAGTAAAGACCGGCAGCGTCGTTAAAATACACGTACATACCATGACGCCGGGTGCAGTACTCGAATACGCTCAACGCTATGGTGAATTTCTTACGTTAAAGATAGAAAACATGACGCTTCAACATAACGAAACGTTAGAAAAACCCAAGTTTAAACGTAATGCGGTTCGAAAAAAGTTTGCCACGATTGCCGTGTCGAACGGCAACGGTTTAAGTGAAGCATTTACCGAATTGGGTGCGGATTTGATAGTAGACGGCGGACAAGGTCACAACCCCTCTGTCGAACTCTTTTTACAAGCCTTCGATGCCGTAAACAGCGACAACATATTTGTCCTCCCTAACAACGGAAATATCATGATGGCGGCAAAAGAAGCGGCTTTACTATACGAAAAATCTTGCGTAAAGGTTATAAACGCCAAAACGCTCGGCGACGGATACGCCGTCCTCAGTTCGCTCGAATACAACGGCGACGCCGACAAAATAGCGTCGGAAATGGAACGCAGCATTTCGGATTCTCGCTCGTGCCTTGTCAGTAAGGCTGTAAGAGATGCCGTTACCGGCGGCGTGTGCGTAAAGAACGGCGAATACATAGGATTCGAGGGCAAAAACATAATTGCGTCATCGCCCGATCCCGTTACCGCTGCAGTCGCAGCCGTAAAAGCTTTGGGCGGAGAAAAAAAAGACTTTATAGTAACTTTCTTCGGCTCGGATGTGCAAGCCGATCAAAAATCCGATTACAAAAAATCAATCGGCGAAAATTTCCCCAATGCCGAATCTTACGAGATAGACGGAGGGCAAGACATTTACGATTTCGTGGTGGTGCTTCAGTAAATATGAACAAAATAATTATAGATTGCTTCGGGTGCGATAATCCTACCGAAGTAATAAAAGGATGTGGCGAAGCGGCAAAGCGGTTCGATGTCGATTTGGTTCTCTGTGGCAATAAAAACATAATCGAAAGCACACTCGGCGACGAGTGCCGTCTTATAAAGATCGCAGATGCGCCTGACGTAATCACGAATGACGACTCTCCGGTAAGAGCAATAAAAAGCAAGCCGCTTTCCTCTTTGGTAGTGGCGTATAATGCGCTTAAGTCAGACGGCGAGGTGTTGATAAGCGCAGGTTCGACGGGAGCCGTGCTTTGCGGAGGCGTTATTCTTTTGGGAAAAGCCGACGACGTCGAACGCCCCACCCTGGTTTCGCCGCTGCCAAACGACAAAGGCGGTCTGACGTTTTTAACGGACTGCGGAGCCAACGTCGACTGCTCCCCGACTCAACTTCTTCAATTTGCAAAGTGCGCAGTTAATTATGCCAAAAGTCAGGGCATCTCATCTCCTAAGGTCGGGTTGCTTTCGGTCGGAAAAGAAGACAAAAAAGGCAATGCTTTGACTAAAGAAACGTTCTTGCTGCTAAAGGACAGCGACTTATCATTTGTGGGCAACATTGAAGCCAACGCTGCGCTGAGCGGCGAAGTCGACGTAATAGTCGCAGACGGATTTTGCGGAAACATATTGCTTAAAAGCATCGAAGGCAGCGCAAAGTCGATAATAAGGCGATCGATATCCGCTATTATGGAGCGTTTACCATCAGGCTGTGACGGCAATTTCGTAAATGCTGCGTTTAGCGACGTAATTAAAAGCATAGATTTTAACAACCAGGGAGCTGCGGCGCTGCTGGGACTAAAGAAAACGGTTCTTAAAGCCCACGGAGCGGCTACTTCTCAGACTATGGTAAATACTGTAAAGCAAGCACTTGCCACTCTGAATAAATAGTAAATACAACTAACCCCGAATAAAAAATATCGGACAATAATAAAATTAAGGAGAAACATAATTATGAAACCTTTTGTAATCGTAACCGACTCTTGCAGCGACCTCAGTGCAGAGAAAAGAAAAAAATATGACATTTCTTACATTGAAATGAGCTTTAGATTCGACGGAAAAGAATACCCTGCCGACTTAGATTGGAAGCAAATACCGTTTGAACATTTTTACGATTTAATGAGAAACGGCACCACAATAAAAACGGCGCAAGTAAACGTTCCTCAATACGTAGAAGCGTTTGAGCGATTTATAAAGGACGGTTACGATATTCTTTCCATATCCTGCTCTTCCGTTCTTTCAAGCTCCTACAACGGCAGCCTTGTAGCCAAAGAGCAATTGCTCGAAAAGTATCCGGACGCAAAAATCATTTGCATCGACAGCAAAAATTCCTGCATGGGCTTAGGCATAATGTGCATTGCGGCCTCGCAAATGCGCTCCGAAGGAAAAACTATCGACGAAGTGGCCGCATATATCGAAGAACACAAGCAAGAAGTAAATCAATTCTGCACCGTAGAAAGCCTTACTTATCTCAAAAAAGCAGGCAGAGTGTCTGCGGCAAGCGCCGTATTCGGTGGTCTTTTACAAGTTAAGCCTATTATTATTTCGGATATAAACGGTCAAAACGCCGCTATCGAAAAGGTTAAAGGCAGAAAAAATTCCATGAATCGTATAGTGGAAATGTTTAAAGCAGCATACAAAGATTGCCCATATCAACATGTTTTTGTTGCTCATGCAGATGCAATCGAAGACGCCGAAACGCTCTCCGAAATGATAAACGAAAGCATGAGCGGCAAACTTGATATAGAAATCGAAAAAATAGGACCTATTATCGGCGCATCTGCAGGTCCCGGAACTATAGCGGCATATTGTATCGGCGCACCCGTGACCTTTAATTCCTTAAGCAATGAAAAGAAATAAGCTTTTAACACAAAAAAGAAAGCGTCCGTTCTTCGGATTATTCAAAGCTATCGTAAAACTGTTTACGAAAAAGCCTAAACTTATCGTAAAAGGTCAGCCTCTTGACGACGGATGTCTGCTGCTCGGTAATCACGCCAACAAAAACGGTCCACTAATGTACGACGTCTATCTGCCTCTTTATACATGCAAATGGGGCGCATATCAAATGTTGTGCGGATACAAAGATAGATTTCTCTATCTAAGAAACGTCCTTTATATCCAAAAGAACGGCTACGGAAAGTTTGCGGCAACAATAAAAGCGCTCTTCGAAGCATGTTTTTCGAAATTTATATACAAAGGACTAAACATTTTGCCTTCGTACCCGGATACCCGGCTGCTCGGCACCGTAAAAAGCTCGGTAGAGGCCCTTAAAAACGATGTTTCCGTAATGATTTATCCCGAGGACTCGTCCAAAGGATACCACGATGTAATTACTTCGTTTTTATCGGGATTTACTTTGGTAATGAGTCAATACAAAAAAGAAACAGGAAAAGACGTTGCAGTACGCCCCGCATACTATCATAAGAAAAAATCTCTTATAATAGTCGGCGAAAAGTATTATTACGACGAACTTACGAAACAAGGAATTTCAAAAAGAGAGTTTCCGGAGTTTTTCAAGAATAAAGTCAACGAACTTTACGCTTACGCAGAAAGGGAAATAACGGCTAAACGGAACAAAAAGCAAAACAACCGTTTTGCCGGCGATAAAGTAAGCACAAAAGTTTAAATAAAATTTTAATTAAATTGTTATCGGTGAGCTCGGTATTATACCGGGCTTACACCTTTTATCTTAAGAAATATCTTCTTGTATCGAAGTGTCCTATCTATTATGAACACCTTACATAAGTCTGATTTTTCGCTATAAAGCTTTTTTGCTTTTTGTCTTTCGAAAAAGTTTTCCGCTGTTCCGCATAAAAATATGCGTCGCCTCCTGCGTCGGACATTTGGAGCGCATAATTGTTTCTTCTATGAGTCATTCGCCTACAAAATACTAATACGTATCAGTATTTTACGAAAACGCAGCTTCTATA
>FR884031.1:75740-78458 GCA_000435495.1 Firmicutes bacterium CAG:552 | reverse complement strand
ATAACGCAGCTTCTATTTTACTCTGAAAAGCACTGTAAACGTAGAACCTACGTCTTTCTTTGACGTAAGTAAAATTTCGCCGCCGCTAAGCTCTACTATGCGTCTGGCTATAGACAATCCCAATCCGCTACCCTTGCTCGACTCTGCGCCGTTACCTTGATAGTAATTGTCAAACGCATGCATTTGCTCCTTTTCATCCATACCTATACCGGTATCTGAAAAAGATATTACATAATTGCTCTCCGTAATTCTCGACTTGACGCTGATTTTTCCACCTTCTCGATTGTACTTAATCGCATTGGTTAAAAGATTTATCCACACTTCCTTAAGCAAGTCTGCGTTACCTTTCAATGTAAACGGCTGAAGTCCGAGACTAACATCTATGTTTAGTTTTTCAAACTCTTTATCGAGCAGCAAAACACATTCTTCGATTTGCTCGTCAATACGGATGTCAGTCAAATTCTCCACATATTTTTTTGCATCTAATCTACTTATAAGGAGCGTTGCCGAAGCGAGTTTTGACAATCTCTCCGACTCGTCTATAATAATCTTCAGATATTTATGCTTCTCCTCTTCTGAAAGGGTTTTGTTTTGCATAAGCAACTCCGCATATCCTTTTACTGATACGATAGGCGTTTTGAACTCGTGCGAAAAATTACTTGCGAAGTTTTTTTGCAAAACAGCCGTAGAATTAAGCGCATCTATCATTTTGTTAAAGTCGTCTACAGATTCGCTGAATATGTAATACTTTTCTATCGGCTCATATTTTTGGGAATAATCTCCGTTTGCAATGCCACTAAGCGTTTTCCTTAAGTTATTAGCTTCTTTGTTTATTCTCGAAGTCAAAATTAGCATTACGCCCCATCCGACTATCGTTGCGGATGCAAAGCATATCAGAAAAAACACAATGTAATTTTTGGTTACGAAATCTTTTTCGATATAATCAAACGCCCATATTATCGCTATCACTATAAGCGCAGCCACGGCAAAACAGATTATAAGATATATGCCCATCAGCATGGACAACCGCAAAGATATCGCCTTATTTTTACGTCTACTCATTCTTTATCCCCCTATATCCTATTCCTCTCACCGTAGCTATGTCTATTTCCGGAAACGGTTCTATCGCCGATCTGATTTTACTGACGTAGACCTTTACCGCATCAACGTCGCCAAAATTGTCTAATCCCCAAAACTCATCGTACAATTGCCCCTTCGAAAATGTTTTTTCGGGATAAGAAAACAATTTATATAATATCAAAAATTCTTTTTTCTGCAAAGTAACGGTTAAATTCAGTTTTTCGTTGCTTACCGTAAGAGTATCGTAGGTCAAAACGGTTCCGCCAACGGTAATTTTTCTTTCGGTAGCTATGCGATATCGTCGCAGTAACGCTTTTATTCTTAGTGAAAGTTCCTCGAAGTCAACCGGCTTTACCATATAATCGTCTATCCCGGAACGAAATCCCTCTATCTTGTCCTCAGTATTTCCTTTTGCGGTCACCATTATTACAGGCGTATTTATATTTTCGCTGCGCATTTGCTTTACGAGCGAAAAACCGTCCATAACGGGCATCATTACGTCCACGATGCAAATATCGAAACACTTCGAATACAATCGACTCAGCGCCTCGTTACCATCCGATGCGCAAACAACATCGTACCCTTCGCCGCTTAGTTTCAGCTTAATTAAATTTCTTATGTTAACTTCGTCATCCGCTACCAAAACCTTAAACATCTATCTTTCTCCGTTTATCTTTCGATTAAATTTTACATTGCAAAGCAAAAAAAGTCAACCGATTTGCTTTACGGCGTTTATAAGCCTCTCGAAATCGCTTTTAAAGTCGAACTATTCGGTATTAAATGGAAACAAACCATGTTTCTATTTATTTGCACATATAAACTTAGTACGTTACAAAAAATTCATTTGTACGCTACAAAAAAGTTCTCTTCGCTTGACATTTTTAATGACATAGTATATAATAAGAGAACATTCTCATTAAGGAGAACACATATGAAAAAGCTCACTTCAGGCGTAAGCGCCGGCACTCTTATTGCCATCGGCGGTAGCGTTTATTTATCTTTAGTCAACTTAGACCCCGTAATAGGAAAAATTTTCGGCGCAATAATGTTTTCGGTAGCATTACTGTGTATTTGTTTTAAAGGTTTTTCGCTTTATACCGGACGAATAGGCTTTCTGCCCTGGAACTTTAGCAAAGAAAGTTTGTCCGACTTGCTTTTGGGGCTTTTGGGCAACGTACTTTCAACCGCTGCGTTCGGTCTTGCTCTGAGCTATGCCGTTCCTGCGTTATATGCGGCTGCCGCACCCATCTGCGAAGCTAAACTTACTCAACCTTGGTGGAGCGCCCTTCTTCGAGCGTTTATGTGCGGCGTACTTATGTATCTCGCCGTTAGCGTATACAAACAAAACAAAAGCACGTTAGGAATATTCTTTTGCATCCCGGTGTTTATTCTTTCGGGATTCGAACACTCCATAGCCAATATGTTTTACTTCGCAGCCGCTCGAATCGCCTCTTGGCAATCGTTCGGTTACATAATGCTCGTAATACTCGGCAATTCGTTGGGTTCGATGTTTTTGCCTTTCATAAATTTTACGTCTAAAACCGGCACACAGTCGCAATGATAGCCGTTGCTTACGATAAATCAGGACGTAAGTTACAAAAAATACAGATACGTATATAAAAAATCACGCTGACGTGG
>FR884031.1:29581-75727 GCA_000435495.1 Firmicutes bacterium CAG:552 | reverse complement strand
AATCACGCTGACGTGGTAGCGTGATTTTTTATATACGAGATAATATTTACGGCAATTTTATAGTCTAATTACATTGCTTATTACAGGCGATAGTTATCGTCGGCTATTTTATAAAACCCATAAAACCCGAAACCCGATTTTTCGGTTGGTTTAATCAAAAGAAGTAATACGTATATCAATTTTTAAAACTACACAAAAAAAGTTTAACGCTTAAATAACGTTAAACTTTTTTTGTATGTATACGCCTAAAGCATTTCGCCTTACAAAAAATCGAACGAAACATATAGACGTGTCTTTGTTCGCATCGGAAACCTACTGTAAACTAAAATCGGCGATATCTTAGGAGGACATCTTATTCGGTTTCTCTGCGACATCGAAAAAACTTAATGATACTTACGCCCAAACTGCTTAGCCGCTTTGCTTTCTTCCGCAAAACTCGTTATACGTCGGATAACTCGTCTCTATATACGTATACTCTTCTTATCGTACCGTTCTTAACGAGAGCCTTACCTGCAGAAGTACGAACTTCTACAGGGAAATTATCCGTTGTAACACCCATAGCGTAATCGTCGTCAAATTCCCAAACCGTTTTAACCGTGCCGGCGGATACGGCGGCAAAAGCGACTGTCGCCCCTCCCTTAAGGTCAATTATTTTTACTCCTTTTCCGTACCTGCCTATAGGATCTATACCTTTTATCGGCACTCTTTTTGCGTAACCTTTGGTGGTAACTACATTTACGAACATATCGTTTGTAATTTGTCCCGCATACACAACAACGTCATCGCTTGCCAATTTAATGCCCTTTACGCCGGTTGAAATTCTGCCTTGCGTAGGTATATCCTCTACTTCACAACGGAGGCACATGCCCGATTTAGTGATAAAGATCAAATCGTTGCCTTCCCTCACTGACTCCATGCTTATAATCTTATCCCCCTCGCTTAACTTCGCTGCCTGATAACTGCTCTTGAGCAACGTGTACTCGCTCCAGCTTGTCTTTTTTACCATGCCTTTTAGAGTAAAGAAGTACACGTCGCCCTGCGGAACTTCGCTATTGACGGCAAAGACAGGTTTTTCGTTTTCTCCGAGCGCAGGCACGCATCGATTAACTCTTTCCCCGTTTTCTTTCCATCTGCCGTCCGCTATCGAATCAACGTTTACCTTATGACAATTGCCGATGTCCGTAAACAAACACACTTTGTCTTTTGCTTTAAGTTTTAGAATACGGTTATCGAATTCTGCTACGGTGCTCGACTCGCCGAACTCCTTATTAGCCATGTTGAAACTTTTAACGCTCATTTTTTTGATATAAAATTCGTTTACCGCTACGACATACTCGCTGTTCTCTCTGACTTCGTCCGGTTTAGCCAGCTTATATTTGCTTACATCTGCGATTATGTCGCTCTTTCGAGGGATACGGTATGCCTTTTTTATACCTTCGAGCTCTTCCTTAATAGTTTCCATTTGCAACTTTTTACTGCCGAGGATTGCAGTAAGCTTATCTATCAGTTTTTTGAGTTCGGCAAGCTCCTGCTCGAGTTTGTAAACTTCCATATGCGTAAGTCTGCCTAATCGCAAGTCTATTATAGCTTGCGCCTGTTTCTCGCTTAACTTAAACTTTTGTCGAAGTTTCTCTTTTGCTTCCGAAGTGCTGTTGCTCGTTTTTATAACTTTAACTACTGCGTCGATATTCTTTACTGCGATAAGCAATCCTTCCAGTATATGTGCTCTGGCTTTAGCTTGTTCGAGTTCGAATTTCGTTCGCCTTACTATAACCGTTCGTTGATAATCTACATAATAGGCTATGATGTCGATTAGTCCCATTTGTTGCGGCTTGCCGTCTGCTATCGCCACCATGTTTATTCCGTAGGAGACTTCCAAACTTGTTTTTTTGAACAAAATTTCCAGAATTTTGTCTACGTCACCATCCGGTTTCACCTTCAAAACGGCTCGCATGCCGTTTCTGTCTGATTCGTCCGTTATGTCCGTAATGGCACCCAAGGCTCCGTTTTTGTCCGCTTCTCTCTCGCTTAGCACGCTTTCGAGCAGCGCCGCCTTATTGACCTGAAACGGAACTTCGTCTATTACGATAAGTTTTTTGCCGTTATCGTTTTCCAAATGTATTTTGGCGCGAATCTTTATCTTGCCTTTACCTGTTTCGTAAGCCGTGACCAAATCGCCCGAAATTATAACTCCTCCGGTAGGGAAATCAGGTCCTTTGATATATTTCATCATTTCCGCAAGCGTTATGCGCGGATTATCGATATATGCCGATACCGCATCTATCGATTCGCCGAGGTTGTGCGGCGGAATATTGGTTGCCAAACCGACCGCTATACCCGTTGCTCCGTTTACCAGGAGGTTAGGAAATCTTCCCGGCAAATAGTCCGGTTCTTTTAAGCTGTCGTCGAAGTTAGGACTAAAGTGTACGGTATCTTTGTCCAAATCCCGAATAAGCTCCAGAGCCAGCGGCGCAAGTCTTGCTTCGGTGTATCGCATAGCCGCAGGCCCGTCGCCGTCTATTGAACCGTAGTTGCCGTGTCCGTCCACAAGTACGGTCCCCATGTTAAACGATTGCGCCATACGCACCAATGCAAAGTAGACAGACGTGTCACCGTGCGGATGAAATTTACCTAAGCAATCGCCGACTATACGTGCGCACTTTTTGTAAGGCTTGTCCGGCGTAATGCCCAGTTCCATCATCGAATAAAGAACTCTGCGCTGAACAGGTTTTAAGCCGTCTTCCACTCTCGGCAACGCTCTGTCCATAATAACGTATTCCGAATACGGTATCATGGAGTCCTTCATTACTTCTTCCATGTTTTTATAAATGGTTTTTGCGCTATCCACGTTTTACTCCTTATTCTTTAGAAAAATTGTCTTCTCTGTTAAAGTTAGCATGTTCGACAATATATGCCTTACGCTGTTCTACCGCATCTCCCATTAGCACGGAGATAAGTTTTTCCGCCTCGGCTGCGTCTTCTATGCAAACTTGGACGAGAGTACGGCGTTTGGGATCCATCGTAGTTTCCCATAGCTGTTCGGCATTCATTTCTCCGAGACCTTTATATCTCTGAATCTCATACCCCCTACCCACTTTTAACTTAGCTTTTTCCAATTCATCATCGTCGTAAGCATATTCGACAATGTCTCTTTTGTATACTTTGTACAGCGGAGGCATGCCTATATAGACGTGACCGCCGGTGATCAGTTTTCGCATATATCTATAGAAGAATGTAAGCAAAATCGCTCTGATATGTCCGCCGTCCTGGTCTGCGTCCGACAGAATAATTACTTTGTGAAAGTTGAGTTTGCTTTCGTCATAGTCGCTTTCCCCGATGCCGCATCCGAGCGCAGAGATTATCGTTCTTATTTCCACGTTATCAAGAACTTGCGCAGTACGCTTTTTTTCGGCATTGAGCGGTTTTCCTCTAAGCGGTAATATAGCCTGAAAATGTCTGTTTCGAGCCTGTTTGCACGTGCCGCCCGCCGAATCGCCTTCGACAATATACAATTCGTTGTCTTCAGCTTTTCTGCCGCTGCAATTGCTTAGCTTACCGACAAGGTTAAAATTTTCTGCCGTATTCTTTTTTCGTGCGAGTTCTTTTGCTTTTCGTTCTTCTTCTCTGACGTTCATGGCAACAAGTGCCTTTTTCAAAATGGCGTCCGCTATCTTTCTGTTAGAAGGCTTTTCGAAAAACTTGCTTAATTCGGTAACTACGATATGTTCTACCGCTACTCTTGCCTCGGGATTGCCGAGTTTTGTCTTGGTTTGTCCCTCGAATTGCACGCTTTTCATCTTTATACTGAGCACTGCGGAAATGCCTTCCAAAAAGTCCTCGCCTTTAAAGTTGTCGTCTTTGTTCTTAAGTACGTTAAGTCTGTGCGCAACGTCGTTCATAACCTTAGTGAGTGCGCTTTTGAATCCGGTTTCGTGCGTCCCGCCTTCGGTCGTAGGGATATTGTTTACGTACGAAAAAATATTACATGTATAACCGTCGGTATATTGAAGAGCCAACTCAGCCGTAATATCCTTTTCTTCTCCGAATATATATACCGGCTTGTCGTATGCCACAACTTTTGCGCTATTGATGTCCGTAATAAAGTCTACTATACCGCCGTCAAACTTGTACGTAACTTCTATGGGCGTTTCTTCTCTTTCGTCTCTTAGCGAAATCGTTGCGCCCTTATTGAGAAACGCTTGCTCTTTGATATGCTTGCGAATTACGTCGTAACTCATCTCCGTCGTTTCGAAAATTCGTGCGTCCGGCTTAAACCTGACCATCGTGCCGTGCTTTTTTGTCTTGACTTTGGTATTTACCAAAGCACCCTTAGGCAAACCGCCCTTTACTACTCCGCCGACCTCTTTACTTTCAAACTCCATGCGATAGATGTAGCCGCCCTTGTATACCTCGACCGTAAGCCACTCGCTTAGCGCATTGGTAACCGATGCGCCTACTCCGTGCAGTCCGCCCGAGTGCGCATAATTTTCGTTATCGAACTTTCCGCCGGCATGAAGCTGAGTAAATACGACTTGTACTGCGCTCACTTTAAGCTGCGGATGAATATCGACAGGTATGCCTCTGCCGTTATCTTCGACGGAAACCGAGCCGTCTGCATACAGGACTATATCGATTCTATCTCCGAAACCGTTGGCAATTTCGTCCATCGAGTTGTCCACTATTTCCCATAATATATGATGAAGTCCTTTCGGCCCCGTCGTGCCAATATACATACCGGGACGAAGTCTTACCGCATCCAATCCTTCCAAAACTTTTATGTCTTTAGCGTCATAAGATTTGCTCATGTTTGTCCTCCGTTATCGAAATTAGTGTAAAACTCCTTGTATTTTGGACTGCCCCGTATCGCAGCAACAGCACTGCCGTCGGATACTAACATCCTGTATATGTCTGCAGGCACTTCATTGCGCTCTCTTGCGGCGAGATCCAACAGTGCATCTGCGTCCTTTTTTGTAATATTGCCCATTACGCTCAAAATATCTACTATCTTTAGCTGCATATCGGGGCTAGGCGGCTTACTTTTGCCCGATTCGACGTCACTAAGATATGCCTTAGACACGCCCAACAGCGAGCGAAACTTCTCAAACCTCAGTCCTAAGGATTTTCTTAATCTCCTCAGGTACTTTCCGTAAGTATTAATTTCGCCGCTGAAATCGTCCAAACCTGCCTCCGAATAATAAGTTAGTTCGCTTACTACCTTACTATTTTACCATATTATCATTCAAATGTCAAACGATTTTACAATTCTTAGCGTTCAAAACAAGTGACTTTGCCTCTAAATCGTGATATAATGATTTTGGGATAAGTTATGTCGCCGAAAACGGCATGAAAATGAAATCATAACAATTGTAAAACCGCTGTTCTTTTTTCCCGACGAATTTCGGCAAAATTCGACGATTATTTTGAATGGCGGCACGAGTAATTTAATGAATAAAATCACGGCAAAAGACACAAAAGATCTGAGCAAAGGAAGTATAGGCAAAACTATACTTTATTTTTCGGTGCCGATTTTTCTTAGCCAGCTTTTCCAGCAGTTATACAACACTGCCGACACTTGGCTAGTCGGCAAATTTATAGACACCAACGCACTCGCCGCCGTCAGCTCGTCCGGCACTCTTATCTTTACTCTCGTAAGTTTCTTTACCGGAGCGTCGGCGGGAGCCGGTGTGGTAATATCTAAATACTTCGGAGCCGACGACAAAGATAATATGACGAAGGCAATTTATACTAACCTCGCATTTTCTTTGGTAAGCGGAATACTGCTGAGCATCTTTGGCGTAATATTTACTCCGTTTTTACTCAGGCTGATAGACACGCCGGAAAACATTATGCCGCAGGCAGTAGAATACTTTAGATATTACTTCTTCGGCATAGTCGCCATGACAATGTACAATGCCTGTCGAAGCATCATGAATGCGCTGGGTGACAGCAAAAATCCTCTATACTATCTGATTTTTTCTTCGCTGCTTAACGTGGCATTAGACTGCTTGTTTATGGGTCCTTTCGGTCTTGGCGTCGGCTCGGCTGCAGTTGCCACGGTTATAAGCCAAGCTGCCAGCGTAGTCCTATGCCTTATTCATCTTACAAGAAAAGGTCGGCTTTATACGATTTCGCTTAAGTATATACGTTTTTATAAAAAATCGTTTATCGAGATATTCAAATACGGTATTCCAGCCGGAATACAAAACTCGGTTATAGGCATAGCAAACGTAGTCGTTCAGTCAAAAATCAATTCGTACGGCGAATTTGCGGTCGCCGCATACGGCATACACGCTAAAATCGAAGGCTTTGCATTTTTGCCCGTTAACAGCTTTACAATGGCAATATCTACTTTTGTCGGACAAAACCTCGGCGCAAAGGAATACGACAGAGCAAAAAAAGGCGGCTCGTTCGGCATATTATCCGGCGTAATTCTTACCGAAGCAATAGGCATAACGACGTTTTTGCTTGCAAAATACTTAGTAGCGTTTTTCGACGACACACCCGAAGTTATTGAATTAGGCGTGCGTCAAGCGCAAACGGTTGCATTGTTTTACGGACTACTTGCATTTTCGCATTGCGTAGCCGCTGTTTGCCGAGGAGCAGGAAAAGCCGTCATTCCTATGTCGGTTATGCTCGCCGTATGGTGCGTTTTTCGAATAATATATATCGAGACGGTTTCGATCATCTTCCCGGGTGAAATCGGGTACGTGTATTGGGCTTACCCGATCACGTGGGGCATAAGTTCGATAATCTATCTCTTTTACTATTTATTCAGCGATTGGGTACACGGGCTCGACTGTAAAAGCAAAAAACAAATAATAGCGGAGGAAACTCAAGCTGCCGCCGAAGAAGAACTGCAGGCTTCCGATGATTTAAATTAACGCATTATTATATACGTATATTTAAAATTACGACAATGACGGTAAGCAACTCTCTGCTAACCGCAACGAAAAACACATGCCTTACCCTTGCTTATTTCCCAACACGGCACTTTAAAAAGGAAGTGTAAATGTTGCGTCGTTATTAAATTAAATTGACCCGATCGGATAAATTCGGTATTTTCGCAAGCGACAACGGCGAATCTGCGCATCGAATACTTTTTGCAGGATTTAGAGTAAAACTTTGTAAATCAGTAATAATTTTCTTTTAAATACGTATATCAAAAAAGATGTCTTAAATTTCCAAATAAGCATTTGAAGCAATTTAAAAACTTTTTATAGCAAAAAAACGAACCGTTCGGTCTTACCGCTCGGTCCGTTTTTTTATATTACACAGTAATTTGTTATCCAATTGCACTATCGGTTAAATATTTTCGTCAAGGAAAGCAAGAATATCGTCATAAACTATCTGTTTACCTTCTTCGTTGAGAATTTCGTGGCGCATATTTTCGTACAAATGCAAAGTAGTATCATATCCCGCCTTTAGGTACATCCTATTCAACTTTTCCACATACTTGCAGTATCCTCCGACAGGATCCTCGCTGCCCGAAACAATCAACAACTTAAAGCCGTCGCCCTGTCGAAGAAACTTATTCGCATTATCTATACCGGTAAAGAAGCTATAGTAAAATCCGTTACTGCAAGTAAATCCGCACAAAGGATCTGCATTAAATTTTTGCACGTTTTCTTTACTGAGGCTGAGCCAACTGTTTTTCCCTTCTCCGAAATCATTGTCATATTTTTCGAAAGTCATCTTTGCAAAAGTCGCTCCGGGTTCGTCCGCTTCGTTTTTGCATTTTTTCCGACTCAAACTTTTACCTACTTTTAATATCAGTCCGCCTTGTTTCGCAGAACCGCAAAGTATCGCCGCCTTTATTCCGTCAAACCCGTACGTCAGATATCTTTGAGTAAGAAAAGAGCCATACGAATGTCCCATAAGTATAACGGGCAACCCGTACGTTTTGCTCGCATACGACGTTATGTAGCGCAAATCGGCAACCGTATCTTCAAAAATATCACCGCTAGCCACGCCTAACTTATCCGGATCGGTATAACCGTGTCCTCTGTGGTCATCGCCGATAACGATATATCCGTTACCGCACAAAAACCTTGCAAAATCGTCATATCTTTGAATATGTTCTGCCATTCCGTGAGAAAGTTGAACTACTCCTTTCGCATTTTCGGTGTCGTCCCATACGGCAATCGAAATATTTTTGCCGTTTATATTTAGTATTTCTCTTTTCATAGAATCCTCCTTTCATTTTTGCGACCGATTCTAAATAAAATAATGTATAAACGGTTAGATCGCTGTAAATAAATTATACTATACATCCGTCTCTCTGTCAATATGTTTACGAGGTATTATTATGAGAAAAATTGTACTTTCCGGCGGCGGTACCGCAGGCCACGTTACTCCCATAATCGCACTTTTGCCGTTTTTATCCGACTGCGAACTGCACTTCATCGGAACCGACGGCATAGAAAGCCGACTTATGAAAGATTATCCTCAAGTAAAATATCATACGATACATTGCGTTAAATACGTAAGAAACAAAATCTTTGCAAATGCCTCCGTCCCGATAGAACTAATACGTTCGGTATCGAGCGCAAGACGTATCCTAAAGGAGATAAACCCGGACACGGTCTTTTGTAAAGGAGGATACGTATCTCTTCCGGTAGGACTCGCAACCGCAAAGCCTACCAGACTGATTACTCACGAAAGCGACATATCAATGGGGCTTACAAACCGTTTAATTGCCGGTAGGTGTGAAAAAGTTTGTCTGTCCTTCGACACAATAAAACACAAAAACGCCGTTTATACCGGTGCCATAATCCGACAATCCATATATAAAGGCAACCGAATATATCCTTCTCCTACGTTGCTTGTTATGGGCGGTTCGCTCGGAGCCGGAGCCATAAACGAAGCTACGCTAAAGGCATTGCCCGTACTTACAAAAAGATACTTCGTAATTCATATCGCCGGCAAGGGAAAAACCGACGGCATGCCAAAAAATCTTCCAAATTACCGGTGCCTCGAATACTCTTCTGATATGCCGTCGCTATATGCAAGCGCCGATTACGTAGTCACTAGAGGAGGCGCAAATTCTCTCTGCGAAATTGTCGCTTTAGGATTAAAAGCGGTGGTTATTCCCTTACCGAAAGGAGCTTCACGAGGCGACCAAGAGGAAAATGCAGAATACTTTCGTTCGTTAGGTTGCGTAAAGGTTCTGCCACAACAATATCTTTCTGCATGTTCTCTGATAGACGCCGTAGATTCGCTTAAAGATTTTTCGCCAAAAAAAATCGACGTCGACGGCACCGCAAAAGTTGCCAAACTAATACTTAACGATTGAAGATATTATCAATAATAAGTAAAGTTCGGGCAAATCGAACTCTAAATAAAACACAACGCCTATGTCCCATTTGTCCTATGCACTTACCGCTTATTTATTGACTTTTCCGCACATTTTACAATATAAGACATTTTGCGACTACTTTAGCACAAAACTTCAAATATATACATTGTAAACTGTACGCAAAGGGAGGCGCATATGCGAGAACAAAATTCACAATTCCGTATTATAGCCGTATTGTTGATTGTATTGATTTCGTTATCTGTAGGCTTATTTTTTATTCCTATTACACCGACTGCGGTTGTCGACGCAAATACCGAACGTAACCACAATCGGTACAGGCAAGCGGAGATGTCAAGCGACCTTGTAACGGAATTTACTCAAACTCTCGTAGGCGACGGTCAAGAAAACGTAATAGACGTATTTTATCGTGGCGATATATACATATTCGGAAACACGACGTCATCCGACTACGACTTTACAAGGTCCGGCTGTTTTGTCGCCGTAGTTACCCCAAAGGGAGAAACCAAAGCATTTTACGAATACGGTGATACTCTGAAAAAAGTAATAAATATAGGCACCGATTTTGTTTTAGGCATGCAATCGGACATCCCTTACTTAATAGCGATAAGCGATAGCGGCGAAATTCGTCGAAAGCAAGCCGTTCCGTCATCCGAAGGGGAAAATATCGAAGACCTTATCGTTCTTACCGACGGATACGGCGTAGTAACCTCAAAAGTCGGCGACATCGGCAATACTCGTTTGAAACTTACTACGTTTGACGAAACGCTTCAATATCGTTCCTCTATCAGCGCCAAAGAAAATTACTCCTTGGGTTACGTAGACACACTGATTATAGCAGACAAACCTTACCTGCTTGCCAACGCATTCGGCATGAGCAAAAATATGCGGGCTTTCGGCGTATGGGGGCATGCTCTTACGACTTATCCGTTGGATTTTTCGTATACCGTTAAAGATTTTTGGATACGTAACGGCGAATTTGTGTACCTTGTAGAGACCGACAGAGGAAGCGCCGTAATAGACGGCGACGATGTAACCGCTCTAAACGGCAAACCGAAAAAAATAATAGCCGAAGACGACACATACGTATCAACGACTTACGGTCTATACAAAAACGGATCGCTCAGCGACCCGTTTGACATTAGTTATTACAGCGATTACGTCTGTTGCGTAAAAAGCGAAAAAAGCAAGACGTCTGTAAAACTGATAGGGGAAAAAGAATTTGCGTTTTCGTTCTCAGCGTCTTACAATTCGCCGTCGATTTTTGCCTGTTCCGCAGGAGTATTCGTAATAGACTACGCATACAAAGTATCGATTACAAAACTAAGCGTATAGCAGTTTTTTATCTTGTAAGTAGTTTATATAGGTCGTCAAAACTTCGTACCGTGTCAAAATTTTTGTTGAGCGCATACCCCCAATCGACAATGTAGCCGTCAACACCGGAATTTGCCGCCGTAAGCAAATCGACTTCGCTGTCCCCTACGTACGCAAGTTGCGATTTCGGTACGGACAGTTTTTCCGAAACAAAATCAATCATATACGGGTGCGGCTTAAGGGGATTATTCCCCGTTGCGCCTACTGAAAAATCGACGCAATCGCAGAAATATTCTGCGGCGAGCGCTTTTACGGCGTAATCGTCTTTGTTTGAAGCAATTGCGACCTTTATCTCGTCGCTTCTCAATGCAATTAAAAAATCATTTGCTCCGTCATACGGCCGAGATAACTCTTTTGCCTTAACTTTGTAACGAGCGGTAAAGTCTGCGTACGCACGTTCTTTACCTTTTTCGTCAAGACTGTCAAACGCTCTATCTATCAATTTTCTTATCCCGTTACCTATCATAGACTTAACTTTATCGTCAGTAAACGGCGAAATCGACTGCTTTGCTGCGGCGTAGTTAAGAGCGTCCGAAATACCGCCGAGCGTATTCATAAGCGTTCCGTCCAAGTCAAAAATCACTGCGGCATATTTCATAACTCATCCCTGATAGCCCTTTCTATTGTCTCTGCCACGCCGTCTTCATCGTTAGTCGGCGCAATCATGTCGGCGTATTTTTTTAGTCTGTCGTCGGCATTTTGCATTGCCACGCCCAATCCGGCTTCGCTGACCATGGAAATATCGTTCATGCTGTCACCTATGGCAATTACGTCTTTAATATCAATGCCATGCATTTCTGCAAATTTCCGCACCCCGTTTCCTTTCCCGGCAAAGACAGATGCGCCGTCAAGATATGTACTCCACGACATAAAAAACTGAATACCTTCGTATCGGTCCTTAAATACGTCCAACAGCTGTTCGGCATTATCGTCGGCAATCAGCACCTTAAGCACCTGAAGTTCGTTTTCTCTCACAAATCGGCTTAATTTACCCACTTCGTTCATATGTATCTTCGTCACGGCACAATAATCTCTGTTTATATCGTTTGCCTTGGCTACGTATAATTTATCGGTGTATATATGAAAATAGCAGCCGATTTTTTCGCATCGTTCGCAAAAATCAACGACCTCAGCCTTGGGCATGGGGTAAGATGCCAAAACCTTACCGCTAACGCTCTCCCGAATAATTCCGCCGTCCATTGCTATAATGGGAACGTTCACGTCCTGCATACCGAGCTCGTCCAAACTTCGTCTTATGGAATCGAACATTCTGCCGGTACTCACAGTAAACAGCCCGCCTTCTTTTCGATACCGAGCTATCGCCTCTACCGTACGGCGAGATACCGTGCGGTCACTGCGTAAAAGAGTTCCGTCAAAGTCGCTCGCAATAATTTTATATTTCATCTCCGTTCTCCCTAAAGTAATTGAAAATTTTCTGCGCCGTATTACGATCTATCCCGTTTATTGAGCTCAGCTCGTCAACGGTTGCATGACTCAGCCTGTCCACAGAGCTGAAAGTCTTGAGCAGTATATTTCTTTTGTGCGGGCCTACGCCGTCGATTTCGTCCAAAACGCTGGACGAAACTCGTTTTGCGTGCAAATTTCTATGATACGTTATTGCAAACCTATGCGCCTCGTCTCTTATCCGTTGCAACAGCCTCAATGCATAATCGTTTTTGGTCAAAATAATCGGATCGCTTTTGCCGGGTAAGTAAATTTCTTCGTTACGTTCGGCAAGGCTTATCATCGGTATATCTACACCGGCGGCGCACATAGCCTCCATTGCGTAACCGAGCTGACCTTTTCCGCCGTCTATCACTATCAAATCGGGCAAGTCCCCGTTGTCCATTCGTCGGGAAATAACTTCTGCCATGCATGCGAAGTCGTTATTTCCCTCTACCGTACGTATTTTATAACGACGGTAATCTTTTTTTGACGGTTCTCCGTCTATAAACGTTACTTGCGACGCAACCTTATCCACACCGCTTACATGCGAAATATCGAAACATTCCATTCGTCTGACCGATTGCAATCCGAGAATGTTTTTCAGCCGCTCCGCCGCTCCGCTTGTCATATACTCTCGACGCAACTGTTTTTCTGCCGATTTTTCCAGGAAGTCGGCGGCGTTATCTTTTGCCATTTTTATTAACTGACGCTTTGCACCTTTTTCGGGGAAATTAATATGCACCTTTTTCCCGGATACGGTGGAAAGATATTCCGACAATCCGCTTGCGTCAAACTCCACCGGGAAACATACTTCGTCAGGAATTTCATGGTTCGCCGAATAAAAAGCGACTGCGAACGATGACAGAGCCTCTGCCTCGGTATCGGCTGCGTCGCCCAAGGCAAAGTTGTATACGCCCATCATTTTTCCGCCCCTGACTATATTTACCGACGCAGCTCCGTGCATACCGTTAGAAGCAATAGCAAAAGAATCCACGTCTACCACTTTGCCTAAATTGGCAACGGAACGTTCTCTCAGAAGCTTAAACATTTTTAACTGCTCTCTGTACACTATAGCTTGCTCGAAATCGTCCGCATCTGCGGCAGACATCATTTTGCTTTCCAGAAGTTCTTTTATTCCGTCATCCTTACCGCACAAAAATTCTATAACTCGGTCTACGACTTGTTTATATTCTTCCTTGGATATTAGTCCGCCGCACGGCGCTTTGCATAGTCCGATGTGATAATAAAGGCACTGTTTCTTTGGCATTCTTTTTTTGCAAGTACGCATTCCGAACGCAGTCCTTATTATGCCTACTATATCCCACACTCTCAGCCCGTTCAAATACGGACCGTAATACTTTGCTCCGTCTTTTTTTAATTTTCGAGTAACCTCCACCGTAGGAAACTCTTCTCTGGTGTCTATCCTTATATACGGGCTTGCCTTGTCGTCCTTCAACAAAATATTATAATGCGGATTGTATTTTTTAACAAGATTTGCTTCGAGAGACAAAGCATCTTTTTCCGTGAGCGTGATAATATACTCGAATCTGTCGACATTATCCACCATTGCCTGCACTTTTGGCAGCTTCGGAGAATTATTAAAATACTGTCTGACTCTGTTTTTTAAAACTACCGCCTTGCCGACGTATATCACCTTTCCGGTAACGTCCCTCATTATATACACGCCGGGGGTGGACGGCAAATCTTCTAAATTTTGTCTTGTAACCGGCATCCGCAATACTCCTGTCTGTACAACTCGTATTCTTTGCTTAACTTAATAGAACGAAGGTATCCGTCTTTTTTCTTAAAATCGGACGGCAAAAAAGAAATCCCCGTCTCTTTTGCGACAGCATTACCTATTTCGTTAATCTTATCTGCGTTTTTGTGCGGTGAAACCGTGAGAGTTGTACAAAAATAATCGTAATCGCCTTCCTGCGCCATTTCAGCAGTCGCCTTAAGCCGCATATAAAAACATTTTTCGCATCTTTTTCCACCTTCGGGAATGTACCTCATGTCGCAGGCAAAGCTCAAAAAACGTTCCGCATCGTAATCGCCTTCGACTAAGTTTACTCCCATAATCGAACATAGTCTCCGCTGTTCGGTAAGTCTTTTGGCATATTCGGAATAAGGCATTACGTTTGGATTGTAGAAAAAAACCGTCACATAACTCAGCGGCATAAGATACCACAAAACACTGCTACTGCACGGAGCGCAACAGCTGTGCAGTAGTATTCGCTTCTTGCCGCTTTTTAATATCTTTTCGCCCTCTTCAAAATAATTCATACAGTCAGTATACCCTTATGCGAATTAAAAGTCAAGTACGCTGCTTGCTCAAACGACGTTTGCATCGTCAAAAACAAAAGGCCCCCACACACGCTAAGCACTCTTTTCGTTTTTATCAAGCAGTTCTGAGCGATATTCGATAAATTAAAAAATTTATCTATGTGCTATTGAAATTGTACGTGCGACCCATTGGTCTTGTTCACATAGAAGTTTGTTTTAGTTACGTCGGTTGCCAAAACACACAAATACTATGTCTACGTCGAATTCCCGATTAGACGTTTCGACAAAAATTAAACGCCGAACGAAGTTATGCGTTCGGCGTCGTTATAATTATACAAATTATCTTGAGAAATCTTTTAGCACGGTAAAACACAAATCGTATAAAACAATAATGCGCACTTTATTAAGATTACTTAAAATCACGATTAAATTTAACTGAAGCTCTTTTACACGAGCTTACTCACGTCAACACTTATCAAATAAATGTATCGTCGCTCTTAGGCGAAACATCGTTTATTTGTTTCAGCCTTACATCATCTATAACAGAATCTTTACCGTCAGGAACCAAAGTTGTCTCTTCCTCAGAAGAATGCTCTTCTGAGGTGGAAGACGACGGTGCATTTTGCATTCCTGCCTGGCTCGGTGCAGAATCGTCCTCAAACGACACATAGCTACCTCTCCATCTTAAGTCTACGGTTCCCGTTTCGCCGTTACGATGCTTGGCTACTATCAACTGAACTTTGTTTCGCACGTCTTCACTGACTTCCCTATCCGCATCCGAGTATTGGCGATACAAAAACATTATTATATCTGCGTCTTGTTCGATTGCGCCGGACTCTCTAAGGTCACTCATTTCCGGTTTTTTGTCCTTTCGATCCTCGACTTTTCGAGAAAGCTGGCTGAGAAGCAAAATGGGAACCTTTAACTCTTTCGCAGCTATTTTCAGCGAACGAGTTATTTCGCTTATTTCCTGCTGGCGGTTTTCCACTCTCTTACCTGCGTTCATAAGCTGAAGATAGTCTATCATGATTATGTCCAAAGCTCGCTCTTTGGCAAGCTTACGACATTTGCTTATAATATCCATAGGCGAAGTATTGGACGTATCGTCTATGTAAATATGCGACTTGTCGAGTTTTCCCTTTGCAATTGTCAAACGCTGCCATTCAGAATCGCTTATTCTGCCCGAATTGACGTCGGTCATGTTTACTTTTGCTACAGAGCAAAGCATTCTTCTTGCAAGCTGCATAGCCGGCATTTCCAACGAAAACACCGCCGCATGCAGAGGTCTGTCTCCTGTCAAAGTCTTAACCTTCGTCTCGGCAGCATATTGAATAAAATTCATGCCTATGCTCGTTTTACCTTGACCGGGACGGGCTGCGATTATAACCAGGTCGCCTTGCTGAAATCCGTTGATAAGATCGTCGAGACGCTTGAATCCTGTCGGAATGCCCTTATAATAAAGAGGATCTTCCTGAATCTTTTGCATACGATCCACTGCCTCGCTGACGCCTTGCGATATCGGCGCAAGCGTAGACCTGACGTTACCTTCGCCTAAAGAAAACACCTCTCTCTCCGCAAATTCTACACAGTCTTCTTCGCCTGTATATGCGGAATTTATAATGCGATTAGCGGTTTCAATTGTCTTTCGCCTTGTTTTTGTCTGTTTTACTATGTCCACATAATACTTAGAGTTTGCAGCGGACGGAACAATATCGGTAAGCGTAGAAATATAAGACAATCCGCCCACCGTCTCCAGACAACCCATCTTGTCCAGTTCCTGAACAAGCGTAACCAATTCAACCGGTTTATTGTCCGAATAAATATTCTTCATCGCTTCGAATATGAGCTGATGACTGCGACTGTAAAAATCCTCAGGCATTAATTCCGCCATTATTTCGTTTGGAGCGTACTCGTCAATAAGCACGCAGCCCAAAACGGCTTGCTCCGCTTCGTTGCTCGCCGGAACGACTCTGCCTTTTACATTGGGATGAATTTTGTTTTCTTTATTTCCTTTGGGCATTTCGTTCACCTATCAATCGTCCGTTTTTTGATTTTGTTCCAACTCGAACTGTTGCGTTTCATCTTCGCCATGTTGATAAAACGCACTACCGTTATGTTTAAATTGTAACGTTTGCTCACAATCGCACGCCACATCGCAATTCGCAATGTCTTCGACGGTTACGTTGTTGCCGCCATTCTTTTTGTTTGCCTTAAGATATATGACGACTACCGCAAAAATGCCTGCGACTATAGCTATTATATACCATCCCGATGCCATCGCCGAAGTGTAACACTCATACTTGTCTTCGACATCGCCTATTTTGAAGCACAGACATGATATCATCGACTCATAAATACTCTTGTATATTCTTTTGGCATCGTTCGACTTTACCGAATCGTTTAATCCTGCACAAAAAGCAAAGGACGTATCGTATATCGTATATCCTTTCGTCGCAAAACCGGACATCGACAAAAAGTAATCTTTTATATCGCCCACCCACTCGGGCATTACCATCTCATATTTACGCTCGATATTAAAGAAACCGAAATCGCTGCTGACGCTTTTGAGTCCTATCGGCTCCGTAACAAAACCGTCGCTTACAACGCTAAAACAAAGCAGCTGCAACATCGAATCCATATTTCCGAATCCGCTTAGCTTATACGGCAATGCAGTGCCTAAATAACTGACATGAAGTTTATAGCGTGAAAGTATATTCCTAAGAGCCGTCTCAGAGCACTCTATAGCGGTTGTCTGCGATTCCTCGCTATTACAAACAACTCCGACCTGTATCTCGTATGAGTGTCTTCCGGATTCTGGCGACAACGCAACGACTACGACGTTAAGCGGATTACTCGAAGTCGAAAGATAATAATCTTCTGTACTGCCTATCGAACAACCCGCCATAATCGCAGTTGTAAAAACTATCGAAATCGCAAGCAAAAATGCAGCAATTCGTTTTTTCATTATATCTCCTTTTCCAGCAATGCGAGCGTGTCTGCAAACTCCTTCATCGCAACCTCGTAGGGAAGCGAAGTTGCCAAATCTACGCCGGCATTTTTAAGAATATTGTACGGACTGTCGCTTCCGCCTGCGCTTAAGAATCTCTTATATCTCTTAAGACCGTTTTCGGGATCTGTGAGTATTCCGTTTACGATGTTTACCGCACTGGTAATGCCGGTTGCGTACTTATAAACATAGAACGCATTATAGAAATGTGGTATTCTTGCCCATTCATATCTTATATTGTCATCGTGAACGATGGCTTCGCCGTAATACTTTTTATTGAGTTCGTAGTACGCATTGCTAAGCGAATCTACGGTAAGCGGGGTACCTGCCAAATCCATGTCATGCGCTATCTTTTCGAATTCCGCAAACATAGTCTGGCGGAACAACGTCGTACGGAACATATCGATATAGTAAGACAGTAAATATTTTTTGAGTTGACTATCCGTAACCGTGGAAATAAGGTACTTAAGCAAGAAGACTTCGTTTACCGTAGACGCTACTTCGGCAACAAAAATCTGGTAACCTGCCTTGCTTTGGCTGTTGTTAGCATCCGAATAGTACGAATGCATTGCATGACCTAGCTCGTGAGCAATAGTAAATATATCATGCGTCGTACCCGAATAGTTAAGCAATACGTAAGGATGAACGCCGTAACATCCCCAGCTGTAAGCACCGCTACGCTTTCCTTCGTTTTCCATAACGTCTATCCAGCCGCAATCTCTTGCCTGTTTCAGCAAGCCTTCGTATTCTTTGCCGAGCGGAGCAAGTCCTTTTATAACAAGCTCGAATGCCTCTTCGTACGAAAGAGAAAGGGACGCCCCGTCCACTATGGGAACGGACAAATCGTACATATGAAGCTCATCGTACTTAAGTGCCTTCTTTCTCAGAGCAATATACCTATGAAGTTTGTCTGCGTTTTCGTCGACAGCCTTGATAAGGTTTTCGTAAACGGCAACGGGAACGTTGTCTGCGAAAAGCGATTTTTCCAAACAGTCGCCGTATCCTCTTGCCTTTGCATAGAAATTGTCTTTTTTTACGCTGCCGGCATAAGTCATGCAAATCGTATTGATAAGCGATTTAAACGCCGAATACAACCCGTCAAATGCCGCCTTACGAACTTCCCTGTCTTTCCCCTGCGCCAGAACGGCATAAGTTCCGTGCGTAAGCTTTACGTCGCCGTCTTTAGTCTTTACGGTCGGGAAAGGAACCTCGACGTTGTTTATCATAGAAAATATTTCGCTATAGTTGCCGGTTGCGCCGTAAGACATAGACAACAATTTTTCTTCCTTGTCCGAAAGAATATGTTTTTTGGAGCGCATGATTTCCTTAAGCATAAAGTCGAAGTCGGAAAAATCAGGATCGGCTATAACTTCCTCAAGGAATTTATCGTCCAGCGAAGCAATTTCGCTGTCGAGATACGATCCCGCCGTACCCACTTTGTTTATAAGCCCCATCGCCTTATCTGTGTATGCAACGTATTTCTGTTCGTTCGCATCCTGATCTCTGCGCATACGAGCGTAACAAAAAAGTTTCTCGATAAGTTCGTTAAGTTCTTCGTTAAACTTGAGACAGTCAAGCAAAACTTTTTTATCCGAAAGCTTACCTTCGAAGCTCTTTACCTTTTCTTCGGATGCGGCAATACGATCGTAGAGTTTTTCCCATTCCTGATCGGAAGGAACCATGTCCTCGAGTTTCCACTTATACTTATCTGCTATTTCGTTTCTTTTCATTGTAAAATGCTCCTTATAAATCTTCTTTTATTCTAACACTTTTCGGTTGCTAAATCAATTAATTTGGCGCACAAAAGTCGATTTTGCTAATCTATTCTTTTTACCGTCGAGCCTTCTTCGGAAAATTCGACTTCGAGCTTGGAAAATATGCGATCCGTAAGTTCGCTGCGATGCGTTACCACGCCCACCATAGTATCGCTGCTAAGCGTCGTAAGCGCCTCTGTTACAAGATTAAGCGAACGCTCGTCCAACGTACCGAATCCTTCGTCCAAAAAGAAAAACTCGTACGTCTTATACCTCGCTATCTCTCTCGAAATTGCTATTGCCAAAGCCAACGACGCCAAAAACGTTTCGCCTCCCGACAGAGTGACTGCCTTACGGCTACCTCCGTTAATAAAGTCCGTTACGTAATAATCGCCGTCCTTGTATTCCAATTCGTATTTACCGTTAGTGACACGCATTAATATTGCTGAAGCCTGCTCGGTAAATCCGAGAATATACTCTTCCGCTATATAATTTACAAACTTTTCGCCACTTAAAAGCTTATATAACTCCGAATAAACATCGTACGAGCTGAGGAGCTTGGCATGCTCTTCTCTTAGCTGCATTTTCTTTTCGTGTTGTCCTTTCATTGCGGCAATCTCGCTTTCTCGTCTTGCGCATGCGGCAATAAGCGTTTCTTTCAGTTCGTTAGCGTTTGAAAGTTCCTTGGCTGCGTTTTCCGCTTCAACGGCGTCGTAAATCGGAATTTTTACGCTCTCCAATCTTATAATCGCCGAATTTGTCTGCGCCAGATCCGAATTTACGATACCCGATTGTTCGATATAAGCGTTTATCGCCTTTTCCGATTTTTCTTTTTGTGCGGTCAAAATCGCATTTTGCTCTTCTGCTTTTTTTATCTGTTTTTCAGCGTCTCCGCCGGCTTGTGCGATAACGGTTTCCTCTAAACGTTTTTGCTCGTTCGCTTCTACTTTTCCCTGCTCCTTTATGCTATCGAGATTGTTTTTTATAAGTTCACAATTTTGCGTTTTTGCCGTTACTACCTCTTGCAACGTTTCAAGTTTGTTGCTTAAACTTATAACCGTATCGATCCTTTCGATAATTTTGTCGGCAACAACCACATCGGGGAATTCTTTGAGTCTCTCGTTTGCCGACTGTTCTGCCGCTGCAAATTTCAATCCGAGTTCTCGTAAAGTCTTTTCGCTTTGACTTTTTTGTTCGGCAGCGCCTGCCGCAACTATAGCTGCTTTGCTTGCGTTCCGACATGCGTCTTCATAATCTTTTTGCTTAGCTGCAACATCACTTTCCTGCAACGTAATATGCTCGATTTTGTCGACTATGCTGCCGCACACAGGACAAACGTCTCCTTCTTTAAGAGAATTTTTCAACGATTCGGCGGCCTTTTGCATGATGTTCTCTTGTTCTTTTTGTCGTGCCGAAGCCAACGCTTCGTCGGCTATGCGCATTTTTTCTTCGGCAAGCAATTTTGCCGCTAACAGATTTTTGCTCGATTCCGTCCTATCGACAAGTCTCTTTTTCTCGGCATCAATATCCGTAGCAAATCTGCTTTGCTCGAATTTTGCCATATCGTATGCGTTTTTTATCTTATATACTTTATCTTTATATTCGGTAGACGCAACATGTTCTTTTAGCAACGCAACGCTTTCGTCGTAAGCTTTTTTACTTTCGTCGTATTCAACTTTTGCTTTCTCTTTTTCCTCGACCGATTTTTTATACTCGTCGAAAACCTTTACGTACGCATGTCTGAGTTCCGTCACTTTTGCGCCGTGAGCCTTCGCTTCGTCTATCAATCCCTTAAGTCCTTGCAACCTTCCCAAAATTTCGCTGACTGCCGTAATAGAATCGTGTATGCATTGTTGGTTTGCCTGCTCTCCGACTAATTTTTCTTTGACGTCTTTCAACGCCTTTTCCAGCAAAACTGCCCATTCTTTCTGCTTTTTAAGTTCCTCTTTTGCCGCCACAGCTTCATCGTATTCGATCTTCAACTTACCGAGAGCCGCAACTTTGGCATTGAGTTCGTCAACTCGGTTCCTTACTTCCGTAACGGACTTTTTATCTCTTTTAAGTTCTTTCTCTTGTTCTGCGATTTTGTCTACCGTAACGGATTCGACTTCCAATAATGCGCTTTCGTTTGCGTCGAGCTTTATCTTTGCTTCGTTTTTCTTTTCGCTGATTTTCGGACCGAGTTTGCGATATTTATTTAACTTAAACAAATTACCTACCGTAATGCTTCTATCCGACTTTGCGGAAGTGAGAAATTTTGCGAATTCACCTTGTTGCAATACTACCACCTGCGTAAAATCCCCCACGCTCAGTTCGGTAATTGCCATGAGTTCTTCGTTGACTTTCAGCGCCTGTTCTGCTATGACCTCACCTGTCGTCAAATTGACGAGCTTTGCCTTCGAGACTGTTCCGTTAGAAGAAATTGTGCGAGTAACTTGATAACGTTGCACCGTTTTATCTACGGTCGCTTCAAAAACCAAATCTACGGTTCCCTTATCTTTGCGCAAATTTATGTAATCCGCAAGATTATTGCCGGACTTAACCTTTCCGTATAAAGCAAGGATTATGCAATCCAAAATGGTCGTTTTGCCGCTTCCGGTATCGCCGCATATGCAAAACAACCCGTTAAAATCAAAGTTTATTTCCGTTTTGTTATAAAAACTTTTTATACCTTCTATTGTGATAGATATCGGTTTCATTGTCCCAATACCTCCAAAAACGCCTTTACCGTTTCTTCTGTCGGCTCTTTGCCGGTACACGAAGTATAATAAGAAACAAAAATTTCTTTGTCGGTTTGTTCTTTACGAGTAAACACTTCGCGTTTTACAGAAGTATTGATTATGGAAAGCTTTGTAAAGCACGGAATCGACCGAAGCTGTTCCAATTGCGACGGTTTTAGCGGCTGTTGCGTAGTAAAAATCAGTTCGGCATAACAATCTCCGGCGCTATTCAACCGTTTCAATGCCTCGTCGAAGTTATCTGTTTCTATCCTTACAAGAGGTCTGGACGCAGTCAAAACGACGGGCGTAACGCTCTTATCCGAGCTGTCGAATATATTAACTTGCTTAACGTCGGTTTCGTCAAAATGATATTTCAGCAGACTGCCGCTGTAATATGCGTTGCACTTATGCGAAACGCATTGCGGTTTATGTATGTGACCCAAGGCACAATAGTCCGCTTGCGGGAGGATCGAACGCATTAACGCCATAGACGCAGCCTCTCCCGTTAGGCAACCGTCCATAAACAAATGCGCCGCAAAAACGTTTACTCCGTTTCCGAAGCAACTCGTGCATTTGTCGATAAGGCTGCTTACGAACGACGGATAATCTTCGCCTTCTCCGTATTCGCCCAAACGGGACTTGGACGGAAACGGCAATACCGCAAGATTTAGAACTTCACCGCCTATGTTCATTTTTAACCAACCTTCGCCGCCGCAAACACTGTCCGACAAAAACGACGTATTGTCCATCCCGCCTACAAGATATATTCCGTGCCGTTTTGCCAGAGTGAGCGGAGCGGCAAGTCTGTCGGCATCGTCGTGATTGCCTGCTATCACCACTATCGGCGCAAGCTCCGACATCCTGGCAGCAGCCGAGAAAAAAAGCTCTTCGGCTTCCGCAGACGGAACCGCCGTATCGAAAACGTCGCCCGCAACTATTATTACGTCTATGTTCCGTTCTTTTGCCACGGAGATTATTTGATCGAGCGCAAGACTCTGTTCCTCTAACCTTAATCTTCCCTCCAGTTTTTTGCCGAGATGCCAATCTGCGGTGTGAAGTATTCTCATATCTCTCCTTTGCATATCATATATAGCTTTATATCGGATAAATACGCACAACATATTGTACCATAAATTTTTCATGTTTTTTTGCTTGAAAAATTGCCGAAAAAATGCTATTATATTGTATCGTTTGAATTATTATAAAGTATTTTGCAGTTTTTTTCAACTGTTTGATAAGGAGTGTGTATATGTTCGCAAAATTATCGGGCGAAAAGGATAGATTTCGCAACGTAGAATTAGATAACCTTTTTATAACCGAATATATGCCCTTCGCTCCCGAAAACTACGTCAAGACTTACATCGCCGGTCTCAGTCTGTCCGGTTCTACGGACAACAGCGCAGACAGACTCGCAGCCATACTCGGTACGGACAAAGCAGACATAATGGAAGCGTACGCCTACTGGTGCGAGCAGGGTATAGTCCGAATAGTGTCCACTGATCCGCCCGAAGTCGAGTATCTTGTCGTAAAACCGCTTTCGGAGCAAATCAAAAAGTTTAGCAAAACCAAGTATGCTTCTTTTAACGATCAACTGTCTGCCATGCTCCCCCACCGCACGTTTTTACCGTCGGAATATAACGAGTATTATTCGGTTATGGAGATTATGCACATCGACGTAGACGCCATGCTTGCGATAATAGCTTATTGCGTCAGACTTAAAGGCGAGTCTGTAGCGTATCAGTACATTTTGGCGGTCGCACGAAATCTTGCGCACCAAGGCGCCACGAGCTTCGAACGAGTCAACGAAAAACTTAACGAGCTTTCTCTTTATCAAGGAGAGCTTGCGGCAATATTCAAAGCTCTGGGCAGCCGACGTCAACCCGACCATAACGACGGTCAGCTTTACGTCAAGTGGACCAAATCGCTCGGTTTTTCGCTCGAAACCATCATTTTCGTAGCCAAAAACCTGAAAAAAGGCGGGATGGAACGATTGGACGCAAAACTTGCGAAATATTACGAAAATCACGTTTTTACAATCGGAGAAATTTCCGCTTACGATGCGTCGAGAGACAAATTATATACGCTGACAAAAGAAATCAACCGCATCTTGGGCATATACATAGAACAGCTTGACTATACGATAGAAACGTACGTAAACAAATGGCTTTCGTACGGATTTGACGAAAACGCCCTTATAACTATCGCAAAATCCTGCTACGCACGAGATATACGTACGCTTAGCGGAATGGATGACGCCGTAAAGAAATTCTACAAAGAAGGCTTGCTTAGCGACGAAGCCATAAACGGCTTTATAAGTAAAGCGGTCTCGATAGACGAGGACATAAAACGCATTATGGGCCTTGCCGGATTAAGCCGAGCCGTTACGTCGTGGGACAGAGATTATTACAGGACCTGGACATATTCGTGGCAAATGCCCATTCCTCTAATCGAATACGCCGCCACCCTTTCTAACGGAAAAGGAAACGCTATGGCTTACCTAAACAGCATCTTGGCTTCGTACAGAGAGCGTTCGATAACGACGGTGGAGGACGCCAGAAAGATGCCGTCGTCGACGTCCGAAAAAAAATCTACCGTGACGGTTAAATCGGCAGAAGAAATAAATGCAATATTCGGACATCTCAATCCGGAGGATATATAAAAGATGGACTACAAAAAAGCGATAAATAAAATAGTCGATGGGCGAAAAGCCGCTCTCGCCGACGCTCGAATATTGTTTTTGGACTTATTACGTTCAGATCCGACACTTTACGAAACCGAAAAACAAATCAGAAAGCTTCGCATTTTGTTGGCAGAGAATTACGACGAAGAATCGAAAAAAAATCTGGAACGTCTCATCTTAAAAAAATCCGAAATATTGAAAGCAAAGGGAATTACGGCGGAAATGCTCGATCCTCCGCCGAAATGTTCGAAGTGCGGTGACACGGGACTCGTAAACGGTAAACCGTGTTCGTGCGTAATAAGTCTCTGCGTAACGGACAGTTCCGTAATCGGCTTCGGCTTTGAAGACTGCGATTTTGCGATTTTCCCGGACGAAGAGCGGGACCGCATAATGGACGTATATAAAACGGCAAAAGGATTTTGCGACAAATTCCCTACAACGAAAAAACTCAATTTTATTTTTATGGGGAAATGCGGCAGCGGCAAAACTTTCGCTGCCTCTTGCATGGCAAAAGCGATTTCGGACAAAGGTTATTCGGTAATTATGCTGTCGTCCTTCGCCTTTGCAAATCGGATGCTTAAGTATCACGTTGCGCTCAGCAGCGAAAAATTGCAGTATCTCGAACCGCTGCTCGATTGCGATCTTCTCGTTATCGACGACCTCGGAAGCGAAAACATAATAAAAAACGTTACTGTAGAATACTTGTTTCACGTAATCAACGAGCGTATGTCCGCAAAAAAACATACTGTTATTACTACAAATCTCGATGCAATTATGCTCAGAGAGCGTTACGGCGAGCGCACGTATTCTCGTCTCTTCGGCTCGCTGAGTTTCGGAAGCGCTCTAAGCGACGTCGATTTGCGAAATAAATGATTCAATTGTTGAGTTTTCCATAAAATCTTAATACGTTACCTACTTTTTACTACAAGGAGAATTATAATGTTTGACAAAAAATACGCTGTCATTATAGCTGACGGCAGTGAAGAAATAGAAATTACCGTTCCCACCGATATATTGCGCCGAAGCGGCGCAACGTGCGAACTTATTTCGGTAAACTGTCTTACCGTAATCGGTTCACACGGCATAAAAATAACCGCCGACAAACTTATAGCCGAAGTTGACTACTCTGCCTACGACGGCGTTATCGTACCCGGCGGCATGGACGGAGCAAAAGCTATAGCCGCATGCAAGCAAGCCACGGATTTTATATACGGCTTGTATAATAGGCAAAAACTCGTTGCAGCTATTTGCGCTGCGCCGGCGATTGTTTTGTCGGAGATTCCGCAAATATGTGACCGAACTATTACCTGCTACCCCGATAAAGATTTAATCAGCCGAATTAAATACTGTCGCTATCGTAAGAGCGAAGTAGTTTCTTCTGCCAATCTTATCACCGGAAACGGGCCTCTGGCGGTCTTTAAATTTTCTATGGTTATATGCAGGCATGAACATTTGCCCATAAATATTTAATATCGACGCATGTGAATATGCGCATATATCAAACCTATCGGTAAAAATAAATATCCGTTGTCACAGAACATGACAACGGATATTTATTTTTTTTGTAATTATGTAAAATTACTTCTGTTTGATTGCAGATACAGGGCAAGCTGCTTCGCATGCTCCGCAATCGATGCACTCTGCTTCGTTAACTTCGAAGTGGTCTTTACCCATGCTGATAGCATTTACCGGGCACTGTCCTTCACAGGAACCGCAAGACAAACATTCTTCACTGATAATTCTGGGCATAGCTGTTTCTCCTTTTATTATTACGGAATAATTCCTTGTACGGATATTGTACCACACAAAATTATATTTGTAAACGGTTTTTTTGTATTTTTAAGAAAATAATTATTTTGTTTGCGCTCGTTTTGCTTTTGCCGATTAAACCTTTTGACGCATAAAGTAACGTTGTCACAATTACTGCTGTACGTTTACTTTTTATTTGCTAAATCGTTATAATACTTACGCTTTTTGACATAAAAGGCTACAAAACCCGCCGAAAATGCCAACACGGCGCACAACGCCAAAATACCGGCGATTACGCTCATTTTAAAGCAAAAATACACCAAACACACTGCTGCAGACAAAAATGCCAAGAGCAAAAACAAAACGAAAATTATCGTATAAGTTTTACTCATCTTCTTTTTCCTCTTCCGTCTTATCCCGCTTCTTCTTAAATCTAATTTCCGAAAGCGGAAATTCGTTAAACGTATAAGTATCTTCTTTACCGTCGCACTTTACGGTTACGCTCTCTTTAAGCTGATTTATCACAGTCACAATGCCTTTGCTGCCGTCAGGCAAACCCACCTCTGCTCCGATTTTAGGCATACGCTTGTTTACTTCCGCATAATACTCGTTTTCATAACTTAAACAACACATCAAATTGCCGCAAATTCCGCTGATTTTACCGGGATTAAGCGACAAATTCTGATTTTTTGCCATCTTTATAGACACCCTTGCGTAGTCCATCATATGATCTTTGCAACAACAGGCTCTTCCGCACGGACCTATTCCACCAAGCATCTTACACTCGTCTCTCGCACCGATTTGCCTTAACTCTATTCGCACCTTAAACGCCGATGCAAGCTCTCTTACAAGTTCTCTGAAATCTACCCTACCGTCTGCTGTAAAATAGACTATCAACTTGCTGCCGTCAAACGTATATCCGACATCCACGACCTTCATATCCAAGCCGCTGTGAGCGACTTTTTCCATCGTTATCCGCAATGCTTCCGGCCTCTTCGCAGTAACTTTTTTGTATTGAGCGTCGTCTTTGGGCGTGGCGACTCTTATGATGGGTTTAAGCGGCGCAACAACCTCATCGTCGCTTATTTCTTTCGGCAGCATGGATACGAATCCGTATTCCACTCCTCTTGCCGTTTCAACGACTACTCCGTCACCGATTTTAAATATATCGTTTCCAGCGTCGAAATAATATGTTTTCGGCGTTTTTTCAAACCTGATGCCCACTACTTTCGGCATTTAGCTTTTTCCTCCAATATAGAAAATAACAGCTGATCGACTATACTCGATTTGTTCCCCAAGCCTTCTAGCCTTCGTCTCGCTCTTATTATAGCCGGTTTTATTCTTAGAACCGCTTCTACGCTGTACATCGAAGCGATTTCCTTTACGTCCATGACGTTCTGTTTTAACTTTATCAAATCCGGGCGGATAGCAAATATCATGCAGTCGTTAAGAATAATGTCTAACGTATCGAGAAATTCCGCAACGGAAGCGCTCGCAACCAACTTGACCGCATATTTTACGATATCGGGACTGCGTCGCATTTTCATCAGCATGTCTACCGTAAAATCAAAAGTTTCGGTGCCGCTCTTTATGCAAGAAAGCAACCGCTGCAAATTTCCGCCGGCATAAGCCGAACAGAAAGCCGGATTTCTTGCACGAAGTTCGGTCGCAACTTCGTGCATAATGCTATCGTCATAAAGGGCCGGACGAACGACAACGCACCTAGACTTAACGGTTTTTAATATAGCGTATTCGTTTTTTGCCAGCAAAATAAGCATCGCCGATTGTGGCGGCTCTTCCAGCGTTTTTAATAGTTTGTTTTGCGCCGTTTCGTTCGCCGTTTCGAACGCCGATACTATATAATATTTTTTATTAAGCTCTGTAGGATAAATATTGACGTTTTCGGTGATAAAATCCGCATCTTGAGTTAGAAATTTTGCCCCTTGCGGCAATCTGTAAATATCTTTAGCGTTTTTTTTGCCGCTTAGCGCACAAACAAACTCGTCCGCTAAACATTGCGCAGTGTACCCGTCCTCGGTAAGTATCAGATACGAATGCGCCGGCTCGGACGTATCCTTCATTAGCCGGCTGTACGCTTCATTTGTCCTTATCGCTTCTTCTGTCGTCATAATTACAATACGTTATGTTCTTTTAAACACAGCCACAGTCTATCGAAAACTTGCGTCGGCGTACCCGACGCATCTACTACGGCAACTCTTTCGGGAGAAGATGCCGCTATCTTTTTGTATCCGTCGTATACCCTCTGATGAAACTCGAGCGCTTCGCTCTCTATCCTGTCTTTTTTATCCGCCCCGCCCTTGCGAGCAAAGGCTTTTGCGGGCGGCAGATCGAAAAATACGGTAAGATCTATATCGGTATTTCCGACCGCTATACGATTACATACCTGTATCACTACGGGATCTACTCCTCTTCCATAACCTTGATAAGCAAGCGTCGAATCTACAAATCTGTCGCAAAATACCGTTGTACCTGCGGCAAGCTTTTTTTCTATAAATTCCGCAACATGCTGTCTTCTAGCCGCAGCGTATAACAAAATCTCGGTATAAGCGTCCATTTCTTTTAATGAAGCGTCCAAAATTATGTCCCGAATTCTTTCGGAAATAACCGTTCCTCCGGGTTCTCTCGTAAAAACGAAGTCCACTCCGGCTTTATTTAATTCTCGCTGAAGTCTGCGTATCTGCGTAGTTTTACCCACACCGTCGCAACCTTCGAGCGTTATGAATTTACCTCGCATAAAGCTCCTTTAAGCCGCTGCAAACCTTCTTTCGTATCCAGCAACGTCACTATAAACACTACATATCTGTCGTCGTATTTTTCTGCGACGATACCTTGCGATTTGAGGCGATTATAAAGCCTCTCTCCGCTTATTCCCATTGCCTGCGCATCAACTACCAATCGAGAAAAATCATCGTTTTCAAGACACGGTACGGCGTCTTTTATTTCCCACACCATATTGAACAGCTGCCTGTAATACCAAGCGTTTTCCTCGGTATAATCGGCGGCATATTCGAGCGAACCGAGAAACAAATATGACGGACTCGTAGTTCCCAAAAGCTTGAGAGCTTCATCTATCTTAGGCAAAAGTTCGTCGTTGTTTATCGTAAGATAAGCGGTTTGCGTATATGCCGGCAACGTCTTATGCGCAGACAAATTGCATACGTCCGCAAAACAAGAAAACGATGCGGGAAACAGAGAGCGGTCAAAAGGGAAATGCGCACCGTGCGCTCCGTCGCAAAACAAATACGCTCTGCCTTTTACCGCTTCGGCAACCGACGGCGTTGCCGCCAAGCCGTAATAATCGGGCGAAGTGATATAGACCGCCTTTACAGACGGATGAGCATTAAGAGCAGCGTCAATCGCCTCGGGCGTCAGCGGCTGCATAAGTCCGTCTTTATAATCGTTCTTTACCGTAAATGCGTTTACCTTTGCAAGTTTTGCCGCTTCGAAAAGCGCTCGATGCGAATTCTCGGCGATCAAAATATCCCCGCCTGCAGCCAAAACCGCAGCTTTTATCCCCATTGACGAACCGCCGACAAGATATCTGCAATGCTTTGCGCCTAAAAGTTTTGAGGTTTTCTCCTGCGCTTTTTCTATCATATCGGCAGGAAAAGAACTGTCTATTTCGGTAATGTCGTAAGGGTTAAGCGCACCTTTATGTCCCGGCGTATGGAAACGCTGCAATACCGTCTTATCGTAATTTTTTAACCATTCGAAAATTATCGAACTCATTGTTTCTTGGGTTTCATAGTGGGGAAAAGCAACACGTCTCTAATCGACGCAGCGTCCGTAAGAAGCATAACCATACGGTCGATGCCCATACCCATACCTCCCGTCGGAGGCAATCCGTATTCGAGAGCGGTAACGTAATCGTAGTCCATCATCTGAGCCTCGTCGTCGCCTTTCGCTCTGAGTGCCGCCTGCGCTTCGAAACGTCCCTTTTGATCGATAGGATCGTTAAGTTCGGCAAAGGCATTGCCCATTTCCCATGCGTTGATAAAGAATTCGAACCTATGAACGAGCGCCGGATTTTCCGCTTTTCTCTTAGCGAGAGGACTTACCTCTACGGGATAATCGGTAATAAATACCGGATCTATCAATTGCTCTTCGACTTTTTGATCGAAAGTTTCGTATACTGCATTACCCCACGTACGCTTATTTTCGTCAAGCTCCACTCCGGCAGCCAAAGCTGCGGATACAGCCTGCTCTGCGGTCATTCCCGAATAATCTATCCCAACATACTTCTTTATAGCATCGATCATGGTAAGACGTTGCCACGGTGACGCAAGATTGATTTCCTTTCCTTGATACGTGATTGTTTCGCCTAATCCTATAGCTTTTCGAGCTGCGGTAAACGCTTCTTCGGCTATAACCATCATGTCTTCGAGGTTTGCGTACGCCTGATACAATTCCATCATGGTAAATTCGGGGTTATGCTTAATGTCCATACCCTCGTTACGGAACATTCTGCCTAGTTCGTAAACCCTGTCAAAACCGCCAACGATAAGCCTCTTTAAATAAAGTTCGGGAGCTATACGCATAAACATATCGATATCAAGAGTATTGTGGTGCGTAACGAAAGGTCTTGCGTTTGCTCCGCTGGCTACCGTATTAAGTATCGGCGTCTCGACTTCTACGAAATCTTTACCGTTCATATAATTTCTTACTGCGGTAATTATTTTGGAGCGCTTAACAAAAGTCTCTTTTACTTCAGGATTAGCTATAAGATCGACGTATCTTTGACGATAACGAAGATCGTTATCCTTTAGCCCGTGCCACTTTTCGGGGAGAGGCAAAAGCGACTTCGACAAAAGTGTTATCTCCGAGCAAGCCACCGAAGTCTCTCCTTTGTGCGTAATAAACACCTTACCCTTTACGCCTATAATATCGCCTATGTCGTATTTTTTCCAATCGTCATAAGCCTCGGCACCCACGGAATCGATTTTTACATATATCTGGATTTGTCCTTTACTGTCAAGCAAATGGGCAAAACTCGCCTTTCCCATTATACGTTTGCTTATAAGACGACCGGCAATTACGACCGTCTTATCCACCATGTTTTCCGCATTTGCCAAAATATCCGCAGAATAATTTTCTACGTCAAATTTAGTTATCGCATACGGGTTTTTTCCCGCTTCCGAAAAATTCTTTAATTTTTCTCTTCGAACTCTGATAAGTTCGCCAAGATCTTCCTGCTCCTGAATTTCTTCCATATTCGTTTCCCTAAAAATATTTATGTTATTTGTTTAGCTTATCTTAAGAACTTTGTATTTAACTTCTCCTGCTCTAACCTTAACGGTTACTACGTCGTCTTTTTTATGCCCGAGCAAAGCTGCTCCGACAGGAGACTCATTGCTGATTTTGTTCTCTACGGGATTTGCCTGATGCGAACCGACTATTTCATAGGATACTTCTTCGTTTAAATCCATATCCAAAAGTTTTACGGTGTGGCCGAGGCTGATTTTATCGGACTTGGTTTTTTTGTAAACCTGAGCATTGCGAAGTTTGGTCTCGATTTCAATAATACGAGCTTCCATTTTTGCCTGCTCTTCTTTTGCTATATCGTACTCAGCGTTCTCGGACAAGTCACCGAATTCTCTGGCAACTCGTATCTTTTCCGCCATTTCCGCTCTACCGTGAACTTTAAGTTCCTCGAGCTCGGCTTCGAGTTCCTCTATATCTTCCTTAGTCAGTAATTCTACCATGATAGTATACTCCTTGTAATAATCTCACTGGTAAATTATATAACAAATCGACGAATAAGTCAAGCGGTAGCGCTACGCTACACACACAGATGTGTTTTATATAGAATAGTTAGCTAAGAAACAACATTATATTTGACGAAAAACCTCTTGTTATGTTAAAATCGTACTAAGGTGGTTATATGTACAAAATTTGGCTCAGAACTATTAAAAAAGATAAAACGGTTATAAACAAAACTTTTGCATTCGACGACGAGTTCGAACCGAAAAACTTTTCGAACATTGTCGCATCTATGTGCCACAGTCTGGATTTGCCTAATCCCGTAATTCTTAGCTATCACGTGCGGAATTTCGACAAATTTCATACCGTAAGTTTCAAAAAAGACGATTTCGTAGAAAAGGTCGGCTTTGACAAAATGACGATAGAATATTGTTTGGACGAAAAACCTTCTAAATTCAGAGTATATGGCGGATATCTCCCTGTAGACTAAGTCAACTCTGCTCAAAAATCAAGTTCTCGATTAAATACAAGTTATTTACTAACATAAAAAATGCGCCGTCTCTTTCGTTCGGCGCATTTTTTATGCTTTGTACTAGTTATACGTTTTCATTGCTTCGCTCGAAATAAAGCTATTTGAGGTCTCCTACCGTACGAGAATACAACTGCACGTCTCGTATGTTGCCCAATCCCGTAACGTAAAGCAAAATTCGTTCTAAGCCCAATCCGAAACCGCTGTGCGGACACGAACCGAATCTGCGCAATGCCAAATAATTATCGTATTCCGAAAGCGTCATATTTCGTTCTTTCATTGCTTGCAACAACTTTTCCATATCGGCTTCTCTTTCGCTGCAGCCGATTATTTCGCCGATGCCGGGTACAAGCAAATCTGTTGCGGCAACAGTTTTGCCGTCCGGATTTTGCTTCATATAAAAGGACTTTATAGCTTTTGGATAGTTAATGACAAATACCGGTTTATTAAACACTTCCTCGGTAATATATCTTTCGTGCTCTGTCTGGAGATCGCATCCCCATTCTACGGTATATTTAAAGTCTTTGCCCGACTTAAGCAAAATATCTATAGCGTCAGTGTAATCGAGTACCTTAAATTCGCTTCTTACGACATGCTCTAACTTATCCTTAAGTCCCTTCTCGAATCTGTCATCAAAAAATTGTATTTCGTCCGGACATTCGTCAAGCACAGCCTGTATAATATATTTAATAAGCTCTTCGGCTATTTCTATTATGTCGGGAAGCTCTGCAAAAGCCACCTCTGGCTCAACTTGCCAAAACTCTGCTGCGTGACGAGTTGTGTTACTGTTCTCTGCTCTGAAAGTAGGTCCAAACGTATAAATCTTTCCCATTGCCATTGCTGCAACTTCGCCTTCGAGCTGGCCGGAAACAGTAAGTCCCGCCTTCTGACCGAAAAAGTCTTGCTCATAATACTCGGCTGCAGTCTTGGCGGTATCGTTCCAATCGTGTGTTGTCACACGAAATATCTCGCCTGCGCCTTCACAATCGCTGCCTGTTATAATGGGCGTATGAACGTATACGTAATCGTGTTCCTGAAAATATCTGTGTATAGCCGCACTGAGTTTACTTCGCACCCTAAGCATAGCGTTAAATGTGTTTGTGCGCACTCTCAGATGCGGAATCGTTCGCAAATACTCCATAGTATGACGCTTCTTTTGAAGAGGATAATCGGACGGACAATCCCCGAGCAACACAACATCGGAGGCGTTAATTTCCACCCCCTCTCCGTTTACGGCTTTTACGAGAGTACCCTCAACTTTTACGGCACACCCCAACGCCGTGCAACTTTCGTAGCCTTTAGTAGTATCCTTGTCGATTACCACTTGCAAATGCTTAAGTGTAGTACCGTCATTTACTTCCATAAATGCCATATTCTTAGATTCTCTATACGTACGTACCCAACCGCAAACGGTAACGGTACTTCCTACTGCACAGTCTTTAATCTTGCTTATATCGATATGTTTCATAAGAAATCCTTTGTCCTTTTCTATACGTAAAGTATATTACTTAAAAGCGATTTTGTCAAACAAATTAACTGAGCCAAAAAGCAATTAGCGCCATTACGATGCCGAAACCGGCAAGCATTGCCAAAAGTAACGGCATATATGCTTTGTATGCGCCCCAAATCATTGCCCATCTTTCTTTTCGGCTGATACGCAACTCATTCATTTGTTTTTTCGTCTTTTCTTTTTTTTCTCTGTGCGGATCGTATCCCGGCATCCCTTCTACGTTCATATTGGATATCGTTCTGCCGTCATCCTCAAATGTTTGCTTGTCTTTTTTGCTCATTGCGACTCCTCATTTAGTATAAAGAAAGATACGGACGCATATTCGCCCGTATCTTCTTAATAATTAAAGTAATTTTATTTGCTTTCCATAACGCCCTGATCGTAAAGATGGCAAGCGCAGAAGTGATTAGGCTCGTACTCATTAAATTTGGGTGCAACCTTCTTACATATATCCATGCACTTGTGACAACGAGTATGGAACTTACATCCCTTAGGCGGATTCGCCGGAGAAGGAATATCTCCCTTAAGAATAATACGATTCAACTTAACGTTTGGATCGGGAACGGGTACTGCCGAAAGCAAAGCCTGCGTATAGGGATGCATGGGATTTGCGTATATCTTGTTCTTGTCACCGCTCTCAACCATACTGCCGAGGTACATAACGCCGATTTCGTCCGAAATATGTTCTACAACGGACAAGTCGTGGGATATGAACACGTAAGTCAAATTAAGTTCGTCCTGAAGATCTTTGAGAAGGTTAATTATCTGAGCCTGTATAGAAACGTCCAACGCCGAAACAGGTTCGTCGCAAACGACAAGCTTAGGCTGCAAAGCCAGCGCTCTCGCTATACAAATACGTTGACGCTGTCCGCCGGAAAATTCGTGCGGATAACGTTCGTAATAATGAGTCTGCAAGCCGCACTTCTTCATTACGTCCAAGATGTAATCTTTGTAATTTGCTTTATCCACGAGATGATGAGCCTTAACCGCTTCACCTATTATTTCGCCGACCGGCAAACGGGGCGACAGCGAAGAATACGGATCCTGGAATATCATCTGAATCTGCGGACGAATTTTTTGCATTTCTTTATTCGAGAGAGTACGAATATTGTAATCTCCGAAGAATACGTCGCCTGCAGTTATCTCGTGCAATCTAAGAATACATCTGCCCATAGTGGTTTTTCCGCAACCGGATTCGCCTACTATACCGAGCGTTTTGCCTCTGGTTACCTTAAACGATACATCGTCAACTGCCTTAAGGAACCTGGTGGGTTTACCGAAAAAGTTTGTAGCTATCGGGAAATATTTTTTTAAATGTCTTACGTCCAAAACCACGTTATCATCGGTAACGTAATCCACAACGCCTTTTTCCGGCTCGGACGCTTTCATTCCTTTAACGATTTCGTCTGCCATCAGTTATCCTCCTTCATCGCCGCCGATTTAGCAAGATGACAAGCTACCTTATGGGTGGGGCTGACCTGAATCATCTCCGGGTAATCGCCGTTGCACATTTCGCATCTTCTGTTACATCTGTCACGGAAGTAGCAGTAACTCGGCATATTTACCGGGTTGGGCACGCTGCCGGGGATGCTGTAAAGACGATCTACTTTCTTGTTAACGGCAGGCTTACTCTTTTGCAAACCTACGGTATACGGATGCATCGGGTTATCGAAAATTTCTTTTGCGGTACCCTGCTCTATAATTCTACCTGCGTACATAACTACAACATAGTCTGCCATCTCTGCGATAACGCCGAGGTCGTGGGTTATAAGCATAATAGAACCGTTTATTTGTTTCTTTACGTCTCTGAGAAGGTCAAGAATCTGCGCCTGAATGGTAACGTCCAATGCCGTAGTCGGTTCGTCCGCAATGATAAGTTTGGGATGACACGAAAGTGCCATGGCTATCATTACACGCTGACGCATACCACCGGACAATTCGTGCGGGTAACGGTCATAAACGTTTTCGGGAATAATACCTACCATTCGCAACATCTCGAAGGTGCGAGCCTTAGCAGACTCTTTTGTAGCTCCGGGAGTGTGAAGAAGCACTACCTCGTCAAGCTGATTGCCTATAGTGAATATGGGGTTAAGGCTGGTCATCGGCTCTTGGAATATCATGGTGATTTCACGACCTCTGATCTTACGCATAACCTCGGTAGGCATCTTAGCTACGTTATAAACCTTTTCCTCCATTTCAAAAAGAGGAATACCGTTATTGTCACGTTTTTGTACCTTTGCAAGGATGGGTTTACCGTTGTTTCCGAGTATCGGTTGCCCCTTCTTATCTCTCTTTATTTCGAGCTTATAAAGGGGATTTCCGTTTTCGTCCTTAAGCTCATTTCCGTTTTCGTCCGTTTGTACCTCATACACAGGTATATGATTGCCTTTTGCATCTTCCTTGTATGCGTTAGACTTAAAGCGGATTTCGCTTCCTCGTATAACCTGTCCCTTGGGAGCTTGTACGAGCTGCATAAGCGAAAGAGCGGTAACGGATTTACCGCAACCGGATTCGCCTACGACGCCGACCGTACTACCCTGCGGAATGCTGAAGGTAACGCCGTTAACGGCTTTAACTACACCGTTGTCAGAGAAAAAGTACGTATGAAGGTTTTCGAATTCGACGATGTTTTTATCATCTTTCATCTGAGTAAGGTATTCCGATTCGGGAACGTCTTTACGACGTTTCTCCGCCTCGTATTCCTTAATAATCTTCATATTTTCCCTAGCTATTCTACGACTCTCTTTGTTAGAAATGTAGTGACTGTCTTTGGGCGGGGCAATCCAGTTTTTAACTTTGTTATATAAGTCTTTGCCGATTTTCGCAAACCAGTGTCCGACCTTTACAAACCAATTGCCGACTTTGTTGAAAAATTCTTTTATTTTTTCCATATCCGTCTCCTATCTGCTTGCCTTCGGGTCAAACGCATCTCTGAGACCGTCGCCGACGAAGTTGAACGCCAATACCGCAATAACTATCAAACAGCCTGCGGGTATCCAAAGGTTGGGATAATATTTAAGAATCTCCGGTTTCTGAGCTGCGCTTATCATGGTTCCCCATGCTGCATACGGAATAGGAATACCTATACCGAGGTAGCTAAGCGTAGACTCCGTAAGAATAATTCCGCCCAATCCGAGCGTCATTTGTACTATAAGCTGCGGCATGATATTGGGAATAAGGTGACGGAATATCTTTCTGGGAACACTCAATCCGAGCGCCTCTGCGGCAACCATGAATTCTTGTTCTCGGAGATACAATATCTGACCTCTTACCATACGAGCTATACCTGCCCAACCGAGCAAGGTCATTATGCCGAGCAAATAGTAAATACGGAATTTTTGATCCAATTCCATACCGTCCAAAACTGCGGAAATAATCAAAAGTATGGGCATCGAGGGCAAGCAGTTAAATATATCTACTATACGCATTATAAGCGTATCTACCCATTTTCCGAAGTAGCCTGCCAAACCGCCGAGTATAATACCGAATATGGTCTGAAGTATTACTACCAAGAAGCCTAAGGTAAGCGAAACTCGACCGCCGTACATAAGTCGAACGAATACGTCCATACCCTGCTCGTCCGTACCGAACCAGTGATTACCGTCCATTTTTCCGAGCTGGTTAAACGTCTTTCTATCCCACGAATACTCGGTGTAGGTATAAATAATAGGCTTGGCATTCTGATCGTAACATACTCTGTATTGATCGTTCGCAACGTCATAGAGAATGTAAGTTTTCTCTCCGGTACTGTAAACATCGCTGTAATAGAAGTTTTTAACAACCTTGCCGTCTTTGTCCACATACGGAACGAAAACGCTGCGATTTTCTGCCGTAACCTTATCTACCGTTTGATAATATACGCCGGTGTTATACTGCTCACGTCTCTCGGACGGAACCGTCATATCGGTAAAGATTTCAAGGTCGCTGGTGGAATTGAAGCCTTCCCAATTATTTGCGGCGTATATTCTTACGAACAACGGCCCGATAAACGAGAGCGCAAAAAGCACTATCAGTGCAACCAAACCTACTACGGACAATCTGGAACGGAAAAATCTTTTCGCTACCAGTCTTCCGGGCGATATGATACGCACTCTGTCCGCAAGTGATTCTTCTTCTACAGCTTCGGGAGCAGCCGATGTTTCTTCGGGAGCTATAATATTCTTATTGTCTTCCATGATTCATCTACCTCCCTACTTAGTAATCTTAACACGCGGGTCAACGACTGCGTACATAAGGTCGCTGGCAAGAGTGCCGAGCACCGTCAATATCGCAAGGAACATGTTGTAACCCATAACGAATGGAACGTCGCCTACGGTCAACGCTTGATATGCTTTGTTACCTATACCGGGAAGGGAGAATACCTGCTCGGTTATCATTGCGCCAGAGAAAAGTCCGGGCAATATACCTGCAAGCATGGTAACAACGGGTATAAGCGTATTTCTGAATGCGTGTCGATATATAACCGACTTTTCCGAACAACCCTTAGCTCTTGCAGTACGGATATAGTCTGCATTAAGAACTTCGAGCATATTGGTACGGGTATAACGCATAAGTCCGCCGATAGAAAGAATAACGAGCGTTACGATGGGAAGAACCAAATGGTGCAACTTATCGAAGAACGCATTATATCCGGGCATACCGGCTTTGGTTGCGTCAACAAGACCTTGATACGGGAACCAACCTAACTTCAAGGAGAAGAGGCTGAGCATCAATGCGCCGAGGAAGAACGTGGGAAGTGAAATACCCATCATTGCAAGCACGGTAACCGTGTAATCGAGCGCTCCGTACTGATGCGTTGCTGCTTGAATTCCGAGCGGGATGGCAATGAGGAACTGCAATACTGTTGCAACGAGCGAAATCCAGAACGAAATCATCATGTTTTGTGCAATAACGGCAGTAACCTTATCGCCAAACTTGAACGACTGTCCGAGATCACCCTGGAGAGCGTTTTTAAGCCAACCCCAATATCCTTCGAAGTAGCTCCTAACGTTACACCAGAAATCCATTCCTCCGGTAAGTGCGCCGGTATCTCTGAGCAAGGCGATATTATCTTCCCTACTGAGTGCGGCGTCCCATGCCCATCCGTAATCGGCAGCGTATTTCTCATAATCGACAAGCAATCCGTATAGCTTCTTAATCTGATCAAGGTCTTCCTGACTAACAGTACCTTGAGCAAGCTGCGAAGCAAACTTAGTGTCTATGTAGTCCATAGGCATAAGACGAATAAGTATGTAGATTATAATCGAAACGCCTACGAGAATAAGCAGCGACAATAATAATCGTTTAATAATATACTTAACCATAATACTCCATCTTTCGTATAACTATCCGCATTGTGCGGATAGTTATACACAAGTGTGTGTGAATTTAAACTTAGGCTTATTTGCCGCCTACCATAGATACTTCCCACATTCTTGCCAATGGTCCGCTGTACGGAGTAGCCGCAAGGTTAAGGGTGTTTGTATCGATAATGTCGTTGCGATATACGTAAAGGTTCTTACGCTGATAAGTGGGAAGCTCTACTGCGAGGTCCATTACGAGATCAAGAGCCTCTTCGTAGATTGCGGCACGCTCGTTTTGGTCAAGCATGGATCTTGCTTCGGTAATCTTATCACTGAGCTCCTGAACTATAGCCTTTTGTTCTTTGTAAGTTCTCTCGGTTCCGTTAAGGATATCGGGATAACCCCAGTTCTTTACGGAAGTAGCCGCACTATCCATATGATAAACCTGATACATATCGGGGTCGATAGTGGACGACCAAGCTGCTGCCCAAACGGTAAGTTTACCTGCAGCAAGCTTACTAAGAGCCTGAGCGTCGGTCTTAACGGTAACGTCAAAGCCGTGTTTGTTAAGTATTTCGGCAGCCTTCTTCATAGTGGTGAATGCCGGGTGATCGTCGGTAGCTCCTGCGATGGTAAAGGTATACTTACATCTATGAGTGGTACCGTCGTCAAGAGTTCTCTGCCATACGCCGGTCTTGCCGTTAAAGCCGCTGTATCTGTAAGCGCCGGACGTCATAAGAGTTTCAATGATATCGCCTACTTTGTTATCGAAGGTATCGCCCTGCGAACCGCCGGTGTATTCGAGATCTTCGGGATAATAGTAAGGCTTGGTTGCAGACTTCGGATATGCCCACGAACAGGTAGACATAGGTCTGAAGATAAGTTCTGCGGTATTTGCGGGATAGTACGAACTGATAAGCGTAGTATCCATTGCGTACATAATAGCTTTACGAACGTTAAGGTCGGGAACGTAAGTAGCATTGATACCGATATAACCGTAACCGTTGTTCCATACGTCAACCTTACCGAGCTTGCTGTTAGCGTTTACGGTAGCAACGTTCTGAGCGGTAGCGTTAGGATCGACATAGTGAACTTCGCCGTTGATGATAGAATCCAAAAGCTTAGTTGCGCTGATGATCTTATATCTAACGTTCTTAATCTTAGCATTGCAAATGCTGCTGTTTTCCGGAGTAGCTTTTTCGCCGGAAGTGGTATGGAAGTAATCGTTACGAGTAAAGTAAACGATGTTGTCATCGCAGAATTCCTTGAAGGATGCTGCGGTGCCTGCGCCTACGTTAGAAGCTTTATAGATACCTGCGCCCATGGGGAGAGATATGATGTTGCTTGCCTTAAGAACTTCGTCAAAGTAGGTCTTATCACCGAACGGACGGCCTACAGATATATCTTTAGAAGAATCATAACCGTCTACGCCGGGATAGTTGAACGAACGATAGTCTACGCTTGCGCCGTTAGCTCTGTAAGTATCGCTGTTTTCTGCGTTGGAATAGTAATGCATGGGAGCAACTGTAAATCCGAAGTTCCAGATAGCCTTAGGATCGACTCTTTCGATTTGAATCTGAAGAACGTACTGATCTTCGGTAATTTCATGCTCGCCGTTAACGCCTACGAATTTGCTGCCTGCGGTAAGTTTTTCTACGGTAATACCGGAAATCGTATCGATACCGGTACCTTGCTTAGCAAAGTACTTACTCTTTTCTTCTGCAACGAAATCGTCGGTTGCGGTACCTCTGGTTCCCCAATAAGTAACGATGTTAAACATGTTGGAGATACAGTTAGAGGAATTGTAAATTGCGTTGTAATATGCATCCAAACCTTGTTCTTCGAGCTTAGACTTAACTGCCTTTCCTCTTTCGTCGATAACAAGGTCGGTAACGTTTTTACCGTTAACCACTCTCTGGTCTACGGGAAGAACACCGATGAAAGTGTTGTATACTCTTGCGATAAGATCGTCTTTGTCGTGATTCCAGCTCTTGGTATCGCCATACTCGATCATCTTGTCGCCCTTCTTATAAAGGCCTGCGGGATCGTCGTGGTCATAACGCTTAACTTTACCGTTAGAATCGAAAGTTACGGAAATGATACCTTCGTTGTAAAGGAAGAATTCCCAAGCTTCGGTAAATCCGAGATCCTCGTCGAGTTTGTCCGCATTTGCCTGAGCGTCTGCGTTTTTCCAGTCGTTGTTAATTTCATCCCAGAATAAAAGACGAACCTTTGCTGCGTCTGCAAGCATAGCTTTCTTTTCTTCGGGGTTAGAATCGAAGTATTCACGCTGAACGTTTCTGGTCTCATCGTTGGTATGGAAAGCATTACGGATTTCCTTAAGACGAGCTTCTGCGTTCGCCTGCATGGTTCTGTTAAGCTGCGAAGACGTATTAGCATCCGCATCCGGAGTCTGCGTACGATATGCGTTCATACCTTTAATAGCGGTAGAATATATCGTAGACGAACCGGAGTAAGCAGGATCGAGGAAGGTGTAAAGATTAAACAATACGTCCTTTATCGTAAGCTCTTGTCCGTCGCTGAACTTGATTCCGTTTTTTATAAGGAATCTGTAGGTGGTGTAATAATCTTCAGCGGAGATGTCTTCGGGTTTGTTATCGCCCAAATCGGGAGTCTTAACTGCATTGGGATCTTTGCTGTTAGGATTATACTCCACTCCGTCGTAAGTGATTATCTGGCTGTAGTCCATTGCAACAGTCGGCTGCTGGGGGCCGCAGTAAACTTGACCGTCTCTGTCCGAAGTAAGCATACCCACCTGAGTATTACCAACTATTTCACTGTCGTAACCCGACGTAGAGAAATACGGATTGAATACGTTATCAAGCTCCTGAACGCTGAATACAAGCGAACTAGTTTCGTTAACATTATCATCGGGGTCCGGCCCGTCACTAGGACAAGCCGCCAACGAAATGCAAAGAACTGCAGATAACATTACACATATTATTCTTGCAAACTTTTTCATTTTTTGGTCCTCCTAAAACCAGAATGTATTTTAATAATTTCTAAAAATTATTTAATGACCTATAATAATCTTAATTTTAGCCTACAATAGCGCCTGCTTTCGCTTTATCGCCGAAACGAACGGTGTCCGTAGAACAAGAAACTACGGTGTTGCCGAGGTGTGCGTCGCTGTCGCTGTCACTATACGCCTGCATGCCGATCAAAACGGTGTTTACGATATAGTCGTTATAACGGGTAACGTTAACGAACACTCCGTCGTCGAGTTTTTCTCTGTTAGTTTCGTAAGTACGAGTTATGTTGTACTTTCCGCTTACGGAAACGTTATAAAGAACAGACTTCGTTATTTTTGCCGCAAGCAAGCCTATACGACAAGTTTGGTTATAAGACTTATAAAGTTCGGCAGTAAGAAGCGGATTTTGTCTCTTATATGCGTCACTCCAATCGTCGGGATCTACTCCGATTTCGAAATCGACAACTACGTCAAAAGATATGTCCCTTATCTGCGCACCGTTAAGTTCGCCAAAAAGGACACCGTAAATATTACTCTCGGATTCGTTATATCTCTGAATTTGCGATACGGTTACTTTGATACCGGATATGGTGTGTCCGGCACCCTCAATCGTTCCGCTGTAGCTTACTTCGGAAATCGTATACGTGTTTCTTTCGTCCAAAACGATATCTTGCGCCACATAAATATCTTTGTTTGCTTTAACCGCAGACTCGAATCCCTTAAAATCGGTAACGTAAGCAAATTTTCGTTGATTAGCAGTACCGTCAATGTAATTTGCATAGAAAACGGTAAACGGCTGAGTAAACTTATAATTGTCGCCGACCTTAGACTCCTGAGTTTTGAGCGGAGAAGTAAAGAATTCGTATGCGGTAAAGTATTTGTTTTCCGCATTATCGTCAAAGCTGCTTACAAGCTCGCTCTTTTTAGCGGTATTGCCAGAAATAGGTTGTGAAAATTCGCTCTCATAGCTTGCAAGATTGATATCGAAGCCTTTAATCTGGAAATCCGACTTAATATTCTCGTAAGTCTCGTTAACGTCTATAGTTATAATGTACTCATGCTCTTTTTCCCACATAGCCACCAATACGACGGACTCGGTGAGCTTGCCCTTCCGGAAATCCCACACGGCGGCGGCGTCGTAATCATAGAAGTGATGAACGTCGCTGGTCTCGTAGCTCTTCTTGCCGCCGTGTTTTTCTTTGTCTCTCGACGCAAGTTTGTTAGGCTCGCCGTACGTATCGTACCAAACGCCGCCGTCATCGAGATACTTCGCACTGCTTGCGTATACGGGGTTGCCGTCGGCATCCAACGAACCGAGCGCCCATCCCTTAAACACGTAATGCTTGCGGGTAGGTTCCGCAATGGGATTTATGGGCGCCTTGTCTGCAAAGTTAAAATATCTCTCTGCCTTACCGCCCATTTCGCCGCCGTTTGCGCAAAAAACCACTTTGTGAGGTTGGTCTGCGGGAATACTCGAATCGGTAGTACAACCTACTGCCACTCCGCACGAAAGCATAGCTATCAACGCAACTATTATCAAATGCTTTAGTTTGTTCATAATTTTCCTCAACATAAAAAATTAAGCAATGCCTTATGCACGTCGTTTCGACGACACTTCGCTACGTATCTTAAAACTGTACAAATTAGGCATATTAAGTATATCAAATAAAGTAAGTAATGTCAATAAATATTTAGTTAAAATTTCGTGTATTTTTTAGTTCACATAATAAAATATCAGCCAAATGCCCGGCTATTTATGCTTTCGTTATTAGCATTTGTAATATCTTGCGATAAATACTTATTTGTATAAAAAAACACGATACGATATTAAAATTTTACGATACTTATGACTTTGACTTCAAAAAAAGCCCTTGTTCTTTCGAACAAGAGCTTTTTGAGGTTAAAATCCTTTGGACTTCGGATTATTTTGCGCTATTCTTTCTTTTTGCCAAAACAACCGCCGCTACTACGATTACTGCAAATGCCATCATCATAATTCCACCGAATCCGTTTCCTCCTCCGAATCCGAAGGTTACGGTTCCGCAAGACGAAGAATCATTATTTTTGTTGTCTTCGTTATCTTTGATGGTCTTTTCGGCTGCCTCAAGAACGGAAAGTCTTACAATCTTGGCTTTTTGTTCATCGGTAAGCTCGTTATAAGCAGCTCTTGCAGCAGCTACAGCTTCCTTATCGGGATTAAGCATATTCTCCGCAATAGCATCTATAAGCGTTTGTACTTCAGCCACTTTAGGATCTGCCTGCGAACCGTTGTCCTTAAGCTGATTGAGCGCTCTTTCACAATCGGTAAGCTTCTTTTCCATGTTAGCGTCGGCTACGAACTGCTTCTGATTGTGGCTGCCTATAGCGTCGAACTTAGCTCTCGCATATTCGATGCTACGAGCATCGCTGAGAGTAACATCCTTAGCCTCGGGAAGAGCTCTGATAAGATCGATAACAATCGACGTGTTGTCTTCTAAAAGCTCTGCGGTAAGAATCTCACTGTCGAAGTAATTAGCGTAGATGAAGTTATCGAATCCGATTGCATTGGAAGCATGTACCATGGTTATGCCGAATACCGCATTGGTAAATCCGCCGCCGGTATAAGACTCGTTTTGCACATGGAACAACTGATCGATATACTCGGGCTTAATATTGTAAATCGGATGGTACTGTTTGTAATCCTGAGTAAGGTATACAACGTCATCCTGACTGGTAAGACGGATGCTGTTGTATTTAAAGAAGTTGCCGTACTGTCCCATCGTGAAGTTGAATACCAAACCGAAGTTACCGTAAACCTGCCAGTAATAAGCATCGCTGCTGTCGCTCGTCCAAGTCATAGATTCGGTTTCGAGTTCGGGCGCATTCATGCCGAGGAAATTATAAGTTACTACCTCGGAATTATAGAACGCCATTGCGCCGATAGCCTTTACAGAAGCAGGGATGGTTACCTTATAAATATACTGGTTGTATGCAAACGCATATTCGCCGATCCTTACGGTTCCGTCCAATACTTCGAATTCTCTTGCCTGGTAAGCGGTCGGAACGGATACAAGCGTGTACGAGTCGTGATCGTATACTACGGAAGACTCGCCGGTTGCTTCGTCAACTACAGTGGTGTAATTGTAAGCGTAGATTGCTCCGTTGTCCACAAAGTATCTCTGATTGCCGTTTTCCATTGCGTAATTTCTTACGGTATCGGACAAGAATGCCAAGGGGCTCAAGTTTTCAACGTTCTTGTAAATAGGAGCGAAAGCAAACTTGTTGCCGTAGAACGCATATTGTTCGATAGTCTTAGCCGAAGAAATATTCAAGCTTTCGATACCGGAACATCCCATGAACGCTGCGATACCGATATATTCGCATTTCGGAATGAGTATCTGAGTTATACCGCTCTGGTAAGCGAACGCTGCTTTGCCTATCGACTTAACGTTAGGTATCGACAACGAGGTGATTACCGGGCTGTAAGTATTTCCTTTGTCGTCGGTAGCGGTACCGAATGCGAATTCCGCAATGGTTTCTACCGCAGGAAGATTTACCGAAGCAAGGTTGGTAGTTGCTATAAATGCGCCGTAGCCTATCGACTTAACTTTATCTGCGCTCGAATCAGTGCCGCCGATTTCGGTAATTCCGGAGTAAGCGAATGCCTGAGCGCCGATAGTCTCTACCTTATTAAAGAATACGGTACGAAGCGAAGTACAATTAGCGAAAGCCTGTACGGGAACTTCGGTGATTCCTCTGGGGAATGCAACGGAAGTAAGTTTGGCGCATCCGCTGAATGCCTGAACT
>FR884031.1:0-29564 GCA_000435495.1 Firmicutes bacterium CAG:552 | reverse complement strand
TGAACTCCAATCGACGTCAAATCTCTAGGAAGAGTTATTTCCTCGATAGCGCTGTTTACGAATGCTGCTGCGCCGATAGAGGTTATAGCGCTGTTGCCGTTGAAATCAACCGATACAAGGTTCTCGCAGTTAGCAAAAGCAACATCGGGGATTTCGGTAATAGTCGTAGGAAGAACAACCGATTTAAGGTTGGTGCTGTACAAGAATGCTCCTACGCCTATCTTCTTAACTGTTTCGGGGATAACTATATTTACGGATACGTCCTTGCCTTCTTCACCCTCAACGCCGTAAGCGTATGCAAACGCATAATCGCCTATTTCTTCTACGCCGTCAAGCAAAGTAGCGGGATCGGTAGCACAGTTGGAAGGTACGGCTATGATAGTCTTTCCGTCCTTTGTAAATATTGCTCCGCCTTTAGACATAAACTTCTCGTGACCGGTTTCTACGATATATTCGGAAATGTTATCGCTCATTACAAACGGAGCGCCCTTAAGTCCGATACCGTCTACGGTTTCGAGGTTACAATCTTTTGCAATCGTAACTTTTGCCAAATCTTCGCACGCAAGGAACGAATAACTTTCAAGCTTTTCGAGTCCGGCGGGCAAAGTGATTTCTTTAATTGCGCTACGAGCGAATGCGTAGCTACCAATTCTCTTACAGGTGCTGTCGAAGGTTACCTTAAGATCTCCTTCCATCTTCGGAATAGGTCCAAAAATGGTCTGGACGAGCTCGTACTTAATCGACGCAACGCCTACTTGCATGAAGGCATAATCGCCGATAGAAGCAACCGAACCCTTAAACTCGATATTTCCGAGCATTATGCAACCTGAAAAAGCGTAGCTCTCAATAACAAGATTATCAGCCGTGAACGTAACCTTTCTAAGAGTAAGGTTAGCGCTGTTTCCTCCGAACAATGCACTAGAAATTCTGGGAGTTCCGTCAAAAATCATTTCGGTTATCGACGAACCTGCAAATATTCCTGCGCCGTCCAAAACGGTGTATTTGCCAAATCTTACGACTACGTCTGCTCCGATACCGCTAAGATCGGTACCTCTGCCTGCCCAGTAACCGAAACCTGCGAACGAGTTGGTATTAGCCGCTCTGAGGTTTTCGAGATTGATATTTCCGTGAGCGCAATACAAGCCGTAGAAGGCAAGGATCTCTGCGCCTCTTACCATCTTAAGATCGAACTTCTGACCGAAGTCGTCTCTGAGAACTACGTCCGAAATCTTGAAGTCGTCTCTGAAAATGTCGCCGGTCGCTTCGAGATCCGCACCAAGAAATACCTGCATACCAAACGCCATCTTTCCTATGTAGATGGGTTTAGCGCACTTGCTGAAATCTACTACCTGAAGCTTTGTGTCGGGAAGCGACATCGAAGAATTGTAGTATGCCGCAAACGCATAACCGTCGATGGTTACTACGGTTGACGGAAGAACAACTTCTTCAAGGTCGGGCATGTATGCAAACGAAGCGTAACCTACGTTAGTAAGTTTTTCGGGAAGGATAATCTTCTTGATACCCGCTTTCTTATAGAAGAGTACCCTTGCGGTCTTCTTGATAGAAAGGTTGTCGGGGATTCTTACAAGTCCCTCTACTACGTTGCCGTCGTCGTCTTTATCTCTTGCAATACCGTGATATTCGGTAAGCTCGTCACCGGAGGTAACAAATTCTTTCTGTACGATAGCGGTAAACTGAGCAGTATAGAAGGTGTTGTTCCAATTACCCTTGCTGTCTTTTTCCTGAACTGTAGCCGTAATAACTGCGGCACCTGCAGTGTTGGTCTTGTATTCTCCGTTTACGTAACGGCTGCTGTTAGCAATAACCCACTGCTTATACGGATTAAGTTTTGCCTTCTGTTCGTCGGTAAGTTCTGCCTCGTTGTAGTAAGCGCCTACGCCCTCATAATAAGGCATTACCGTAGCGATGGTGGTGGTACCCGACTTCCATACGATGTTGTATGCGGAAGTGTCGATATACCAGGGATTAACTTCTACTTCTACAAGATACCACTCGCCTGCGTTAAGATACTGACCTGCCTCTACGAGCGTAAGCTCTTCGATGGAGCTCTTAGCAAGGAGCTGTTTTTTGTTAAGTTTATATTCTGCTACCTTTTCTTCGGTAAGAACGTTAATTGTAATAGTGTCGTAAGCTTCGGGGTTAAGTACGGATTGAACTCTGATTTTAACAAGTCCCGCAGCGGTCGAAATAAACTCGCCGGTTTCCGCATCGATCTTTCCGCAATCTGCTCCGGATACGATAGAGAACTTAAGATCCTCTCTCCAGGAGTTTGCGGGAGTTGCGATAACGGACTTCATGAGTTCTACTTTCTGTCCAATGATCATGGAATAAGCTACTTCGTTTTCTTCGGGAAGAAGAACATATTCGCCGTTCGCATCCGTCTTAACCTTGTCGGTAGCGGACATGATCACTTTGTCATTGCCCTTAACGCTGTAGTTACCTACATCGCCGAACTGAATCTCCTGATGAACATAGTTCTTAAGAAGTTCGTACATGTCGATGGTGTAAGTAGCATGGTTCATTGCGTAGTCGTAAATCATCGTTCTGAACTGAGCGGGATATACGGCTTCTTCGGGATTCTCTGTAGCTGCGTTTTCGTTAGAAAGACGATAAACGATAGCATCGTGAATCTGTTCCCAGTAATCGGTAATGTTAAATGTTACGCAAGTGGTAGCGTTACGCATCGTCTCGAAGGGACGAAGTCCTTTATCGGAGAACGTAGTGGCGAAATCCTTATCCTTCTTATTGTAATAATCGAAGGACATACCTGCTGCGTAATGGTTGTCGGTTACATAAAGGTCAAGATAGTAAGTTGCATTATCTCTGCTGTCTCTCTCGATACGAACTTCGGTGTTGGAAATGAACGGAGAATCGGTATCGATCCAGAATGCCGACGACCAGGTATTTTCTTCGGACACCTGATCCTTAGAGGTAATCTCGTCTGCGTTCCAGTCGAGAACACCGTAGATGGTTATGCGATACTTCGCATTATTGACAACATTAAGATCTTTGGTATCGAGTTCGATAAACATACCGCCGATACCTGCTGCGCCGCCTGCCTTACGAGCCGCATAGTAAACGTTTTCGTAAATAACTTCACCGGTAATTTCGTCGGTAATCGTATAGAATACCTTCTTCATACCTCTGAGGAAACCGCTTACGGCATAAAGTCCCATGATACCGCCATTTTCGTTATAACCAATAGCGCACTTATCTTCGGTAGAGTCGGGAGCTTTGTATTCGTCGGGAGTATAGAATATCCAAGAACCCATGTTGAATATGCTTTCGTCGCCGTTTTCCATGTATTTACCGAACAACTGAGTGGGCCATTTGTTACCGCTGTAACGCTTGTCTTCATCGTCGATGTTATCGTCGTGTTCGTCTTTGCTGGTTTCGTAAATGTCATAGTCGAATATGGGAGCGTCTGCCCAATCGCCGTAGAACGCAAGGTACGGAACGTTAAGGTCTATTCCGTTAGCGTCAACGTTATCCATGGTAACAAAACCTTCTACATACATGCCGTTGGAGAACTGCTCGAGCCATGCTCTGTCTTTTGCTCCCAAAGTTACGGTGATAACTACCTCCACTTCGCCGTTAGCGGGAACGGTAACGGTGGTGGACGAAGTGATTGCGCCCATATCTGCGCCGTTTACCTTAAGAGTCATTCCGCAGTTATCGAGGACGTGAGCTTTTTCGGTAACGGTCTTGCCGTCGGTAGAAATACCTTCGGTCATTACGATTATGTTAGGTCTATAGGTTACGTCACCGGAAGCAACGTTACGAACTACGAAGTCAAGCGTATAAACGCCGGTCTTCTCTGGATCGTCCAAAAGTTCGAGCTTAGTACGCTCGGTCTCCACTCTGCCATCCTCTCTTACGCCGAAGGAACTGGTTACGCCCTCTTCGTCGGTGTACACAACCGCATACTGTTCGGTGGACTGAGCTCTGGAAAGATCGGCAAGTCCGGAGCCCTGTTTACGAGGCGAATACGGATTGCCTTCTTCGTTGTTAGCGATAGTGGTAGTACTCATAAGAAGCTGATAAATACGAGCTTCCATTTTGTTGTTGTCTATAGCGTTGCCGGCTTCGTTGAGAATGCCGTATTTCTGCGCATAAAGATAATTTCCGTTGCTGTCCTTAGCCTGCATATATTGACGCATAAGAGCGACAACGCCCGCCATGTTGGGGCATGCCATAGACGTACCGGACAAACGAGCGTAAGCGAACTTATCGCCCGGTATTGCCGAATAAATTTCGCCGCCGTGAGCGGTAATTTCCGGCTTAAGGCGAAGGTTGGGAAGCGGTCCCCACGAAGAGAAGTCACTCATGAACGGACCTGCGCCGTCAATACCTGCCTGATCTACTACAATGTATCCGGAACCGTTTCTACGGAAAGCAACGGCTGCGTCCATCATAATGGAGCATGCGGGGATATTTACTTCGTCACCGACCTGCATACGAATTACGCCGGAAACGTTGTTGAATACGATACAAGCCAAAGCGCCGTGATTTCTTGCAATCTTGAGCTTGTCTTCGAAACTTATGGAACCACGAGCTACCAATACGATTTTGTTGGTAACGTCGTCGGTATAGTCGGTATCTTTACCTAGACCGGGGATTACTTTATAAGGAATGCTGAGTTCCCATTTCTCCATGTCGTCCTGAGTACCGTTAGCCACGAGGTCAGACCAGTTTCTTACGTACTGAGTCATAAGATTCTTGCTCTTTACTGCATTTCTAAGATCTGAAATGAAGTCGTAAGACTGGCTGTTTACGTGAGCTGCTTCCTGATAATAAGCTATACCTACCGGTTCTTTGCCTACGTTGTTAGCGTCCGTATAAGCGGATATGTATTTGGACTTAACGCCGCTTATGGAAGCTACGCTCAATGCGGACTCGTAAGTACTGGGGCTACCTACAGTAGCGGAGTCGGGGTTGGAAATAAGGTTAAGACCGTATTGAGAGCTGAAGCCGGAGCTGTATGCGTTAGAAGCTGCGACCACGAGCGAAATGCCTGCCTTACCTACGTTTTCGTAAGCATCGTAAATAGAATCTTTACTGTTTATATCGTCTTGGAAACCGGAGTTGGAACCGAGCGACATGTTGATAACGTCAACGCCTACAACTACGGTGTCTTCCAATGCAGCCAAAAGCCAATGAGACTGTGCGCCGCCTTCGTAATCGGAGAATACCTTATATATAGCAAGCTGAGCTTTGGGAGCAACGCCGGTGATGCCGGTAATCTCTTTGTGCTCGAGATCGTCGTAACGGGGAACTTCGTTGCCGTCTTCGTCGATATCGTACGGATGCTCGCTGTGACCTGCGATAATACCGGCAACGTGAGTGCCGTGTTCGTTATCTACGTGAGTACTGATGTTAGTATCGCCCTGTTGACCGTTATGATCGGTATAGTCGAAACCGAAAGGAACTTTTTTGTTGTAATAAACGTCTCTCCAAGTGAGATTGTCTACAAGCTTAGAAGCGGCAAGATACGGCAAAAGAGCCTCGATCTTTGCTTCGTCGAGTTTGTATACGTTGTCCTTTGCGAAAATTTCGTTTTCGGGATCAAACGCCGGATGCTCGTAATCGAGACCGGTATCGAGCACTGCAACGACCATGCCTTCGCCCCAATATCCCTTTTCTTTACTGGAAGTAGAGTCGAAGATACCGGTAGTCTGCGCATTTACCTGGTTGGTAACTACGTCTACTTGCGGCTCGTCGTAATGGTCGGAAATCATCGCATTTACGGCGCCATAGCCGTAAGCAACGTCTGCAAGGCTCTTACGCTCGCCGTACTTAATGGTAACTGCGAAACCGTTAAGAACGTTTACATAGTTACATGCAAGTTTGGCGTCGGTCTTACGCGCAATCTTATTGAACAATGCGTTTTGCTTGTCTTTAAGGTTCTGCGCAGCTTTCTTGCCCTCGTACGAGGTTAAGAAATCCTGATAGCTGTCGTACTTGTCGGGACTGGCAAGATATGTATCCAAAAGGGTACTCTCGTCCATTTGAACTATTATACCGACTTCGTCGTCAGCCTTGTAGGAAACCGTCTGCTCTGGAACTTTGCTCTGATCTACCAAATCCGAAGTTTTTTTGCCGGACTCGGTGACCGTAACAGCCGAATTTGCAGAATTTGCCGAGTCGTTTACATTGTTAACGGAAGCGCATGCTGCCGATGCGAACATCACGCCTACCAAAGCAAAAACGATCAAGACAATGCTCAATCTGAAATTCTTTCTTTTCATAGGTCCTCCTTGACTTTGGAAAAAATGTAATCTTTTTTAGATTTGCCCGCTCGAACCATAGTCCGAACCGGCATTAAGATACAAAACCCAATTTTAGTTACGGCAATTATATCATACAATAATACAAATTGCAACAGAAAATATTTAATTAAAAGTAATTTGTCCTTTTTTGACATTAAGTTCGCCGTTTTGTACACACATTTTTCATTAAACGAATATTTTATTTTCTTCTGAATTTTACTTTTATTTTCCTCCGACTTACCGTATAAACGTAGCGTCTAAGCTTGACGGTAGAACGAACAGCGCAACAGTAACAAACGATAAACGCCGTCAAACAGACAAAACATAGTGAACTCGCATGCGCAAACGCAGTGAATTATGCGCAAAAAACCGTTATCGTATACAAAAAACGTCGACGTTAGGGATGATACCAACGTCGACGCTCCGCTATGTAAAATTTTAAAACATAAATTTCGTTTTGCTTGCGAATGCGCCATTTTCGCAGCCTTTAACGGTTACGCCGATTAAGAATAAGGAAACGGCATAAACCGTATTTATTCGGGCATACGTCATCTTCACAAACAGAGATTCACCGTCGCCAAAGTTCTCGTTTGCTCAACTAAGCTGTTTTCTGTCGACCTTGCCCACGTTAGTAAGCGGCAGCGTCCCGAAGACTATCTCCTTGGGCAAAGCGTAAACTATCAGTTTTTCTTTGCAATTCTTCTCTATTTTCGCCCGTAAAACAGATTCGTCGACGTTTTGCCGAGGTTCGACGAACAGTTTGACGGATTCGCCCTTGTTTTTGTCCGGCACGCCTATTGCGGCAGCATGCTTTACGCCTTCGATTGCCGAAACGACCTCTTCAATCTCCGAAGGGAATACCGGCACGCCGTTAACCTTTATCATATTTTTTATGCGCTGTTTGAAATAAAGGTAGCCATCCTCGTCCAAATAGCACAAATCACCGGTAAACAGCCACTTTTCTCCGCAGAATTCCCTTATCGGCGTTTGGTCCGTACCGTAATACCCGAGCATAAGAAGAGGCGACTGTATGCATAGCTCGCCTATTTCGCCGCAAGGTAATTTCTTTTCGCCGTCGCTTATGCAAAATTTTGCGCCGGGGAGCGGATAACCAACGCTTCCGATTTTATCCCTTTCGGCAGTAGTTACGGCGCACACCGTAACCGTTTCGGTAAGGCCGTAGCCGACATGGAGTTTTGCATTGCTACCTCCTCGAGCCAACACTTCGTTAAATTTCGAAATCAGCTCCGCAGAGGCTTTATCTCCGCCTACAAAGCAATCTTTAAGCGAAGAAAGGTCGGTTTTTAAAAATTCTTCGCTCACAAGCAATTTGTTATACATAGCCGGCACTCCCGTCAAAATATTGACTTTATACTGGGCTATTGCCTTAGCCATCTCTTTGGGGTTAAATTTCAGCGTCATAATCGACGTTATCCCCTTAGTCATACACATATGCAAATTCATACACAATCCGAACCCGTGAAATATCGGAAGCACGGAGTACATAGCTTTGTAACTGCTCTGCTCTTCGCTTAAAAAGAAGTCTATATTGTCGCACAGCCCGTTAAATGCCGCATCGCCGTGCATAATTATCTTAGGTTCGCCAGTACTGCCGCCGCTCGGTAAAAAAACCGTGGCACCGTCGTTTTTTTCGGTTTCGGAAAGCGGCAGATTATCGAACAGTTTTTCAAATGCGTCGTTCTTATCGAAACGACGTTTTTTTCGGTTTGCGATATGAAAATACGTTCGTTTTATCGCCGGCATAAAATAACCGCTGTCCGAAACGTATTTCTTGCAATCGCAATCGACTTCGTCCATATACATATCGAAGGTGACGAGAAGTTTACTGCCCGTCTTTTTCATGCTATGTTTTACCGACTCCCACTTGGCGAACGGATGAACCAAATTCGCAATCGCACCGAGCTTGTTTATCGCATAAAACGCTATCGCCGCCGAAGGGCTGTTAGGCACGCACAAAGTAACGACATCGTTTTTCTTTACTCCGTCGTTTTTCAGTCCGTAAGCCGTTCTGTCAACGAGCGAAAGAAGCCTTCCGAACGTTATTCTGCGTCCGTAAAATACGATAGCGTCTTGGCGATTATGCGACAAAGCGCATTGCTTAAAACTTTCGTAGAGCGTCATACACTTCTCCTGTTTATCCGAATATCAAAGTTATTAAAAAGATTAAAACCACTGCTGCGACTTGGTGTAATACGTACGCATACAATGCATATTTGCCCATAAAACAAACCGGCTTGTTCCATTTTCCGTCAGCTTTTGCTGCATAATTTCTTAATTTCGATCGGTATACCGCTTTGCCTATCCCGCTACCTAACAGTACAATTGCTCCGTACGGCAACAAAGCAAAATAGTCATGCGAATACTGTACGAAATTGTAATTCTTAACCTGCGTAAATATGGAAACGATAGGCTTAAGGCTTTCATTCTTAACTTCTATGTCGGAGACAAATTTCATATTCTCGATATGCCCAAGCCAAATAAAATATACCGCAAGCAGCAAAATACCGACTATGCAGGGCAAGTATTTCCCAAAAAATCCATATACGTTCTTTGATTTTTGTGATGTGCCTAGCTTCTCGATCCTTTTGCCTAGCTTATCGATAAGCCCATACGAAAGCATTGCCACGCCCAGCATATGCAACACTCCGAACAATATCGTTATACCGAGTTCGAATCCGAGATCGACTATCGACGTAACCGTCGTAATGCCGCACCCCAGCAAAAACGTCAGTGCGCCTCGTTTGATTTCCGACCTGGATAGCGTACAGCTCACACCGCAAATAATAAAAAATGCGCAAACGATTATCGGTCTGATTACATCCCTAACCGGGTGTCGCCAATACCATACAGCGAATTCGGCAGCTCCGGACCACATATCGGTACCGAAAAGCGTGCCGACAAACGGCGCAACCACAGCAAACGAATACATCAAGTGATCGAAAATCATAAGTATTACGCAAATTCCTCTCGCAAAATCGATTTCCCAAAATCGTTTTTTTGAATCACAGACCGACTCCGCATCCGTTATCGGCGAATTTTGCGTTTCCCGCAATTGATTTTGTTCCATTTTTACCTCAAAAATATATTGTATTCACCCGCCAAAATCTTTTTGGCAAGCTCTTTTTCATTCGAAGCGTCAACTTCGATGCCGCCGAGCGCCTGTCCGCCGACAACATGGAAATCGCTGCCTGCCGTTATCCTGAGATTGTGCGTTGCCGCAAAATCTCTTACTCGGCTCTCTTCCCTCAAATAAACGGGATGACAATTTATTTCCACGCCGTCCATAAATTCGGGATCATGCGGGAAATGTCCTTGTTCTTTGCGATAAGGATGCGCCTGGATAAGAGCGATACCGTTAGAAGCGCAAAATTCGTAAAGCTGTTTCTGCCCCATTCCGTATATGTGCGGTGCGGACTTGAGAATATCCGGCGTTATACCGTAAAGCAAAAACTCCGCATAAGGACAATCCGGCATAACTATACCGATTTCCATACCGAAAAAAGTCTTTACACCCAGCTTGTCCGCATATTTTTTTACTTTGTTGTACCTATCTATGTAGATGTCCGCATATTCCGATTCCGGATATGCGCCGCCGGCGGCTGTAGTATAAATCTCTGCGTAGTGATTAGTAAGCACAAAATTCACACCCGATTCGGCGTAAGCGTTAACCGTTACTTCTACGTCTGCCTTAGAACACGGCGACAATCCGCAGTGCACATGCAAATCCAACTTCATCTTCTTATGTTTTCCCTTCGTTCTCAAATAAACTTATCTTTGCTTCTTCCTTGCTATATACCGAAAACGTTTATACGTATCGTCTAATTACAGCATTTTATTAATATTTTTTACAAACTCGGCAGCGTCTAAATCCTGTCCCGCCAAAAGCAACGCTTCGCCGTATAGCAAATCTATAAGCGAGTTTCGGCTTTCGCCTTCGAGTTCTTTCGCTCTCTTTACGAGCGGATGGTCGGGATTTATTTCCAGCACTCTTTGCGCTTTTACTCCGCCGCCGGTCGGCATCGAATTAAGAATCTTTTCCATTTGAAGCGACACTTCTCCTTCTGCGCTGATACAACACGGATAACTGCCCAACCCGTCAGATAGCGATACGTCTTTTACTTTTTCGCCCAATCGCTCTTTTATTGCCTTTATCAACTCGTCAAAGCTGTCATCTTTTACCTGTTCTTTTGCACTGCCCACGGAAACAATCTTATGACCGTCGTATTCGCCTATAACCTTAACCACAAACTCGTCTATTTGATCGGTCAAGAACAACACCTGCATGCCCTTTTCGAGAGCGCCTTCGACCTGTGGAGTTTGCCTTATCGCATCTGCGTTTTTACCGCAAGCATACAAAATATCTTTTTGATCGTCTTTAAGCTGCGATACGTACTCGCTTAAAGACATATACTTGCCGTCTGCGTTTTTAAAAAGTAATGCGTCCTTCAGCAAATCCTTCTTGGCTCCGAAATCCGCATAAACGCCGTACTTGATACCCACACCGTATTTATCAAAAATTTTCTCGTATAGCGGTCGGTCGCTTTCCATAAGCCTCTTAAATTCGGCTACGATTTTCTTGCAAAGTCCGCCGGCGAGTGCCTTAAGCTGCCTATCCTTTTGCAGCATCTCCCTAGAAATATTAAGAGATAGGTCGCAGCTGTCCACAACGCCTCGTAAAAAACCGAAATATTCGGGGACGAGTTCTTCGCACTTGTCCATAATCATCACGCCGTTTACGTACAAAGAAAGTCCTCTCTTATAATCGGACGTATAATAATCGTACGGAGGATTAGCCGGCACAAAAACGACTGCGTCGTAAGTAAGCCCGCCTTCCGAAGAAATACGAAAATAATGAAGGGGCTCTTCCATATCGTAGTAAGTAGCTCTGTAAAATTCTTTGTAATCGGCGTCTTTTACATCACCTTTATTACGTTTCCAGATCGGAGTCATCGCATTAAGCGTCTTTACCTCCTTACACTCCTCCCACTCGTCGCTTCCTTCTTTTTTCCTCGAAGTCGTGCACAGCATTTTTATCGGATACCTTACGTAATCCGAATATTTCTTGACAAGTTCGCCTATACGCCACTCGGACAAATATTCGCTGTATTTATCGTCTTCGTCGTCTTGTTTCAACTCAAGAATAACCGTACTTCCGCTTTGCTCTCGCTGCGCTTCGTCTATGGTGTAGCCGTCGCTACCGGAACTGCTCCAGCGATACGCCTTATCGTCGCCGTATTTTTTACTTATTACCGTTACCGTATGCGCCACCATAAACGCCGAATAAAATCCTACGCCGAACTGGCCTATAAGTTCGTCGTCCGTCTTGTTCTCGTTTTTAAACTTAAACGTTCCGCTCGACGCAATGGTTCCGAGATTATCTTCCAATTCGGCTTCGTTCATTCCTATTCCGTTATCTTTTACGGTAAGCGTGCGTGCCGCTTCGTCGATTTCTATTTCTATTGCAAAATCTCTGTCTGCGGCGCTGTCGGTAAGAGAAATAAACCGCAACTTATCTATGGCGTCGGACGCATTTGATATGAGTTCTCTTAAAAATATCTCTTTGTTTGTGTAAATGGAGTTAATCATAAGCTCCAACAGTCTTTGCGATTCCGCTTTAAATTGTTTCATATAAATTTTCTCCCTTTTTATTAATCCAAAAGTTTCAACACGTCGCTAAGGGGATTTTCGTTTTCAATAAGTCCGCTCAGTCTCGCCTTCTTCTTTTGTAATTCCACTATTTTTTGCTCGAGCGTTCCGTTTACAATCAACGAATACACCTGAACTTTTTTGTCCTGACCTATTCGATAAGCTCTGTCCGTAGCCTGATTCATGACAGATTCGTTCCACCACGGATCGTAATGTATTACCACGTCGGCTCCGATGAGATTAAGTCCCGTGCCACCGGCTTTAAGCGAAATAAGAAATACTTGCGTATCGTCTTTATTAAAGCGATTTACAAACTTCATGCGCTCGCTTTTGGACGTGTCACCCCTCAAAAGATAATTGGTAATTCCGTTTTCCATAAGCGAATTTCTTATAATATCGAGCATGGAAGTAAACTGCGAAAATATAAGCACTTTGTGCTTCCCGTCTATCGCCTGCCTTACTATCTGCATACACGCCTCAAGTTTGGCCGAGTTGCCTTCGTACGAAGGATCGATCAAATGCGGATCGCAACAGATTCTTCTGAGCCTCGTCAGCATAGACAGCACCGTAATGCGATCGGCGTTTTCGATCATTATGCTCTTTCGTATCAATGCCACGTGCGCTTTGTACAATTCTTCTTGCTGTCCCTCGAGCGGCACGACCACGTCCGTTTCTACCTTAGGAGGCAACTCGCTCAAAACTTCGGTCTTTAACCTTCGAAGGATAAACGGCATTACGAGTTTTAACAGTTCGTCTTCCGCAACTTTGCTGCCCTCCGCAATAGGCAATTCAAATTTTTCTTTAAACTTTCGATAGGAAAACAGGTATCCCGGCATTATGAAATCGAATATTGACCATAGCTCGCTCAAACTGTTTTCTATCGGCGTGCCGGTAAGCGCAAATCTGTATTTGCATTTTATCTCTTTAACCGTGCGTGCATTTTTCGTATCCGGATTTTTTATAAACTGAGCCTCGTCTATTACAGCCAGGTCGAATCCCATGTCGTATCTATGAATATCCCGACGTATAAGCTCGTACGAAGTTATAACTACGTCGTAATTTTTTGCATCCGTAAGTAATTTTTCACGATCTTCCATGCTGCCGATAACGCAAAGAGTCCGGAGAAAAGGCGCAAACTTTTTAAATTCGTTTTCCCAGTTAAGCACAAGAGTAGTGGGACACACTATTATGCTCTTAAGTTTGAGAGCAACAATCAGTGATATTACCTGCAGGCTCTTGCCCAAGCCCATGTCGTCTGCCAAAATTCCGCCGTATCCACGCTTAAGCAGCGCACTCATCCACCGAAGTCCCGCCTTTTGATACGGCCTCATAATATCGCCGAGCGAGTCCGGAGCATCCACCCCGTCGTCGGCGTCTATTTTCGACTCTATCTCGGTGACGTCATAATGTTCTTTAAGTTCTTCGCAAATTCGCGGGGCATAATACGAAGGCAAGGTCAAAGATGAATTTAAATCCATGATTTTTCCGAGCGCCCTTAAAGACGGATCGTCAAGGTCCACAAAAGCATCTCCTATACGCACATACTTGCTCTTGCCGGCCTTATCTATAATCTTGAGCAATTCTTCGTAAGTGTAATCGTCGTCGCTTACGTCAAGCTCTATCAAGTCACCGCTTAACTTGACTCCGACCTTTACGGACGGCGGCTTGCGCACTTTAATGCGTTGCATCTCCGTCGACATGTAAATCGAGCAAAATCTTCCTATGCGTCTAAGCCCTTCCGAAAGTAGCTTGAATATGTCGCTTTCGGCATCGAGCGTAAGGTGTGGATAAAACGGAAAAAACTCGCTCAAACATGCTCTGAGCGCTTTTTCCGCCTCATAATCTCGCATTTCCGAGCCGGAAGGCTCATCGTCTATATCCACTTTTTCACCGTTATACGAACATTCGAGTCTTGCGTCTATAACCATAGATGAGTTTATGTCGAGATATAGCGAAGCAACAAGCGGCGGCAACAAATACGAAGACAAATCGGTATCGCTTACCACAGCGAGCTTTGTAGTTTGCATAAGGACGTTGTTATAAAATGCCGTCATATCCCTTTCGCTTACAAATACAGACTCGTGAGCGTTAAGCTGTTTTATCAACGGATACGAAGTTTCTACGAATTGATCGGTAACCCGATATATCTGTCCCGAAGTCATGAGATAGTAATATCTTTTGCCGTAAAGCAGCTTAAACTCTTTAACGTCCGAAGATATGCGATATCCTTCAGACTCTTTATTAACGAATATACTTACCTTAAGGGCGTCGGGTTCTTTTACTATGTACCGCATACCCTCGCTTACTCGCCCCTCTTCGACCTCTATAAGCCCGTCGGCAATCGATATAAAATCATCGAGATCCGACGGAAAAAGTCGTATACGATCGCCTTTAAATTCGCCGCCATTCGCCTGTCGTTCGGCAACCGTTTTTATTAAGAACGATACCAGCTGACTGCTCTTTTCCGAAAAATTGTCCATGATGTGATCGAAGGCGAGCTGGGCGCCGTATCTGCGGTATTGCGCCGAAACGCAGTCAGACGCAAATTGCGCCAGATTCTTTAATTTATATGCCCTCGTTTTGGCTACCGAAAATCTTAACGCCACCGAATCGTCGGAAAGCAGTTCTATGACGGGAATCAAAGATACCGGAGTATCGTCTTTTAGTATCTTCCCCTGCCTCTTTTTTGCGTATACAGAGATAAGGCCGGCTATGCACCCGTCCGAACTTCTTTTTTTTACCGATGCGGAAGCGCCCGAAGACGGATTTTTTTCTTCGTATGTAAGCGCAGTTGCGAGTATGTGTTTGCAGGGTCCGCTTTGCATGCTAAACCCGTAACAATCGCACGAATAGTCGTAAAGCCCTCCCTGCTCGTCAAAGACTATGGAGGTGTGATAATCCCTATGCCCATGAACCACGGCTTGTATCACAGTCTTTCCGTCATAGTTTTCCTCGTTTAAATTATCGACTTTGTTGTCGTAAAACCTTTTCTTTGCAGACGTAAAGGCGTTTGCCTGACTTTCGTTGTACAGCGATTCAAAATCCGGCATATCCGACCTCCCTTCTTTTCAATAAAGGATATTATACCACTTTTAAAATGCGTTTTCAACAAAAAAAGCTATTCGACGTCGCTTTTTTTGTCATAAATAAAAAATAACCGAAATAATGGTACTTTATTGATTCCAACCAAATTATTTTTCTCATTTTCTTACAGCGTCGATGATGGGCAAAATTATAATTTTCTAAGTTAACGTCAATGACTAATCGACGTTTTGCAATTGCGCATTTAGTCTGCAAATAAAATCTCGGTAGCTTTTATGCCGCAACTGCAAATTATCGTTACGCTTTAAAAAGATTATACCGTAACTGCTATACCGTAACTGCGTTCTCGGCAGTTAAGGCATAGCGATGGCGCACATTTTCGTACATGGGATATATTTCTTCGGCAACTTGTTCCCAACTTCGGTAAACCGTTAAAGCTGCGTTTTCGCCCGTCTCACGTAGATGCGGAATCGCAGCGTTTATCGTTTTAGCAAGATCGTATTCGTTTTCTTCGCACAAAAAACCGTTTACGCCGTCGATTATTCCCTCTGCACTTCCGCTGCCGTTTATTACAAACGAAGGCTTCTTGTGTGCGGCGGCTTCAATTGGAGCAAGAGACGAAGTATCGAACGTGGACGGAAAAACAAGCGCATCGCTCCTAAGGTAATATCCCTGCAGTTTTTTTCGTTCGCTTACCGAGCCGACGAAAATAAATCTGTCGCTTAGTCCGTTTTCGTCTATTTGCTTTTTGAATAAATTTTCGTCAAAACCGCCACCGACTATCAGCACTGTAAAATCTATACCGTTTTCCTTCAGTAATTTAAAGGCTTTTATAAAAAGCGGAAGATTTTTGTACATTGCAATGCGCCCTACGTACAAAAATACATTCTGTCGTCCGCCAATACCATGCCTTTCGTTGACCTCTTCGACAAGCGCATCGGCATCGGCGGGATATTTCATATCCGTGCCGTTACGCACGACTTTGCATTGACCGTAATAACCGTATTCTCTGAGAGTATCTATAGCCGCATTGCTTACGGTCCACACTTCATCGGCGTCGTTATACGTCTTAACTATTCTATCCGTCAAAGCCTTTGCCAGCATTTTGCTGCCGGTGGAGCGCAAAAAATCGTCATAATATCTTGTATGAAAAGTCGCTATCATCGGAACATGCAGCCGTCTTGCCGTCTTTATCGCATACCTGCCCATACTGAACGGTGAATGCGCATGAAAAATATCGAAATTCTGTTCTTCTACTTTTTTTCTGAAACCGTAATCGAAACTCGGCAGCGCATATCTGTAGTTTTCCGGAGCAGATATAGACTTGCAACGTATTACGTCGTAACTAAAATTGTCAACGTATTTACTTTTTGCCGACGGGGCAAGCACCGAGCATTTGTCTGTGCGATTAAAAATCGACGCTAGCGACGACGTTACGTTAATCGGTCCGTCTATGCACGGGTAAAACGAGTCAATACAAAGCGCAATTTTCATAAACCACTCACTCCTTTTATGGCGATAATGACAGCCTCATCCATGTTTACGTATTTGTGTAACCCGAGGCGCCCTATCAAAGTCAAATTTTTATATCGTTTCGCTTCTGCGAAATACTTTCCTATTAAACCGGTTTGGTCGCAAATCGGATAAAACGGTATATCGTTTCCGTTACAGTCCCTGGGATATTCTTTAACGATTATCGTATGAGCGAGCTTCTTTGACGTAAACTTTGTAAACTCGCTTATTCGGGTATAATCTTCGCTTTGGGTATAATTCACTACCGCCGTAGGCTGAAAAGACTGAATATCGTATCTCTCGAACTTGAAATCCAGCGTACGATACAACAGCTTCCCGTATTTATAATTAAACAACTCGTCTATTCTTCCGCTGAAAACGACGGGACATGCCTCTCCTTCGAGCTTTATTTCTTCATCGCCGACGTCTATAAGCTCTCTCCCGTCACAGCTAAGTTTTAATTCTATGTTCGGATGAGAGAGCATCTTTTCAATCATGGCAGTAAATCCGTCTACAGGCTGATAAATATATCGATCGTCAAAATATCCGTGCTGATAGCATATCTTAACCGGAACTCTGTCGAGCACCGAATCCGGAACGGTACGACTTCCCCATTGTTTAAGAGTATAATAAGAAAACACTTTTTCGTAAACAAACCGTCCGAACTCCGAAATCGTCGCATCCGAACTGCGCATCAACGCTCCTACGCTTACGCTTTTGCCTAATCCGTACACCGATACAAGTTTGCGTTCTATCGATTCGGAATCCTTTCGCAGCATCGAAAGCGAAGTAAGATTAAACGGCAACGGCACGAATTTCCCGTCAATATACCCGCTTACCCTATGGTCGTACTCTTGCCACTGCGTAAACTTCGACAAAAACTTAAACACGTCAAAATCGTCGGTGTGGAAAATGTGCGGTCCATGCGCCTGTACGATTATTCCGTCATCGACGTAATCATATACGCTACCGCCTACATGGTCGTTTTTTTCGACAAGCAACACCTTTTTTCCTCGTTCGGCAAGGACCCGAGCCGCCGCTGCCCCGCTTATTCCTGCACCTATTACTACAACTTTGTTATCCGCTTTCACAAATAAAATTGTCGCCCGAAATTCAGCATTTTATACAGCTTCGAGACATATTAGGTCTCTGAAGGACATACGCTCACATTTGTCTTGACTTTATCTTCGATTTATAGTAAAATAACCGAGCATTGACAGAAAGAAAGTAGGTACAAAAGCAATGAAAGAATACGATATAGTCGAGGCGCCGATCAGCTTAGGTTCGCCGTCTCGAGGAAGCGAATGCGCCTATGAAGCGCTTATACCTTCGCTCAGGCGCATATTGAAATGCAACGAAATACCTTTTAGCGGAGAAAAACAGCAAGATTCGGATTGCCCTGATTTTGTTAAACACGCCGCCGAGGTTATGCGTATAAATAAGGCTCTATACAAAACTTTAAAAGATTGCCGCCGTCCGACGCTTTTAATCGGCGGAGATCACTCGGTGGTTATGGCGTCAATCGCAGCCGACGCAGAAAAATTCGGCGCCGAAAACGTGGCTGTGGTATACGTTGACGGACATGCAGACATAAACACCGAATCGACGTCACCTACAGGATATATTCACGGTATGCCCTTAGCTGTTTCTATGGGCATAACCGACCTTACGATAAACGATAATATAAATTTGTACGGGAAAAATCTCTTCATAATAGGCGCACGCAGCATCGATGACGGCGAATACGCTATTATGAAAAATCACGGAGTCAGTCTTTTTACCGCCGACGAAGTAAAGTCAAAAGGCGTAGACGCTGTAATGCGAGAAATTATACCTAAGCTAAAAGACAAAAATGTTCATCTCAGTTTTGATGTCGACGTAATCGACGGCAAATCGTTTTCTTCTACCGGGTACGTCATGCCGAACGGATTGGGCGTCTCCGACACCAAACAAATTTTAGCTGCCGTAATAAATAACGGCATAGCGTCTTTCGACTGTGTCGAATACAATCCGTCACTCGATAACGGCAAAGACAAAAAAACTCTTCTTGACATATTGTCATTGCTTGCATAAACCAAAAATCACAAAACGTTATACAAAAAATACGACGTTTTCGGCATAATGAAACTAACCGCAAAAATCATGCCGCAAAAAACTGCAATCGTGTTTTTTATCAAACGAACCCCAAAAGTGTATGACTTTTGGGGTTCGGCATATCAGACAATCCGTCCGTTTTCGTTTTGGTTTCACTTAGCAAATTTCACGCTTACCGTCGTTCCTACGCCGACTTCGCTTTCGATAGAAAGTTCGGCGTTATATAAAGCACAAATGTGTTTAACAATTGCAAGACCTAATCCCGTACCTCCCGTTTTCTTGGAGCGAGACTTGTCTACACGATAAAATCTTTCGCACAATCGGGGAATATATTCCTTTTCGATACCTATGCCCGTATCTGCCACAGTCAACTTGGTTTCGTTATCGTTTTCGCTTATCGTAACGGTAATTTTGCCGTTTTCGACGTTGTAATGCGCTGCGTTCGAGCATAAATTCTCCACTATCTCGAAAATCATTTTGCCGTCGGCCGTAACCGTCCCGTTTCCGAATATTTCTAAAGTAATATTTTTCTTTTTTAGCTCCGGAGATAATCCCGAAGCGACTTCTTCGGCTATGGCTTTTATGTCGACAGGCGAATAAACCGCATCGACTGAATCGCCGTTTTCCAATTTGCTCAGCTCAAGCATGTCTGTTATCAAGGACGCAAGCCTGACGCTTTCGCTGTGAATCCTTGCCACCTGTTTTTTTGAGCCTTCGTCCAGTATATCTTTAGACAAAAGCAATTCGGACAACCCTTGCATAACCGCAACCGGAGTTTTCAGTTCGTGCGAAGCGTTGGCAAAAAAATCGCTTTTTTGCCGTTGCACCGCCTTTTCGTCTGTGACGTCGGTAATAATTACGATAGAATACACGTCGTCGCTGTTGTTTTCTGCTTTGCGAATAACTACCGAAAGATCTTTGCCCTTGTAGCCGTACTCGGACGTGTAATTCTCTCCTAAGTGTCGAGAAATCTTTTCGCAAAGAGCCAAATCGTCGATAAGATAAATAAAATCTTTGCCATCAAGATTTTCGGATGCGCCGAATATATCGACAATGCTTTTGTTTGCAAATATAATTCGTTTGTTTTCGTCGATTGCGACTATGCCTTGCGAAACGTTTGCGAGTACCGTATTTAACTTGTCACTCGTTTCTTTCATGCTTTTTATATGCGCATGAGCGCTTGCGTTTAGTTCGTTAATTTGATTTAATACTGAATAGAGTTCGGGTTCGCCGGAATTCGTTTTTATGGGAACGTAATTTCCATCGTTAAGGCTGCGCAAGCTGTCCCCGACTTCGGTAATTTTGCCGGACATTTTTGCCGACAATAAGTTAGAAATAACTATCGAAAAAATAAAACATCCAATCAAAACGACAATCAAAATTGGAAGAACTACCCATAGGTATCCGTTGATTCGGCTGCTTTTTATTGCTAAGCGCACAACGATTTCTTTTCCGTCGGCAAGCGTTGTTCTTAGCGCATAGTACGTCATATCGCATTCGAACGTTTGCGAATACCTCTCCACGACTTGAGAATTGCCTGCCAAAGCGTATTTTACTTCCTCTCTGTCGATATGGTTTTCGAGAGGCGCTTTGGTGCTGCTTTCGTAAAGCACTTCGCCGCTAAGATCTATAATCGTTACACGAAAAGCTACGTCGTCCGAATATTGTGCGAAATTAGCAAAATCTTCTTCGGTTTGCACCAGTGCGCAAGCCAATTCGGTCTCTTCTGCGAGACGTTCTCTTAACATCGACTTCGCATTTATGTCCACGGCAACGATACCGAAAATAAACATCACCGTTACCGACACGAATGTAAGCGCAAGAATTTGAAATAACGTTTTCTTTTTCATTTATTTTGAAATCTGTATCCTATACTGCGGACGGTAATGATACAGTCTTTTCCTCCTGCTTGTTTGATTTTTTCGCGAATTGCGGCGATGTGCATATCGAGCGTCCTCGTTTCGCCCATATAATCTTCTCCCCAAACGTCTCTAAACAATTCTTCTCGCTCTACGGTGACACCTGCTTTTCCTATAAGAATTTTTAAAAGTTTAAATTCTTTAATCGTAAGTCCCAAATCGGTGCCGTTATAAAACGCCTTATAAAGGTTGTTATCGATTGAAAACCCGTCTGCACTCGTAATATAAAGCTTAGCTCGGCGCAAATTCGTCTTTACCCTTGCCATAAGCTCCAGCACTGAAAACGGTTTTGCCATATAATCGTCTGCGCCTCTGTTAAGACCTTTAACAAAGCTGACCTCATCCGACTTTGCGCTTACGCAAATAACGGGAATCCGCTCATCCATCTCACGAATTTTGGTCAGAATCGTAAAACCGTCCATTTCGGGCAGCATTATATCCAATATCACAAGGTCGGGCTTTTTTACAGCAAACGCATAAAAAAAATCTTTACCGTTTTCAAAAAGTTTGATTTCGTATGCGTCCTCGAATGCGCCTTGATAAACCTCTCGCATCCCTTCGTCGTCTTCTACGATGTAAATAAGTTCCTTCATTAAATCTTTACATGCACTCCGGTTTCGTTATATTTTGTCCATTCGGCAACGTTTACGGCATGATCGCCTATTCTTTCCAAATATTTTGCTACCATCATAAGCTCTATTGCCTGATCTCCGTTGTTACCGTCTTTTTTGATAAGTTCGATAAGTTCGTTTTTTACCGTTACGAACAATTCATCCATTTCGTCGTCGAGTTTAATTACCTCGTCGGCAAGAGCTTCGTTGTTATTGATAAACGAATTTACGCTTTCTCTGACCATTCTGACGGCGAGATTTCCCATCGCAGTAATATGATTCAGCTTTTTAATATATTTTTCGCCCGGCATAGTACAAACCAAATCGCCGATATCGCTTGCCTGATCGCCAAAGCGTTCGATATCCGTTATCATTTTTAATGCCGTAGACACCTCTCTGAAATCTTTCGCCACGGGTTGCTGCTTGAGAAGAATTCGCATGCACCGTTTTTCTATATCCATTTCGTACTCGTCAACTCGCTTATCTGCGCCGGCAATACTTTTTCCGAGTTCTCTGTCACGATTTACGAGCGCTTCGATGGCGTCGCTTATCATTTGCTCCGTAAGACGACACATCTCTACGAGTTCCGTCTTAAGCTGTGAAAGTTCTTCTTCGAATATTTTTCTTATTGACATTGTCTTTACTCCTTAACTATACCATTTTCTAAATAAAAAATCAATAATTCCGACAGTATTAACCGAAACGACCGGTAATATATCTTTCGGTACGTTCGTCCTTGGGCGAAGTGAATATATCGTCGGTGTTGCCGTACTCTACCAGTTCGCCGAGCAGGAAGAATGCTGTTTTATCTGCGATACGAGTAGCCTGCTGCATATTGTGCGTTACGATAACTATGGTAATATCTTTTTTTAGTTCTTCCATAAGTTCTTCTATTTTACCTGTGGATATAGGATCGAGCGCAGACGTCGGCTCGTCCATAAGCAATATCTTTGGATTTGCCGCAAGCGAGCGAGCGATGCAAAGTCGCTGTTGCTGACCGCCCGAAAGTCCCAACGCCGATTTGCCGAGACGGTCTTTAAGTTCGTCCCACATAGCCGCCTGTCGCAAAGACTTTTCTACGATTTCGTCAAGATCGGCATGCTTGGTTATGCCAAAAGTTCTCGCTCCGTATGCGATATTATCAAACACGCTCATCGGAAACGGATTAGGTTTTTGGAATACCATACCCACGTTTTTACGCAATTGGTTTATATCCACCTTTCCGTAAATATCGATATCTCCGACGTAAAATTTACCCTCTATTTTGCAGCCTTCCACCAAGTCGTTCATACGGTTAAAGCACTTTAAAAACGTGGATTTTCCGCATCCGGACGGACCTATAAACGCAGTAACCTGTCTTTCCGGGATTTCCACGTCGATATCCTTTAAAGCGTGAAAATCACCGTACCAAAGATTGGCGTTTTTTACAGAAATATTCTGTCCGTACTCGTATGTCGTTTTTATCTTCTTCATTTATTTGTCTCCCTTTAATTTTTTGTTCAGCTTTCCTACAATAAGTTCTGCCAAAACATTTAGGCCTAAAACAAGAATAATCAATACCACAGCCGTAGCGTACGCCTCGTTTACGTACCAACCCTCGCCCGAAAGTTTGTAAAGCGCAACTGCAAGAGTAGCGTTACTGTCTAGATAGCCGGTAGGCGTTGCAGATATGACCGATCCCATGGTATATATAAACGGCGCAGACTCGGCTATAACTCTGCCCATGCTCAACAAAATCGCAGACAGTATTCCCGGCATAGCCGAAGGCAGTACAACCTTAAATATCGTACGCATTTTACCCGCTCCGAGCGCAAAACTACCCTCTCTTAAGCTATCCTGCACAGACTTTAAACTTTCTTCCGTCGAGCGCACTATAGTGGGAAGCAGCATAATGCCGATCGTAAGGGTGCCTGCCAAAATCGAACTCGTGCCGCCAAGAAGCGACACTATCGTTATCATACCGAAAAGTCCGTATACGATAGATGGAACGCCGTTTAAGAGGTCAATTGCTCCACGGATGATTCTAATAAAGAAATTTTCTTTTTTTGCATACTCGTTTAGGAAAATTGCCGTACAAAGTCCGACAGGCACTGCGATAACCAAACTCAGCGCTACTGTCATAAGCGTAGTAACAATCGAAGGAAAAATGGTAATTTTTTCGCTTGCAAACTCATACTTCCCGAAAAGCAAATGAGGATTTGTCACAAGAGTCGGCGCACCTTTTACAAAAATAAATCCGATTACAAGCAAAAGCACTACTCCGGAAAACACGCCGGCCGCTACGGACGCCGCAGCGCCTACGTCGGCTATTTTGATTTTGTACTTGAATTCCGCTATTTTGTCCTTGCATTTTGTCAGAAGCGCATTCCCCTTTTTTGAATTTTTTCTTCCGAAAATTTTAGCAAAAATACCTTTACCTTCCACGGCTCCCTTAATTGCCCGTTTTGAAATTGCTCCGAACACAAGATTGGTTATCAGTACGAACACGAGCAGAACTACGCCCGTAGCGACAAGCGCACCTTGCTGCACTTCGCCGGCATAGCCCATTTCCATAACTATATTTGCGGTAAGCACTCTGAAACTGTTGAACAGCGTATCGGGATAAGCGACGGAATTTCCCGCTACCATTACTACCGCCATCGTTTCGCCGAGAGCTCTGCCGATTCCCAATACCAAAGAGGCGGTTACTCCCGATTTCGCCGCTAAAGTTACAGTGCCGAAAACCGCTTGAGAGTGCGTCGCTCCAAGAGCCAAAGCCCCTTCGTAATAGGAACTCGGCACAGCCTCGAGGCTCGTTTTTGAAAGCGAAACTACCGTCGGCATAATCATTATGCCCAAGATTAGCGACGTCGCAAAAAGTCCGCTTCCGTCATTAGGCGCAACGTTTGACAGCAGCGGCAACAAAAACACGATACCGAAAAAACCGTAAACTACGGACGGGATTCCCGCAAGCAAATTTATTGTCGAAGAAAATAATTTCTTTAACTTTGTCGGGCAATAAAACGCAAGGAATACCGCCGTAAAATATCCGATAGTGCCGCCTATCAAAAGAGCGCCTACGGTAGCTGCCAATGTGCCGATAATCATTTTGAATATACCGTAAGATCCGGAGAGCGTTGCGTTTTCGAATTTATCCAGTCTGTCAGGCGCCCAATTGTCTCCGAATATAAAATCGAATACGCCTATTTTGTTAAATGCCGGAAGACTTTTGATAAACATGAAAACGAAAATAGCGGCAACAGCGATTACGCAAATAATCGCTGCCACCGTAAATATCGTCTGACCTGTTTTTTCTTTAATCTTAGTAATTTTTTCTCTAATCTCAGTGGTAATCATATCTACCTGCTTAACCTACTATTGCGCTGAATTTCGTTATCTTTCCGCTGTAAATATCGTAGAGCTGTGCAAGCGTAAGGTCGTTAATGCTTTCGTTGCTTTTGTTGACGATTACGGCAACCGCATCCAAGCAAACGTTAAAGCTGTTAATGCCGTCTTCTTTTACGCTTGCGGAAGAAAGTCCTATTACGCTACCGTTTTTATCGTTATGAACTGCCGTTCTGCCGACTGAGGACGATTTTAAATCGAGGTCGAATATTTCGTCGGCAGTTCTGCCATAAAGTTTCGCATAGCCGCTCATAGCTTCTTTGATGAACTTTTCCATAGACGTAGAGCCGTTTACGGTAACTTTGCCACCCGAAGGAAACGTAGCTTTAGGCGTATAATTTTCTACGGGGATTGCCGCTTCGCCCTCATTCGCTCTTTGCGTCGAATCTGCCAAGAAAATACATCCAGCCGCTTGAGCATGAGCTTCGACTGCGCCGCTCTTTAAGTAGAGCAAAAAGTCGGCTGCAACGTCTGTAAGAGCTACTTCGGAGCTGGTCATAACTACAAACGGTCTTTGGATGGCGTAGCTTTTGTTTAATATGGTTTCCGCCGACGGCATAACTCCGTTTACTTTAACCACTTTCACGGTATCGTTTACAGAACCGAGCGAAATATAGCCTATCGAATTTTTATCGCTCGAAACCTTGCTCATAACGGTACCCGTCTCATTTTGAAGATTTGCTTTTGCGGTAGTCTTATATGTTTTCTTTCCGTCTACACTCATTTCGAGGAAGTTGCCGTTTCCGTCGGTAACCACCTTATCGAATGCTTCTCTGGTACCGCTACCCTGTTCTCTGGCTACAACAGTGATGTTTTTTTCACCGTTGCATGCGGAAAATCCGATTGCGCCGCATACCATAACGACACATGCAAGTAAAATCGTAAAAATCTTTTTCATTTTTTGTTCTCCTTTTTCGTTTCATTACGTCCGTATTATAACGCTTTGTATAATCTCGAACTATCACTTTTCGGTTAAGTAAATGTAAAGATTTTGTAAAGAAAACGCTCCGCTCCATATAAACTGTCGATTTCAGCAAAAAAGTTACTTCCTTTTCCTTTTTGAAAATCAAATTTTTCGACGCAAAAAAAGAACCCGATTTTTTGGGTTCACCCCATTTTACCGAGTTCTTTTATATTATATTTATATCGTTCTCTTCGGCATATCTGTATCTTAAACAGATAATCGCCGTTAAACCGTTGTGAGCTGTCCTACTTTATCCTTTTTATTCTTTGTTAGGTTTTTTGAGTCCGGAACAAACAAGTTTGCCCACGCCGTCTATTAAGATACATATAAATACTATTACTAACGTCAATGCAATCAATCTGTCCGACTGCAGATACATTCTCGAATCTTGCATCATCATGCCGATACTGCGAGCTGCTTGCGAAATTACTTCGGCAGAAACAATAAGTTTAATAGCAAGGCTGATACCCGAAAGAGCGTTTTCGATTACGGCATTGCGCATATACGGCATATACACGTACACGATTTTTTGCCAACCGTTTGCCCCGTAAACTTCGGCTGCCTCTAACATTTGCTTATCTACAGAATCGACTACCGGCAAAAGAGCCGAATAGAACGTAGGAAACAACACTAACATCCCTACTATAACCGTAGCTACCGACGCTTTAAACGTAACTATCAGTATAAGCACTACCGCCATCGTCGGTACGCAACGTATAGTAGTAATTATAGGAGCCAAAATTCGCCTTACGGTATCGACTTTTGACGACATAATAGCGAATATGAGCGCAAACAGAAACGACACGGCAAAAGAAATAAGAGATCTGAGCAGTGTTGCCGACAGCGCACGCCAAAAAGTCTGCTGCCCAAACAAAACCATTACGGCACGCATTGTTGAGGTCGGCGAGCCTTCGGCTTTACCCGATGCAATCGAGGCGACTTCCCATATCAACAGCGCAGACAACAAAACGCCTATAGGGAACAACACGCTCTTATATATTTCTTTCGTCTTTCGATTCATTAGTCTTCTCTTAAATTATTTTTAGGCTCTGAAAAACGCCTTGTCGGGAACTTTTCCGCCCACCGCCTCGGCTTTGATTTGATATATAGCCGTAAGCAAATCCAATACCTGCTGCTTACATTCGCCGGAGGGAACTATCTTAATATTACATCTTTTTACCGTTTCGGCGCTAAGAGCCTTTATCGAACTTTCCGAACCGTCTAACATCTTTGATCCGATAAGAGTAACAGCCTGCTGCGGATTTTCTTCGGCAAATTTTTCACCGGCTTTGATTGCGTCAAGAAAAGCCGTCAAAAATTCGTCTTCTACACTGTTTTTTGCTACAAGTCCCGCCTGCGGATAGCCGGTTGCGCCGTACAAATCCTGAACGTTAAATGCAAGTACGCCTATATTGTTGCTTATCGCCGTCGTTACCGCCGGTTCACCCAAAACGCCGAAATCCACTGTGCCTTTCTTTATTAGCGGCATAAGGGTGGGACCGTCCGCTGCATACACCAAAGTAACTTTGCCCTCTACTCCGGTTGCGCCCGACTCGCCCACTACAATCTCGATATCGTTCTTTGCAAAAATGGCACGCATCATCATATCGGGGACCTGACCTTGTCCTATTACGCCTACTACTTTGCCCTTGAGGTCTTGCACGGAAGCAAGCTCGCTCTTACCGACTCCGAACAAATTGCCGTGCGAAGTTGCGGCAACATACTTATATGCCTTACCTTTGTTGTACACGTTAGCAGCAGCGTTGGTAGGCAATATTGCCAGATCCGCCTGCTCGCTCATACAATACGTAGCGATTGCGCTTGCCGGCACCACGGTAAAATTAACTTTATAACCTGCGATTTCCGCTTTGTCGAACTGCGATACGAGCGAAAGAGCGGGTGCGCCGTCAGGCATAAACACATTGTATTCGGGCTTTGTTTCCGGCTTGTCGTCGCATGCTACAAACATTACTAAGGCAAGCATCAAAGTCAGAACGATTGTAATAAACTTTTTCATAATAAAATCTTCCTTTTTTGCTTTTATTTTATCTCGCCTTGCGGCGGAATAATCGTAATTAATGATTTTTGTTTACCTGACTTAACAAAATTCTGCTTTCGTCAAGCGGCTAATGGCGTCGAACTATTTAAACAAACTTTTTGCGCTTACTCCCTTTATTGCGCCCAATTTTCCTCCGATAACGTTTATAACGTCTGCCGGAGCATCTACTATAACGCTTATTACGTTAACTCCTCTGTCTTTGTACGGTATTCCCATTCTGCCGACTACGAATGAGCCGTACTCGTGCAAAACGGCGTTGACTTGCTCTGCCGCCGAATAATCGTCCACGATAATACCTATTATTGCTATTCTGTTCACGTCGTCTTCGCCTCCAAAAAAAATCGACCGCAATCGAAAGGAAAGGACGGCGGACGAATCTATGAACTAAAAAGCATAAGCTACTATCTTTACCGATTCCTTTATCGTCAGTCATCCTTTCGATTCAGTGTGCGTATTGTAACACAAAAGAGTAGCTTTGTCAACGATTTTTGCTTTTTTGCATTGACAAAAAAAATTCGAATTGTTATACTTTTTAAAGATCGTTCCGCACGCTTGACTTTTAAATATTATAAGTATAAAGGAGGAATTATGAGTAAAGACAACCTCACGGAAGAAATTATCGAAAATTCCGAAAAAATCAACGAACTTATTTCGCAAAAAAAATATTTCGAATTAAAAAATTTCCTCTCTAAAATGAATGCGGTAGATCTTGCTGAAATACTTGCGGATCTCGACAAGCAAATTTTGCCGCTCGTATATCGTATTATACCCAAAGACCTTGCTGCGGAGACTTTTGTAGAGATGGATTCCGAAATGCAACAAACTTTACTCGAAAGTTTTACTGATAACGAAATAAAGGACATCGTTTCGGAATTATTCGTAGACGATACCGTTGACATTATAGAGGAAATGCCGGCGGCGATAGTAAAGCGAATGTTATCTCTTGCCGACGCCGAAACAAGAACCACTATAAATAAATTGCTTGCGTACCCGCAAGACAGTGCGGGTACGATAATGACGACCGAATACGTAAATCTTAAATGTTCTGACACGGTAGGCGACGCTTTTGAAAAGATTCGGAGCACCGGTATCGATAAGGAGACGATATACACTTGCTACGTCACCGACAGCAGTCGTTTGTTGATAGGCGTCGTATCTGCGAGGACTTTACTTCTGAGTGCTAAGGATGCCCGTATAAGCGACATAATGCAAACTGAAGTAATCAAAGTCAATACGCACGATGACAAAGAATTCGTTGCCCGAGAAATATCCAAGTACGGTTTCATCGCCATGCCCGTTGTCGATAATGAAAATCGTTTGGTTGGCATAGTAACTTTCGACGACGCATTGGATGTCCTCAAAGACGAAAACACAGAAGACTTTGCCAAAATTGCCGCTATCGTTCCCAACGAAAAACCATATCTGAAAACCGGCGTTTTTAGGTTATATCTCGGCAGACTTCCCTGGCTGCTACTGCTTATGATAAGCGCTACGGTTACTTCATTGATTATCAGTAAGTACGAAAATATTTTGCTCGGTATCTCGACGGTGCTGTTTGCCTCTATCCCTATGCTTATGGATTCGGGCGGAAACGCCGGAAGTCAGGCGTCCGTTACCGTTATTCGAGAACTTGCTATAGGACAGCTTGAGCCTAAAGACGCTTTAAAGGTGTTGTTTAAAGAATTACGCATCGCTTTGCTTCTCGGACTGAGCATGGGCGCAGTGTGCTTTCTAAAACTTGTTTTTCTCGACAGGCTTTATTCCTCGGGACCGGACGGCAACATACTGAGTATTGCTCAAATGGCACCTATAGCCGCCGTTGTCGCAGTGTCGCTTATGGCTACCATTGTTATCGCTAAAGCTATCGGCTCACTTTTGCCTTTGCTCGTAAAGCGATTAAAACTCGACCCCGCAGTCGTTGCCTCCCCGTTTATTACCACCCTCGTCGATGCGCTTTCGCTTATCATTTACAGCAATATTGCCTTGGCATTGCTCGCTTAACTTACTTTTCTTGTAAGAAAA
>FR884030.1 GCA_000435495.1 Firmicutes bacterium CAG:552 | reverse complement strand
AAAGAGCCTGATACCGTCAAAGAAAATGTGGTTGTCAAAGAAACCGCAGGTGTGGGAGACGCAACAAACATAGATAACGAAATAACGAAAAACTCTGATACGTTAAGTGCATCTTCGGACAGCGGCAAACAGGAAAAACAAAGGAAACAGGGATTTTTTGCGAAAGTGAAAAGCTTGTTTTCCAAGAGGAGATAGAGGTGGAAACATTGACCGAGTCTACTCAAAAAAAGCATAGAAGGACTGCGGCAAAAGTGATTATCGACGTAATTATGTCTTTGCTCGCTTTGACGATAGTGCTTGCTATGGTTATAGGTAAGTATAACGGTAAACCGGTGTTTTTGTTCAGGCACAGTTGCATGTGGGTTATTACCGGTTCTATGGAGCCTACAATAGAGGCGCAAAGTTACGTATTACTTAAAAAGAGCGACGGGAGCGACGTAAAAAAAGGAGACGTTATAACGTTTTTGTGCAACAAACAAGGCTCGCAGATGTATGGCAAACTCGTTACGCACAGAGTTTATGACGTTACCGAGGACGGCTCGTTTTTGACAAAAGGCGATAGCATTTATTCGGGCGTTGACGATTGGACGGTGGCTCAGAGCGACGTGGTCGGTGTATACGTCAAGAATTTAAATGCGCTTACGTTTATAGGTAGGTTGTTTTTCAGAGGCTACGGCTTAATTTTGTGCATAGCGTTGTTTGCCTTTTTGTGCGCATTTTGCTATATTCCCGACATCGTGGCGGGAATTAAAGAGGCTCAGAAGGAAAAAGAGGATAAACGTCGCCGTCAAATCGATTTGCTCGTAAAGGAAGAAGTAGAGAGGCTTAAGGCGGAAAACGGTAATTTAACGTCGGACGCATCGGCAGACAGTCAAAAAAAATCATAGTCGGGCGGTCGATCTTAGTGAAATTTGTTCAATGGGGTGCAAAACGCCGCTTATCGGCATCAAATCGTTGACATTTGAGCTTTACGAGTATAAAATAATAAAGGGGGATGAGTCCATGTTTGAAAAACTAAAGCTAAAGAAGCAATACAAAAAGTGTTTGCTTGAGATAGAGCAGCTCGAGGCGAAAAGAGCAAGACCGCAAGCTGCCATAGTAGAGGCAATATTGACTAATTCTACTCCGTCCGACGACGATACCGATTATTTTAATATGTACACCCAAGAAATAAACAAACGAAGAGAACGGCTGAGAGAGATCAAAGCAAAGCTCGACAACGTTTAATTGGTAAAATATGATTGTTTTTTTGAAAAAACACGGCGCCGAAATACTTTTTGCGGTTATTATTTTTGTTTGCTTGATTTTTTTGTTTAATATCGTAGTTTTGCTCCGACAATATTCCGTCGGCGTAGACAATCAAGCAAAGGATAACGCCGAACTTTATACTTTTAAGCAACGGCTGTTGGTGGATTATTGTGTAGACGATACGCTAGGTACCGCCGACGTGGCAGCCGGATTTTTTGCCGACTGTGAGAGCGACGAAGATATTTTTGCGGCTATAGACAGAGTAAACGCTTATTTGAGCGGAAACAAGTACTTTAAACAGCTGAGGTACATAGCGGACGGAGAAGAGTACTTTAGATACAACATCGCCGTCGAAAGAAATATTATATCCGATTGCGATGCTGGATTGACTCAACCGATTCGACTTGATAATCAAACGTGTTTTGCGTTTATTGCATCCGTACCTACCGGAAGAGTAAGTAAAATAGGTTTGATTTTTAATAAATCCATTGTAACAGATTCGTTTAGCGACCTTTATAAAACAATCGAAGATAAATTCGTTTATCCGGAGTTTGCAGTGCTTTGCACTCTTGACGGCAGAATTCTTCAATCGGTCGACGAAGGGGAAAAGTTCCCGATAGGCGCCACTTTCTCGGATACGTACGGGACTATTCTCGGAGACAGCGACTATAGGAAAACGCAGGCGCTTTTTTTGAAAGAAGGTTCGGAGATTGTTACGTACGGCTCGAACAAATACGTAGTTACTGCGCTTAAGTCCAACGGATTGGTAATAAGCGCATTTTATAACGTAAACAAAATTTACGGCGAAGGATACGAACTCATAGGTAGCATTTGGGCGACGATGATCGCATTCTTTCTGATGATGATAACGGTAGCCGTATCGTTTATTCTTAACAGACGCAAAATCGCAAAACGTATATATGAAATCGGCGCAATAAATCCCATCCTAAATTGTCCGACTTTACTGAAATTCGAACGTGATACTCAGGAAATTCTCGAAAGGAATAAGGCCACTCAGTTTGCGATTATCGTAGCTAAGATAAATAACTTTAACTTTATTATGGAGAAGTTCGGCGAATATGCAAGCTCTGATTTGCTTAAGTATGCGAGAAACATGTATAAGCATGCGCTTGTAATAGACGAAACTTACGCCTATATCGCAGACGGAGAATACGCCTTGCTTATGCACTACAAAGATAAACAGGCTCTTATCGACAGACTTAATTCCGTTTATTTGTCTATAGGCAACTATTCGGGCTTCGACGACTACAAGATTAAGATAACTTACAGTATCTACGAGGTGGAGCAAAACGTAGCTCAGTCCGTGCCGAGAATGATAGACAAGGCAATGGTCGTTAAGGATTCGTCCAAAGAAAATAAAAGTCTGGTAACATACAATTTTTACAGCGACGTTTTGCGCAGCGACTTCCTTAAAAAAGCCGAAATCGAAGGCAAAATGGAGAGTTCGCTGAAAAACAGAGAGTTTTGGGTTTTTTATCAGCCTAAGTACAACATCGTTAAAAAAAGAATGGACGGCTGTGAATTGCTTATTCGATGGTTCGATTCGTCCATAGGCGATTACCGCTGTCCCGACGAATTTATGCCGTTGTTCGAGGTAAACGGCTTTGTCGTAAAAATTGACAGATTTGTATTTTACAGAGCTTGCGAAGATATATCTCAGGCTATAGAAAAGGGACAAAAAGTTTATCCGGTATCCGTCAATGTTTCCAGAGTAACGGCTACTCAAGGCGACTTTGTCGATTACTACGCTAAGATAAAAAAGAAATTCGCCGTTCCGGATAAGTTTATCACGCTTGAGTTTACGGAGAGTTTTGCGTACGAAAACAACGAGTATCTCGCTTACACGGTCAAGCGGTTAAGACAAAATGGTTTCAATTGTTCTCTCGATGACTTCGGTACCGGATATTCGTCGTACAATACGCTTAAAGCGCTCGAAATAGACGAAATCAAATTGGACAAATTCTTTCTTACGGACGGAATATCTCGGCAGAGAGATTATATGTTGCTAAAAAGCGTAATTCAGCTTGTCAAAGATATGGGCATGAAGGTCACTCAAGAAGGAGTGGAAACGCAAGCAGACTACTATAAGCTCAAAAAACTCGGATGTGAGGTAATACAGGGATATTATTACGCCAGACCTATGAAGTATACCGAGTATTGCAAGTTTTTGGAAAACGACGATTTCGATCCCGAAACGGGGAGAGGTATAGTCGAGAAAGCTTAACAATAAAGCAGTTAAAATAATAAGCGGTTATAACGAAAAAACGTATTTGCATGTCAAATGCGTTTTTTTTGCACAATAAGTTGTTTTAGAGCTAAAAATGACGGTAAATAATAGTATAACATGCAGGTCTTGACATAACTTTTTTGATATGATACAATATTAATAGTATAGTGCGTATAATTAGTATAGTGCGTATAATCGAATATGTAATTATACGTAATTATTGGCAACAAGGAGAAGAAAATGAGTAGAATAGATTTGAAAAAGGCGAAAAGATGGCGCGCTTGGCAAATTGCTCTTTGCATAATTGCAATAGTCGTTGCGGCAGGTGCGATAGCGATGTTTTTGGTAAATTATCAAGAGTATGTGGATCAACAGATATCGTCCGGAAACGGTGAAAATTCTTTGGAAGACGCATTGGGAGCTTTGGCTTTTGCAATATTGCTTGTCATTCCTTTTGCCGTTCAGATTATAGTTTCAGGACTGCTGATTGTCTGTCTGATAGTAGCTATGTCAAGCATGGCAAGCAGAGGATATGCAAGGAAGAGAGACGTTGTAGGCATGATTGTTTGTAAATACATTTTCCTGGTGCCGAGCATATTGATATTTGTGTTGTTCTTTACTCGCTATTCGATTCCTATGTTTATAATGCATGCGCTGGTAATAGGTACTCTTATATTCGACTATATTTACCCGGTCGATGACTGTGTTGACGCATTTAAAGAGGCGAAGACGGTTAAAGCGAAAGTTCAAGAAAACAGTAACGATTTGCCGGAGAATACGCAAAGCGACGAGCAAAATCCGACAGATATGCCTGAATAATTTTTTAAGAGGGGTAGTATATGAAAAAGCTGTTCGCATTAATATTGATAGCGACTGTCGCCGCATGGGGATTTGTTCCGTCGGTAGCATACGGAGAGAGCGCAATCGACACAAGCGTCTCATCGAGACCGGAGTTTTCTGAGACTGCGACTGCGTATACGATTATGCCCGTAGGGGATACGGAGTTGGACCTATCTTACGCTTCGATTCAAATAAGCAATAGCGAAATTCGATCGGTTTCTTCCCGCGGCTACTACGACAAAGCGGACGTAACGTTTAAGTACGACGTAAAAAATTCTACCGCAACCGACATTACTCAAAAGTTTGCGGTACCGAGTAAAGGTAATTCGCAGATAGACGTTGTAAGATGCGGCGACACTTATGTAGAGCTGAAAGAACGTATTTCTTATATAGGCGAAGATTATGACCTATTAAAAGCATTAGAGGGATTAAATCGAAACGAGCCTTCGCTGAAAATAGAAGGGGTAAAGTGCTTTACGTTTTTGGTTAGCGGAGTAGAAGCCGCTCAAAGGATGTATGTCGAATTGCCTACGGATTCGAGCAATTTGTACGCTGCGATTTATTCCGAGAACAAGGTGGCTGCGATAACCGAAAACAGCGTGGGATTCGGAATCGACGGCGACGGTAATCCTACCCGATATGTCACTGTAGCTTTTTTTAAGACAACCGACGGTAATTACGGCAGCGCTTCGCCCAAACTTATTTGCGTTTCGGAGGTAAATCCTCAAAACGTAGAGGTAAGAGAGGTAGGTAGCTACGACATGAGTATAGACGATTACGCCGAATTATTTAACTCGAGCGTCGACAACAAAGAAGATTGGAAGAATGCTTTTATCGATGCAATTGCGAACAAAGACGGTTCGCTTATGGAAAATCCTCAAAGTGAGAGAGTTTGCGAGTGGAAAGAGTTTTCCGTTACGGTTCCCGCAGGCAAAACAGCGGATATTGAGGTAAATGGTTCGGCAGGAGTGTTGCGAATGCACATGGGCGGATATATACATTCGTTGGGTTTTTCGGTTGTAGGCGCAAAATTATGGAAATCCACTATGAGCGCACAATGCAGTGTAGATACCGAGTATTACTTGATAAACTCCGATGTCGAATGGAAAAAGACCGATGACGGCTACGAATTCGATTTCGATTACAAAGATCGATACGTTTCGTTTGTGCTAAGTAGTGACAAAGATCCGTTCGGTTGCGATATCGACCTGACTGCGATTTTGCTTTTGCCGTTATTGATACTGCTTCCTTACGTTGCCGGCATAATATTTTTAATTGTGTATTTTTGCGGTAAACGTCGAAAGAAAGCAAAGACGACGGTATCAGCAGGCTGCGGACGTCAATCCGACGTTACGGATGAGACAGAGTCCGGTAAAGGGAAAATGAGTTCGGGTCAAAGCGAAGACGAAAATTAAATCGATATAACGTACAAAAAAAACGATAACGAAATTATGTGTTCGTTATCGTTTTTTTCGTATGGTGCGATTATAACGTTATTTGTTACGCATAATAGTTTTGATGGATGCCAACGAACTGTTAAACGAATTTGCCACGAAAGACGTAGTCGTAAAAAGAGAAATAAAACTATCCGACGGAAACGTGACGTTACTTATAAACACCGATCTTTCGGACTCCAAAGCCTTGCGTGAGATAATATCCGCAACGGAAAAGGCGGGAAAAACGAGCAAAGTAAGTGCGTTTTTGCCTTCGGTCGAAGTCCGCACGATAGAGGAAAAATGCGAAGCGATGGAGTCGTTGCTTGCCGGCGATGCATTGCTGTTTTGCGATCGAACGTATGCGATAAACGCACGCAAATACGAAAAAAGAGCGATAGCCGAGCCACCTACCGAAACGGTGATGAGAGGTCCGAGAGAAGGATTTATCGAGGATCTTAAGACTAATCTTTCGCTTGTAAAACGCAGACTGCGAACGCCTGCTCTGGCGGTGGAAAAAATGAGAATAGGACGTATAAGTTCCACTACGGTGGCTATGGTTTACTTGTCTACTGTGGCTTCGCCTAAGATGATAGAAATGGTGCGCAGAAGACTCAGAAGCGTGGACATAGACTGCGTTACCGATAGTTATTATCTTAGGCCGCTTATAGAAGAACATCCGTACTCAATATTTTCGCAAAGCGGCGTAAGTGAAAAACCGGACGTAGTGTGCGCTAAACTTGCCGAGGGACGAGTCGCAATAATAGTGGACGGCTCGCCCACGGTAATAACAGTGCCTTTTTTGATGATAGAAGACTTTCAAAGCAGCGAAGACTACTACGAGCGTAACGTGTTTTCTTCTTTTCTGCGAATTTTGCGTTTGATATCGCTGGTTACCGGGATTTTGCTACCCGGATTTTACGTTGCGCTTCAAATGTTTCATCAAGAGGTAATACCGGTCAGATTTTTGGTTACGCTTATAAATGCGATAGAGGGCATACCGCTTCCGCCGTTGAGCGAGGTTTTGTTTGTGCTTATATTGTTTGAGATAATACGAGAAGCGAGCGTTCGTATGCCGAGAGCGGTCGGTATGGCTATGAGTATAGTGGGAGCTTTGGTGCTTGGCGAAACTGCGGTAAAGGCCGGTATGATAAGTTCTCCGGCGGTAATGATAGTAGCTTTAAGCTCGATTTCGCTTTACACCGTACCTAACCAAGTAGGGACTATGAGTCTTATCCGCATCATAATGCTTATTGCCGGCGGATGGTTCGGTTTTTTGGGCTTGCTCATTGCAACCGTGGTAATTTCGCACAGACTTGTAACGTTAGATAATTTCGGCGTAGCGTATATGGCTCCGTTTGCGCCTAATGTAAAAAGCGATTTAAACGACTCTTTGGTTCGAGCTCCGATAAATACCATAAAAACACGTCCTCGTTCTATACCCAATATCAATCATACGAGGCAAGGAGGCGCAAGATGGAAAAAGCGGTAAATTCAAAACAAATGACAGCTTTGATTTTTATGTCTGTTATGGCATTAAAAATATTTATGGTTCCCGGTTTGTTTTTGATTTATGCAGGCAGAAACGGGTGGATACCTATGTTGATTTTCGTTTTGATAGAGTTGTCGGAAATTCTGCTCGTATTGATTGCTATAAAACTTAATCCCGGCAAAACCTTTTTGCAGGTAATGCAGAGCGTCTTTGGCAAGATTGTAACCAGGATTATATTGGCGGTAATTATAGTCATACTTTTTATAAAGCTCGTATTGATGCTTGGCGAAGTAAGAATGTTTTTTAGTACGTCCACTTTGGGCAGCGTGGACTTCGGAGTGTCGCTTGCGGCATTGCTTGTAGTGTTTGTGCTGTTTTCGCTTAAGGGTTTGCGGTCGTTCGCTCGAATGGCACAGTTGTTCTTTCCCTTCGTTGTAGGTGCGCTCATACTGCTTTTTATGCTGACTATAAAAAATTTGGATATAAGCGGACTGATGCCGTTAGAGACCGAAGGTACCGGCGAGTGTTTGCGCCTTTTTCCGTTGTGGTTCGGAGACGTTGCAGTGCTACTTGTATTTACAGGCGAGGTAAAATCCGAAAAAAAATTTATAGCAAGAAACATGCTGTATGCCGCAGTTTCTTCGGTTGCGGTAATGTATTTTGCTATAGTCATGTTTGCCACTTACGGCGATTATCCTTCTATAATCGAATATGGACATAATTTAAGCAATATGGTTTTGTATTCGTCGGGCAGCTATTTGTACGGAAGGTTCGATATTCCCGTGTTTTGCATATGGATAGTATCGGTGTTTATACAAATGTTTATAAGTTTTTATGTAATAGCCGAATTCCTGCGAATTATCTTCGGAGCCAAAAAGATAGTTTGGTTTTCGATTGCCGCCGCTGCCGTGCTTATGGTAATGTGCGAGCTGTTCTTTTCGGACAAAAGCTCTTTGCTGAGTCTTTGTACGGGGTGGCCTCGATATATATGTATATTTACGGAGGTGTTGCTTCCGCTTATCCTGATAACGGCGTCTTTGATAAAAAGGAGGAAGCATGTACAAGAAAAAAACGCTGATATATAAAATAGTGTTGATTGTATTCGCTTGTTTGGTGTTCGTATTTCCGGCAAGAGATAATGCGAGCATAGACGACAAAGCTCTTGTAAGCGTTATGGCACTTGACGCAAAAGGCGAAGAGCTTATAATGACGATCGAACTCATCGTGGCTACGCAAAAAAAAGAGGGCGGAGCGGAGTTGCTTACTATAAATTCAACCGGAGCCGATTGCCCCGAGGCGTTAGCCAATTTGGCAAAGATGTCCGGAACCGAAATGGAACTGTCTCATTGCGGCGTAATGATTATAGGCGAGCAATTAAGCAAAAAGGGATTTAGCGAGCATCTCGACTATTTGCTGTCCGCCGGGTACATCAGTCCGCAAATAACATTGCTAACCTGTGACGGTGAAGCGACGGAATTTATGGAAAAACTTAACGAATTTTCTATGGTAAACGGCTCGGGACTTAATGACGTAATAAATTTTTCGGACAAGTCGGCGTTTGTTAAGGTTACTTCCGCATTGAATTTTTTGTCGGAAACCAATCTTCCGAGTTCTTCCTGCACTGTGCCGATCGTAGCGTTTGACGGGAAAGCTTACGGCGGAATAAGCGGTAACGGGGATGGCGGCGGAAACTCAAAAGCACCGATGCTTGCGCCTATCGAACGGGCTGCGTTATTCAAAAACGGGGTGCGAGTCGGCAAACTGAGCGAAGAGGCGACTAAGGGCATAACGGTTTTCGACAAAAAAAGCGACAGCGGATTTTTTGAGATATCCGATATTGTCTTAGACGAAGAAAAGATAGATTCCGTTCCTACCGAAATAAGGAACAAAAGTTTTTCTTTAAAAGCAGACCTAGGCGACGCTCCCACCGTTACTATAGAGGTCGGGTTTGTTTTGGAAACTCAGACGAGGGCGGCTGTCGCAAGGGCAGATAAGGATATAAACGACGCTAAAATAAAAAAAGCGATGCAAAAGCGAGCCGAAGAGATGGTTAAGGAACGCATCGAAAGAGCTTTGACGGAGTGTCGTTATTTCGATTGCGACGCTTTGGGGCTGCAAAACGCTTTTTATAAGCAAAGTGGCAAGCAATACAAATTTTACGGAAATAAAGAAGATTTGTTGCATAATGTGCAAATTAAATATAAAATAAATACAAAAATTGTGTAAATCTTTTTTAGGCAGTTGACGATTCAAAACGGGAAATGTTAAAATAAGTAAGAAACTAAAATAAGGAGAAAATTATGAAACCAACTTATATTCCCGAACCGTTTCGTATTAAGAGCGTAGAGCCTCTTAAGATGTTGACGAGGAAAGAAAGAGAAGAAAAGATTAAGGCTGCACATTATAACCTTTTTGGTCTTAACGCTCAAGACGTTTATATCGACTGTCTTACCGACAGCGGCACTAACGCTATGAGTACCAATCAGTGGGCAGGCGTTATGCTCGGCGACGAGTCGTATGCGGGTGCTGTTAGCTATCAGCACGTTATAGAGTCGGCTACGGATATTTTCGGCATGCCTTATATTCAGCCCGTTCACCAAGGCAGAGCAGCCGAAAAAGTTTTGCTTCCCATTCTTTTGGAGGGTAAAAAATACGCTATAGCCAACATGTTTTTCGATACGACCAGAGCGCATACCGCTTTGGCAGGTTCTATACCCATCGACTGTGTAAATGCAGATGCATTGGATACTTCGGTCAGAGCTCCGTTTAAGGGCAATATGGACTGTGAAAAATTAAAGAGACTTATCAAAGAGTACGGTGCAGAGAATATAGGCGTTATCGTAATGACTATAACCAATAACTCCGCAGGCGGTCAGCCGGTATCCGTTGCTAACATCAGAGAAGCAAGTAAAATCGCAAAAGAAGCAGGCATACCCTTTATGATCGATGCGGCTCGTTATGCCGAAAACTCTTGGTTCGTTAAGATGAGAGAGCCCGAGTTTAAAGACGCTTCCGTTAAAGAGATTATCAGGGCATGCTTCGATTGCGCAGATTATTTTACGATGTCGTCCAAGAAAGACGCTATAGTAAATATGGGCGGTTTGATCGGTACTCGAGATGCTAAGGTATTCGAAAAGATTAAGCAGCGTTGTATTTCGTTTGAAGGTTTTATCACTTACGGCGGTATGTCGGGCAGAGATCTCGAAGCTTTGGCAATCGGCCTTAAGGAAGGTATCGAAGAAGATTTCCTTCGTTATCGTATCGGTCAGCTCGAATACCTCGGCGCTCGACTCGACGAAGAAGGTATCCCGTATCAGGCTCCCGTAGGCGGACACGCAATCTTTATCGATGCGAAAAAACTTCTTCCGCATATTCCTTGGTATCAGTATCCTGCGCAGGCTCTTGCTGTAGCAATGTACGTAGAAGCCGGCATCAGAGGCTGCGATATCGGTTCTTATATGCTTGACAGAGATCCTGTTACGCATAAAGAGCAGCAATCGGCGTTCGAATTCACTCGTTTCTGTATTGCTCGCAGAGTTTACACCAGAGCGCATCTTGACGTAATCATCGACGCACTTGTCGAAGTTAAAAAACATGCAAGCGAGATAAAGGGACTTAAAATAGTTGAAGAAGCTCCCGTACTTCGCCACTTTACAGGTAAACTCGAATACGTTGACTAATTTTATTGCAAAAATCGAAACGACGAATTGCCGACGAGATTATTCTCGCCGGCAATTTTTTATGCGCCGGAGGCAAAAACGAACTTTTAAAAAATACCATGTTATTTTTATCTTTGAGTATTCAAATAAATAACGCAAAGTATTACGTTCACAAGAAGCGAGATTATTTTTCTTAGCATATACAATATCGCCGTTATAACAAAAAATCACGGAAATTTGTTGATTTGAGTTGTATAATATGTTACAATATACGATGTCATATCGGACGTATCTGAGGAGGATGTAATGAAAACGTTTGTAAGAATTGTGGCAATAATGCTTATAGCTTCCGTAATATCGACTGTATCGATGGTCGGAACAAATAGTGTGGCTTATGTTACGGGCGGCGGTATTTACGACGTTACCAAAGGCACTGTATTGCCTAACGAGTCGTCGCTCGATCTCGATTTTGCCGCCGACGAAGAAGTGGGAATAATCGTCAGATTAGGCGACGGTATGGCAGACGTTTATGCGTCGGAAGACAGGGAAGAAGAGTTCGCCTCCTTTTTGACCGGAAACAGTGCCGCTTTAAAAATGCGCAGACTCGCTTCTGTTAGAGAAAATGTAAAACGTATGTCAAAAAAAGCTGCGCCTTCCTTACAAATCGTTTCCGATTACTCCGCTGTTTTCAACGGATTTTCGGCTAAGGTAAATTACGGCGAAATAGAAAATATTCTTTCGGTAGAAGGAGTTGTCGAAATCGAACTTGACGAGGCATACTGCAGTATCGACGATTTGGAAGCGATTATCCCTACCGAGGATACTGCAGGCGACGAAACGAACGAAAATGCCTGCGCTTCCGATGATTCTTCGGCTACTCCGTCCGGCACCGATGCGCTTCGTATAAACGACAACAACATTATAGATACAAGCTCCCTTGCGCAAAAGGGAGAAGGTCAGGTTATAGCTATTCTAGATACGGGAATAAATTACAATCACGAAGCCTTCAACGCAAGAGCTGTAAATACGGAAACAGCCAAGATAAAGGGAGCGGATTATTATACGAGCAAGCTCGTTTCTTCTTTGACAATAGCTAAAGACGACGGATTCGACGCTGCCGGTTTGTTTAAGAACAACAAAATCGTATTTTCTTACGACTACGCCGATCGAGACGGTGACGCTACATTAGCGGTGAATTCGGATCACGGATTGCATGTAGCGGGCATTGCAGCAGGAAACAATAACAAAATAGGCAGTTCGAAATTTGTCGGTGTAGCTCCGTCGGCGCAGCTTATGATATTTAAGATATTCGAAGACAAAAGCGAGTACACAACCGTAAGCATATACAGCAGCGCAATAGAAGATGCTGTAAAGTTGGGCGCCGACGTTATTAACTTAAGTATAGCTTCCAGCTCACAGGGTTTTGCGAAGTCATCCATTTTGGATAAGACCATGGCTGCGGCAACGGCTGCAGGCGTTAATGTAATTGCCGCCGCAGGAAACAGCGGTAGAGCATCAAAAAACTGGTATTCGTCGAAAATGGGCATATCCGATTTGCCGGATACGGCTACAGTAGGCTCGCCGGCAAGTGCCGAAGATATGATGGCGGTAGCAAATTTTTCCGCCGATAAAAAGAATTCGTCGAGCACTTCGTGGGGACCTAACAGCGAGCTTATGCTGAAGCCGGAAATAGCTTCCCTCGGTTCGTCTGTAAAATCGGCTATAGCAGGTTCGACGTCGGCGTATGGGGCAAAAAGCGGAACATCAATGGCGTCACCTTCGGTAGCCGGACATGCGGCGATAATGAGACAGGTAGTTAAAGAACGATGGCCGGACTTAAGCGGAGCAGAGTTGGTAAAACGAATAAACGAACTTCTTATGTGTACGGCGACCGTTTGCGGAAGCGGTGCTCCGTATTCGCCGAGAGTACAAGGTGCAGGATTCGCCAATATCCGGCAGGCAATAAGAACGACTGCTTATTTGAGCGTGGACGGGTGCAAAAAGCCAAAGATTGAGCTTGGCGACGATCCCGAGAAGAATGGAGTGTACAAATTTAAGTTTAACGTAAATAACTTCGGAACGGACACGGTTACGTATTCTTTGTCGGCAAAGGCAAGTACCGAGCTTACATACAACGGCGAAATGTACTACGTAGACGAAACATTGGATAAGACGGTGGCGATTGTATCGCAGAGTATAAAAGCCGTTTTTGAATCGGAAGGCGAAACGATAACTTCCGTAAGCGTACCCGGCGGCGAAAGTAGGACGATAAACGTAACGTTGTCGCTTCCGTCAAGCGAAGACGAAGAAATTAACAGATTAGCGGCTTTTCGTAACGGCATGTTTGTAGAAGGCTTCGTGTATTTGACGGGTTCGGCATCCGTAGCAAATCTCAACATTCCGTTTTTAGGTTTTTACGGCGATTGGAACGAAGCTTCTGCGTTCGATTACACAATATACGATGACTGCGACGGAAAACTTCACGACGGCGCCTTATACGCTGAATTTGCCGATAAAGATAATAACGTTCAACTCCGTGCCTTGGGTAAGTTTGCGTATCCGTACGACACCGTAGCATATACCGATAGTCAAAATAAAATTTTAAGCGGGGATAAGAAAAAACTTGCAATAAATTATAGCTATCAAAACAATCAAACTTACAATCTCAGCAGTCTTAAATACTTCAAAACGGCTTTATTACGTTCGGTAAACACTGCTTATATGCAAATAGAAGATGCGGATACCGGAGAAGTGTACTGGACTGCTGGAAAAAACGACGGTGTGCGTAAAGTTGCGCGAAGCTACGCAAAAAATGCGAAAAACGGGTTGTGGACGTTGTCTGCTCCGTTCACTCCGGGCGAGTTTGATTGCGGCGGCTGTACATTGCCGAGCGGTACGGTACTAAGCGTCAAAGCGAAAGCGACTTCGGTGTACGATAACGACTTTTTCGGTAACGAACCGGATATGAAAGTTACCGTCGATTACGAAAAACCGATGCTTAGCAGCGCAAAAATAAACGGTAATAATATAACTTTGGACGTAGTCGATAATCACTATGTTCAAGCCGTAAAACTTTATTGCTTAAGCAACGGCAATTTGGTAAGTGCAAACGGCAATGACTTTTATACGCCTGTATTCGGGGACGGAGCCGGAGAAAACGCATCGGTAGATATCCCGGTATCGTCTTTCGAAAATACGGTAAGGTCTTCGGACGACCAGAAGCTTTACGTTTGCGTTATAGATTATGCTTTTAACGAATCCGTGTTTGCTATAGAAGATGCGCTGACTTTTACCGAAAAGACGTTTAATTACGCAACGTCCGGTGGAAAATACGAGGCGGCTGCCGACAGATATGCTAACTATACTAAAGTCGCATACGACGGGGCTACTTACGCAAATAGCGGCGACGGCAAGCTTGTTCTTCTTTCGTATGGCGGTTCCAAAGAAAGTTTAACGGTCAAAGAAGGAACCACGAGAATACACGAAGGAGCGTTCGCTTCACCGTCGCTGAAAACCGTGACTTTACCGAGTTCGCTTAAGCGTATCGGCTACAACGCTTTCGCAAAATGTCCGATGCTTCAAAAAATAGAGTATGACGGGGACAGAGCGCCTACGCTCGAAGTGCCTTTTTCGGCATTTGCAGTCGGGGATCATCCTTATCCGTCACTGGCAAGCATAACGATAGACAAACGTAACGTCGCAGACGGATTCGACTTCGTAGCATGGCAGGGAGTTGCCTTTGGCGAAAGAACCTGGACGTCAGAATTTTACAGCGACGGCAAACTTGTGTCTGCTCAAAACGGAGATATGTCGCAGGAGGCTGTTCCGCCCGAAATAGAAAAAGAAGGTTACGAATTTTTGGGTTGGTTTGATGACGAAGGCGTAAAAAAAGAAACGTTCTTCTTCGGCAGCGGCAAAGCTATCGCAAAGTGGAAAGCAATTTATTACGATATTTCTTTCGAAGTTGGAGAAGGCTCGCCCGTAGCTTCGGCAAAGTTTAAGTTTGGCGATAAAATTCCCTCTTCCGTTCGTAAAGGGTATACGTTAAAGTGGTACGACAGTGAGCATGGCGGCAGCGAAGTAACGTTCGTTCCTTCGAGAAGTTGTACTCTTTACGCAAGATGGACTCCTATAGTAAGCAAGGTGAAAATAAACGGAGAGCAAGAGCAAAAAGAATTTGCTTACGGCGACAGGGTCGCTTTGTCAGACGTTACGCCGGTTAAGCAAGGATACGTGCTGCTCGGATTGTATAAGGACTACAAGTTTACGGAGGTAGCCGAGGACTTCGATATGCCGGACGCCGACGTCGTTTTGTACGCTAAGTGGATAAAAGAATACGTAACCGTAACGTATGACGCAATGAACGGAGAAAATCCCGACGTTATAAGGTATCGTTATGACGAACAACGAAATTTGCCCGTTCCGAAAAGACGAGGATATACTTTTGTCGGATGGTTTGTTGACGCCGACTGTACTATATCGTACGACGGCAGCGGCGAAGAAGATGTGACCGTTTACGCCGCATGGGAGAAAAAGGGCTTATTTGACTGTGCAACCGTAAATTTTGGCGGGCTTACTTTTGTAGGAATATTTGCCGTAACTATGTGCGGAATAGCCGTAGTTTTGCAAAGACGACGTGTCAAGGTCAGCGCTAATCGATAATAGAGAAGGTATCAATAGTGGAAACGATTGTAAAAAAAACGATAGTAGCCATAGGCGGCGGTTCTATTAAAGACAAAACGACGATAGCTGCCGACAGATATATAGCCGAACTTATCAAACGACGAGCTGCAGGCGGAAGAGGCTGCGCTTTGTTTTTGGGAACGGCGAGCCATGACAGTATGCCGTATTTTAACAGTTTTCGTAAGACGTATACTTCGATTTTTGACATAAAGGCGGAAGTAGGGTTGCTTGTGTACGGCGAAAACGATTTTGAAAACATAAAAGCGAAATTCGATAAAGCGGACTGCGTATATGTGGGCGGCGGCGATACGAAGTTTATGCTTGACGTTTGGAAACAGAAAGGAATAGACACGCTTATAAAGGACGCTTATGAAAGGGGCGTTATATTGTGCGGGCTTTCGGCAGGTGCAGTTTGTTGGTTCGATACGGCCTACACCGATTACGACATGATGAGAGGAGAAAGCAGCGAATACAAACTGCTGCCTGCGTTAGGTTATCTGAGGGGCATTGCGTGTCCGCATTACGACGAACGCCCGGAGTTCGATTCGGTTGCCCGAAATTTTTCGCCCGCTTACGCAATAGGTAATGACAGTTTTGTAGTGTTCGAGGACGGAGAGCCGATTAAATACGAAGGAAATGCAAGGAGGCTAAACTGATGAAGGCGGTTGTGCAAAGGGTAAAAAGCGCAGTTCTCAATGTAGGCGGAAATGTCGTTAGCGCAATAGATAAGGGACTGTGCGTTTATTTAGGCGTGGAAAAAGGAGATGTATCGACTTCGGCGGATTATTTGGTAAAAAAAATCGCAGCAATGAGGATATTTGAAGACGATAACGGAAAGATGAATTTGTCGGTTATCGATGTAGGCGGTGAAGTATTGTTTATTTCGCAATTCACATTGTGCGCCGATACGAGCGGCGGTAACAGACCGAGTTTTATCGGAGCGGAAGTCCCTGAAAAAGCAAAAGCGATGTACGATTACGCAGCCGTCAAGATGAACGAGCTGGTTTCTACCAAAAAGGGCGTATTCGGCGCAGACATGCAGATAATTCAACATAATGACGGTCCGATTACCATAGAGCTTCAAAAAATATAATGTATTTGCGCTGCCGCAGCAACGGCGGCGTTTTTTATGCCGATTATACGCCGGAAATCTGTATAAAAGAACAGTCTTATAGCTATTAATCTTTATTTTTCGGCATAATGTCGATATGTATCTATATTAATTTGATTTTATTGTAAAAGTTGTGACGGTTTTTTAGTTTTTTGGCAAAATTGTACTAATTTGAGTCGTAGGCATAAGGATGAAAAAAAAGTTACAATAAACCGCTTGTATTTTTGTGATATGCGTGTTATACTAAATTCGTAGGATTATAGTGTATAGGTAAAAGTGTATTTTACCGACTACGGAGGAGCCTGTATGGGTTGGTACTACGCCATTGCGGCTGCGTCGTGCATAATCAGCTTATGTGCGATGAGGTTGCTGAAAAACAAAAGAGAGCTTGTCCTTAAGGTGATGGCGGGAGTGCTGGTCGGCTTGTTTTTTTTCCGTTACCTCGGAGGGGAATTTGTCATAACCGATACGATAGGGCTTAATCGTTATTCACCTTTCGGCGCAACCGGCGCAGCGAAAACCGCACTGTCCCTGATAGTTTTGTGGCTTACGTTTGCCATAGAAATCGTCGTTTTTTCCTATCCGTATTACAAAGATAAGATAAAGAGTTTGTCGGTAATAATGCATTATTTCGCACCTGTTGCAGCTATAGCCGCAGCGGCGACTATTCCTTGGATTTGTACGGCTATGGACGGTACGAAAGCGTCCTCGTTATTTTGGAGAGACGTTTTGTACGCCATAGAAGTAGGCGTACTCTTTGCTTATGTTGCTAGCGAAGTTGTTTTCGGAATAACGGAAGGCAAAATAAAAACCGATCGAAGGCAATTTGCGGTGGCTTCGGGCGTATTCGGTTTGATGTTGTTGTCGGCTTTGCCGTCTTATGCCATACAAGTGTTGTTCGGCTACGGCAGTCCTACCATATTGATTAAAGAATTCTCGATATATCATCGAATCGTATTGTATGCGGCTATATTGTTGCCTTTTGCAGTGCATTTTGCATTAAGGAAGCAAGATTACGATCACAGAAGATATGCGCTTACTTTTTGGTCTGTAGCGGCGCTTATCTCGTACTGCTACAAAGTAACTGTATTATCCATAGCCGATTTGAGTTCGTGGCCGTTGCATCTATGCAATACAGCCATGTTTATCGTTCCTGTCTGCCTTATGTTCAAGTGGGACAAGCTGTTCTACTTTACGTTATTCATTAATGTAATGGGTGCGTTTTTGGCAATGGTTATGCCTAATACGGGGGATACTGCCAATTATCTATCCGTAGGCGTTATAAACTTTTGGGTAAATCATTATTGTGCGTTCTTTATGCCCGTGCTTATGTTGTCGTTGCGAATTTTTTCGAGACCCAAGCTTAAGCAATTTATATATTCGTTAGTCGCATTTGCGCTGTATTACGTGTTGATATTGTTTGTTAACGCCTGGTGTAGCAATTACAATCCCGACGTAGACTTTTTCTTTACCAACAGCGACTTTATTGCCGAAAAGTTAGGACAATGGGCAGAAGATCTTCGTAATACGGTATGGTCGTTTAATATAGGCAAAAACAAGATGGTATTTTACCCCGTGTATCAGATGCTATTCTTCCTTGTATACGTCGTAATTTCTTTGGCAATGTGGTTTTTGTACGAACAGGCGTTTGAAATAGCCGATCTTTATACGGAGATAGGGGTAAGAAATAAAAAAATAAAGGCAGACAGGCTTGCGCTCGAAGTAAAACTTGCGGGGAGGAGTAGTATGGAACCGATGAATCCGGAAGGAAGCAACAAACTTATTCTTAAAAATTTTTCCAAGCGTTATTCTACCAGCGACGTTTATGCGGTAAAAGATGCCTGTCTAATGATAGACGGCGGACAGATATTCGGATTTTTGGGACCCAACGGCGCAGGTAAATCCACCATAATCAAAAGCATAGTGGGTATTCAAACGATTACCGAAGGTAGTATCGAAGTGTGCGGCTACGACGTGGAAAAACAACCGGTAGGCGCAAAAAAACAAATAGGATTCGTTCCCGATCATTATGCTCTCTATGAAAATCTTACAGGCAGAGAATACATCAATTACATTGCCGATTTGTACGACGTAAGCGAAGAAGAGCGAAGCAAGCGTATCGAAGAGTACGTGACGAGATTTTATCTCAGTCAGGCGTTTGACAATCCGATGAAGACGTATTCACACGGAATGAAACAGAAAATCGCAATTATGGCTGCGCTTGTACACGAACCCAAAGTCTGGATACTTGACGAACCTTTGACCGGTCTCGATCCGGAGAGCATCTGGCAGGTAAAGGAGTGCATGAAAGCTCATGCCGAAAAGGGTAATATAGTGTTCTTTTCCAGCCACATCATAGACGTGGTGGAGAGAATTTGCGATAGAATAGCGATAATCAAAAAAGGCACGATAATGTGCAATATGTCATTAAAAGAGATAGAACAATCGGGCGAACCTCTCGAAGATTTTTATATGCGAACGATAGGTGAAATAAAGCATGATTAAAATCGGTACGAAAAACGGCGGAGAATTCAGACAGGCGGTACGTCAGCTAAAAACGCTTACTATGATGCAGCTTAAAGAAAAGTTGGATCTTAGTTTCGTGCGTTCGTTTAGAAAAACTTTGTTTAAGATAGTATGGCTTATCGTGGAGTTTGCGGCAATAACCGCCATATGTACGTTGATATTTAATTACGTTAAAATTTTGGGCGTGTTCTCTTTGGTGGGCGATATTCCCGAAACGGTAATGACGGTAATATTTTCGTTATTGTTTTTCTTGTCGGTCATATCTTCGACCATAGGCTTAGTAAAATCTTTGTATTTCGCAAAAGACAACATGGTGCTGTTGACTTTTCCGGTAAGGCCGTATCTTGCGTTTTTGTCAAAACTTGCGGTATATTATGTATACGAACTAAAGAAAAACATAATGTTTACGGTGCCGATTTTTATTGCGTACGGCATAAGTAAAAGTTATACTTTGGCTTATTATCCTTGGCTATTGTTTTTGTTTGTATTTATATCGATTTTGCCTGTGCTTATAGCTGCGCTTTTGTCCATGCCGTTTATGTTTGTATATCAGTTTATACGAAAAGTAAAGGTTGTGCAGTACTTAATTTATCTTTTGCTCGGCGCAGCTCTCGTTACGTTCACGGTAATAATTATCAATCGTATTCCTCCCAATATAGACCTTGTGGCGTCCTGGGGTACGACTTACTACAAAATTCAAGATTTTCTAAACGGCTTTTGCAGAATCTTTTCTGTAATGTACGGTTTTACAGTGCTTATAGTAGGAAAAACCGTCGGACTTACCGTAAACGTGTTTACAAAATCGACGCTACCGTACTTAGGCATACTTATTGCCGTAACCGTGGCGACGCTTACGCTCAACTTGATTTGTTCGCAGCCGTTATTTTACAAAATGGCAAGCAAACCGTTTGAGTACCTTAAGCGCAGCGACATAAAAACCAAAAGAAATAAACGTCGAAACGGGTTTGTGTCCGCAGTAAGAAAGGAATTTACTTCCGGACTCAGAGGGAATTCCCTTGTAACGAGGGCGGCGGTGCTTGTCGTACTTATGCCGATATCTATTTTTTTGCTGAATAAAATTTATTCGGCAATGAATACTCGTTACACCGGTATGCAAATGACCGTATCGTTTAACGTCCTCATAATGCTTTTGATTTTGTTATCAAGCAATATAAGCGTAGCGAGCTGTTACAGTAGAGACGGTTCTGCTGCTTATCTCAACAAAATTCAGCCTACGGGCTATGAAGGACTTTTGATAAGCAAATTGATTTGTCCTATGTTAACGGCATTGGCAGGTACTATAATCTCGGTAGGCGTGTTCTCTTCGTTTTCTGCATTGAGTCCGATAAATAATATTTTGTTGGGACTTACAGTGTACTTGACGTATATAGCGCATTTGTTTTGGAGTGCGGAGATGGACGTTATGAAACCGCAGTACGAGCAGTATGCGACGTTTAACGAGCAAGCCAATAATCCTAACGAAAATATGTCGGCGGTTTTGGTTTTTGTAATGTCTCTTATGGTTTTTGCCGCATCGTTGTTCTTGTCACTCGATTCGGCTGTAGGCGTATGGCTTAAGCTCTTTGTAGCGTCGCTTTTGGCTTCCTCAGCCAAAGTCACGACTTTTATCACCAAGATAAAGGTTTTTTATAAGGAGAAGTAAGATATGAAGAAGGTAGTTATAGTAGTAATACTTGCGGTATATCTTGCCTCTATAGCGCTCGTAAACTTTTTCGGACTAAAGGTTTCCATATTTGAAGGTACGACCTATGTAACGGAGATAAATGTAGAAAGGGTAGTTTTGCATCGAGACGGCGACGGAAAAGTAGAGGAATTTTTGGACGATACAGGTACGCCTAACTATTATTTCGAGTTTGTAAATTTGTTAAAAACGGGGACCGAATATTCGGAAAACAGCAAAGTCGAATATTCCGAGAGCGATGAAAGTATTATTGCCAATCCCAATACAGTTCTTATCGACTACAAAGTTAATCCCGGTAATGCAAGTAACAAAAACGTTGACTTTGTTTTTTCACAAAAAATCGGAGAGGAAGATAATAAGGTTTACCTCGGAGTAAACGGCAGCGTTAAGGCGGTGTTTTTAAAAGATAAACACGTGCTTATAATTTTGCAGCCGAGATTTTTTGTGGATATTACGCTAAGAGCTACGGACGGAAGTAACGTGTCCACAAGTATATGTGTGTACGCAACAAAACCCAAGGTATAAAATTAACAGTAATATACTGTAATATATACAAATTAAAAAAAGGAGAATAATTAATCAATGAAAAAAACGAGCAGAATTTTGGCTATCGTACTTACGATATGTATGTCGATAACCGCAATGGCTACTTTGGCTGCCTGTCCGGATAAAGGTTTCGAACTGGAGTCGTTTACCGTAGATATGAGTACGATAAAGACGACTTATAAAGTAGGCGAACAAGTTGATTTTTCCGGAATAAAAGTAAATATCAGATTTACTGACGAGAAGTATAATAAACAATTAGGATTTGCGGATCTTTTGATTACTTATCCGACGGACATTACTTCTACCGTAGGAGTCAAAGAAGTGACGGTACAATATACCGACGTTACCGGGACGAAGAGATATACTTCGTTTAACATAACGGTAGAGGCTGCCGAACCTGTTATAGAAAAAGGCAGTGTAGCTTTGTTCACACTGCCTGCGTCTATAGTGGATTACAATGATAAGGTAGATAAGGCTAAAAAATCCAAGTACGGCAGTAATACGTTCGAAAGCGAATACATTGACGATGAGGATAACGTTTATTACGTAGGTAGCGCTAACGAATTTAAATTTGCTCCCGTGCTTAAAATTTTTGACGAGCAAGAGAGACCGCAAGTCGTGTCCAAATATCGTACGACTACCAAGGTTTATATGGACGGAGAAAAAACGCCGCTGATTTCCGCTCTTACAGATGCAGACAATATTATAAACGTTCATAGTTTTGATGAAACCGAATACGTTCGTTCTTACGATGCTGACAATAAGATGAGCTTCGGTGCGGCTGCAATAGGACATACTTTTAGGATAGTAGTGACATTTGACAGGGAGTTTTTCGAAGTAGAAGAAGATAGCGTAGGCAGCGTTAACGAACAGGTCGAACTTACCGTTAAAGTTATCGATGCCTATAATGTTTATTCGGCTGCGGAGCTTGTAGTTATCGATAACGTAGGCGTAGGAGACAGAGGTAATAACGATAATACTACAGAGGCTTATGCGGCGTTTAAAGAGTCGCACGGACTTAGCAATGTAAACGCTAAAGGAGTTGTTTTGCATAATGACCTGACTCTTACGTGTAACGATATTCCTTCGTGTTATTACGAAAGACTTGCAAAACCTTACGAATACAAAGACCAAAGCGGCAACGTTATGATGACGGCAAACGCATTTATGAAAGATGAGAGCAACATATATGCACGTCGTATTCTTAAAGACGAGACGTTTAGTCTAATCGGTAATTTCTTTACCGTCGACTGTTCGCAATTGCCTTTGGCGCCGTCTCCGGCTGCGGCTAACGACGTTAAGGCTGCCGAATACGGCGGAATACAAATAAGCGATTACGGCAGCGATTATTCCAACGTTTCTTTGATTCGTATTTTGGGCGGCGGCGAAGCCAGTGGAGATACCGCTCTCAGCGGAAATGCAATTGTTAAAAACGTTATGTTTATAGGTAATGCAAATCGCAACGAAGTTACCGACTCCAAAGGCAGCCTTGTTTCGGCGGGCGGACTTATATGCATAAAGAGCCAGGGCAGCAATCTCGATTATAACAACACTATTCAAAATAAGTTTTTTATAAGTATTTTCCCCAACTATTCCGGTGTTACTAATGCGAATAAGGTTAAAGTTTTCGACTCTTATCAAAATGCGGTATTTATTTACGGCGGCGGCGAGCTTAACATAAATTCTTCATACATGCTTAGATCGGGCGGACCGCTGTGCATCATTCAGCACCTAAATCCGCAGTCCAATACCCAATCGGACTATCCGGTGGTAAATGCGTCGGACAGCTATCTCGAAAGCTATTGTGACGGCAACGAAATGTGGTTTGCTTCTGTCGGAGCAACGGAAATCGCCGGACAGTTAAAACTTATCAATAATTTCTTCTTGCAGGCTCAAACGTCTAAAGTTATGCTCGACAAGAATGGCAAAATGAATATAATTTGCGTGAATATGTCCAATGGGTCAAACGCAGGCGAAACGGTTAAAAACGTTTATACTCAGGGCAAGTTCTCTATTAGCAAAAACGGAAAAACCGCTACATTGAATCGCTTGCTTAGTCAGCCGTTTTACAAAGAGTTGGTAATGCCTAAACTTGTAGCCGGCGCTGTGGTTATAAACGCAGTAGACGATGCAGACCAAAAAAGTTTTGTTTATTTTGACGGTCAATTCAAGGCATATAGCGGAGCAAGCGACGCAATTTTTGCTCCTTCCGCCGATAATCTTGTTGACTACGCTATTTGGAATACGTTTAACGAAGCTAATCACTTTGCTATAAACATGGGCGGTTTCGGTATAATGCTCGGGCTTGTAGAAGCGTCTGCGGCTTCGGCGGAATAAAGATTTTTATTAATAAAGTCTAATAAGTTAAACATAACCGAAAAGGTTCGTTTCGTAAAGAAGCGAACCTTTTTCATAAAATTCAGATACCGCTTTTAGAAAAAGAGAGGCGCAAAGTTATTACTATTGTTGTAAAATTTTACGAGCTTAATCCCCGATATTTTTTGTTAACGAATGTCGTAAAATAATTTAATCGAAGACGTTTTGGAATGAACGCTTAATGTCGCAAGCATTTCGAAACGAAAAATGCAAAATTTTTTATGAAGGTTGCTTACAACCGTTTTTACGATCGGCTTAAAAAGTTCTTGCGCTCGTTTGGGTATAAGGCTTATTTTCTTTAAGAAACGACGATTGCAAAGCTTGACAAAATCGATATTCGGTAGTACAATATAATCGCTTAGGGGTGGGGTGAGATTCCCGACCGACGGTATAGTCCGTGAAGCCGATTTCGGCCCGAACAGGTGAGATTCCTGTACCGACGGTATAGTCCGGACGATATAAGCGAAATAGATTTTTTATGCTCCCCCTATGCAGGAGCTTTTTTTATGCGAAAATTATTTACTACAAAAAACATAGTGCGTATAGCGATATTCGGCGTCCTTTCGTTTTTACTTTATCTTATAAGAATACCGTTACCGTTTTTGTTTCCGTCATTTTTGGAACTTCACGTTTCCGAAGTCCCGGCGTTGATGGGCGGTTTTATGCTCGGACCGTTAGGCGGATGCTTGGTAATACTGATAAAGACAGCGCTAAAACTTATATTTGTAGGCACGAGTAGCGGTTATATAGGCGAGCTTGCCGACATTATCATTGCGTCGGCATTCGTTTTGCCGGCGTCTTTGATATATCGAAAATTCCGCACAAAAAAAGGTGCGGCTATAAGTTTAGTCGCAGGTTCGACGATTTCGGTGATTGCAGCTTTACTCGCAAACGCCTACCTTCTTATACCGTTTTATTGCAAGTTTTACGGAATGGATGCGGTTGTTGGGTTGCTCAAAGGACTATTCCAAAACGTAACGGAGGACAGCATTTTAAAGTACTATCTTCCGTTTTCGGTATTGCCGTTTAACGCACTAAGGTGTGTCTTATCTTCTACGCTTACATTCTTTTTGTACAAAAGGTTAGAAAGTGCGCTTGACAAACTATTTAACGAAGAACAAAAACGCTTGATTAAACAGAGGGAATCGTGTATACTTAGTCATATGATATCCACAAGCGAAGAACAAACTTTTTTGCAGGGTGAAAAACTTGCAATGTCGCTTAAGGGCGGCGAAATTATTTTGCTAAGCGGCGATTTGGGCGCAGGCAAGACTGTTTTTACCAAGGGCATAGCCAAGGGACTCGGCATAACCGAAGAAGTAACGAGTCCGACTTTCACTCTCTTAAATGTCTATGACGGCGGACGACTTAAGTTGTATCACTACGATTGCTATCGTCTCAGCAGCGGACAAGAAGCGGAAGAACGAGGACTTACGGAATTTTTTGGAGACAAAGACGGTGTGTGCGTAATCGAGTGGCCTCAGGTTATATCGGACGTTTTGCCACCCGATGTAATAGAAGCGGAGATTTTGTACAGCGGCGAAGGAAAGAGGGAGATTAAAATAAATGACAAGCAAACAAAGAGCTAAATTGCGGGCTTATGCAAGCGACATCGAACCGATTTTTCAAATAGGGAAAGGAAACTTGAGCGATAACCAACTCGACGGGATAGCCGCTGCGCTTAATAAGCGGGAGCTGATAAAAATAAACGTGCTTAAGGGATGCGATTATACGGCTGACGAACTCATAGGCGTTCTGGCTGCGCAGCTTGGCGCCGAACCCGTAGCGGCGATAGGCAACAAAATAATTTTATACAGACGCAGTAGCGACGAATCGGTAAATCATATACAATTATGAGATTTTTGGCAATAAATACGGCGGCAAAAGAAATAGAAATTGCCGTTTGTTTCGATGATCTTAAAATTTGCAAAAGCTTACCCAAGGCGATGGCGGCTGAACAGCTTTTGCCGCTGATCGACGAGATTTTAAACGAGAGTAAGATAGATCTCGATAAATTCGAGTATTTTGTCTGCGTAACCGGTCCCGGATCTTTTACAGGCATCCGAATAGGCGTAAATACGGTGCGAGCTTTTGCGTACGCTTTAAAAAAACAGTCTTACGGCGTAACCTTTAACAGGGTTATGTCATATATGCATAGTGGCAAAGTCATGACGGTGGTGGACGGCAACAGCGGAGTAAGGTACATTGCGACTTTCGACGGCGAAGAGCTTATGTTAGATCACGCTTGCGTGTATGCAAAAGACGTAGCGAATTATATTCCTGCAGGGTACCGAGTGGTGTCGGATTGCGAAACTGAGGGGATCGAAAGTCAAAAATACGTTCCTGACGGGGAAGCTTTGTTAAAGGCGGCAGAATACGCCATAAAGAACAAACTTTCGGACGAACCTTTGTATATTCGCAAAGCGCAACCGGACCGTAAAGAAGGGGATATATGATAAAGCCGCTCACGTCCGAAGATATCGTTGCTGTAGCTGAACTCGAACGTAAATATATAGAGTGTCCGTATTCGGAAAAGGTCCTTTCGGAGTTTTTGGATAAGCATGATACGATAGCGTATAAGTTTGAGTCTGACGGAATTTTGGTAGGATACGTCAGTGGGCAAACAGTGCTTGACGAGTGCAACGTCAATAACGTCGTAGTCGATGAACGTTTCAGGCGGCAGGGTATAGCGCAAGGCCTTATGGCGGCTCTTATTTGCGAGTGCGACCGAAGAGGCGTAAAAATCGTGTTTTTAGAAGTGGCGTCCGATAACGAAGCCGCAAAGGCACTTTATCGTAAAAACGGATTTCTTCCGTTGTATATACGAAAAAACTATTACGGCAGCAAAGATGCCGTTGTGATGAGTAAAAAAATATAATTTCGGTGGGTAAAAAATGTATTTCTTCTATAAGGGAGTAAGAGTTTTTTACAAAAGAGCGGGAGAGCCTAAGGCGGTTTTCTTGCATGGTTGGGGCGGTGACAGTCAGAGCTTTTCAGGAGCAGAAAATTACCTGAATTCGCTCGGAGTCGGATATGTTGCTCCCGATTTGCCGGGATTCGGCAAAAGCGGTTATGACGTGGAGTGGGATATATTCGACTATGCCGACTGCGTCAGCGCACTGATAAAACAAATGGGTACGGTTACGCTGGTAGGACACTCTTTCGGCGGAAGAATCGCATTGATACTCGGCAATCAAAAATCAATTGAAAAAATCGTACTTACGGGCTGCGCAGGGTTAAAACCGAGGTTTTCGCTAAGTAAGGTTGTCAGCGAAACAAAATATAAGTTGTACAAAAAGCTGAAAAGAGATTTGTCCAGGTTCGGTTCGTACGATTATCGGAATGCCGGAAAGCTTAAACCGGTGCTTGTCAGGGTAGTAAACGAGTATTTAGACAAGCAAGCTAAGTCTGTTACCGCAAAAACACTGATTGTTTGGGGCAAAAAGGACGAAGTTACGCCCTATTACATGGCAAAAAGCCTTGCTCGAAAAATTAAGGGCAGTATACTTAAACCGTTAGACGGAGATCATTTTGCTTATTTAAGTCCGAAATTCAGTTTTTACTTGGGCGAATTTATAAAAGGAGGCACAATATGTCCATAGTCGTATGCTTGATAATATGCGCTGTAAACAGTCTTATAGTAAATGCCGTATCCATCAGATACGTGCAAATGTTGCAGCTTTCGGGCTATAGAATAAGAGGCGTCATAGGCTGGTTAAAACGAACTAACGGAGATTATTTAACGAGAACGTTTGCTCTCGTATTTTTCTCTGTAGCAACTATGTTGATATTTGTCGTATGTTTTTCTCAAAGTGCGCTTAAGTATATAGGAGCATTGTTTTACTTGATTTTAAGCGTGTACTTTATAGTGTTGCAAAGACGACAAAAAAAGAAAACTCCGCTTAAATTTACCGCCAGAGTGTGTAGATTGCTTCCGCTTGTAACCGTTGTAAATTTCGGATTGTCGTTATTGTCGGTGTATTTTGTTAAAGATACCATTGTTTGTTATTCACTTATCGGCGTTGTGCCTTTGTTCAGCTTATTATCTGTAATTGTTTCGGCTTTAATTGCAAGTCCTATAGAAGCTTTGATATCGGCTTTCTATGAGTCAAAGGCTAAAAAAAAGATTGCCGGCGTTTCCGTTATCGGCATAACCGGCAGTTACGGAAAAACAACGGCAAAAAACATTTTGGAAAAGTTTTTATCGGTCAAATACTCGGTATATGCGTCGCCGCATAGCTACAATACTCCGATGGGACTGTGCAAATGCGTAAACGAGGAATACGCAAAGCAAGAGTTTTTCATAGCGGAGATGGGCGCAAGATACAAAGGCGACATAAAAAAACTAAAAAAGATTTTTAAACCGGAATATACAATGTTGACCTCGATAGGGGATCAGCATCTCGAAACTTTTGGTTCTTTAAAAAATATAATCGAAGAAAAATGTTCGATAACCGAAGGCACGCAATTTTCAGTAGCCAACGGGTATGACGAATTAGTCAAAAACAACGTAAAAAATGCAGTTATAACCGGAGAAAATATAAAATTCGATAATGTCGTTACTAACCTTAGCGGAACGGCGTTTACCCTTACCGTAGGAGAAGAAAGTGTCGAAGTGGTAACAAGACTTCTCGGAGATCATATTCCGGAGCTTATAACGTTGTGCGCCGCATTTGCCATGCATTTCGGCATTACTCTTAGCGACATAGCAGAACAGTGCGAGAAATTGCCGTATGTGGAGCATCGCCTTGAGGTCCTCAACGGAGGGAATATGATAATTTTGGACGATTCGTTTAACAGCAATCCTAACGGTGCAAAAAACGCTCTCAAAATTTTGGATTCTTTTGAGGGAACTAAGGTTATCATTACGCCGGGATTCGTCGAACTCGGTAAAGATTCCGAAGCAAAGTTAGTTGAGTTCGGCAAGCAAATAATGGATGTGTGCGATTACGCATTTTTGGTAGGGCGCAACGCCGACGTTATTAAAAAGGGCGCCACATACGACAGGGCGCTTAAAGTATCGTCGCTCGACGAAGCAATGAGTTTGCTCGGCGAAATCGTACCGCCGTATGCCGTATTGTTCGAAAACGATTTGCCGGATAACTATTGACCGAATATATGAGGTGAATATGAATGAAAGGAGAGTTGCGCTTGTTACGGGCGCATCGAGAGGGATAGGAGCCGCAACGGCATTAGAGTTAGCAAAAAACGGCTTTGACGTCATCGTAGGGTATAAGGAAAATCGAGACCTTGCATTGAAGACTGCGAATGAAATTTGTTTGATAGGAAGGCGTGCCGATATATTTTGTGCAGACGTGGGCGATTATGACGCCGTTTGCAAAATGAAAGACTTTGCGGCAAAGACATTCGGGTTTGTCGATACAATCGTCAACAATGCGGGGATTTCGCACTACAAGATGTTTGTGGACATGACGCCCGGCGATTACGATATGGTTATGAATACCGATTTGAAGGGGGTCTTTAACGTGTCGAGGTTATTTGTACCGGATATGGTTTCTGCTATGTTCGGACGTATAATAAACGTTTCGTCCATGTGGGGGCTTGTCGGTTCGTCACTCGAGACGTTGTATTCGGCAGCTAAAGCGGGCGTTATAGGGTTTACAAAGTCCCTCGCAAAAGAATTAGGCGCTTCCGGGATTACGGTAAATGCGGTTGCTCCGGGCGTTATTAACACGGATATGCTAAAAGATATCGACGGTGCCGTCGTAAAATCGCTTATAGACGATACTCCGCTGATGAGGATAGGACAACCTAGTGACGTGGCAAAGGTTATCGTAGGCTTGGCTCAAAGACAATCTTTTATAACAGGCGAAGTGATTAACGTAAGCGGCGGCTTTGTAGTGACTTAATTTATTTATAAAACTTTTAATAAGGCGTAGAGGTAAGTTTATCTCTACGCCTTATTTTGTTTGGATATAAAACCATTCGCCGAGCGAGTCTTTAAACGGCTTATAATTATGGATAAAAAAATACTCTCATGATAAGATAATAGCGACTGACAATCGCAAAAAATTTAAAACCATAGGCGATAGTACAAATGAGTGACATAAAATTTAAATCGGTTATTGTTTTGCTTAATTCCGACTCAAATAGTTGCAGCCTATTTTTAAAAATCGGGTTACCGTAAAAAATATGCGCCGCTAAAAGCGATTGACTTTTGCGACGCATATAGATGACGATGTGTCTGTATTTTGAAACTTAATTGTTATTCGTTTTTCGGTTCCTCAGCCTGAGCCTTCGGTTCTTCTGCTGCGGGAGTTTGCTCGGAACCGTCGGTTGCTTCTCCTTCCGCATCAGGCGTCGAAGCATTATCGGTTGCCGATTCTTCTACAGATTCGGTAGCTTCATCCGAGGATTCGGTTGCTGCTTCGACAGGTGATTCCTTGACAGTTTCCGGTGCTTTGACATCTTCAGTGTTTTCGGTATTATCCGAAGAGTCGTTTTGTTCGTCGTCGTAATCCTCCTCGTCGGGGTTAAATCTGCGGTCGTAAGAATTAAGCACTTTGGTGCGTTTACGTCTGTTAGCCTTTTCGACTACGTTACGAAGAGCTACGCCAACGATTGCAATAACGATTGCGATTCCGAAGAGGATAGAGGGGATAAGCCACCATTTCTCCGTATCTACCGTAGTATCACCGTCAGTGTTGTCGTTATCGTTGTCGCTACCGCTATCGTCGCTGTTAACGTGGTTATTTATGATTCTTACGGTGTCGCTTTCTTCGATAGTATCGTCTTCGCCGCCGAGCTTAACTACGTCGATTTTATTGATATAAAGTTCGGCGTCCGTTCCTCCCGAGAGCTTGTCGATGTTGCCCATCGAAACGCAAACGTAAGTGGTGGAAATTTCCGCTTCGGTAGCGATATAGAATTTAAATTCTCTGAACTCGTATCCTATAGGTCCGCTAATCGTAGTACTCTTGATATCGGTGAACTTCGCCGAAGAATACGACGAACCGTCGAGATAAAGATTCACACCGCTCTTAGCGTTTTCTCCGAGCATAACCAGCATGTATACGGAAATAGTGTAGTAGGAATCTTTTTCGAGTTTTACGGGTACAACGAGTTTGGAAACGGCAGACGCACCTCTGACCTTCAGCACGTAAGCGTTCTTAAACGCATTTTCTACCTGATTATGAGCTTTGGTAACTTCTGCGGGGATATATGCGTTGCCCTTGTTGCCTTCCTTGTTGTTGGGATCGAATATCCCGGACACTACGTCGTCGGAGGACTTGGTTGCCTTCCAGGTTACGGTATCCTTTATAGCCTTTCCGTCGCCGCTGTTAAACTGAATGGGTTCGAAGGATGCGAAAGAGAAGATATCGTAGTTGCTGCCGTTAAGTCTGTCTTCGTGATACGAAGCAGCTTTCTCGGTAAATACGGCAGAATCAATCTCCTCTACGCCTACTTCGAGTACATATATCGTTCCGTCAGCTTTCTGATTTTCTCTGCCGAGCGTCATGTATAGTGTTGCGGTGTAATCGGTGCCGGTACCGTCTTCAAACAATTTGTCGCCGTTTACGTAAAATTCGTAAGTGGTAAACTCGGAACTTTCGATACCGTAGAGGCTGCATATGACGTTTCCGTCGACTTCCAACCAAAGATTCGCTTTGCCCCTGGTAACGTTTTGGGTCTTTAAGGTTACGTAGATGCGATATGCGAGACCGGACGAAACGGAAATGTCGGGCGAAGAGTAACCGAAGTAACTGTTCTTTCCTGCCATAATCAAAGCAGTGGGATAAGCAACGGATGAGTAAAGGTTGTCTGTGGATTCGGAAAGGGGACTGTTGCCCTTAAAATAAGCTCTTGCGCTGCCTGCAAAGTTGTTCTTGTTAAGATAAAACTCGTTATCGGTAATAAACATACCGGAAGCGCCGTCTTCAACTTTGCCGACTTCGTTCCACTGAGCGGGTTTAAGCGGATATTCTTTGCCGAAGTTTTCTGCGTTAAAGAATCTTCCGTTGCTTACGGTGGTGGAAGGCTCTTTATCAAAAGTAACCTTGGTGCCGCCTGTAGAATCTATGTTGTAATCGCTGTACGAAATTTCGTCTAAGGTGATGTGGTCAAACATTACCGTGCCTGTGCAATCGGATTTGTAGCCTAACCAAAGGGTAAGAGCTACCTTGCAATCTTTGGTGAGCGAACCTCTGAGATAGAAGGAGTACTTCTTCCAACCGTATCGGGTAGACTTGGTACCGCCTTCGATGTTTGCGTATTCGACTTCGCTGAGTTTGTAATCGTCCGAAGGAATATTGGATTCGCCGCTAATTACGAGCGAAGCGTTGCCGTCGCTGAAGTTTTGCGTGTTTGCCCAAACGCTGAGACGATAGTACTTGTTGCGTTCTACGGTAAATTCGTCCGACTTAAGACCCACGTTGCTGTTTTTTGTACTAAGTACGGCGATCTTGAGGTCGCCGACCGCTGCTTTTGCTTCGGGATTGTTGCCGAAGGGGGTAAGGGGATCTTCGGTAAGACCGATGCGCTCGGATGTGTTTTTGTTGAAGCTTGCGGACGAATCATACATATACACTTTGCCGTTTCCTTGGTCGTCTCTATATACCTGCGACCAGCCGTGTCCCAAACCTTTGATGTCGCCGATTACGTCGCCTTTATCGGATTTGAGAAGATTGTACGAAGTGTCGAAGTCGTGAGCTATGGAGAATATGTTATCTCCGAGGGCAGTCTTGGTAACGTTCTGAGTCTCAAAGAAGTAGGTGTTTGCGGTAATGCGCTCTACCGAAACGTTGTCGAAAAGAGCGTAGCCTCTAGCCGGATTGGAATAAACGAAATCGTTGACGTTTTCGCCTACCTGTAAACAAATCTTCGATGTAATAGCGGTCTGGGAAGTAGCTACGTAGATGGTATACGGTTTAAAACCGAAATCGTTTTCTGCAGAGCAAAGGTCTTCCGGGAGGTAGTTGTCTATGTTCCAAATGCCGATGTTGTCTTCAAAACCTTCGATTTTAAATACAGCTCCGGTATCTTGCACGAAATCACAAGTCTTAATCCACGCAGAGAAACGATAGTAACTGTTGGCGTCCAGGGTAATATCGTCCGACTTATATGCATAAGCAGTGGATTCGGTATCGTTATTTATCAAAAGGGCGCTTTCGTCGCTGCCGGGGAAATAGTTATCTGCGGTGTTGTCGTTAGTGTTGCGTCCGAAAGGCGTTTTAGGTTGAAAGTCGAGGCCGGTATCCGCTTTAAAATCGTCAACGTTGAATTTTGTTTTAAGGTTGATTGCTCCCGCCTTGGTGCTGCCCACGTAACCTATGTCGGAATCGGAGTCTGTGTTATCGGATTCGTCTTCCGAACCGTCCGAAGATTCGTCATCCGATTCTTTGTCGGAAACGGTTACACGTCCGCCCGTCCAACCGCTGACCGTGTCGTGCAACGGTCCGGAAGTAGTAAATTGGCTGGAAAATACGTTGGTAACCGGATCGAGGTTGTCTTCTGCGGCAGATACGCTCGTAAGCGAAACTCCCAAAGAAACAAGCACGATGGCTATTGCCGTAACTAAGCCGAGTATTGTTTTCGTAATTCTGTTTTTGCTCATAATGTTCATCGTTCACCTTGCAAAAATGTAATAGTATAAATATGCAATTTTAGTGTGTTTGCACAAACTACATTATACCTTATTTGGCGTCATATTGCAATCAAATAAAGGTATATATTTGATTTTTTTTGCGTCACGATATTATTTTGTTGCACTTTGCGAAAAACTATTTACGATGAAGGAAAGGATGAAAAAAATTTTGGGTTGGATAGGCGGCGGAGTCGTGGGGTTCGTAAGCGGATTTTTCGGCGGTGGCGGCGGAATGATATGCGTGCCGCTTTTGCAAAAAGGCATGCGACAAAACGCCAAGGTGGCTCACGCAACTGCTATGCCTGTTATTTTGCCGGTTTCGGTATTTTCGGCGATAACTTATGCAATCGAAGGCTTTTTTAATTTTCCTGCTACTCTCTGGACGGGAATCGGTGCGGTAGTAGGCGGAATTATAGGCGCATTGCTGCTCAAAAAACTCGAATCGGGAGCGGTCAGAATAATTTTTGCGGTAATTATGCTTGCGGCAGGAGTGAAGATGATATTATGAAAATATTTTTGTACGTTATTTCTGGAGTCGCAGGAGGCGTAATCGGCGGTATGGGAATGGGCGGCGGGACGCTTCTCATTCCGTTACTTACCGTTTTGTGCGGACTGAGCCAGCATTATGCGCAATCCGTTAACCTCATTGTATTTGTTCCGATGTCAATCGTCGCAATCATCATTCATGCGAAAAACGGTTTGATAAATAAGAGCTGCCTTTACGTTTCCATACCTGCGGCGGCTGTCGGAATTTTAGCGTCCGTGCTCGTCAAAGATATAAAAAGCGATCTCTTGGGCATTTTGTTCGGGTGTTTTTTGGTTGCGCTCGGCGTTTATCAACTAGCAAGCTCAATAACGGACATCGTCAAAAAAGCAAAATCGAAAAAAATCGAAAATAAAACGTCGAACGCCGAAAAGTAATTGCTTGTCGACGTTCTTGCAGAGCCTGTGCGTACATACAAATAAACGTATGAATTTTTGCTTGACGATACGGTTATTTCCAAAACAAAGCATTATTCGACAAATAACTTTGCATTTAGTGCGCTTAGAGGTGTTATTATGAAGAAGCAGTTGAGATGCGTCACGATAGTCAGACGAAAGTTATTGTTGTACGTCATGTCTGCGCTTGCGCTGATAATGGCAGTAGTTGCGTGTTCGGTTACTTCGAGCGCTTTACTTTGGAGCGGTGTTTCCACCAGGAAAGTTCCCGTCTACAGAGTGGATACGGAGAAGAAAAAAATCGCAATCAGCTTCGATGCCGCTTGGGGAGCGGATAAGACTTGCGATATAATAGAGACGATAACCGCTTATGACATAAAAGCCAATTTTTTCGTAGTAGGTTTCTGGGCGGAAAAATATCCTGATAAGCTGAAAAAACTTTACGACAGCGGACGATTTGAAATAGGCGTACATAGCAATACGCATCCTCATATGCCCAAGCTCAGTCGGGAAAAGATGAAAACGGAGCTTACCGCATGCGCCGATACGATTAGTAAGACGATAGGCGTAAAACCCGATTTGTTCAGACCGCCGTTCGGAGATTACAGCGACGCTTTGCTCGAGGTAGCCGAAGAATGCGGATTTTATACCATTCAATGGGATGTGGACAGCCTGGATTGGAAAGGTATTTCTTCGGAAGAAATAGCGGCTCGAGTGCTCAAAAAAACGCAAAACGGTAGCATTATTTTGATGCATAACGACGGCAAAAATACCGTTAAGGCATTGCCTGCGATAATTGCCGGATTACAAGCCAAAGGGTACGAATTCGTTACTATAGGCGAATTGATATACAGGGATAATTTTACCGTTCGCAACGACGGTACTCAGATAAGGAGTTAAAATACTTATGAACAACGAAGCAAAAACAAACAACAAGGTCTATCTGTCCGGAACGATAGAGTCGGAGCCGGTATTCAGTCACGAACTGTACGGCGAGGGATTTTACGAATTTACGCTCAGAGTGCCTCGGTTAAGCGAGCAAAGCGACGTTATACCGATAACCATTTCCGAAAGATTGCTCGGCGAAAAAAACTTGGTAAAGGGAACAAAAATATCTTTTTACGGTCAATTCCGCAGTTTTAACAAGCTCGTCGGAGAAAAAAGCAAACTTATGCTTACGGTGTTTGTCAGAGACTTTCTCGACGAGGACGAAGAGGCAAATCCTAATGTTACCGAACTTACAGGTTACGTTTGCAAACAGCCGATGTATCGAACGACGCCGTTTAATCGGGAGATATGCGATCTTTTGATAGCCGTAAACAGAGCGTACGACAAATCAGATTACATACCTTGTATAGCTTGGGGGCGAAATGCAAGATTCGTAAAAGAAATGGCAGTAGGGCAAAAGCTATCTCTTAGCGGCAGAATCCAATCCAGAGAATATACCAAAAAATTACCGGACGGGAGTAGTGAAATAAGAGTTGCTTACGAACTTTCGGTCAATAAAATATTTATGGAGGAAGAGTAGAGTGCGTTATCCGAACTAACGGAATTAAGCTGCTACGGTAAAGATACAATGCCTAAATACGGTGGTTGTTCTTTGTCGAGAGTGCGTTAACGACTGACGATTCGAATAACAAAAACGATGTCGCACAAGATTTTGTGCGACATCGTTTTTCTAAATCGTTTTTTATTGCATTAATCAAGACGCTTTCTTTTTGCGCATCAGCACGGCGAGCAAAATAATCGCTGCGATCGCAACTACCGATACGGCTATAATTTTTACTAAGTCAACACCGTCGTAGTCTATATATTTTGTCAGTACATAGCAGTCCACGTCGATAGTTCCGTATCCGTCGCGATAAAATACGACTTTTGTATACTTTCTGGAAGTGTCGAAAGGCGTTTCTATCTTTACCCTTGTGCCTTTTGCTATATATAATCCGGCTCCGTCGAAGGGTACATATTCGCCGTCGGCATACATATACAGCATTGTATTATCTGTAACGGTAGCGTTTGCCTTTGGCATTTCGGTGTCCGAAAAGAGATTGACGTTAGCCGAGGAGGCAAGAATGTAACCTTCGTATTCGCCTCTGTCGATTCGATACCATTTGTTATTGTTTACGTCGGTAAACCACCTTTCACCGTATTCATCCTCATAATTGGTTGCAAACGGGAGTATGGAAGCCATATCGCCTTTGTTGAGTTTGCCCGTAACGGGCGAGTACAGAGAGGGGAATTTGTATACGCTCGTATTATCCGAATTGATTTTCGCTTCTTTTTTGAGCGGGTCTGTATAGTTTTTCGTGGCAACGGAGGATGCGTAAGCAAATCCCTGGCTGAACTTGCCGGTTGCTTTGTTTTCGATAACGCAGTATACGTAGGCGCCCGGAGAAACGACATCGTAGCATACGAAGGCAGTTTCGCCCTTGGCGAAAGAATAGGTTATTTCACTTTCGACCGGATATGTAAACAGGTAGGAAGCAGAGGTTGTAACCGATATCAAATTGTTGCTTTTTCGCAAAGGCTTGTCGTCAATTTCTTGCACCGTATAAAGTTTTTTTATGTCTGCGCCGCCAACGTCGCTGCGAGATACTCTGAGTATTCGCATATTTTGTTTGTCGCTTATAATAAGATCCCCGTACGAAACGAACGGTGTTTCTATTTTGCTGAGCATTATACTGTCAAGCGAAAGAGCACCGTCTACCGTATAAGTAACCGTTTCGTCTCCCTTGATTACCGTAAGAATGTTGTCCTTTACGGCAAAAATATTTCCGACTATATCCAGACAGAAGTCGTCGGCTTCGATGTTGGTCCCTTCTATTATTCCGTTCTTTAAAGTAACCAATGAAGAGCAGTAGTCCAAGGCGGTGACGCCCGAGGCTATTTTTTTGTCGTCTTGATAGACGTTTCCGTTTTCGGTGAGGTAGTACAGCTTATCGCCTGCCTCCAGATCGATTATTTTTTCGCCGGAAGGGTTGGGGACTTCGGTGCGTGTGTTTCCGTCGAAGCAAGCTATTTTGTTGCCGTTGTACGCTACGTAAAATTTGCCGTCGTTATCTGCGGCAACGCATGACGCTCCGTTTAGATTTTGTTTATACGTAATGCCGTTTTTATCGTAAACGGCAACTCTTCCGAGCATACTGTCGCAAACGTACATTTTTCCTAATCTCGTTGTTCCTTTGCACGGAGCTTCAAAGAAATAATCCGCATTGCCGGATGATGCGATAATAGGGTTAACGGACAGTCCGTTTACTACAGATATGCTTTGATCGTACAAAAGAACGTATACTTTATCGCTTACGGTAATGGCGAGCGGATCGCATTCGATTTCTTGAGGAGCAGAGTAAATGTCATATTTGTCGTAAACGTAAATGCCGGCCTTTGTCATGGCGTAAACGCTTTTCTCGGTTGCAACTATCGATTGAATGATGCGACTGCAAGTAACGGACTCTCCCGTTGCAAGAATTATGGCATATTGCGTGCGATTGATTTTTTTGAGATAGTTGAATCCGTTTTCGTCCGCAGCGACGTCCAATGCCGAAACCGGATACGATTCGGATAGTTGCAACGAAGAGATGCCGTCCTCATCGAAGACAAAAGAGTACAAATCGATTTGACCGTTTTCTTTTATTGCATATAGCCTTTCTCCGTAAGCGCTTAGCTTGATATAACCGCTCTTTGCTGCGTCGCCGTCGATTTGTCCGTTTTTGAGCGCAACTTTAACGCCGCTTACCATGACGTATGCGTCTGCGTCTTCCGATTTTATTATGTCGTCGCCGCACTCATATGTACCCGAATTGGTATGGACATACAACTTGTCCGCATAGGAAATAGAAAAAGGTCCGTCGAAAGCATAGTACTTAGTCGTTTTATTCAGATTAATTACGGTCGAAGACAAAGCGGTGGGCGAGACTCCTTCGTCTGCCTGCGCCATGTCGACATTTGCGGGCAAAAGTAACGCAGCTGCAATTAATGCGCATATTATAACGGCAATTGTTCTCTTCATTTAACTCTCCGAAAAAGAATAGGCAAACTTCGTTAACGAAATGACGGTATCGTATATCGCTGTGTTAATGTGTTCGCCTTAAAATTTATCGCATATATTATATCACAAAAAAATGACAATGTAAATTCAAATTTTGTAATTCTTTGCGTTTTGCAAAACCAAAAACGTTTTTTTTGCAAATAAGTCGCTGTTTCGACTTATTTGCCGTCCGTATTGTCATATAGCGCATTTGAATTTATACCTGAAATTTTCATTACTTTTCGCAAATCACGACTGATGTCAACAGATTTTTTGTAAAATCGTTTTCTTTTTGTAAAGATAATTTTACTAAACTGTTGCCATTGTGCATTTTATCATGCGCACGGCTTTGCCCAATGAGAAGTATTCGTTTTATATGTGCATGCGTTTGCATAATTATATAAAGTATGATATAATTTGTGTGTGCAGAGACATTGACCGTGACGATAATATGCTATTTCGAGCGAAATCTGTGATTGTTTGAAGGAGGAAGAAAAATTGAAAAAAATCAAAATATTATTCTTAGTAGGAATATTGGTTGTGTCGTGCATGATGGCGGCAGGATGTTTTTTCGGACCGAGCGGTACTCACGAACACACTTATTCCGAAAAATGGTCTGTCGATAGCGAATATCACTGGCATGCTGCTACTTGCGAACACACAAGTGAAGTTTCGTCCAAAGATTTCCACTCGTACGGCAGTGACGGTAAGTGCAGTGTTTGCGATTATAAAAATCCTCACGTCATAACTGAAAGCCAATGGGTTAGGGCGTTTGAAAAATCAAATTTTGTACCTTCTCGCATCGAATATTGCAAAAACGACGGCAGCGATCAACCGTACAAGACGATAACCATCGCCGAAAACGGAGTCAAAGTAGAAATGCACGGCAGTCCTCTTTTTATAATTATTTACGAAGAAGAATATGCAAATTTCTATGCCTGTAATTTTTCGGGACAATGGTTTTCTCACAGAATTTTAAAGACTGATACGATAATTTACGATAGAGAAAACGATGTGATTATAAATGACGGAACCGAAGGCGAACATACGATAACGAAAGAGTTTGCAGAGATATTCGGCAATGATTCGTCAGAATTTTTGTATACGTATCTTAAATTTAATAACTTAGGCGCAACGCATTGGCGTTTACTTACGTTTAATAGTGAAGGTAATGCATACGTAGCAAAAAACGATGAAGAAGCGTACAAATTTAATAACGGAGTAATAACCGAACTCTTTGTCGATAGCTCTGTGATCGATTACTTCGAGTATGGCATAACAACGCTTAGGTTCAGTTACGATGCGCAAACCGTAAAAGATCCCACTTCGGAAACTTCGGGAGAACTCGAATACTCTTTAAATCCGGACGGAAAAGGTTATAGCGTGATAGGACAAGGAAATTTTAACGGAGTAAAATTAGAGATACCGTCTTTATACAAAGGTAAGCCGATAGTCTGGATAAAAAATATAGGCGATTTGCGACTTATTATAGAAGAGGTTATTGTACCCGGTACGATAACCGAAGCTAATTACGCTTTTGCAGATTGTGAAAAGTTGCGCAGAGCGGTTTTAAAAGAGGGCATAACCGAGATAGGTTTCAATATGTTTGCGGGTTGTCGTAAGCTTACCGAAGTGCAAATTCCGTCGTCGGTATCGTATATCGGAGAGCGTGCGTTTGCGTTTACGGGTTTAACCGAAGTTTTTATTCCGTCCGGAGTAACGAATATGGAAGATTACGTGTTTGCGGGTTGCGGCGAACTTGCGACTATATCCGTTGACAGAGCTAATGAGAATTATATCGTAAAAGGTAATTGTTTGCTCGAAGATTTGCATTGCGAGTTAGGCTACGATATGATAGCGGCTTGCGCAGAAAGTTTGATTCCGACGGACATAAAAATACGCTCCGTCAGATACGCTTTTTCTGATAACTCTGCGCTCGAGTCCGTGACTATACCGGGCAACGTAGAATCGATAGACGGCGCATTTGCCCGTTGCGAGAATTTGCGTGAGGTAACGATAAGCGAGGGCGTCAAGAAAATAGGTTGGCTTTCTTTCGTATATTGCAAAGGATTATCTTCGATAGCGTTGCCGGCTTCGATAGAAGAGATAGAGAGTAATCCGTTTATGGGCTGTTCGTCGTTAGAGACGCTCAGCGTAGCAAACGGCGGTACGTTTAAGTCCGAAAATAACTGCGTGTTAAGCGGTGACGGAAAAACATTGGTTATAGGATGCAAGCGTTCCGGTATTCCTTCATCGGTAACAGAAATCGGAGAATATGCGTTTGCGGAGCAATTTATCGATAAAACAGTACAGCGAATTTCTATTCCTGCAAATGTGGAAGTGATAGGAGATTCTGCGTTTGTTAAGTGCTCCGGTCTGGTAGGCGTGTCTTTTCCCGACGGCGGCAATTTGACAACCATAGGAAAAAGCGCATTTTACGGTTGCATAGGACTGTCGGCAGACGAGTTTAAGTTGCCTGCCACGGTTACTTCGGTAAAAAGCGACGCATTTACCGAGTGCACAATAAAAGGTTCCGGGACCGGAAGCGGGTTAATAGAGGTAGGAGGATCCGCCGTTTATTTTGTGAGCGGATGGATTATCAAGTGCGGCAACGGAGTAGGCAAAGTAGATTTGGGTAATACTACTGCCTTTGTCGGTATAGCGGACGCAGCATTTTATCAAAGCAAGATTACGGATATAACGTTACCGGGGACAATCAAGTATATAGGAGACAGCGCATTTTGCGGCGCTACGGAATTGAAGTCGGTGACGTTTAGCGCTAACGGACTTTTACGGGTTGGCGTTGGTGCATTCTCAGAATGCAGAAAGCTTGAAAAAATAGTTTTGCCGGACAGCGTAGAAGAGATAGGTGACAGAGCGTTTATCGGATGCGAATCGTTAGCCGAAATAATTATGGGTAGTGCGGTAAAAGATATCGGCGAAAATGCGTTTGCAACCGGATATTACGCTGCCGACAACAAGACTACGACAATAAAGTATAAAGGCTCGAGAGAACAATGGAGCAAAATAAACGTGACGTATACCGATTTGGACGGTACGCATGTCGTATCTGTAGACAGTACCGATAAATGGTACAAAAATACCGGTTCCGGAAAATATTCCGAACCTATCGTTACGTACGATTACTCCGAGGAACAGTCAGAATAGTGTGAACAAAAACTACATTTTGCAT
>FR884029.1 GCA_000435495.1 Firmicutes bacterium CAG:552 | reverse complement strand
GTTTGTCTAACTTCTGGGGTGCATTTCATTTTGAGGGCTTTTTTATATTTGTGCAATTTTGTGCAATATTTCTTAATGCGTTAGAATAATTTGTTATCTATTTTGTTTTACATTTGTTCGCTATTCATCTTATCTATTACAAATAAGCATACATTTTCTCGGCTGACAAGCCACTTTCTATTTTCAAATTTATGTGCAGAAATGTCACGTTCTTAATATTGATTCGAAATTACGTTAAAATGACTCCTAAAGAGTTAAAAACGCCCATGGAAGTGTTTGGTTTTTTTCTGATTCTATATTGTAGAATTTTAGTCGAACAGCGGTATAGTGCCGAGGAAAACGATGTCGTTACGGTTAGAGGCATTGCCCTCGGCTAAGACCGTAGCCTTTATTACGGTTTTTCCGCCGCTCATTTCCACGAGTTTTTCCAATCCTGAAAGCGAACCGCCGGTGGAGATTACGTCATCTACAATAGCGACCCTCTTGCCTTTAATCAATTCGACGTCGTGTTTCGACAGATACAGCGTCTGTTCTCCTCTGGTGGTAATAGAGGATACGGTGTACTGTATGCCGTCAACCATATAAAGTTTTTGCGATTTTCTTGCCACCGCATAAAGGGGTTGCCTTAGCTCTCGGGCTACGACGTGGGCAAGCTGAAGTCCTTTGCTTTCTGCCGTAATAACGATTTCGGGCGTAAATTCGGCAATACGTTTGGCAATTTCTTTGCCGCAATATTCCGTGAGTTCCTGATTCCCGTGTAAATTAAAAAAAGCGATGCTTACGCCGGTGGGAAGTTGAATAATCGGTAGTTTTTCCGATCTTCCGGCGATATCACACTCATAAAATTTTTCCATACAAGCTCCTTGCTATGTAACTTTTTTTAATTATACGCTTTTGTCGAAGCAATTGTCAAGTGGCAACGGCGGTCTACGGAATAAACTATTATAACATGGCAACAGCATTTGTGTGCGTCACCAAACGTCTTCTCGTTTTTAGTTGCAAAGAAGTGCGAATTATGCTAAAATGTCGGTATCGGAGGCTGATATGATAACGGTAGTAGGCGCAGGATATTTTAGAGACAGTATAACGGTACGTGGCAAAAAAGCCATAAAAGCGGCAGACGAGGTCGTTGCACGCAGTAACAAAACGCCGCCTTGTAAGAAATACGCCGTAAGTTTGGACTATTTGTACGAAACCGCAGAGAATTACGATCGGCTTAACGAACTTTTGGCAGAGGAAGTTATAAAGCGTGCCGAAGGTAAAAATCTGGTGTACGTGGTGGATGGCGACGGGTACAAAGATAGTTCGGTAGCGGAACTTAGCCGCCGTACGCAAATAAGTATTATTCCCGGGGCATTCGACCTTCCGTTTGAACCGTGCGAAAATCTTGTAACGTTAAGCGCATATCGTATAGACGGCTATTATCCCGACACGATGGCTCCGCTTTGCGTATACGGTATAGACGATCGTTTTGTAGCCGGGCAAGTAAAATTATTTTTGCTTAGGTTTTACGATTACGATACCGTAGTAGAGATTTCGTCGCATAACGGCAGCGAAAAGATTACGCTGGAAGAGTTGGACAGGCGAAAAAAATACGAATACGATACTGCTATTTTGATAGAAGGCGGCAAAAAAGCAACGTTTGCGGATTTATGTCGCATAATAAAGCGACTTACGGCGCCTGACGGCTGTCCGTGGGATAAGGCGCAAACGCACGAGAGCATAAAAACTAATTTTATAGAGGAAGCGTATGAGGTTTGCGACGCCGTTGGCAAGGGGGATATAGACGGCATGATAGAGGAACTCGGCGACGTTCTGCTGCAAGTATCTTTAAATTCCGACATAGCAGAGCGTTCGGGGGAATTTACCGTAGACGACGTTTTGGAAGGAATAAACAAAAAACTGATTTCTCGACATACTCACATTTTCGGGGGCGATAAGGCAGCAAATCCCGAAGAAGCGCTGAAGTTTTGGGATAAAGCTAAAGCCGCAGAAAAGCAGTACAGCTCTTATTACGATCAGATATGCCGGTTCCCGGATTTTCCCGCATTAATGAGAGCGAAAAAAATCTTTTCGAGAATGAAAAAAGTGGGAGTTGCTGCGGATGTATCGACGCTAAAAACTAAAATTTCGGATACGTCCGATTGCGGCAAGCTGCTGTTTTTAGCGGCGGCTGTGTGCAGCGAGTGCGGAGTAGACGCAGAAACCGAACTTTTGGCGTATTGTCAAAAAGTTAAAGACGTATTTGAGAAAAACGAACAAAGCAAAGTCAAAGACATAGATAAGTACCTTGTATGAGTAAGAGCATTGCAGATATACAACTAAAAAACGATTTTATAGCTGCTCCGCTTGCAGGGTATACGGATATTGCGTTTCGCAGATTATGCTTGGAAAACGGGGCTGCGATGGCGGTTACGGAGATGGTGAGCGTAAAGGGGCTATGCTATCGAAATCCCCAAACTGAAAGATTGCTAAGAATTTCCGAGACGGAAAAACCGTGCTGCTTGCAGTTGTTCGGATCCGATTACAGGGATTTTGTAAAAGCGGATGAGCTCGGTTATCTGAGCAAGTTTGATATAATTGATATCAATATGGGGTGTCCTGTCAATAAAGTGGTAAAAAACGGAGAAGGTTCGGCATTACTTAAGACGCCTTCGGTTGCTGCCGATATAGTCAAATCGTTGTGCGACCGTGGCAGAATTGTCACCGTAAAGATGCGTAGCGGGTTTGCAGAAAACGAAAACGTATCGGTAAAATTTGCGATGGCTATGCAAGACGCCGGAGCATCGATGGTGACGGTGCATGCGAGAACGAGGGCGCAACTTTATGGCGGGAAAGCCGATTATTCTATAACCGAAGCGGTTAAAGACGCACTTGACATTCCCGTTGCGCTAAGCGGCGACATTACCGACGAGGAAAGTTTTTTGCAACGAAAGAATTGTGCCGATTTTTATATGATAGGGAGAGGTGCGCTTGCTCGTCCGGACATATTTAACGTTTTGCAGGGATTAAAGGCTCGTAGCAAACGTGATTTGATTATGAGGCATATCGAACTTCTCTGTGAATACTTCGAAGAAAGGTATGCAGTAAACCAGCTTCGTAAGTTTATGGCGTATTATCTCAAAGGCGAAAGAGGAACAAAGGAATTGAAGGCAAAAGTGTATTGCCTCGATTCGGTCGACAAGATAAAAGAAGAAATCGAAAAAGTTTTTACCTGAGCGGGTAAAAACTCATATTCGTATTGCATTAGTTGTGACGAAAGCACTATTCTTACTATCCGAGCGGCGTAAATGTACTTGCACTACTCGGATAGGAAATCCGAAAACGTTTTATTATTTTAGTAATCATGGTGATGACGGTGAATGGGTATAGGTGTCGGAATAAATGCTTTGAATTGGCTGGGATTGGATATGTATTATTCATCAAATTTAGGGTTCGGGGGAAACATGCAACTGACGCCGTTTTCTACCTTTGGCGGAGAAATTAGTTATAAAGAAGGTATTTCGCTATCTATAGGGGTGATTAACGGAGATACGACGCACGAAATAAATTTTAATATCGGTTGGGGTACTATTATTAGTGCTGCTGCAATAGCAGTTGCTGTGACATTGCCTGTACCGGGTGCTAGGATTGCAGCGCTAGCTGCGATATGTGCATTAATATTTTTGAAAGGCTTAGTTAGAACGGAGGATTCATATGCATAGGCGAGTAATTGATGATATGAAGAAAGAGAGTAAAGCGTTGAAGCGGTGGATGATTGTGTTGTACATAGCAGGCATATCATTTATTGTTTCAATGTGGCTCCAGTTTGACAAAGAATTATTATATGCTTATATAATAATATCAGTAGCTGTTATCATTTATTTAATATATATTTTATATTGGTGGTTTTG
>FR884028.1:28920-35637 GCA_000435495.1 Firmicutes bacterium CAG:552 | reverse complement strand
ACGTTATCTTACGCTATTCGCTTTTTCGTCCCTATCTTGTTACTATTCTTTTTCTTAAAAGAAAAGTAACAGACATTAATGTAACACTTGCGCCGTTACTATTCAGGAATCGTCTCTGGGCGCATACGCTTCTACCGACATTGCGAGTTTAAACTCGCAACCGTCGCCTGCCGCTATGTAACTCTCGTGACATTGAGGATCGGAGCCTTCTAACCACAGCACCACGGTAAACTTGGCTATTCCGCCTGCTGCAAACCTATTACACCATTTCGTCATTACCGTTGCGTCACTTTCAAAATTATTCATAATAAGTCGACGCTGTTCATAAAGGTCCGGCTCGTCGGGATCGTCGTCTTGATCCTCGTCGGGATCTCGCTCCGGCAAACCTCCCTTGCCGTATTGCGGCTTGGCGTAGTCCAGATAATCGTTACCGTAATTGTAATCGCCTGTTTCGGGATTGTAATAATCGGGCGTGTAATAAACTCTTACTCTGACTGCTTCCTCAACGCCTTTCGTTTGCTTAAGTATGTTAAGTTTAAACTTGTACGAACATTCCTCGCCGTTATTTTTAAGGAAGAACGTGTACTTTATATACATAAGCTCGCCATACTCAACGCCGCCGTTATCGTTTAAATCTTTCGGCAAATCCCAGCGAGAAATGTTTTGTATCTTTGCAGACGTCCTAAAGTTTAGCTTTGACGTCGGATCGCCGATAGTGTCCGACACGTCCAACGACAGTGAGTACTTTGCATCCGACGGCGACGACACGGAAATAGTAAAGCTACCCAAATCGTCGAAAATCAACGCTATGACATACACTATCGCAAGAAACGCAGCCACAAGTCCTATAGCGGCAGGGATAATTCGCTTGAACCTACGATAATTCTTTATCTCGGCGGCGGTGCGGCGTAAAGGCGAATTAACTTTTTTGTCATTCGGCATACAACTTTGCCACCTCCGCTCCTACGAATTCTTCTGCAAGCAAATTTAAGTCGTTTGCGCCGAAGTTCTTTGCAAGCTCGCTTCCGCTTACAAGCGCATAACGAATGTCTCGTCTGCTTAGCTCATAAAGGTCTTTTTCGGTTCTTACAGACTCTATTATAACTTTTGCACCGAGGCTTGACGCTAGACTTGCTATAGCTCCATACACTTCGCTCCCGTCGTTACGAGAGCTGTCGTAACCTTCGATAATTAGGTAATCGGCTCTTACCGACGGAAGCATCATAAATGCAAACGACTTCTTTCCGCCGCCGTAAATACACACCTTTAAACCTATCGACTTCAGGTCGATAATTCTGCTCTTTATGACTTCGCTTACGTTAGTCATAATTTCGTCGCTAAGTTCTATGCAAAGCCTATTTTTCAGCGACTCGCAGCCTATCGACTTCAACTTAGACAAAAGCTTGCTTACGGCATTTGCATCTTCCAGAAACACAGTAGGACATCTTACCGATATCCACTCCAACCTTTTGCCTTCGTTCGTCTTTTTACTTAGTACGAGTGCGGCAAGCGCAATGTTTCTAAGAAACAATTCTTCGCCGGCTTCGCTGAAATCTATTGCGTCCGCATAGTCCGCCGGTCCCAAACATCCGCATACGATACTGTTTATCTTAGATTCGCTGCGGTAAGCAATCGTATCTCCCTGCGGATTCACGATACCGCATAGCCTAAGCTCGATAGGCCTTATTCCGCTCTCCAAGGAGCTGTTTACAAGTTGTTCGATTGTCATTGTTTTAACTCCTTTTAGGGTGCGGAATGTCCGTTACCGAAAAAACTTCGTCTGCTGTCTGCCTCTTTAAACTTACGCCGTAATGCCTGTTGTAATGCCATATTAGGCGCATAATTTGCTGACGTCGCTACTTATCGAGCGATTACAGTGTAAAGACATAAAAAAAAGCTGCAACCTTGACGAATAATCGTCAATCAATTGCAACCGGGCTGACTTTTGCAAGTCCCTTGGCTTTGCGTCACCGCCTCACGACGGCTTTGCCATATTCGTATGCGAGCAACAAACATTAATACTAACGCTTTGCCACTCAAGCATATTATATATTACTGTAACTTTCATGTCAAGCATTTTTTCGACTTTTTTCTATTTTTTTCCTATTTATCTGCGTTTTTTGTCGGTTTTTGTTTATTATTCCCCTTTCTTAACTATCCTACACCGTTTACGCTCCTTGTATAATCCGCTTTTTGCCGTTATGCTTACGATACAAGCTGTATCCGTCCTCTTCCTTTGCTTATTTTTTCGTACCTGTCCTTTAGATAAATACAACCATATACCGCTGAACTTTTGCTTGCCATCGCATCTAATCATTTTTACTAAGAACTTTACTCTATATATAGATATAAAAAGCAACGAACTTTATTCTCGTTCGTTGCCCGAAAATTACTGCATTTTTGTTATCTATCTGTCAACTATTTCGCCGCCGAACGCCACGCAGTCTTTACCTTTGTTTTTGCCGACATACATTTGTTTGTCCGCAGCGGTGATAAAGTACAGCTCGTTGACGTTATCCATAGTCGCTGCCTCGTTAGCAACGCCGCAAGTAATGGTCAAATATTGACGCTTGCCGTCGTCTCGCTTTATCTTTAGTCCCTTTACCACTCTTCTCACTTCCTTGGCTATATCGAGTAAAGTCTTTTCGTCGCAATCGGGCAAAAGTATCAAAAATTCTTCGCCGCCGTACCTAAACAGCGACAATCCTCGCTTAAACAACACTCCGTTTATTGCCCCGCTTACGGCAGCCAGTGCGTCGTCGCCCTTTACGTGCGAGTGAGTGTCGTTGTAACTCTTGAAATCGTCTACGTCAATTAAAATTACGCCAAAAGTCCTTACTTCTTTGTCTGCGTCGATGCGCTTTGCGTATTCGATAAGCGCACGGCGGTTGAACGTACCGGTAAGCACGTCAACGTACGCCATACTTTCCAACTTGTCGTTAGCCAAATTCAGCTTAATGTTTTGACGACCTATTCGCATCGCATGGTTGCGTTGGTTGATATATACGGATATTACGCCGATTCTTAAAATCACTTCGCTAAAGAATCCGTACAAACTACCTTTTTGCAAAATAGCCGGAATAAGCAAATTTACTGCTATTGCCGCATAAAACATGATACCGTCTATCTTTTTTGGCGACGGAGTGAGTGCGCGAGCAAACAAGTATAACGACGCTATCGATATTCCTACATATCCGTACGCTTCGGACAATTTCTCTTCGGGAATATACTCTTTAAGTATAGCGTAGATATTTGCGTCTCGATTTATCATAAGTATCGTAACTTCGGCTATAAGCAACAAATAATACGCAAACATCGAGTAACGTATAACTTTATCGCCGACTTGTTTGTACTGAGTCAGCGCAAGCATCGCTATCGATGCGCAAATCATTACCATTATTGCAACGGTAGACAAGTCGTGATATTTTGCGTATCCCACGCCTTTTACGGTGTCAAATACGAACCAAAACAAATTTGTGGCAAACACCACAATCGATACCGCCACCATATACTTCAAATTAAGTCGATATAGATACTTTTCGCAGTCTTCGACTTTTTTATCATAACGGGTAAACTTGCGGCAATCTTCCAATACTTCGAAATTCTTTACTTCGCTATTCGGCTTTTTGTCACTCAACTTCGGCATTTCCTCCCATGCGCAACGATTTTAAGCATAATTTCTTAAATTTTGTGACAGCGTATAGTTATTTTACACTAAAAGGAATGTACTGTCAAGCAATCTACATAATAATTTAAACATTATCGCATTTTAGTCTAAAAACATCCTTACGATACTATAATATCTGCACTATAATATCTGCGTGCAAAATACATAAGCGATTTTGTAAGGCATGTACGCATTCATACGCCACTCCTCGTCGTTCTTTAAAACCACGTTTTACATATCTCGTTTTTTGGGTACGTAACATCTGTATTACTCATAGCCATGCTATAGCGGTACGGCTATCGTTACACATTACACGTCGTTTTTTGCGCCTGCCTTAAGCTAATCTATTTCGCTTATCAGCGGCACGGATACCGAATTAGACACTATATCTGCCATCTCGTACAGATCTCTGTCAAATACCCGCTCCATCTTTAATGCTTCGCAAATGTCGTAGTCTACAAACTTTTCGTCCACTATGCCCACTACTCTGTCGCTTTTACCCTCGAGAAGAAGCTTAACCGCCTGTACGCCCCACGTCGTGCCTAAATACCTGTCTCTGCATGACGGAGAGCCGCCTCGTTGGAGATGTCCGAGCACTGTTGCTCTTACCGACGCTCCCAAGTCGTCTTTTATACGTTTTTGCAAGTCTTCCGCTTTGCCGGCGCCTTCGGCTATTACTATTATGCTACTGTACTTACCTTTGCGTCGGTCTTCTCGTAATCTGTCGGAAATTTGCTCGTACGTAGTGGGAATTTCAGGCACAAGTATTATTTCTGCACCGCCGCCTAATCCCGCTTGCAGCGCTATGTCGCCGCAGTTGCGTCCCATAACTTCTATTATGCAAATACGATCGTGCGAACTCATTGTATCACGTAGCTTATTTATTGCGTCAAGAACCGTATTGCACGCCGTATCGAATCCCAATGTATACTGTGTATACGCCAAATCGTTGTCTATGGTCCCCGGTATTCCTATCGTCGGAAATCCCGCTTTGCTGAGCGTTTCCGCACCCCTCATACTGCCGTCGCCGCCGATGACGATCAGTCCGTCTATCTCCCTCTTTTTAAGAAATCTTATGGCAAGTTCCAATCCTTGCGGTGTGGCAAATTCCTTAGAACGTGCGGTTCGTAGCATCGTACCGCCTCGCTGAACGATATCCGAAACGCTGCGCATATTAAGCGGAACGAACACGTTGTCTAACAGTCCTGCATATCCTCTTTCTATTCCGTACACTTCGAGTCCCGCATTTATCCCGTATCTTACTACCGCTCTTATGGATGCGTTCATTCCCGGAGCGTCGCCGCCGCTCGTTAATACCGCAATTCTTTTCATAGTAGAATTCTCCTTTTCATCTTTATAGTATTGACAATCGCAAAACGATTGACTCCGAAAAAATCTCAGACGTTTAAACGATTAGACTTTTGTCACAAAAACTCATACACGTAGCAGCCTTTCAAACTTCTTTGAGTTGTACCGTCATAGCCGCCATATTTTTTCCGGACAGCTCTGTATGTAAAATCCAAGCAACAAATCCGCTTTGCCTCGCTTAATTCCGTATTGTTTCGCAGATCGCAACGGATTGTGACCGCTTGTAAACCAAGCAGCTCGTTCGGCTTACCTTATTTTGTCGTATATACCTACGTCCTTTACTCCGTCCACACCGTAAAGCTCCGCTCTTATCATCTCGCATGCGTTTACGGTAGTCTTTATCTTTGACACCGAACCGTCGTCAAGATCTTTGATATAAACCTCGTCCTTACCCGGGTAAGCGTTTAACACTTCGCCCACTTTATCGAGTGTAGTAGGCTCGATCTGACTGAAGTTCATATATACGCACAGCATCTTTATCTTTTCGCTTTCGACGTAGCCCCACGGCTGCATCGCATCGACGAAAAACGTAACACTGTCTTCTTTGAGAGATACTTTGCCTGTAAGCGTTACCATCTGGTCCTTACTCCAAATAGGCTTTATATTATTCCATTTAAAGCCAACCACCATAAGATCTACGCTTCCGTTAAGGTCTTCAAGCTTGCCCATACCGAACTCTCTGCCGCTCTTCGAGTACCTCTTATCTGCTTCGACAAGCATACCGCCGAGTGTTATCGTTTTGTCGCTTAGTTCGGTCGAAAGGTTACCGTCTTCGTCGGTAAACGTCAACGACGAACTGTCGTACTGGTATTCTTTCATTTTGGAGCGATATTCTTCTAACGGATGTCCCGTTAGATAAACTCCGGACACTGCTTTTTCCCACCTTAGCTTATCCGCTTGAGAAAATTCTCTGCGGCGAGGTATTTCGGTAGACGGACACTCTTCCATATCGAAAAAAGAAAACTGTCCGCTTGCTTTTGCGTTTACGTCTTTTGCCACTCTGTCGAGTACTGTATCGTAGACCGCTATAAGCTCGCTACGGTTATAGCCGAAAGTATCAAATGTACCTGCATAAATGAGATTTTCTAGCATTTTTTTGTTAATTAGCGATATTGCTTCTCCTGCGTCTTTCGCCTTTTTGCTACGAGTAAGCATACGTTCGACAAACTTATCGAAGGACTTAAAGTCGCCGTTTTCTTCTCGCTCCTTGACTATCTCGTTTACCACGGCGAAACCGACGTTTTTTATTGCCGCCATACCTATTCGCACTCCGCCGTTTTCTACCGAAAAATCCGCATACGACTTGTTAATATTAGGAGGATATACAGGGATATTCCTGTTTTTGAGATAGGTAAGATAATTTGTTATTTCTTCTATCGACGTAATTCGGTCGTTAAGAACCGCAGTTATAAACTCTACGGTATGATATCTCTTTAAGTATGCAGTCTGATATGAAAGCACTGCGTATGCGGCGGCGTGGGACTTATTAAACGCATATGACGCAAACGATGTCATGTCGTCGAAAATTTTGTTTGCGGTAGCCTCCGGCACCCCGTTACGTACACATCCGATTGTCTCTCTGCCGTATTCGTCCACAGTGCCGTTAATAAATATAATTCGTTCTTTTTGCATGGCGTCGGCTTTTTTCTTAGCCATCATTCGCCTTACTATGTCCGCTCTTC
>FR884028.1:0-28903 GCA_000435495.1 Firmicutes bacterium CAG:552 | reverse complement strand
GCTCTTCCGAACGAATACCCGGCAAGCTTTCTTACCATTTCCATAACTTGCTCTTGGTACACCATTACGCCGTACGTTACCTTAAGTATTGGTTCACATAGCGGATGATCGTACTTTATTCCGTCCGGATTACGTTTGTTTGCTACGTACTCTCCTATCTTGTCCATCGGGCCCGGTCGATACAGAGATATTCCGGCTATTATATCTTCGAGATTGCTAGGACGCAAATCTCGCATAAATTTCTTCATACCTTCGCCTTCGAGCTGGAACACGGCGTGCGTATCGCCTTCGCCGATAAGCTTGTATACCTCCGGATCGTCATACTCCATATTATAAAAGTCGAGGTCGATGCCTTTGTCCTGCTTAACGTATTTTACGGCTTTATCTATGTCGGTAAGCGTTCTTAATCCCAAAAAGTCCATCTTTAGCAAACCCAGTTCTTCGCACTCTATCATATTGAACTGAGTAGTTATTATTCCTTCGCCAGACATCGCCATAGGTACGTGATCGGATATCACGTCTTTACATATTATTACGCCTGCGGCATGCATGCCTGTCTGTCGAGGCATACCTTCCACTTTCATCGCCATGTCGAGTATCTTTCGACTCATCTCGTCGCTGTTATATAAATCTACAAGATCGGGAATAACCGGATTTGTATCCTTATCCTTTGGCGGAATCAAGCCCAGAAGATGTCCTATATGATTTTTTCCCATCATTTTGGGCATCAGCTTTGTTATTTTGTCTACTTCGGCAAACGGCTGATTAAATACTCTGCCCACGTCCTTTACCGCTGCTTTTGCGGCAAGCGTTCCGAAAGTTACAATCTGCGAAACGTTTTTTTCGCCGTACTTGGATATGACGTATTCAATAACTTTTTCTCTGCCTTCTACGCAAAAGTCTATATCGAAGTCGGGGTTCGAGACTCTTTCTTCATTAAGGAATCTTTCGAATATAAGCGAATACTTTAGCGGATTTACCTTGGTTATGCCTATTGCGTACGCCACTATCGAGCCTACGCCGCTGCCTCTGCCCGGTCCTACGGGTACGCCGTGCGTCTCCGAATAGTGAATAAAATCCCAAACTATCAAAAAGTAATTGACAAAGCCTAATTTGTGTATTATTCCCAGTTCGTACTCCGCTCGGGTTTTTATTTCTTCGGTTATTTCTCCGTACTTTTTTTTGAGTCCGTTATAACACAAGTCTCTTAAAAATTCGTAAGGCTCCTGACCATTTTCGGGCGTATACCCCGGGAGCAGTTTTTCCTTGCGGAAAAATCGGAAGTCGCATTTATCCGCTATCTCCAACGTATTTGTTATACAATCTTCGTATCCCTCGAAAAGCTCTGCCATTTGATCGCCGCTTTTAAGATAAAACTCTTTTGTCGGGAAATACGAATCGTCGCTTCCTGCTATCTCGGAGCTATCCGATTCGATATCGTCATCGGGCGACATCGTTTTGCGAAACGCTATACACTGCAAAACTTTTTGCATAACGGCGTCTTCTTTTTTTAGATAGTGAGCGTCGTTAGTCGCAACCATTTTTATCCCGTTCTTTATTGCCACGTCACGCAGCAACGGCAAAATGGCCTTTTGCTCTCTTATGTTGTGATCCTGAAGTTCGATGTAAAAATCGTCGCCGTATAACGCCTTAAACTTTTTCGCCCATTCGTTTGCGCCGTCGATATCGCCTGTAAGCAGACACTGCGGTATTACTCCGGCAAGGCACGCAGACAAACATATCAAACCCTCGCTATGCCGCTTCAGCAGTTCGAAATCCAATCTCGGTTTATAATAAAAACCCTCGGTATACGCCAAACTTACCAGCTTGATTAAATTTTTGTATCCGACCTCGTTTTTGCAAAGTAAAACAAGGTGATTAGCCTTAGGCATTTTGCCGTTTACCGAAGTTTTTACCTTCATATCTTCGGTCATATAGACTTCGCAGCCGATTATAGGTTTTACTTTACACTGTCTTTTGTCGTCGATAAACTTAAATGGATCCGCCTTGGGATCGGTATACTTTATTGCTTGCTTTACAAACTCCAACGCTCCGTACATATTGCCGTGATCGGTTATAGCAACAGCCTTTACGTTAAGCTCGTCGGCTCGTTTAAACACATCTGTAAGCCTTATAGCTCCGTCAAGCAAGCTATATTCGGTATGCACGTGCAAATGAGCAAATTCCCGTCCCATTATTTGTCCTCCGTCGTCGATTTCGGCATATCGTTTGCCATTTTTTCTAACTTCTTTAATCTGTATTTTATAGTACTTTTACTTACGCCCAACTCGGACGCAAGTTCTTCGTAGCTGGATTCCGGCATGTTTAGCCTTGCATTCATAACAGTCGTGAGCTTAGGATCGGTAACATAATCCGCCACTTTTTTTATACACTCAATCTGTTTCATGCTCGTGGCGACAGTCTTGTCCGCATTTGCCAGATCGCAATTAGTACACCTGTTGGCTTGACTGGACGCTATTCGGTTTGCGACAAGCTCGCTTATCGCCAAAACGGCTTTTGAGGCTCCGATCAACGCCAAAAAATCGCAAATAGATTCGCTGCCCTTTATATAAACGACATGTTTTTCGTGCCGAGCCAAAACCTTAGCCGTAATGTCGAAACTGCCCAAAAGTGCTATCACGTCCTGCGCCATTACAAGCGTGGAAAAACTCATTTCCAAATGATATTTTTTACCTATAGAAAGACTTCCGCAACCCAAAAATACGCCTCGAAGATAACTCCGCAAACAGCAATCCTCAGCCACTACGAATCCGCTTATCCCCGGATATGCGCCGACGCCTTCTCCTTCGTAAGTGAGAATGCCCAAATCGAACAACATCTCTAATACGTATCCGCCTTTTAGCGACAACTGATTGTGAGAAAACTCACATTCGGCGTCATAAAGATGTTTTGTCAAAAGTGCGGCTACGCTTACTACGCACGGCGTTTCGCTGATAATCTCAGCACCTATTCCCTCTCTTCCGAACGATAACGCCCCGGCGGTGTGGACAAGCGCAGAAAGCATAGCGGTACAACAGCAATCGTCTTTGGGCATAAATGCTATCTCCGTTTTTGCTTGCCTCGTTATTCCCTTCACTTCTTTCTCCCAAAATTAGGCAGTTTGTCCATATTGGCAATGCTTTCGCCCGGTATATGCAACCGCTCCACAAAAGAAAGCGGTACGGAAAAATTACCTACTTTTTCGCTGGAATGAGCGTCCGAATCGACAATCAGAGTGGCGCCCTCTTCTATTATCGAACATATTTCGGCATCCGTCATAGATACTCTCTTGCCGTTAAGCTCCATATAAACGCCGTGTTCTTTTGCCGCCCGAGCTATCGCTCTTACATCCGTCTTTACACCGTAATTAGGATGCGAAATTATGTTTATCCTATACCTGTCCATGGCTTTTATGTATGCGTCCGTATTTTTTATCATGCGTTTTGAGGCATTACGTTCGCCGAAAAGTTTAGTAAAAAAGTTATTTCCTATTATTTCTCCGCCTCTCGTAAACTTGTGATATCCGCACACCAAAACGTCCAACCACTCGTAATCTTCTTCTAATATATCTACACGACCGTCAAGCCCGAGCAAATTGCTTTCTAATCCGGCATAAACTTTTATGTTAGGATACTTAGCATTAAGATAGGCAATTTCTTCGAGCATTTTAGCTACGTCCATTCTTCGTACGCCATAGCTGTTATGCGAAAAACCGTGATCCGTAATCGCAATCTCTTTTAAGCCCATTTTTATAGCAGCCTTTACGTTATCTTCTATACTGCCGTGTCCGTGGCTGAAAACAGTGTGTGTGTGGTAATCTCCCAAAATCTCCATCAGTCGTTAAACTCCCCGATATATATTATTTCTTCGTGTAAATTTACTTTGTAAACTTCGTATACCTTTTGTTTTGCCCTGTTTATAAGTCGCTTCACGTCCGACGCAGACGCCGTTCCGCAATTCAAAAAAAAGTTAGCATGCTTTTGACTTATTTCCGCTCCGCCTTCTCTGACACCCTTTAACCCGGCGTTGTCGATATACCAACCGGCAGGCTTTTGAGATGCGACAAACACCGATCCGCAACTGAATCCCTGCGGCTGACGAGTTCTACGTGCCTCGGCGTAAAACCGCATTTTTTGATATATCTTTTGTTCGCACCCAAAAGAACATTTAAAGACGCACCCCAAGACAATACACCCCGTTACCCCTGACCTATACGCCATAAAAAGTTTTTGCTTTGGCACGGTTTTTATGTCCCCGTCGCAAACGGTGACGCTTTCCAAACAATCGCTTATGCACTTTCCGAAGGCGCCGGCGTTCATTTTAACTGCGCCGCCTACACTTCCGGGGATGCCGCACGCCCATTCCAATCCGGAGAGTCCTCTCCTTCGGCATAAGTACGCCAAATGAGGCAACGGCACTCCGGCTTGCGCAAATACTCTATCGCCATCAAACAAAACGCCTTTCAACCGCATTATCGCAACACGGTCGACTTTTCCGAAAAGAATCTTACTGCCCAATCCTACCATCGGCATTTTTTTGTGGTAAGCCGAAATCGCTTTGTCGTAACTATCGACAAAAAACGCATTTGCCGCACTTCCGATACGATAGGAACAATAATCCTTTAAATTAACACAAACATATCCCATAGTATATTTTACTCTATTCGGCTTCATTTTTCAACTGTTTTAAGCGACTAAAAAATTTTTTGCCGGCAAATCTTTGCTTCCGAAACAAGTCATTTTTAGCGATATTGAGTCATAACATATCGTATGGACAATCAACGTAATCATTCTATAACTCTTACGAACCGAAAAGACTGCGTTCTTACGGGCGTCACCAAAACCGTTTTAACCTCTCCTGACAAAATCATAGTCACATCGGTGATGGGCGACGTCGTCGTAACCGGCAAACAATTACGCATGACCTCTTACGATGAAAAAACCGGTGATATGTCTTTTTCCGGCGAAATAGACGGGATTAAGTACTCTGCATCAAAAACTTCTCTCGTAAAAAGGTTGCTGAAATGAGCGAAATCCTGAAATGCGCACTATGCCTTATTTGCGGTTGCGTAAGCCGAATTTGCTTCTCGCTGATAACAAAATCTTCCGCTAAAATAAGTAAACTGTCACTTATCGCATTGGACGTTTTGTGGGGCATCTTGTCTGTTGCTGCATTTGCGTCGGTAGTGTTCTTTTTGTCCAACGGCGAAACGCACCCGTTTATGGTAATTTCCATGGTAGTAGGATTTTCTATGACCGCCGTTTTCTATTAACCGACTTTTGAACAGCGATACTTTTGTTTATACCGTATAGCCATCGGTAGTTGCCGATATTTAGCGTAAAGCTTCGCAAATAACAAACAGCTCTATTTTTATATGTTATTATAAATTAAAATTATTATCCGATATTGCTTGCGCTTTGCTGCCGAAAGCCTTGATTGCTCCGCTAAATATCAATTTAATTTCGACAAATATGCATTTCGACTTTAATTAATGTACTAATCATTAAAAACCGATTACTCGCAATCATCATGCTTTACGCCCTTGGCATCAACCTTTTTACAAACCACGGCTTGGCTTTTATCCCTACTCATCTTGATTTGTCTCGGTTTAAAACAGAGCTAATCGCTTAGACTTATAAATGGCATAAAAGAAAACTCACCTCATGTAAAGGTGAGCCTGTTTTTTTATAGAAAACCCCGCCTGTGCCGTGAGAGGCTCTATCGAACCCGCATAAAGCAGGTGGGCAAGCTGATACTGCTTACTGTCCTCCTTTGCTTACGGATACAAAATTTCCGCAAAATTTCTAAGGCCCGACATCCGCACATATACACGCAATCCCGAATTCGAACTGTGGGTTCCGCATTAAGCATCACGCACACCGCAGGTAATCTTCTGTGCTTATAGTATACTACTAAGCGACGAATAATGCAATACTTTTTGCAAAATTTTTTATTGGATTTTTTTGTAAGCCGAAATTGCCTCTCCTACTTTTTTTGCCGTAACATGATCGCAGAAAGCCGACGCTCGAACATAGCTGCCGTCACCGAACGCAGAACCGGGCATAACGGCAACGTTATATCTTTCAATAATTTGCCTAAACGCTTTGTCTCCGTCTCCGATTTTAACCCATACGTAAGGTGAATTTGTAGGTTGAATACCGACTTCCTGCGAAATTATCGCCTGAGAACGCAAGTAGTATTTAACGATATTTTTTACGTCGTCTTTAGCTATAGTCAAAGCAGCTTCCGCCATACGCTGAGTTACATACGAAACACCGTTGCATGCTATCGCTTTAGCTCTTTTATATCTGCCGTATATCGAATTTTCTTGCGACAGCAACGTGTAACCGCATCTTATGCCGGTAAACCCTGCCGTTTTGCTCAACGAACAAAATTCAATTGCCACCTTTTTTGCCCCTTCTATACTAAGCACAGAGCCGACGCCGTCGGAAAACGCTTCGTATGCCGCATCAAAAAGCACGATACGATTATTGTTTATTGCGCTCTTTATCGTGTGAGAAAGTAATTCTACGCCGCACTCTTCTCCGGTAGGGTTAGACGGAGAACAAATAATAACGACATCGCCGTCTGCGTCTTCCGCTTTATCATAATACTTTGTTTTGTGTCCGAATAATCTGCAAATATCCTTATACGCAGGATACCCGACCCTAGGAACTGACACGGTAATGCCATCAAAAAGCGATAAAGTCGACGCAAGATCATCTTTTATTCCGTGCGTTACGAAAACCTGATCGGCAGTTATGACAATATTTTTTTTAAGGTAATAATTTACAATCGCATTTTTTAAAAATTTGTAACCGTCGTGCGGAGGATATCCTCGCATGCTTTTTTTCTCGGATAGCTCGATTGCAGCCTTTGCGCCCGCTTCTGCCACTTTTTTTGCTATAGGCTCAGTAACGTCGCCTATGCTTACATCGATTACTTTGTCAAATTTTCGTATATACGTATTCGTTTTTTCAAATACGTATTCGTCGACATCCATTCCTCTATATATATTTTTCATACAAAATATATATGCTTTGCCCGATTTAATCGTGACATGTCGATCATGTTTGAACAGCTCTTCGTCGACAAAAAAAGCCGCCTCTTCCAAAGAAGAAACGACTTTTTTTTGTACTACTTAAATATGGTTATTTCAAAAGTTTCTCCATATACGCTTTACCTGCTTTAAGGCATTCGATATTGGAGGGTATAACCTTCGGCTTGCTTTCGAATACATGTTCTACTGCGCCGATTGCGCTCTCTAAGGTAATGTCCTTAAATACCGGCAATAATGCGCCGAGCATATATACGTTTGCGCCTCTCTTGTTGATTTCGGCTGCAAGCGAATCTACGGGAATCTCGATAAAGGTTACGTCATCACGAGTAGTATGCTTATGAACTATATCGGAGTTTACGATTATGATGCCGCCCTTTACTACGCTGCCTTCGAACTTGTCGAGAGACGGCTCGTTAAAAGCAATAAGAATATCGGGATGATCAATAACGGGCGCCGCAATTTCTTCTGCCGAGTAAATTACCGAGCAGTTAGAGGTACCGCCACGCATTTCGGGACCGTAAGAGGGAAGCCACGAAGTGTTAAGGTTTTGATGAATAGCCGAATACGAAATAAATTTACCGAGCGAAAGAACGCCTTGACCGCCGAAGCCGCTTATGATAATCTTTTTCATATTATTTCTCCTCCTTGGTTATATCCTTAAATACACCGAGCGGATAGAACGAACAACCCTTTTCCTTAACGAATTGCATAGACTCAAGCGGAGTCTGATGATAGTTAGACGGGCAGTTTGCAACTATTTCGATAAACGAAAGACCTTTCTTCTCCATCTGAATCTGGAATGCCTTTTTAAGAGCAGCCTTGGTCTTATTTACGTGAGCGGCATCATAGCAGCTGACACGTTCGATATAAGCGGGGCCGGTCAAAGTTGCGAGCATTTCGCACATATGAACGGGGTTGCCGTTAACCTTAGGATCTCTACCGTAAATGCAGGTAGTTGCCTTTTCGCCGGGCATGGTGGTCGGAGCCATCTGTCCGCCGGTCATACCGTAAATACCGTTATTGATGAATATAATAGTGATGTTCTCGCCTCTCATGCAAGCGTGAACGGTCTCTGCCATACCTATAGAAGCAAGGTCGCCGTCGCCCTGATAAGTAAATACGATATTGTCGGGATTAACTACTCTGCGAATTGCGCTTGCGGTAGCGGGAGCTCTGCCGTGAGCTGCCTCAAACACGTCGCATTTAAAATATTTATATCCGAATACTGCGCATCCTACGGGAACAACGCCGATAGCGCCGTCAACTTTTCCGAGCTCTTCCAAAACCTGAGCTATAAGTTTGTGAACGATGCCGTGAGTACATCCCGGGCAATAATGCAACGGAGTATCGGTGAGCATCTTAGGCTTTTTGTAAACTACTTCCATTATTATTTTGCCTCCTTGATTAACTTAACGAGATCGGACGGCATCATAACATAGCCGCCGCAACGTCCGTAAAATTCCACCGGTTTAAGACCGTTTACAGACAATCGTACGTCCTCTACCATCTGTCCCATACTAAGCTCTACGGTAATAAACTTCTTTACCGAAGCCTGCTTAGCTACTTCGTTGATAGCGTCTACAGGGAACGGATAAAGGGTTATAGGACGGATAAGGCCTACTTTGTAACCTTCTTTACGAAGTTCGTCTATAGCCGCTTTACAAATACGAGCTACAGAACCGTACGCAACAAATACAAATTCAGCGTCGTCGGTCTTATACTTTTCTACCTTGACTTCGTTCTTTTCGATAGCTGCATACTTTTCATAAAGATGAATGCAGAATGGCTCCAGAAGTTCGGGTTCGATACGAAGCGAATTGATAATTCTGGGAACGCCGTCGCTGTGTCCGCAAGCAGCCCAGTCCTTCTTGGGAAGCTTAGTAATATCTTTCATGGGAGGTATTTCTGCAGGTTCCATCATCTGACCGAGCATACCGTCGCCGATAATCATAACCGGAGTACGATACTCGTCTGCTTTGTCGAATGCATTGTAAGTTATGTCAACAAATTCCTGAATAGAACAAGGAGCGTAAACTATCGGATGATAATCGCCGTGTCCGCCGCCCTTGGTTGCCTGAAAATAGTCGCCTTGCGCCGGCTGTATTCCGCCGAGTCCCGGTCCGGAACGCATCATGTTTACGATAACGCACGGAAGTTCGGCTGCCGCTATGTAGCTGATACCTTCCTGCTTAAGGCTGATTCCGGGGCTGGAAGAGCTGGTCATAGATCTTGCGCCTGCGCCTGCTGCGCCGTATACCATGTTGATAGCGGAAACTTCACTTTCTGCTTGTATAAACGCACCGCCTACTTCTGGCAATCTCCACGACATATATTCGGGAATTTCGTTTTGCGGGGTGATAGGATAGCCGAAGAAGTAACGGCATCCTGCTGCGACAGCCGCTTCGGCAATCGCCTCATTGCCTTTCCAAAGTTTTTTCATAATTTATATGAATCCTCCTAAAAATTTCTTAACCTCTGTAAACCGTGATAACGCTGTCGGGGCACATAGTAGCACAACTCGTGCATCCGATACATTCTTCCTGATTTACACACTCGGCGATATTGTAGCCTTTTGCATTGGTACGCTTAGAAAGCTCCAAAATCTTTTTGGGGCAAGCCTGAACGCACAAACCGCAACCTTTGCAGTATTCTTCGCTGAATTCGACTTTTCCTTTTGCCATAACTGAAAATGACCTCCTGATTTTTATAAAAATACGGAATATCCGTTATTTTTCTCTTGCGCCGTAAAATATGTATTGCTGAGCCGGACCGGCATACTCTCCGTATCTGTTTAGGTAGTAATCCCTCACCTTTTGCGGGGTATCCAACTCATCTGTCTTGCACCGTTTCATCATCCACGTGTCCACCGGAAAGCAGTCAAACCGTCTCAAACCGAAAAGCAGTATGCAATCGGCAACCTTCGGTCCTACCCCCGGCAAAGTCAAAAGCAACTTTCGAGCCTGTTCGGTGTCCGAAGAGGCAATACGCTTTAATATATCCGTAGAAGTAATGATTTGCGTTGTACGAAATATGTATTTATCTCTAAAACCGGCGCCGATGTCTCTAAGCGACTTTTCGCTTACGAGGCTCAATCTTTGCGGCGTAGGAAAAGCGTAATATCCGTCTTTCTTATCCCCCGCCAAAGTGCACAACCTTTCGATTATTCCCTTTATCCTCGGAATGTTGTTGTTTGCAGATATGATAAAAGATATAATCGTCTCGAAAAAGTCTTGTCTTAGCAGCCTTATTCCCTTGCCGAACTCCACGTCTGCCTTCAGCTCGTCAAATTTACAGAGCTTCGACGTTATAACGTCGTAATCGGTGTCAAGATCGAAAAAATTTACAAAATAGTCCGGTTCCGACGTAAGTATGACGCTGCCCTTTGCAACGCACTTTTTGTCGGCGCTAAAAACTTCGTAACCGTCGTCTACCAGCTTATATCGGAATATCTGTCCGCAATCGAGTATCGCCTTAAAATCCGGTTCTCGGTCCAAAAAAATGCAGTTTTGAGATATTGTATACTTCATCTTATAAAATAAAAGGGCGAATTATCACCCTCTTACTTTTGTTTGGTTAAGCAACAGGATAAACGCTTACCTGTTTCCTGTTTCTTCTGACTTCGAATTTTACCGTACCCGTTACGAGAGCGTAGAGAGTATCGTCGTTGCCTCTGCCTACGTTTTCACCGGGATGGAATTTGGTTCCTCTCTGTCTTACTATAATACTGCCTGCGTTAACGCACTGACCGTCGCCTGCTTTTACGCCGAGACGCTGCGCTGCAGAGTCACGTCCGTTCTTAGACGAGCCGCCGCCCTTTTTATGCGCAAACAGCTGAATATTAATAAACATTTAATAATCCCTCCATTTAACTTAGTTCTTCATCTCTAGACTGATGAAATCGGAGTATTCCGAATACAAATCGCTAACTCCGCATAGCATGGTGTTAAGTATTACGTCCGCATCGTGACGAGCGTCTTTATCGAGTTGCGGCAGCGAAAAACTCAACCGAGCGTCTTCGCCTTCCACCCTGTCATATTTGACTTCGATTCCGACAACCGTCAACAGTCCGAGCAACGCAGTCTGTATTATACTGCTAAGCGCTGCGCAAACTATATCTTCGCCTTGTTCCGCAAATCCGGTATGACCTTTTGCGGTAACTGCTGTTATGTGTCCCGATTCGGAATAAACCGTAACTTCCGTCATTATGCTATAGATGTAATTCTTATACGAGTAAACGGCTGTCTGTGTCCGTTCTTTCTGCGTTCGTTCTTCTTGGCTTTGTATTTAAATACGACAATCTTGTCGCCTTTGCCGTGTTCGAGAACTTCTGCGGTAACAACGCCTGTCTGCGTAGACATTCCTTCGCCGTCAACCTTGAGAATGTATTGTATCTCAACTTTGTCGCCTACTTGTGCGTCGAGCTTTTCTACCTCGAGTTCGTCGCCTTCGCTTACCTTAAACTGTTTGCCACCTGTTACGATAACTGCGTACATTTTGCACCTCCTCACTGATGTCTCCGTTAGTAGGGTATTTCTTACGAAATTTGAAACCCTTTCTATACGACTCGTTAGCTATTATATCTTACCAAAAAAATAAAGTCAAGCAATTTAGCCGCATATACTACTTGCCTGACTTATTTTTACTGCAATCATTGCCTGTTAGCCTACCGTAAACGGCTAAAAAACTATTCTTTCCACATTGCGTATAATCTCAAATTGCCCTTTATCGGTGTCTCGAAATCAAACTCCTTACCGTCTTCGGTAACCCACTTATCCAAAGATCTTCCGTCTTTGGAGGTTGCGTCGATTCTTTTTGCCTTTTCGCCTACTCTCACTTCCACCGTTTGGATACATGTCGAACCGTCGTAAAAGTAAACCTCATAAGTTCTGAACGCTTTTGCAATTGCCAACAGCGCAAAAAATGCGCCGAATATAACCAGTAATCCGACCGCCGCTTGCAATCTTACCATATTTTCTCTAGATATTTTCATTAATCCTCCAACAATCCGAGATCCTTCATTATGTCGGCGAGGTCTTCGGTGGGATTGAGAGCTTCTTCAAAATCAAATCCGCTTTCGGACGGGCGACTCAGCGCAGGACTTACCCTCGCTATTCCTGTGCGATACGATTTGGATCTCTTATTCGATTTCTTTTTTGCTCGCTTCTTTACGACATCCTGCGGTTGCGACGCAAGATATTCTCTTATACTTGCAGCCGGATCGAAATCGTCGGTTTCGTCCTCCTCTTCTCCGTCTGCATCTATTTCTATGTATCCGAGTCGTTTCTTTTGCGTCAATCGAGCCGTTTCTTCTTCGAATTGCTTTTGCGGCTCGCTGAGGGCTTCGCTCATCTCTCTGGTAAACTTGCCGAGAGCTATCATATCGTCGTCGAGCGGATAAGCTTCGACGAGTTTTTTGTAATGTTCACACCACTTTTCGTGGAAAACTTTAAGCCGCTCCATTTCGCTACGGTATCTCGCTTCGGATTGCTCGTCTATCTGCTTTGCTCGATCAACGGCTGCGCACAGCGCCTCGTTTATCATTCCCCTTTTTTTGTTTTGCTCGGAAAGTTCGGCGTTAAGTCTTTCCACTTCGGCGTTAAGAGAATCTATTCGCTCGTCTTTTTGTATAGACGCAGTCGTGACTTCCTGCAAACGTTGTTCGCTTTCGCTTACATACTTGTCTACTTCCGTTGTGCTGTATCCTCTGAATTTACGTTTGAATTTCATATCGTTACTCCGTCGAAAGATTATCAACAAAAAACTTCTACTTTACCTGATCGTCGATTTTGTGTAAAAAGCTCTGTTTTACCGCATAAAGCTTGTCGCTTATATCCACCCTGTAATAGTTGGGATTAAGCAATCTTTTGTACTCGTCCCAAAGTTTTGCTTTTTCTTCTTTTGCGTACTGCGCACTTACGGCTACAGGCGGACATTCGTAAATACGTTTGCCGTTTTCCATTACTTTAACGAGAATTTCTCTTGCGTCGTAGTCGTTCATGGTAAACTTCTTCCATCGATCCTGTTCGTGCGTAACTGTAAGCGGTTTCGTAAGCGTTTCGTCCTTTAACGCAATTAAATCGGCGGCTGCCATCCCCGTCTTTTTGTCGTAAAGTCTGATTACCTTTTTGAATCCGGGGTTAGTCATCTTTTCCAAAGTGGAGCTTATTTTCATTCGGTCGTACTTTACGCCGTCTATCTCTATTCTCGACAGCTTGTATACGCCGCCGAGCGAAGGAGTTTTTTCACTCGTTATGAGGCGAGTTCCCACTCCGTACACGTCTATTTTAGCATTTTGAATATTAAGCGCAGTAAGCACTTCCTCGTCTATATCGCCACTGACGAATATAATGGCGTCAGTATATCCCGCCTCGTCAAGCATCTTTCGAGCTTGCTTGCTTAAGTATGCCAAATCTCCGCTGTCCAGTCTTATTCCCAGCGGTCTATGGCCGGTGGCAGCCAACTCGTCAAACACCTTTATCGCATTGGGAACGCCGCTCCTGAGAGTGTCGTAAGTATCGACAAGTAACAAACAGTTATCCGGGAAAAGTTTTGCGTAAGCTCGGAAAGCCTCTATCTCGCTGCCGAAACTCATAACCCAGCTATGCGCAAAAGTGCCTTTGCAAGAAAGTCCGAATTCTTTTGCCGCCAAAACGTTACTTGTTCCGCTGCAGCCTCCTATTATGCTGGCTCTCGCTCCGTAAATGCCTGCGTCCGGTCCTTGCGCTCTGCGCAAACCGAATTCTATAACGCTTTTTCCGTTAGCAGCCTCCACTATTCGCGAAGTCTTAGTCGCTATAAGCGTCTGATGCCCTATGATGTTGAGAATAGCCGTCTCCAACAACTGAGCTTGCGCAAGAGGCGCCTTTACTATAAGAATGGGCTCGCCGGGAAAAACAACTTCGCCTTCTACCGCCGAATATATTTCGCCCGTAAACTTAAAGTCTTTTAGATAGTCGAGAAATCGCTCGTCAAACGAACCGAGCGAACGAAGATAGTCTATTTCATCCTCTCCGAAATGCAAATTTTCCACATAATCCAGTGCCTGTTCGAGACCTGCGAAAATCGCATAGTTTAGATCGGGTTTATATCTGAAAAACATATCGAATACGGCTTCGTTATTATGCGTGCCGTCCTCAAAATAACCGTTCATCATTGTCAATTCATAAAAATCTGTAAGCAAAGTTAGATTACGTTTCATCTTTTTTTCTCCGTTATTATTATCAATACTATCATAGCGATTAAATAAACCACAGCTATCGGCAGTGCTATGCCTATCCGCAAAACGCCGCATGAACTCAGTGCGAATATGTCTGCAAAAACAAACAAAACAGCGGATATCACCAAACTTTGCCGTCTGAAAAATATTCCGGTCAGCAAAAACGCTATCGCCGGAGCTGCCACGTATACAGGATAAACGGTCGAATATTCGAGTCCGCTCAGCACGGCAATTTCTACGATAAGCGGTGACGCAGCTACTCCGCAAAGCCACAATGCAACCGGATTACGTTGATACGCTGCAGTAAATAAAAACGATAAAACCAATGCGCTAAGCACGATTATCAACCATACGTTAGCAAGTTTTTCATACCCGCATATAGCCATTACCGCTATCGCCGCAGCCGCTGACGCCATCAAAGCACCGCACACGATATCGGTTACCTTAATTACCGAATCGTTTAATTCTCTCATTCCGTCTTATTGTTTTGCTTCTTTGCAAATTTGGGCGCAAGATATAAAAATGACGCCGTATATCTATAATAATCGTTATTTAATTTTTCCGTAGGGGTAAGAATAAATAGTTTTTTTCCGTTCTTTTTTGCCATTACGATATACAATACGTTGATGCCTACGCCTATAAGAATCATAACAACGCTTATAACCTGGTTAGCTCGCAAATTACCTAACCACATAACGTAACGTTCGTCTCGCATTCCCTCCAGAATAAACCTTATTATACCGTACCAAACGCAATAAAAGGAAAAACAAAACCCGTCGTAAGACTTACGATTGCCGTTATAAAGCCACATTAAAATGCCAAAGCCGATTAAGTTCCAAAGAGATTCGTAAAAGAATAACGCATGATACCACGTTCCGCCCTTTTGTATGGCAAACGGGAACCACTGCCACGCAGGGTTAGTAACTGCAGTGCCGTAAACTTCTTCATTGACGAAATTGCCCCATCTGCCGATTGCCTGTCCCAGGATAATAAGACAAAAGCACAAATCCGCCATATGTACAAGCGTAACCGCTCGCTTTCCCGGATACTTACTGTACATATTTTTGAGTCTAACTATAACTGCGCCTAAAACGCCGCCGAGCAAACCGCCGTAGATTGCCAATCCCCTTAATCCCACAAATTTGCCGTTTTCAAAACCGCAAATTTCGGCAAAGCTCCATACGGCATCGTTATGTATAGTGTCGTTGATAACGTAATAAAGTCTCGCTCCCACAATTGCGCAAGGGATACATACGACAGCGATATCGAAAATCAAATCGGGATAATATCCACGCTTTTTTGCCATAAAACAAGCGAGTACTATGCAAACTATCATTCCGGCGCCGATTATGACGCCATACCAAGCTACGCCGAACAACATGCCGCTTGCCTCCTTTCTCATGTTTAGCTCATTATACAACAAAGGCGCAAGCAATGTCAATCGAAAAGTCAATTTGCCGTATATTCGACAGTTATTTTCGGGATTCGACATTTTGATTAAGGTTATCAGATTTTGCATATTTTGCTTGCGTCCAAAAACGCTCGGCTTTTACCGAGTTTTTAGCATAGCTATCCCAAACGCAAAACTCTCGCAAAATGCAATAGTCCGACTAACTCGATACGCTTTGAAAAAAATATATATCGGCATATTTAATAACACCGATAATCTATATACTTTCGTATCACTAAACAATTAAAAATGCGACTGCAAAGGCAGCCGCATGTCGTTTTCGGGAATTTTAATGCTTACTCTCCAACCTGCGAAATATTCGTCGTTATCTGGCGCAATGGCTATCACTCCGCTGACTTTAGAATAAACGTCTTTTCTTATACGAACTCGTCTGATAAGTTTGCCGTTCGTCGTGTAATAATTGAGATAGCCTTCGCTGTGAACCTCTGGGTGCGAATACGATATCGCCTTACGACTGCCGGGAGCGTCCGCTTTGGTAAAATACCGATATTGCTCGTCCACTATTTCTTCGTAAGGCGGAGTTTCGCCCGTAAAAGTAACTACGCTTTCCCTCTCTACTACATAATCCATTTCGCTGCCGTAAATTTCGGCTACAGCGCTGTTTGCGCTGACAAACGCCCGAATATAAACGGGATTTTCTCCGTCGTTGCGTACTTTTAAATCGCTCGTACCGGAATTAACCATAGCGTCGAAAGACGGTAACTCGTAACTGCTTTTCAGCGTATGTCTATGTACCTCGTCTATTTTGAGACCGCCGAGCAGTGCGGCATTGTACAAAGTAGTCGATGCCTGACAAACGCCTCCTCCGTAACCGTTGACATACTTGCCGCCGACTATTATCTTTGCCTCCTTAAAGCCGTTCTTTTCCGTACGTGGACCGACCGCTCCGTTAAAACTTACGGCTTCTCCGCCGTTAATCCGAATACCGTTTATTCGTTGCATGGCAGTTTCGATATTGTGTCTTCGGTTTTCACTGCTAGTCCCGATGTCCGTGGCATATTTAGAACGAAGTCGTGTGTTTTTTTGATTTTCCTTCTTTGTAACCTTAGGTTTAATCTCTATAGTGGGTACTTCCATCGCAACGTGCGGCGAATGTTTTAACTGCACGAAAACATTTCGATACAAAACTCCTTCGTTTACCTTTATGCCGTTTTTCTCGTCGCTGAAAACAAACATCGGCTGCTCGTCTGGCAAAAAAGTCACTTCGCTATCTATAGGTTGCCGTTCGATCTTTGCTATAACGTCATCAAAATATTGCGACAAAAGCGGAAAAGAATACACCAGTGCAGATCTGTAATCAGCTCCTAACCGCAGCCTCTTTTCCACTATTTCCATTTTTCCCCGATACGGCAAATTTACGCCTCTCTCAAACAACTGCTGGGCAATTACGAAATTGTCAGGCTCTATGTACCTGTCCGTATAATCTTCTTTTACATCGCCGTAAGTAAGTTGTATCGTGACATAATCCCGCTCTGCTTCGGCAGAAGTAACGCTTATACCGCACAAAGAACATACACACAGCGACAATATAAAAATGTATACTATCCGATGCGCATTCATACGGTTATAATGCGTACCTGACCAACTCTTTATACCTCGGCGTCGTCCGATTGGCTATTTATGAAATTATTTCCATTTTTAGCTTTACAAAGTCGTTTGGCTTCTCTTTTAACCCTGCCGAGCAATAACCGACGATCGTTTCGGGTAGGATCCAAAATACATTCTCGCCACAATAACTTAAGTGTTTCGCTTACCTGCTTCCCCTTAATCCCACTCGCCACAACGTCGTTACCGTCAACCTTTAACATTGATAATTTTACGGGCGCATTTCCCTCGATAAGCTTTTTGTAAACGACGGTAAATCTGTGCGTTATTATTTCTTCCTTTGTTCCCGTAGCTTTTCCGTCTGCCTTTATCAGTGCCACCAGCTTGGGAATTATATCAAAATGTTCCGCTACGAATATTCGGACTTTACTTTCCTTGGCATTACCTTGCATATCGTACATATGCAACCGTGTCAATAAAGCGACTTCTTCGACAACGGCATTTGGATACTTTAACCCGTTTTGTCCGAGTTCGACTTTTACGATTTCCGCACCGACTTGCGGATGATTGTAGGTATTCCCGTCTTTAGCCATACAAGGCGGCTTGCCGACGTCGTGCATAAGCGCTGCCAGCCTTACATCTGCCGGCGCATATCTGACCGCCATAAAAGAATGTTCCATGACGTCGTAAAGATGATACTTAGGGTTTTGTTTTACGCCGTCCATGGCGGCTACAGAAGGCAAAACATATTGCCACAATCCAAACTCACGCATCAAACAAAGCCCTCTGTAATGCGCATCTTTAACGCCGTATTTGAAATCTGCGACAAGGATTCGATCCAGCTCCGCTTTTTTGCGTTCGGGCGAAATATCTTTAAGTCTGTGCGCAAATTTTTTTGCGACTGCCGCAGTGTTGCCATCTATCGAAAAACCCGTTTCGGCAGCAAGACGACATAACCTCATCAACCTAAGTCCGTCATCCGCAAATGTAAATTCGGGATCTTTAGCCCGCAATATTCTGTCGGCTATGTCGGCAAGACCGCCGTACGGATCTACGAATCGATCTTCCGAAACGTCATAATATACCGAACCTGCCGTAAAGTCTCTGCGTCTGACGTCCTCTGCTATTGTCGCTCCGAAACTTACCGCCAAAGGACTGTGTTCTCCGCCGGGACCGTAACTTTCTTTTCGAAGCGGCGTATATTCTGCCTTAGTCACTCCGTCGGTTATCAAAGCCGTGCCGAGTCGCTTGTTTATAGGAATCACCTCTGCGTCCACCCCGAGTTCCTCCGGCAAAAGAGCGCCGCAAATGTCTATATCTGTATTTCCTAAATTTAACGCAGCATTTCTTATAAAACCGCCGACGATGTATATTTTGCACTTTGCCGTTGCCGCCAATCGTCTGATAAAAGGCGGAACATCTACCTTAAATTTCATGTCCATAGAATAATTATATTACAGTCCGCCAAAAAAAGCAATCGTACGTCTTGTTTTTTTACGTATCTGCATAATAACATTTGATATTTGTCTCCGATTATGCTATACTCCTATCGGATAATGCGTACAGCCGTATAATTTTTATTCAACAAATTTGTTATCCATACATGCGCATACCTGCAAGTATTCCGGACTCTAAAGACATACGGCTACCACACCAAAGCAAACAGGAGAATATAGAATGCTCAATTTTATAGTAAACACTCGCAGCGGCAAAGGATTAGGCGGCAAAAACATCGCCAAAATCGCCAAGTACTGCTATAAAAACAACATAGATTACACCGTATACATTACGTCTGCACCCGGGCATGCCACCACGCTTGCGCAAAACCTCGTAGATCAAAAGGCAGATATTATAGTTGCGGTTGGCGGCGACGGAACTTTTCACGAAGTACTTAACGGCATAACTACCTTCGAAAACACTCGATTAGGCTTTATCCCGAGTGGCAGAGGCAATGACTTTGCAAGAGGCATGGGCATCCCGAGGGACCCGATCGAAGCTCTCAAAGTCATACTTCGAGGCGTTCCTAAAGACGCCGACTACATAAAGGTAGGCGACAAACGCTGTCTTAACATCGCCGGCACCGGTTTAGACGTTGACGTACTGCAACGAGTAGCCGGCAAACACGGTAAAATAACTTATCTGAGCAGTCTTATTTACTGTGTAAATCACTTCGATCCGTACGAAATATCTTACACGTTAAACGGCGAAACCAAAGAAGTCAAAGCAATAATGTTGGGCGTATGCAACGGAAATCAATTCGGCGGCGGACTCAAACTTTCGCCGGAATCGAAATGTGACGACGGGATATTGGATGTGCTTATAATGCAGATGCCCGCAGATAAAAAAATAATGAAAGTGCTGTTTAAGTTTACCCGCGGAAAGCATTTGAATCTCCCCATCACGACGCACATAAAATGCGAGTCCATTTCCATTCGCACCAAGATAAACTATCCTGTAGAACTCGACGGCGAAATTTACGATGATCTCAAATTCGACTGCGAAATAGTAAAAGGCGGCTTAAAAACTTTCGACCTCACCGCTCAATAAATTACAATCAAAAACACAAAGAGCAGGACTACTCTAAAATGCGCTGCAAAAGTTAAACGCTTTTGGCGATGTATTTCACTGAGCCCTGCTCTTTTTTTGTCGCAGTTTGAATTTTTTTCTTTCCACATAAAAACTCACTGCTATCAAATTTTTTATATGTATCTGTACACCCTGCCGCAAATAAAAGTATACAACAGAAAAGATACTACCTCACTACATAGGAAATCTTTTGATGTTCTTTTGGTTACTTTTCTTACCAAAGTAGTTACTACACCAAAATGACTAAAAGCGGATAACGTAAAGACTTTTGCTATCGCTTATAGGAAATCTTTTGATGTTCTTTTGGTTACTTTTCTTACCAAGAAAAGTAACAGGAAAACAAAGCTACGCCAAGGTTACCCTCAGCGTAGCTTATTTCGCTTGTTACACGACCTGCCTCAGATAAAGCGAGTCGCAATTGAATTATCCAATCGTCTGCTTACTTAACTTCTGCAAAGACGATATTAGCCTTACATCCGCTATTCCAGCCCGACGTCCATCTTTCTGTCGGAGCTGTATTTCCGTTAAATCTGATAGTCTGAGCAGCCGTCCAGCCGTCAAACGCACCATCCTGGAGAGTAAGTATCGAACCTTCGATAACAAGCTCTTTAATGGAAACGCATCCCTTAAACGCCTTTTCGTAAATGCTGACCACGTTAGACTTAAGAATTACCGTCTCGAGTGAAGTACATCCCTCGAATAGCGAATCGTTAATTACGTTGCCGAGCTTGGTTGCGCTGAAGTCCATGCTCTTAAGCGAAGCGCAATCCTTAAACGCAGCCTCGCCCACAGTAGAAATGGTATCCGGCAATGCAAGTTCGGTAAGCGAAGTACATCCTTCGAAACACGACTTGCTTATAGCAGTCAAGCTTGCAGGCAAAGTCAATCCGGTAAGCGAAGTACATCCCATAAACGCACCTTCGCTGAGAGAAGTAATCTTTCTGTCGTTATAAGAAACGATAGTTACCGAAGTAAGCTGCTTACAATCCTTAAACATGTACTTGGACATCGAAAGAACTTTTGCACCGAATATTGCAGTCTTAAGACCGGAGCCCATAAATGCGCCTTCGTTAACCGTAGTAACCGATTCGGGAATATTGATATAGGTAAGCGAAGTACAGTTTGCAAACGCATTCTTATTGATGTAAGTAATCTTGTCGCTTATGGTAATATTGCTAAGCGAAGTACATCCCATAAAGCATTCGGTATCGAACTTGGTTACCGATTCGGGAATATCGATACTTGCAAGCGAAGTACAATCTTTAAACATGCCCATGCTTATTGTAGTAACGCCGCTATGCAACTTAACCTTCTTAAGCGAAGTACATCCCATAAACGTATAGTTACCTATAGTCGTAAGCGAGCTGCCTTCTTCAAACGTTACTTCTTCGAGCTGTTTGCAATCTGCAAATACATAGTAGCTCATGTTAGTAATCGTCTTAGGCACGGTTATCTTCTTAATCGAAGACCCGGAGAATACATAATAACCGAGCTTAGTAATCTGAGCGGGGATAACGTATTCGTCCACATTAACGCCTGCCAATGCGCCGTCCCCGAATTCGGTAGCGGTCGCAGCAAGAGGCTCGTTTATCTTAGCGGTCGGTATTTTTATAACAGTGGTCTTGCCTTTGTTATAAACGATTCCGTTTTCCACTTCGACGTTAGAACCTTCTTCGTAAGTTATCTCGGTATCCACGTCTGCGATATTATCGGAAGCCACGACATCCTTGGGAATGTTGAGGCTGCTAAGCGATGTGCATCCGCCAAACGCCATTCTTTCGATAGAGTATACGCAACATTTAGCAGCGTCACCTTCGCCGAGAACGCCAAACGTTACCGAAGCAAGAGAGGTACAATCCTTAAACGCAAACTCTTTGATATAAATACGCTTGGTGTAACCGTCTGTTCCGGAGAATTTAACCGTTTCGAGAGCCGAACAACCTTGGAACGAACTCTTATAGAGATACAAATGTACGTTTTCGGTAATAAACTCTGCGGAAACAAGCTGTTTACAATCTTTAAACGCACCTTCTTTGATATAAGAAGACTTGGTTGACGTATCGTAGTAATCGTGTCCGTAAATAACAACTTTGGTTACAGCAGTACCACTAAAGCTATAATCACCGTATTCGAAGGTATTCTTATGGAAGTTTACGTCGCTAAGCTTAGCGCAACCTGCAAACGCATAATTACCTATGCGAATCATGCGGCCGTTTCCGGTTTCGTCTATCTCATGCTTACCGGTAGTCTCGGGGAAGGTAACTCTCTCAAGCAACTTACAACCCTTAAACGCATATGCTCCTATGCCTCTGATGTATGAGGTATTATTACCGCCACCGCCTTGCTCGTAGCTGCTTGCGGCTATGCAAGGATGAATATCTACGGAAACAAGATTTACACAATCTTCAAAGCAGTAGTTACCGTACTGCATGTAGTAGTAGTTGCTTAAAGTATTATCGTATTGAGCCTCGGCAGATACGGTCTTAAGCGAAGTGCATCCGCTAAATGCATAATTACCGAGTGCCGGCAAGTTAGCCGAGTAAGATCCGCTGCCGCTCTTACCTCTGAGTCTCCACGGAAGAACAACCGACTGGATATCGGTACATCCGCTAAACGCATAATCGCCGATGATTATAGCGACGTTTCCGCCGTTTTCGAATGTAAGGGTAGTAAGCGAAGCACATCCCATGAATGCATTTGCACCGATGGAAGTAACTTTATTAGAGATAAATGCCGTCTTTATCGAAGTTCCTCTAAACGCATCTATTCCTATTTTTTCGAGCGAGGCGGGAAGTTCGGCTACGAGTTTGGAACAGCCCTTAAACGCATAATCTCCAATACTCGTCATCTTTGTACAATCGACAATGTTAATGCTTTCGAGCATGGGACAATCGGTAAATGCGTTGGCGCCGATAGCCGTACAACCTTCGGGAAGAACAACCCTGGTAAGTTTTTTGCAACCCTTAAACGCCTGTGCGCCTACTTCGGTAAGCGACGAGGGAAGCGTTATGGCGCTGATGCCCGAACCGGCAAATACGCCCTCTCCTATTTCTTCTACAGAATCGGGGATAGAAACTTCACCTTCGAGTCCGATAGGATAGATAAGAAGCTTGGTAAGCGACTTATCGTAAAGTATACCGTCTTTTACTTCGAGTGCCTGGTTACCGTCTTCGATATCTATCTTGGTAAGCGGACATCCCATAAAGGGCGACGTACCGTAATAGGTAAGCATGGCGGGAAGTTTAATCTCGGTAATAGCGGCATTTTTAAACGCAAAGTCGCCAATACCTTCGAGGACGCCGAGGTTAGTGACTACGGCAAGCGAAGTACAATCGTTGAATGCGTTTTTACCTATTGCGGGGAACACTCCGCCATTTTTGTCCACACCGTTTACGATTCTTTCGGTAAAGTCAACCGCCGTAAGCGACGAACATCCGGTAAATGCACCTTCCGCAAGTGTAAGACCTGCGCTTCCGCCCTCGGCAAAAGTAATCGACTCAAGGGAAGTACACTCCTTAAATGCGTTTTTACCTATACCCAAAACTTGCGCCTTGCTGGTAGAAGACGGAACGGGATCGTTACATACTGTAGAAGGAATGGTTATCTCCTTAAGTGCCGAGCATCCGCTAAACGCCGTATCGCCTATACGCTGTACACCTTCGCTGAGTTCTACCTCGGCAAGATTGAGACAGTCAAAGAATGTGTTATTGTTTACTACAGAGCAGTTTATAGTCGCTCTCTTAAGCGAAGCGCACTTATTAAACATGTTAGTACCAAAACTGGTTACGCTTGCCGGAACGTTAACTTCCTCTATAGAAGATTCGCTGAATGCGTATTCACCTAAAGTGTTAAGAGAATCGGGAAGTTCTATCGTACTTATTGCCGTCTTAGCAAAAGCATATCGGCCGATGGAAGTAATGTTCTTGGACATTACCACTTCTTTAAGCGAAGTACATCCTTGGAACGCATTATTTTCTATTGCCGTAACGGTATCGGGAAGTATTACCTTAGTGATAGCCGCATTGTCTTTGAACATAGTTGAACCTATGGTCGACACCCCGTTAGGTATGGTTAACACGCCGGATATCTTTGCTCCGCTGAATGTAAAACTACCTACTGTAGCGTTTTTGATAATATCGGAAACGACGTCGGGCGAAATAGCTCCTACTCCGCTAAACGCATTACTTGCTATGGACGTAATTGCGCTGCCCGCTTCGAGCTTAAGATCCTTAAGGTCTTCGTTACCATAGAACGCATATTCGCCTATAACGGTTACGCTCTTAGGTATAGTAAATTCGGTAAGCGCTGTGTTGCGGAAGGTACGAGCAGGTATCTCTTCGATACGAGTACCGCTTTCGAACTCTACCTTAGTAAGTTTTGCGCAATCTTCGAACAATCTCGGTCCGATTCCGCCTACAGCGGTACGAGCGGGAATAACGAAAGGTTTACCTGCCTCAGAACCCTCGAGCAACTTACAAGTATAGAACACGTAATCGCCGAAAGTAAGGTCTTTGGCTGCTTCGCCTTCCTTGGTGGGTTCGAATTTTACATACTTAAGTTTTGCGCTGTTAGCGAACGCAAAAGAGCCTATCGATTGTACGGACGCCGGAACGGTTATCGATTGAAGGTTAGCGTTCTTGGTAAACGCCGCAACCGTCGAAGTCGTGGTTCCGCCTACGTTTATAGTTCCTACACCCTTTACACCGTCGGGTATAGCGTATGACGTACCTGCCTTAGCAACCGGGTAATATACAAGATTATCCAATTTACCTTCGGAATCAATCGTATAAAGAACTCCGTCCTCTGCTTTAAGTGCGGTATTGCCTGCGGCTACTTCGATAGCGGTAATCTTGGTCGCTCCGCTAAACATATTGGCAATCGGTTCGGTAAAGTTTGCAGGCAAGATAACTTTTGTTATCGCAGTAGTCGTGCTGTACATACTTCCGGCGATAGCTTTCGTCTTAGGATAAGTTACCGTCTTAAGCAAGGTACAACCGCTGAACGCCGAACTGCCCAAAGATTCAAGCTCGGTACCTTCTTCAAACGTCACCTCGGTAAGTTCAGTACATCCGTAGAATGCAGAATTACCTAATTTCTTAAGAGACTTGGGAAGCGCAACTTTAGTTATTGTCGAATTATAGAAGAAATATGTACCCACTTCCACAAGACAATCGGGAAGCGTTACGGTTGTAAGCTTTTGGTGATACTGGAAGACGCTTCCTGCCAAGGAAAGCACCGAAGTATTTCCCTCGTCGTTATTTTCAAACGTTACGGTCTTAAGCAAACTCTTTTTGGAGCCACTGTCAGCCAATGCGTAAGAGTTGATAGCGATAGGATTAGCTTCGCTGTTACGAACATTCTTGGGGATGTTAAGCGATGCTATCTGAGTTTGATAGAACGCATATTTTCCTATGTAAACCAAACGTTCGGGAAGAGTAATGGACTTAAGCTTGAGCATATAGAAGAATGCTCCGGTAGCCGCTTTGCCGTCCTCAATAGAGAGGGGAACTTCAGTCTTACCTTCGGGAGTAGCCTCAAACTCGATCTCCGTTATCGAATTTCTTTCGGAGAACGAATTCGCCGTAATGCTGCGTACGGTATAAGGTACGGTTACTTTGCCTGCAAGCTTGTTAGCCGCATAGATAAGTACTTCCTCTTCTTTAGCGTCGTTAAGCTTATAAATAACGTTGTTTATTACACTGTAGTGTTCGCCGCCGTCCGCCATCGAGATGCTTTCTATATTCTTACATCCATTAAATGTGCCGGAAGCTGTGCCGGAAGATGTGTCGGATACAATCGACGGGAATATTTTACCGTTTGCGCCTTCGGCGTCTTCCATACGAGCGGGAAGAACAACGGTTTTAAGAGCGGTACAACCTTTAAACATTTCGTTACCGAGAGTTATACCGATGTATTCAATCTTATCTTTTTGCTCTTCGGTCGGATCGAGGAAGGTTACGGTGGTAAGTTTGGTACATCCGTCAAATGTTCTGCTATTACCTACCGTGCTAATGCCCATGCCGCATTTTTGAGCGGTCTTACCGTCGCCTACAGGCGCCTTGTTATTTACCATAGCAGGTATGGTTATAGCAGTAAGCTTGGTGCATTTTTGGAATGCATATTGTCCGATATACTCTACCGAATCGGGTATGTCTATCTTTAAGAATCCGTTAGACAAGAAGCAATAATCGCCTATACTCTTAAGGTTTCCTTTGTCAGAGGTAGACGTAGAGTCGATATCCTTATCGGTAAAGGTAATCGCATTCATCTTCGTGCAATTTTGGAATGCGCGATTTCCGAGAATCTCCAATCTCGAAGGAAGTTTTACGGTAGTAAGCGCGCTGCAAGCGGAGAATGCGTAATTGCCTACTTCGAGAGCTTCCGTTCCGCCGGCTTCGAATGTTACGGTCGCTAATTTAGTGCCGTCGGCGAATGCGTAATTACCTACCTTTTTAATATTACTCTTTATTACAAAAGAGGTAAGTCCGGTACAACTTTTAAAGGTGTAATCGGGAATTTCGGTCATCGATGTACATTTAGCGAAGGGATTGCAATCGAGCTTAGTACAGCTTGCAAACATGTATGTACCCATCTTTTCTAAGGATGCCGGCAACTCAATAGATACAAGACCTGTTTTTTCAAACGCTCTTGCTCCGATTTCCTTAAGAACGGAATTTTCACCAAACGTTACCGTCGAAAGCGAAGTGGCTCCGCTGAATGCGCTTGCTCCCAATAACGTTACCGTATCAGGCATAGCAAACGTTGTAAGTTTAGAATTGGAGAATGCGCTGGATCCTATTTCCTTAATTACGGCTTCACCGTTAAATGTCAGTTCGCTAAGATTTACGCAACCCGCAAATGCGCTATTTCCTATCTTCTCTAAACCGGCTTCAAACGTAACGCTCGTAAGTCCGGAATTCATAAACATACTGTTGCCGATTTCTGCGATTCGAGAAGATATAGTTACCGTCGTAAGTGCCTTCGTGCCCTTAAACACTTTTTCACCCACCATCAGTTGTTTTTCGCTCGCCTTAAATTCTATGGATTCAAGGTTGGTAGCATCTTCGAATGCGCTGTCCTCTATTGCCGTAACGTTAGCACCTATAACTAACGTTTTTACGTTAAGGTTAGCGTTAAATACGCTCGCCTTTATAACTTCTACCGTTTCGGGAAGCTCGAGTTTGTCGCCCGGCAATGCCCCGGTCTTTGAATAGAAGTATATGATTGTCTTATCCTTGCTGTATATTGCAGTGCCTTCTGCCAAGAAATTGGGGTTTTTGTCGTCGATGATAATTGCTTCGATAGACGGGCAAGCATTTATTGCTCCGGTCGGAATATCTTCCATCGTGGAAGGAATATAGATCTTGGTTAACTTCAAGCTCTTTTCAAACGCCGACACGGAAACGTCTACAAAAACAGTTCCTTCCGCAAATTTAACTTCGGAAAGCAAACTACAATATCCGAGAGCATGATTATCTATTTTAACAAGAGATGCCGGTAAAGTAATGCTCTTAAGAGCCGTACAATATTCGAATGCATATTTGTCGAGTTTAGTTATATTAACGTCATCGTCAAACAATACGCTGCTAAGTTTGTAGCATCTTTCAAACGCCTGATATCCGACTACCGCTTCCTGCGCATCCTGAGCGCCCTCGAAATGAACGGTAGTAAGCTCGGAACAGCCGTAGAATGCTCTGTTGCCCATCGAAGTAACCGAAGCAGCTATGCTTAACTTAGTAATATAGTTGCAATACTTAAATGCTTCTGTCTCAATCGACTCGATGCTGTTCGGAATTCGCACTTCGCCTCTCTTACCGGGGGAGCAATACAATAAAGTCTTGCCGTCTCCGCTTGTTACCATACCGTTTATAGATTGATAATTTGCGCAATTCTTATCGATGTTTATATCCGAAAGAGCTGTACAACCTGAGAAGATATTACTTGCGAACTGAGTAAGTCTTGCAGGCAAATTTATCGAAGTAAGTTTTTTGCAATTCTGGAACGCATACTTCGATATGGCGATTTCGCCTGCGTCGACTTCTCCGCCATCCGACTCGAGGAAGGAAACCGCTTCGAGTGCGTTGCAGCCGTAGAACGCCGACTGACCTATAAAGCTTACCGTCACCGGAATAGCAACGTGAGTAAGTTTAGTTGCATTATAGAAAGTCTTTTCGGGAATACGTACTATGCCGTACGGTATTTCGTAGTTACCGTCTCTTGCAACGGGATATTTAAATATTTCTTTACCGGCTACGTCGGTTGCAAGCAATACGCCGTTATCGGAAGAATATCTTGCGCCGACTTTACCTGCGTCGTAAACGTTGTACGCTTCTAATGCGGTACACGAATCGAATGCGGTACGCTCTATAACTTCTATAGTATTGGGAATATTTACTTCTTTAAGAAGCGAACAGTTTTTAAACGCATTGGCGGAAATAACTCTTACGTCCTTTCCGTTATACTTAGCGGGAATGGTTATTTTGGTAAATCGAGCTATATCGCTGCCCTTTGCAACTGCATAAGTATCGGTGGAAGTTTCGTAAGTAAACGCAAATACGTTCCTGGAAAAGTATGCGTATACTCTGTCCGTGCCGGTATATCGCCATGCGTTAAAGGAATTACCGTCTACGTCTGTAAGCGCATTTCCGCCACCCGAAGTATAATACCAACCGGCAAACACCATGCCTTCGTCCGGGGCAGGTACGGGTGCTATATGATAATGCTGTCCGTACGTAACGTTAACAGTCATTAGATTACCGTTTTCATCCTTAAGAGCTTCACCGTTATAGTAAAGCGTAACGGTATACGTCTTTGCTTGCCAACCTGCATAAAGCACCATATCTCCCGCCTGAGAGAACACGGCTTCTTCGTATTTGGAGCCGTTGGATTCTGCTCCGTCATAGGTGTTGTACCATCCGATAAAGTTGTGACCTTCTTTTACGGGTTCTTCGGTAAATATTCTATCGCCGACTGCAACGTATACGGATTTTACCGATTCGTCGTTACGAGCGTCGAATCTTACCAT
>FR884027.1 GCA_000435495.1 Firmicutes bacterium CAG:552 | reverse complement strand
CTATACGGAAAGTAGGCAAAAGAACGTCCCGTATATGCGTTTATGTAGCCAATGCGTTGTGCGTTTTTTCTAAGGCAGGCAATAATATGCTAGGAGCAGCGGACAAAGTTCTTCGGAGTTTTTGTATTTCACGTAATTTGCCGTTCGTAAGCACATATGATTTTTTAGGATCCATACGTGCATGCAAATGCAAAATATGTTTCAACGACATGCCAAAGTCGTAGCAATATTCTTGTATTTGTTCGTTGAATATTAGTTACGTAAATTTTTGTTTGACATTTAATCGATAAAGTATTATAATATGCGAGTAAATCGGCTCCCATAGTTTAATGGATAGAGCATAGGTCTTCGGAACCTAGTGTGAGGGTTCGAATCCTTCTGGGAGCGCCACTTTGGCACACGCAAAGGTAGTGTACAAACTCCGCTGCGTGTGTCTTTTTCTATGTAAAACAAGAGTAAATTGCCGTTTTTATGGCAGTTTAATGTGATGCAATAAATACTTTTGATGATTAAAATTATCGTTCGGAGGCACAGGAATGTCGGTCAAGAACAAATTATCCAAGAAATGATTTTGCTACGGCGTTAAAAGAAAATGAGACCGCAACAGGATCGATACCGGATGGGTACACAAATATCTCAAGCATAAAAATTAAACTACGCAAAAAAGACTAAGCGATTTATTTTGGCTTAGTCTTTTTTAGTTATATGCGTTATGTGTTTTTCCTTACTTTACTATAAATTTAAGCGAACGGAATTATGATACAAAGCGTTAAAACCCCGTCGTCTTTATAGCGATATTGCTGTTTCCAGGGCTAATTTAATCATTTCGCCGAATGAAGTTTGACGTTCGAGGGCGGTTGTTTTTTCGCCGGTTATGAGATGATCGGACACTGTAAATATGCCGAGCGCTTTTTTGCCTGCTCTTGCCGCATTCATGTAGAGAGCTGCGCTTTCCATTTCTACGGCAAGCACGCCCATTTTCCCCCAGACGTTTTTGGGTTGCATGTGCGTAGGCAGCGCCGCAGAATCCCCGTAAAAACAATCGGAGGACAAAACGTTGCCGACGTGATAATTTCGTATACCGAGCGCTTTTGCCGTATCTACGCACTTGGACAAAAGGGTATAGTCTGCTATAGGCGCAAACGTTCCCGGCAGACAAAACTGGGACGCATAGTTGGAATCGGTACATGCGCCTTGTCCGATGATAATGTCTCTGACCCGTACGGTGGGGACGATACCGCCCGCCGAGCCTACTCTTATTATATTTTCTACTTCGAAAAAGTTGTACAGCTCGTACGAGTATATTCCTATGGAGGGCATGCCCATGCCGCTTGCCATTACGGATACGGGTACAGATTTGTACAATCCGGTATAACCTTGTATGCCTCTAACGTTATTTATCAATTTGGGCGAATCAAAAAAAGTTTCGGCAACAAATTTTGCACGGAGCGGATCGCCCGGCATAAGTACTGTCTTTGCGAAGTCCTCCGGTTTAGCGTCGATGTGAGGGGTGGGATAATTTTTCATAATGTCCTCCTAAAATTTTGCCGAGTATATCGGCGAAGATTTGACGATTTTTACTATTTTACTTGTTCCGAGGCGAGAAGCGCCGAGTGAAATAAACTTTTCGGCATCCGCTATGGACGAAATACCTCCGGCGGCTTTAATTTTTACCGAGCTGTTTTTCAGGCGGTCGGCAAATAGAGTGACATCGTGTTCGGTAGCTCCGCCGGTAGAAAATCCCGTGGATGTCTTTATAAAATCTGCGCCTGATTCGCTTACAATGTCGCACATTTTTATTTTTTCATCGTCGGTAAGCAGGCAAGTTTCTATAATTACCTTCAATATACGGCCTCGGCAAGCCGCTTTAACTACCTTTATCTCATTCAAAAGGTCATCATAGCGGCGATCTTTTAGATATCCTATATTTATAACCATGTCTATTTCGTTTGCGCCGCTTAGTACTGCGTCCTCGGCTTCCAGACATTTTATCTTAGTAGCGGAGTAACCGTTAGGAAACCCGATAACCGTACACACCGGGATTTTGTCTCCGACGTACTCTTTGGCAAAAGAAACGTATGAAGGAGGGATGCATACCGAGGCGGTTTTGTATTTAATGCCGTCATCGCAAATTTGAGCGATATCGCTTTTGGTAGCGCATTGGGAGAGCAGCGTATGATCCACTGCCGACAAAATTTTTTCTATTTCCATATTTTCCTCGCAGTCATAATATCCAACTGCCGCCGGTGCGTTTATGACGGCGACGTGTAACGCTATAATTATATCACAAGAAAGAAAAATATTCAAGGAAGTTTTAATGTTTTTTAAGATCGATTTGCCGCTAGTGCAAGTTATATATATATTGTATCGTCTATTGTATCGTCGATACTTTGCGTTTCAGATACGCAAAATAAGGAATCGGCTTAGCATTTGTTATAGACGCAGTAAGACGTATACCGAATAATAACGAAGTATAATAAACTCGTTTAAGGCGTGTTTTTGAATATGCAAAAGTTACATTGAAAGTCCCGTCGAGAAATATTTGCTGCAAAGACAAAAAATAATGGCTATCCTTTATGTCGTCGAACCGATAAAAAAGCAAGTACAGATTAGTTTATGCGGCGTTATTTCAATCTACAATAGAAGATTTTTTGAAATTTTAAAAGTATTATTATATGATTTGTGTAACGAAAAAGCGAGTACGTACGCAAAAAACAGTTCAAAATGCAACAAAAAGCAGCCGAAAAAGTTTTCGACTGCTTTTTAGACGGAAAAGATTGCGTTCACGAACAATATGATTACGGTTAACTTTTTTTCCTTGCAACCGTAACGTTATCGATTTTTCTGTCGTTAAGCGACGGTACGGGATTCTTCTTTGTTTCGTAGCGGTAATCTTGTCCGAAATCTTTGATGTGGTTTTTGATAACTTGGTGCGACGCAATGTTTTCGGTCTTACGTATATTCATTTTTTGGTATTTAAAGTAATTTCCTTTGTCGGGAACGTCGTCTATGAGGGCATAATCTTCAAACGATCTCGTATAGTTTATTGTTTTTGCGAGTACGCTTCTGATATATTCGATATTTCCTTCGAATCGAATCGGCTCGGGAAAGTCGCCGCCGGAGGAATATACGGCCTGCCATGGTTTACCTTCGTACTTATAAAGCAAATCTGCCACGTGCCTGAGGTGTCCGCATTCTTCGAGATAACGCTGACGAAAAATTTCTTTTACGTATTCGTCTGTTTCGTCTGCGAAGCAACTATAATAAAGATAACATTCGGTGTACTCGTGAACTAACCAGTTTTCGAGCGGCGACATCGACGAGTCGATAAGACTTCCGTATTCGGTGACGTGTTGTTCTTCTATCATGGCGATTTCGGCGTAAAGTTTTTTGCCTAACTCCGACTGATGAAAGCCGCCGATATTCATATAGTAGTTCATGGTTTGCTGTTCGGCAGCCGTAATAATGGAAACAACGAGCTTGGTAAAAGGATCGGCAAGTTCCTTTACTATGCGTCTGTTTATTTCGTCGTACGGATGGCGAGGTTCGGCAACGGTAGGTCTGCCCGGAGTTATTTCCGTATAGCCGCCCGTAAGAGTATTGGCGTCTATACCCAGCTCGCTTTCGAGTAGGTTTGCGTAGCGATACAAATGGTCGAAGTCTTCGAGTAAGGCAAAATTTAGCGCATTTTTTACGTAATCGTCTTTAACGTGTCGAGCCAGAATCGCAGTAAGGTCTACGGCGAGCTGCTCGTACGAAATTGCCGTTTCGAGATCGGACTCGTTAATCGGTTTAAGAGCGGAAATTATTTTTTGTTGTTGTTGCTCGTGTCTGCGTATTAACGCCATTTCTCGCCTCAGGTCGTTGTTTAGGCAATTACGCTGAAGTTGGTGCAAAAACCAGGTTTGTTCGAATTCTGCGCCGTTAGTCAAAATTATCCTTGTCTTAGTGTACGGCGAAGTCGAATTTTTGTCGTACGCTTTGACGGAGTAATCCTCAACGGAAATAAATTTTTCTACTGAAATCGCATTGCTTTGGTAAAACGGATTTGCTTTGTTCATAAAAATCTCCTTTAGCGGAGATGATTGCCGCTTTTAAGTCATATTATACGAGTCAGCCAAAATTGTTTAAGTAGGTGAATAATTTTGCGTGCGAGAGACTTTTGCTTTTGAGGTATCCCGAGATAAAAAGATAGTGATACAACCTTCGTTATAATATGCATACTACAACCGTAAATATAACCATACTAGTGTAGTTTTATGACAAAAAACTCACTTAATATTCACTATTCGAGGCATTTGTGTACACAATGTTTTAAAATAAATAAGTTATATTAATAGTGAATTTAAGTAAACTATTAAAGGCGGCGTACAAGATATGAATAACGAAGAACGAGTGGAAGCTATAGGCGAGCTTATTAAGAGGTTTAAGCCGCGATTTGACGTAGAACAAGTCAGCGGACTTACGGTAAACGAACTTAGCGTGTTGCTTACGATTTACGGACTATCGAAAAAAAATTCTTCACTTACGATGAGCGATGTCGGTGAAGTAATCGGATTATGCAGACCTGCCATGAGTCAGGTTGCGGCAAAGCTCGAAAGTAAAGGGATGATAAAACGAGAAACGGACAAAAGCGATAGGCGCAAAGTGCTTGTTTCGGTTACAAAAAAGGCGGCAGACATCTTGCAAAAGGCGGAAAATATTCGCAAAGAGACTTTTTTTAAAGTGGTGACCGAGATGGGGGAGCGAGATGCCGACGAATTTATACGACTTGCAAATAAATTTATTTCTATAACGGAGGATAAGGATGCTTGAACTTGTAAACATCAAGAAAGATTACGTTTCCGGCGAAAACACGGTACATGCGCTGAAAGGAATAAACCTCAAGTTTAGAGAAAGCGACCTTGTTTCCGTACTCGGTCCCTCGGGCTGTGGTAAGACCACCATGCTTAACGTCATCGGCGGACTTGACGGTTATGACGACGGCGACCTTATAATAAACGGCGTGTCCACCAAAGATTACACCGAAAGAGATTGGGATTCGTATCGAAATCATACTATAGGTTTCATATTCCAAAGTTATAATCTTATTTCCCACCAAACCGTGCTTGAGAACGTAGAACTTGCGCTTACTCTTTCCGGCGTAAACAAGACCGAAAGAAGGTATAGAGCAATCGATGCGTTGAAAAAAGTAGGTTTGGGCGATCAGCTAAACAAGCGTCCTAATCAAATGTCCGGCGGACAGATGCAGAGAGTTGCCATCGCCCGAGCGATAGTCAATAACCCCGACATTATACTTGCGGATGAGCCTACCGGCGCCCTCGACAGCGAAACCAGCGTCCAGGTAATGGATATTCTGCGGGAAATAGCAAAAGAACGATTGGTTATAATGGTAACGCATAACGCCGAACTTGCAGAGCATTATTCGACAAGAATAATAAGCATGCTCGACGGTGAGATAGTGGGAGACACCAGACCGCTTTCGGCAAAAGAGGCAAACGAGTGTCGTAACGAGGCTACGGCAAAAAACGAAAAGGAAAAGGGCAGGAAGAAACCGTCCATGTCTTTTGCCATGTCGTTTATGTTGTCGCTGCGCAACTTGTTTACTAAGTTTCGTCGTACTTTGCTTACTTCGTTTGCAGGTAGCATAGGTATAATAGGTATCGCTCTCATATTTGCCGTGTCAAACGGTATGACGACGTACATAGACGTTTTGCAGCAAGACACGCTTTCGTCGTACCCCATAGCGATTACCGAAACGCATGCCGACATGACGTCCTTTATAAATAATTTCTTAAAAGACGCAACGTCTGTAACAAAGCATGACAAAGACAAGGTGTACGAGCAGCAGGTGCTCTACAATCTCGCAAAGTCGATGAGCAAAATCGACGTTTCGCAAAACGACTTGCGAGCATTTAAGAAATTCGTTCAGAAAAAAATGGCTACGGACGAAGAATTTTCCAAATCCGTTTCCGGCGTAAGATACGGATATAATCTAAAGATATCCGCTTATGCGAAATATACCGATACGGTTTCCAAGGAAAGTAAAATCGTAGAGTCTGACCTTAACAGCCTGTTGAAAAAGAAAATTCAGGAAAAGACGGGAGGCGTTACTACCTCCAGCATGCTTAACATGCTTGCGTCCACGGGATATAACGTTTCGCTTTGGCAGGAAATTTTGCCTTCCAACGACGGCGAACTTATAAGTCCGTTAGTAAAGCAGCAGTACGAGACGGTTACCGGCAGATGGCCTAGCGCATACAACGAAGTAGTAGTCGTACTTAATCAAAATAACGAGATAAACGATTTGTCGTTGTTTGCATTGGGCCTTAAGGACGAGGACGAAATCGATCGCATTATCGACGCCGCAATCAGCGGTAACGAACTTGCCGAAACCGAACCGATGAGTTGGACGTACGAAGAAATATTAAATACGAAAAATCTCAGAGTAGCATTTCCGTATCATTTTTACGACAAGGACGGCGACGTTTACGTTAGCAAAAAAACGAAATACGGCGGCGATCTTCGTCCCATATATTCGGCAGCGCTTCCTATTAAGGTCTGCGGCATCGTAAGACAAAAGGGCGGTTCTTTGACCGGCATGCTTACAGGCGCCATTGCGTATACTTCGGCGCTTACCGAATACGCATTGGACGAAGCGCTTAATTCCGAGGTGGTAAAATATCAGCAGGCGCATCCCGAAGTCGATATCGTAAGCGGCAAAAAATTCAAGAGCAATATTTCGGACGCAGAAAAACTTGCGGAATTCGAGCAGCAAGTGCTTTTGCTTACGGATACCGAAAAGAAGGAAGCTTTGCTTAAGTACAAAAGCGTTCCGTCTGACGAGCAGGTCAACGAAGAAGTCAATAAGCAGTTGAGTTTGCTCGGACTCATAGAAGACGGTACAGACGAAGAAAAGAAAGAGGATCTCGTCAAAAAACTTGCGCCCATCGCTGCCGGAATGGGTATAAACATGTCTATGATACAAGGCTTTATAGACGCAATGACGTATGAAGAAGTGATGGGCTATGTAAAACAGCTTGCAGCCGATAGCGTAAAACAAAATTATGCGCAAAAAGTAAAAGAAGAATTTGCCGGTTACACAGATGCGCAAGCTGCCGAAATGTTCGATAACGAAGTAGCGGCTATGGACGATGCACAAAAATTGGAAATGTACGCTATTATTACCGATTATTCATCGTCAACGTATGAAAAGAATTTGGTAAAATTCGGTTGCTTCGATAAAGACGAACCTGTCAGCGTAAACTTCTATGCGGCTACATTTGCGGCAAAAGACATGATAGCGAAGACCATATCCGAATACAACGCTACCGTCGACGAAGCCCAGCGTATAACATACACCGATTATGTAGGGCTGATAATGGACACGGTTACTACGATAATAGACGCAATAACCTATGTTTTGATAGCGTTTGTCGCAATATCGTTGGTGGTTTCGTCGATAATGATAGGCGTAATTACGTTGATATCCGTTCAAGAGCGTACCAAAGAAATAGGTATATTAAGAGCGATAGGCGCTTCCAAACGTAACGTTGCGGGAATGTTTAACGCAGAGACTATAATTATCGGCCTTACTGCGGGACTTATGGGAGTGATAGCTACATTTTTATTGTGCATCCCCATCAATTTGATTCTCAAGGCGCTTACCGGACTGAGTACGCTAAGAGCCATTCTGCCCTGGCATATAGCAATCATTCTTATAGCGATAAGCACGCTACTCACCCTCGTAGCCGGAATAATTCCCTCAAAAAGTGCGGCAAAGAAGGATCCTGTCGTCGCCTTGAGGACGGAATAACTTGACATTGAGTTAATAAACGGGTATACTAACTTGGTATGGATATAATGACTCCGCAAACACTATGGAAAGATTTTACACCGCTTCCGTTTAACGAGACGGTTGTTAAGTCTGCGCCTTTTAACGGCGGTACGTTGACCGAATTTTATTTTTCGGGCATAAAGACCGATGACGGCATAGTGCGAATTTATGCAAAATATCTGGATAAGGGAAGTTTACCTACCGTAATAATATTTGACGAGGACTCCAAAACCGACATAACGGATTATCAAGGTTATAACTTGATGACGGTAAATTACAAAGGAGCGGTTCCCGGGCGCAGAGGGACGATGTATCCGGATTCGCTCAGAGACGCAACGGAGCGGTCTGCCGGAGACGGCTTGGACCCGGCTAAGCACAGATGGTACGCATGGGCGGCTGTTGGTATGTGCGCTGCGCTATACGCCAAGACAAAGGGCAACGGCAAAGTTGCCGTAGTCGGAATAGGCGACGGAGCGGGCATAGTGTGGAAATTGTCCGCAACGGTGCAAGTGGACGCAGGCGTAAGCATATACGGCTACGAAGAGCAATCCGACGATATAAACTACAAAGCGTGTTTGTATAACAAAGCGTACACGTCTATGTTGCGTTTCCCGGTGTTAGAGATAATTTCTTCTAACGAAGAAAACGATTCTACCGAATATATGAGCGAACTTTTTTCGCTTATACAAAGAGACGATTGTCGCTTGACTATCAACGAACGCAGCAGTCACGATATAGGCGAGGTCGGCTTGTCGGAGACGGAAAAATGGCTTAACAAACATCTTTCGGGCGAAGGCGAAAATATCCCTTCCATGCCCACGATAAAACCATACGTTGCCGAAGGTAAATTGTATTTTGAGATAACGGGTGAGGGCGAACTTTCGCTTTTTGTCAGCGCAGGTAACGAAAATTGCCGAGTGAGGAACTGGTCAAAAGCGGATATAGAGCGTAGCGGAAATTCGTATTTCGGCAGATTGCCTGTATATCGGTCGGACGAAAAGTTGTTGGCGTTTGTCACACAATTTAAAGACGGTTACAAGTTTTCGTCTCCTATGGTAAAACGTATTCCGGCAAAGATGGGAGTTGCCGAGGAAGCTCTTGACAGTAGATTGGTTTACAGCGGCGATATGGGCGTAGACGATTGGTTCGGCGACGGAATCGTTATGAAAAAAGGACCGTATGGGATATACGGCGTAGCGACTACCGGCAGGATGGAGACCTTCAAAATCGGAGACATTAGGTTTAAGGGACCTGCGGACGCATCGCTGAGGATTATGTTTTATTCACCCGAAAACCAAACCGTTAAGTTTTCGGTAAGAGACGGCGCAGACGAATACGAGTACAATATTGCGGTAAGAGAAAAGATGAATTGGGTAAACGTCTGCCTTTCGGTAAACAATTTTTCGCATGACGGCGATACTTTGGACGGATGGTGCGACGTAACGTCTTTGTCCGTGCAGGCGGCAGGCGGAGTCGTGGTAGCTTCGGTTTTGTGGATTTGAGTTATGGAGCTGATTGCGCAGGATCAACTTAATATAAAAAAAAGCGGCTCCTGTGCCGATACGTTTGCTTATGTATTGGCAGTTGTGTTGGTGGCTTGGCTTATCTTTTTGCAGTTGTGCTCGATAAGCGTAACTTCGGGCGGAAGCATGCTTAATACCATTTCTGACGGCGACGTACTTATAAGTTACAAAACGACAAATTTCGACAGAGGCGACGTGACCACGCTGTGGAGTACACAAGCCGAAAAAAAACTTGTCAAACGAGTGGTGGGTGTGCCAGGAGACAGATTGCTTTTCGTTAAGGAAGGTCCATATGTTTATATGTACGTCAACGGCAATCAAGTAGGGGAGGAATACGTTACGGGGAGAATGCTTGCGAGTTTTTTCGTTCGCCGAGCTATGTTTCAAAGCGGCGAATACAAGTTGTATGAAGGAGAGATTCCCGACGTTCCCGATGAATATTTTATTACGGTAAAAAAAGATACGTATTTTATTTTAGGCGACAATCGTAACGATTCGCTCGATTCGAGAGAATACGGTCTTATAGATAAAAAAGATTTTGAAGGAAAGGTTTTTTGCGTAATAGGCGGAGATACTGCGGTAGGTAGATTTTTTAACCTATTTGTAAAAAAACGGTAACCGCACACATCGATTGCGCAGATAAATTAAACGAGATAAGGAGATACTAAAATGGTAAAGATAACATCGGATTCCACGGCGGACCTCGAGGAGTTGTTCGAAAAAAGAAATATAGCGGTTATGCCGCTCAACATTCTGCTTGACGGTATATGCTATATTGACGGCGAAACGATAAAACCGCAAAAGATTTTCGATTATTACAAGGAAAAGAAGGTACTGCCCAAGACTGCTTCTCGCAGCGTAGAGGATTACGAACAGTTTTTCAAGGCGCAGACAGCAGACGGCAGCGAAGTGGTACATTTTTGTATTTCGGCAGAAATGTCGTCGTCGTATAACAACGCAGAGGTTGCCGCTCGTAACGTAAGCAACGTAAGAGTTGTCGATTCCCGCTCGCTTTCTACCGGCATAGGACTTTTGGTGCTCAAGGCTTGCGATTTTGCAGACGAGGGCGATGACGGCGAAACGATATTTAACAAGATAACCGAGTTGATTCCTCACGTTCAGGCTTCGTTCGTTGTGGACACAATGGAATATCTGTACAAAGGCGGCAGATGCAGCGGTGTAAAAATGCTGCTGGCTTCCGCTCTTTCGCTAAAACCCATGATCATGTTAAAGGACGGCAAAATGGTACCCGGGCAAAAATACGTAGGTAAATTGGGTAAGTGCGTGGATAAATACGTCTCCACTATTTTGAAGGAATATCCTCATCCGGATTATTCTCGTATTTTTATTACTCATACTTATGCCGATCCCGAAATAGTGGAAAGCGTTCGCAAACAAATCCGGGAAAAAGCGCCGCAGTTTAAAGAAATTATCGAAACTCATGCGGGTTGTACAGTTACCGCACATTGCGGAAAGGGTACGCTGGGCATATTGTTTATAAATAAGCCGTAGCAATCGCTTGATAAAAGAGAAGATTATGTGTTATAATTATTGACGCAAACGGAGGAAACAGTTTGAAAGAGAACAAAAAAGGACTTTGGGTAATGCTCACTATCATGCTCATCGCCGTGATAGGCGTTACCGTGTACATGTTGGCTACGTCGTCCGGCTCGGTGAAAGAAAAAAATTACAGCGATTTCACTAAGGATGCGATAGCCGGTAAAGTAGTAAAAATCGAAGTCGTAAACGATAAAGCGACCGTAACGATCAAGAACGGTTCCGCAACCGAAAAATATTACGTGTACGTTCCCGAACGAGACAGCCTTAATTCGTTCCTCAGTGAAAACAATCTGCAGGATATTGAGATAAAATATAACAGCAGATACACTTCGGGTTTTTGGAGCTATCTGCCGTCGCTTCTTTTGGGAGTGTTGTTAATATTCGGATTATTATACGTGGTGCGTGCAGTAAACAACGCTAACAAACCGATAAACGATTATTCTCATGCAGGTGCCGAAGAAAGCAAAGAAAAGGTCAAGTTTACCGACGTTGCCGGTGCAGACGAGGAAAAAGAGGAGCTTAAAGAGGTCGTCGACTTTCTTAAAGACCACAAGAAGTTTACCGAGATGGGCACAAGAATCCCTCGAGGCGTTCTTATGGTAGGCCCTCCCGGCACAGGTAAAACGCTGCTTGCAAAGGCAGTGGCAGGAGAGGCAAACGTTCCGTTCTTTTCCATATCCGGTTCGGATTTCGTAGAGATGTACGTAGGCGTGGGCGCAAGCAGGGTGCGAGATTTGTTCGCAACGGCAAAGCGGAATAAGCCGTGTATAATATTCATAGACGAGATAGATGCCGTAGGAAGGCAGCGAGGCGCAGGCTTGGGCGGCGGCCATGACGAGAGAGAGCAGACGCTTAACCAGTTGTTAGTGCAGATGGACGGTTTCGAAACAAGCGAAGGTATAATCGTGATGGCTGCGACAAACAGAGCGGACATACTCGATCCGGCATTGCTGCGTCCGGGCAGATTCGACAGACAAATTCATGTAAACCTTCCCGATATACGTGGCAGAGAGGAGATATTTAAAGTTCACGCTCGAAATAAACCTATGGATCCGTCGGTGGATTTCAAGGTTTTGGCGAGAGCAACAAGCGGCTTTTCGGGAGCCGATATAGCCAATCTGCTTAACGAATCGGCGATTTTGTGCGTAAGAGCGGGAAGAACGTCGGTTACCATGGAAGACATATACGAAGGTATAGACAAAGTCGTAATGGGACCGCAAAAGAAGTCGAGAGTCGTTACCGAGGTGGATAAGCGTATTACCGCTTATCACGAGGCGGGACACGCTATCGTAGCTATGAGCATAAAGGAATGCGATCCTGTACACGAAGTTACCATTATTCCGAGAGGCAACGCAGCCGGCTTTACTATGGTTCGTCCCGAAAACGATAACAATCACGAAACCGTAAATTCCATAAAGGCTTCGCTTGCAATGACCATGGGCGGAAGAGCCGCCGAAGAATTGGTAATCGGCGATTATACGACGGGAGCGTGCGGAGACATTCGTCAGGCAACTAACGTAGCCCGTCAGATGGTTACCGAGTGGGGCATGAGCGAACTCGGTCCCGTGTATTACGGTAGCAGTCACGAAGTGTTCCTCGGCAGAGATTACGGTAGCAGCCATGCGTATTCCGAAGACATGGCGGCTAAGATAGATTCCGAAGTTCATCGTATCGTGGAAGAAGCGCATGCTCGGGCGAAATCCATTCTTACCCAAAACAAAGATAAGATGGAGACACTTGTAAGGGTATTGGTTGAGTGCGAAACCGTTTACGATAACGAAATGCGCATGATTATGGACGGCAAGTCTGCGGCGGAAGTAATTGAGACGCTTAACTTGCGTTATGTGAGAAAAGATACAAATACTAACCAAAAATCGGGAGAAAACAAAGATGAGAACAAAGAAGATAAGTAAAGTAGTCGCAATATTTTTGTGCGTAATACTTGCCATCGGGGCACTTGCGCTCGCAACTGGACTTATTAAGGTCCGAGCGATAAACGAGTTCGGCGAAATTCAAAGAGCTGCTTTGATAGTATCCAACGAGGGTAACGAGCATTTCGACGACAGCGAAGGCGGCGTATCGAAAAACCTTATTGAAGCTTTTGATAAGAGCGGATTCAGCGTACTGCACGCATGGTTGGAATTGAAATGTACCGAAAAAATGTTGCTTAAGAAAGATTCTGACGGAGAACCTACCACCGTTACTGCGGTAAGAATTAACAGTTACGGAGCTTTTGAGGGCGAACGCATAGTAAGACTTTACTTTAAGGAAGCGTCAAAGATTACCGTGGAAGGTAAGGAGATTGCATACGACAGAGTCCTTTTGAGATTGAAAGAATCTAACGGAGAAATTATAGACGTGGAGTGCATTCCGTACCTTAGCTCTAACGTAAATAACGATTCGACTTCGGACGAGTATGACGAAGACGGAAATATCGGTTCCGAAAACTATACCGCATACGTTCTTAACGTCAGAATGGTAACCAGCGAACTTATGAATACTATAGCCAAAATAGAAGGATAGTTTTTGTTCGAGTTCGATAACTTAAACCGCTGCTTTTGCATTAAGAGCAGCGGTTTTTATTTTGCCTCTTTACAATTGCTTTGACTTTAAAAAAGCAAAAAAAATAACGAAAAATAGGTATAAATATATTGTTTTTTTGTTTGACATTTAATTATCTTAAGTCTATACTATAGGTATACAAAATATCTCTTTATGGAGGAGTTAACAATGTCTTACATTTCAGAAGTTATGGAAATGACAGAGAAGAGAAATCCGGGACAAACTGAATTTATTCAGGCTGTCAACGAAGTTTTTAACACTCTTTCTCAGGTTATCGAAGCTAACGAAGCTAAATACCGTCAGAACGCTTTGCTTGAGCGTCTTGTAGAACCCGATCGTCAGATAATGTTCAGAGTTCCTTGGACCGATGATAAGGGCGTAGCTCACGTTAACCGTGGTTTCCGTGTACAATTTAACAATGCAATCGGACCTTACAAGGGAGGTCTTCGCTTCCATCCGTCCGTAAACATTAGCATCATGAAGTTCCTCGGCTTCGAGCAGATCTTCAAAAACAGCCTTACCGGCCTTCCCATCGGCGGCGGCAAGGGTGGCGCAGACTTCGATCCGAAGGGCAAGAGCGACGCAGAAGTATTCCGTTTCTGCCAGAGCTTTATGACCGAGCTTTATCGTCATATCGGCGCTAACGTAGACGTTCCCGCAGGCGACATCGGCGTAGGCGGAAGAGAAATCGGTTTCTTGTACGGAACTTATAAGAGAATAACCAAACTTTACGAAGGCGTCCTTACCGGCAAGGGTCTTACCTACGGCGGATCGCTTATCAGAACTCCGGCTACCGGCTACGGTGTCGTTTACCTCGGCGAAGCTATGCTTAACGATCATAACGATTCCTTCAAGGGTAAGAGAGTTACCATCACCGGTTCCGGTAACGTTGCTATCTACTGCGCAGAAAAGGCTACCTCTTTGGGCGCTAAGGTTATCACCATGTCCGACTCTAACGGCTGGATTCTCGATGAAAACGGCATAGACGTAGAAGCAGTCAGAATCCTTAAGGAAGTTAAGAGAGCTCGTATCTCCGACTACATTATCGACCATCCGAAGGCTAAGTACTTCGAGACCAAGTCTATGGACGATCTCCGTGTTTGGGGCGTTAAGACCGATATCGCAATTCCGTGCGCTACTCAGAACGACATCAACGTTCAGCACGCTAAGGCGCTTGTTGACAACGGCTGCCGTATCGTTATCGAAGCAGCTAACATGCCTTCCTACAACGAAGCTATCGCTATCTTCCTTGCAACTCCGGGTATGCTCTTTGCTCCCGCAAAGGCTGCAAACGCAGGCGGCGTAGGTACTTCCGCTCTCGAAATGAGCCAGAACAGCATGAGACTCAGCTGGACTGCAGAAGAAGTTGATTCTAAGCTCCATGCTATGATGAACAACATTTATCACAACATGGCAAAGGCTGCAGAGAAGTACGGTCACAAGGACAACTTCGCTATGGGCGCAAACATCGCAGGCTTCGAAAAGGTTGCAGACGCTATGATCGCTCAGGGTATTCAGTAAGCAATAGCCTTTAGTAAATAAGTCAAAAGAAGTCCGTTTCTCGTTTTCGGGAAGCGGATTTTATTTTGTAAAAACAGGCGAAGAGAGTTTAATTTTTTTGCATTTACTCGGCTCTGCTTAAGATTATCGAATTTATTGGTTCGACGATAATACATCGTAGCCGAATCGCATCAGTCATATATTTTGGGTTTATAAATAAATCTAAATAGAAATGCGTAATCTTGCACGTATTATTGAGTGTTGTCATTTTTGTAAAACGTATGTTTCGGTAAAAGCTAATCATTATTAAACGGTTTTGCAAGTTCGATTTATTCGATGAGCCGGGTATAATTTAATATAGTACGTTAAGTAAAAGCCATAAACAATAGAAATAATCTGTGCTGTATGCGCTATTTAAAAGCAAAATATTTGCCGCTGAAACTAACAATGTCGTTGATTTTTACAATCAAGTATGGTATAGTATAAATGCGATTCGGTAAGAATTGCATTTTGTGTCGCAACGTATCTTTTATTTTTACTTAAAATTGAAACAAGCGGCAAAATTACGTTATTAGGAGAGCCCAATATGGATTTTAGTAAGGTTTTGTCAGACGAATTCGGCATACGCAAGGATTACTGCCAAAACGTAATCGATTTAATAGAAGAAGGTAATACCATACCGTTTATAGCCCGTTACCGTAAGGAAATGCATGGTAACTGCGACGACCAAGTTTTGCGCAGCATGTCAGATAGACTTAATTACCTCAAAAATCTGGAAACTCGAAAGCAAGAAGTTGCGGACAGCATTACTTCGCAAGATAAGATGACGGATGAAATAGCCGTTATGCTTACTTTGGCGAAAACGCTGACCGAAGTCGAAGATATTTATCGCCCGTTTAAGCAGAAGAAAAAGACAAGAGCTTCCGTGGCTAAGGAAAAAGGATTGGAGCCGCTTAGCGAAATAATTCTTAAGCAAGAATCCGTAAATATTCAAAGCGAAGCTGCAAAGTATATCGATGAGGAAAAGGGTGTGAAAACCGAAAAAGACGCAATTGCCGGAGCGTGCGATATTATAGCCGAAGTCATTTCGGACAATGCCGAGTTGCGTAAGAGCATCAGAGAGTTGGCTAAGAATGCCGGCTTTATATGTTGTAAATTGCTCGATCATCCCGATAATAAGGTATACGACATGTATGCCGATTACAGAGAAAAGGTTTCGTCCATGCCCAGCCATAGAGTTTTGGCGATAAACCGAGGCGAAAAGGAAGATTGCCTCAAGGTCTGGTTAGAGCTTGACGAGGAAAGTGCTTTAAATAAAATTTACGCTTTGTATGTAGTAAACGGCGGCAGTGAAGAGGCGGTAAACTTGGTAAAATTAACTGCGCAAGATGCTTACGAGCGACTTATATTTCCATCGATAGAGAGAGAAATCCGTAGCGACCTTACCGATATGGCTAACGAGCAGGCTATTAAGATGTTTAAGGTGAATCTTAAGCCGCTTTTGATGCAGCCTCCGCTTAAAGATAAAACGATATTGGCGGTAGACCCGGCGTATCGAACCGGTTGCAAGATTGCAGTAATAGATCGCAGAGGTAACGTCTTGGATACGGGAGTGGTTTATCCTACGCCGCCGCAAAGCAAAATAACCGAAGCCGAGGCAAAACTTACTCAACTTATATACAAACACGGCGTAGACGTTATAAGCATAGGTAACGGAACTGCAAGTAAGGAAGCCGAAATCTTCGTAGCTAATCTTATAAAGAAGCTCAATCGCCCGGTAAACTACGCAGTAGTCAACGAGGCGGGCGCAAGCGTATATTCGGCAAGTAAACTCGGTGCGGAAGAATTTCCCGATTTCGACGTTTCGTTGCGCAGTGCGGTAAGCATCGCCCGAAGATTGCAGGATCCTCTTGCGGAGCTTATAAAAATCGACGTAAAAAGCATAGGCGTCGGTCAATATCAGCACGATATGCCGCAAGCAAGACTTACCGAAGTTTTGGACGGCGTTGTTGAAGATTGCGTAAATTCCGTAGGCGTAGATCTTAATACTGCAAGCGCAAGCCTTTTGGGTTTTGTGTCCGGACTAAACAGCAGTACGGCAAAAAATATCGTAAAGTACAGAGAGGCTAATAAGTTTACCAGTCGTAAACAGCTTCTTAACGTGCCCAAGCTCGGTGCCAAGACGTTTGAGCAATGCGCAGGTTTCCTTAGAGTTTCGGACGGAGAGGACATTCTGGATAATACGGGCGTGCATCCCGAGTCATACGAAGCCGTAAGCAAGTTGCTCGAGCATTTCGGAATGACTAAGTCCGATATAGTAAACGGTGGCGGCGCAAAGATAACGGGTATGGTTGCAGCTCAGGGCGAACAAAAAGTGGCAGACAGTATAGGCGTGGGCGTTCCTACTTTGCAAGACATACTCGTCGAACTGGCAAAGCCCGGTAGAGATATACGAGACAGTTTGCCTACGCCGGTGCTTAGAAGCGACCTGCTCAGTTTGGCAGACCTAAAAGAAGGTATGGAACTTGACGGCGTTGTACGTAACGTAATAGACTTCGGCGTATTTGTGGACATCGGGGTACATCAGGACGGACTGGTTCATATCAGCGAGATTGCGGACGGATTTATAAAGCATCCTTCCGAAGTGCTCAACGTAGGCGACAGAGTGCATGTTAAAGTTTTGGGCGTAGACAAAAATAAAAACAAAATCAGTTTGACTATGAAGACGTCAAAAAATCCGTTCGGACTCAAGAAGAAGGACGTTTCACATAGTGGCGGAAAACGTTTTGACAAAAAAGACAAGGCAAACAAAGAAGAAAAAGATTTGGAATTTGCCTTGGCAAGACTTGCAAAGAAGTACGGAAGATAACGGATTAGTTATCGGCAGGTGCGAGAAATGTATACGATAAGAATTACGGCAGTGCGAAAAACCGAATATGACGACCTTATCGGATTATACGAAAATCCTATCGAGAATGCTTGTTCGGTCAAAGAAGGCGACGTGTTTTTAAGCGAGTCGGGGACGAAACCGGAGGCTATGTGCGAGAGCGCATGGGAAAGCGTAAAACCCTTTGTTCTGATTTTGGCTAACGGTGGCGGATATTTTTACGACGGGTGGATGAAGAATCCGTATTCTGCTTTAATATCGTGTAATGACGGATTCAGGCCGGTAAGTTTTTTGCTTGAAGCAATCCGCAACTGTAATGAAAACTAATATATGTAATTAAAAATTAACCACATAAAAGGAGATAACACAATGAAATACGACCGTTACGAAGCAAACGAAGCGGAAGCTGTGCAAAGCGGTGAGTTAAGGCGTATGGTTACGCCCGACGAGAGAATTTTGTGGGAAGGCAAACCCAAGAGAAAGGTATTTATTTGGGAAAACGTAATAACTCTTATGCCCATTGCTTTGATTTGGCTTGCCATTGATGCCGGTTTTATATTTATGATGCTGAGTTTCGATACTGGGATGCCAAAGTCGTTTTTGTTTATTTTGATACCATTCTTTTTGATTCATTTGGCGCCTGTATGGATGTGGGTGGCCAAGGCAAGCACGGCATCGAAGCGACATAAAAATATGGAGTATCTGATTACCGATAAACGAGTTTTGATAAAAAGTGGTTTTATAGGGTCGCAAGTCATTAACATTATGATGAAAGACATTTCGGGTGTTGCCGTTCACAAAGGCGTACTGGATGCGATTTTTAAAGTCGGGGACGTATATATATCGTCAAGCGGAATTATGCCGGGGAAGCAGTCTTACGCAAACAGCATAATAGATATAGAAGATGCGGAAACGGTTATGCAACTTATACAAAAAACGGCTTACGACATGCAAGCCGATATAAGCTATCCTAACGCATTCAGACCGGAGGAGAACGACGGTTATAATACTAAGTACAAAGGCTAACGGTAAAAAAACGTCGTCGCAACCAAAGTAAACGGAAGCGACGACGCTTTTATTTTTAAATGTTAAACAGATAGCGAAACCGTTCGCAAATGCGTCGTTGTCAAGCAAACGACGTCAAAAGTAAGGGACCGTGCAATAAAGACTTATTTGGTTACGGTGTTATCTATAATTTCGCTTCCGTCGGAAGTAGCCATAACGCTTCTGACGCCGTTGACGCATCCCGATTTTGACTTATAACCTTCTTCGCATATAGCAAGATTTTCGCCGTTCGTGGCAAAGAGACGAAAGCGGTATAGTCCGGCTTTGTCGAGATAAATCTCAAATTTCGGAAACCCTAACGGTTCTGCTTTTTTTTGTAAAGTTAAGTCTTCTATTCGATTTTCTTCTATGCAGCGCTTTGAGTTTTTAATTACGCTTGCAATAGCTTTTTTACAGCTGTCTTTGCTCTTGTACACTTGAGACGACACGCAAATCTTTTCCTTATTAGTTGCGATAAGAGAAAAGTTAAAACAGCCGGACGGAGTTTTTTCTATGTAAAATTTGTCCATAACGCACCTCTTTTGTTTTATTTGACTATATTTTAACACTAACGGGCAATAAAGTAAATAATTTAAGTTCAAAAAACTGCAAAAAAAGTAAATATTTTTATTTTTTCGCAAAAAAAAGTTTATGGCACATTATGATGATCTACGTCAAACGGCAAATGAAAAAGTTGGGCGAAGATGCGGCACATGACGATACTTGTTAGACGGAAAAAGGGAAACAAAGGGAAAACTGTAACGATTGTCAAAACCGAAGTATAACGCTTTTCTATTTGCTTGACGAGCAAAGCCGATTATGTTATTATTTCGTTAGCATAACGGGGCGTGAGCGTCCCGACATATTTAATTATCGGAGAATATTATGGTAACTTTTTTGGAGTTGACTTTTATATTTTTTGTAGGAAGTACGCTCGGCTGGGTAGTCGAGTTGATATTCAGAAGATGCGTTCACAAAAAATGGATTAATCCGGGTTTTTTGTCGGGTCCGTGTTTGCCTTTGTACGGAAGCGGACTTGTCGCACTGTACGTTATTTGTATGTTCGATTACTCTTTTATTCCCTCACCCGTATGGCAAAAGATTTTCGTAATAGCCATGATAACTGCGGTTATGACGCTTATAGAATACGTGACCGGGCTTATTTTTATTAAACACATGAAAATCAAGCTTTGGGATTATTCCGACAGATGGGGAAATATTCAGGGAATTATCTGTCCGTTGTTCACTTTGTTTTGGGGATTAATAGGGGCTGCGTATTATTTGTTTGTTCATGCGAGAATAGTGGGTGCAGTGGAGTGGTTGTGCTCCAATTTGCAGTATTCTTTTTTTGTAGGTATGTATTTCGGCGTGTTTGTCATAGATATGGCGCATTCATTTAAAGTGGGAGTTAAGATAAAGAAGTTTGCTTCGGATCACAAACTTATCGTCAGAATCGAAGAGTTAAAATTAGAGGCAAAGTTAAGAGCAGACGAATTTAAGAAAAGGCACAGCTTTTTGTTCCCCCTTTCGGGTAGGATCGATTTGAACAGCGAATTGAGCAATTACGAAAGCAAAAAAGTTTCGAAGTCTGCCGAAAATTCAAAAGAGGCAGAAGAAAACTTGTAGGAATTTCACCGTCATTAACTATTTTTGTGGCTATAAACGATTTATGCGGATTTAAATGTCGCTCCTAGCGTAACGAAAAGTTTTTAAAAGAGTGCGGAAAGCCATGAGATGTGGCGTCCGCATTTTTATGCGACAAGCCGAATAATTTTTGCAAAAAAGCTGTGGCGTACAATGTAAATAACGCTAATCGTTAGCGTATCGAAAAACAAGTTTATTATATCTGCCTTTAATGTCTAAAGATAATTAAAAAACGCATTTGCCGAAAATAACTCGGCGAATGCGTTTTGCATACTATTAGTTTGTAATCTCGGTTAAGCGATTTCGTCTATCGAAATGCTCTTAAGCGTATATTCGGTAGCGGCTTTTACGTTTCCGTTCATAAAGTACTCTACAGTTTCGAAGCGAAGCAAAGCCTTGCGGAAGGTGCTTTTGATGTTAAGCGAATTATTCTGGGTAGAAGCATTGCCTACGGCATAAGCGAACGTAAGAGGCGAGCCTGTACCCGAACCTTTTTTTGCAGCTACGTTAAGTTGAACGACAGTGCATTTTATTTTGCCGTCGCTGACGTTATCGCCGTCATACAAGCCTGCGATGAAGTCAGACATTTCTACCGAGTTGGGCGCAGAGGATGTAGTTAGGGAATAAGTTTTAAGTTCGTTCGCCAAAAAACTTTCGTACCAATTGACTATATGCAAAGTTTCATTCATGTTTTCGCCTAAAGATTTTAATGCGCGAACGTAGTAATACAAATACTCGTTATCGTAATACGTGCCTTTGGGAATGGAAATTTCTTTTTCGCCCATAGTTGCTTTTCCCGCAGCATAATCGGCTTCGAAGCTGTAGTTTAACGAAGGGGTCGTCTGCAGATTAGCAGTTTTTTGTGTGTACACTGCAGTGAGATCGTCCGCTCGGAAAATCGCCTTCGATGTTATAACGTCGGTTTTGCCTTTGTTTGCTCCGTTCAGTTCATCGTCGTTGTATACCATTTTAAGCGTAGTGTCGAGAGTACACATAAGGTCGCTGGTTTCGTTTACGGCAACGCTGACGTGGAAAGAAAGTAAGCTGTCGGAAGTAGTAAGCGGTTTCTTTAAATCTCCTCCGTAATACTTGGTTACGTCGTAGACTGTGTATTCGTCGTTTGCGCTTTTTGCAGTAGCTCTCCACGGAAGCTCAGCCGGGGTGTCAACGGTAGGGTAAGATATGGTGCCGCCTCCGCACGCCGAAAGAGCTACAAGAATTACAGATAAAGATATGCAAAGTAATATTTTTTTCATAGTAAACCCTTAATGATGATTTTTAGATAGTGTACCATATTTCACTTGATTTGGCAAACTAAATAAGTTAAAATGGAGATATGAAAGCAAAAATTATTTGTGCAGACAATTATTACGACGGATTTTCGTATATAATTCGTCAGATGAATTCCGTAAAACCGGATATAAGTTTTCGACGTTTGCTGATTGTTCCCGAAAGGTACACTTTGCTTGCCGAAAAATATGTCTATTCCGAGTGTTCCGGGTCGTTCGATATAGAGGTTTTGTCGCTGAGCCGGTTATTTTATAAGATGGATATAGCTACGCCGCTTTTAAACAAAGAGGGCGCAATAATGTTGCTCAGAAGCATTATAAAGCGTACGGAATTAAATTGTTTCTTCAGATCTGCGCAAAACAGAGGCTTTTGCGAAAAGGTCTACGATGCGATAAACGATTTTTTGGCGGCAGGCATTATGCCTTGCGATATACAAGAATCTACGCCTAAACTCGGCGATTTAAAAAAACTTTACACCGCTTATCTCAATGCAATAGACGGCAAATTCGTAGATCGTTCAGGCAAACTTGCTCTTATCCGAAACGAGGCAAAAAATTGCGATTACATAAAAAACGCTCGTATATACGTGGCAAATTTCGACTATTACGACGTGGCGACGCTAAGCACTTTCGAAGCGATAGGCGAGGCGGCTATCGAGCTGACAATGCTCGAAGTAAACGGCGAAAGCAAGGAATGTCGTCCTACCGTTTGCGAAAAGGGCGGTGCAGAGGCGATAAAAGAGGTTGCGGCAAGACTGAGATACGTAGCAAGCAAAGGCGTGAGCTACAAAGACATGGCGGTTGTTATGGGCAATGCAGATTACGATAAAGTACGAAGAATTTTCGAAGAATTCGAAATCCCCGCATTTTTGGCGCAAAACAAAGAGCTTATAGATTTTCCGTGCATAGATTACTTGATTACTTTGATAGAATGCGCTCTGTGGCTGAGAAGAGAAAAGGTAATTAAGCTGTGCAAAAATGCCTTTTCCTTCGTAGCGGCAATCGATGCCGACAGATTCGAAAATTACGTAAACTCGAGGCTTATCGATTACAACGGTTTTTTGCAGGAGTTCGAGGAGTGCGATGACACTCGTCTTAAAATAATCGACGTTATCGGTTATGCTGCCGAAAGAATCAAAAACATAAATACGGTGGACGATTTTTGCGACTTTATAAGCGATTTGATAGGATACTCGGACTTAAGGAGCAAATGTGCGGAGTTTAATATAAGCGACTCGTGTATAGACAAAGCCGAATCGCTGACCTCACTCATGAAGCAAGCATCGCTAAGCGGAGATTTCGAATTTTTATTTTCTGTATGGCAAGAGGGACTTAAAGCTACCAAGATAGCGCCTCTTCCGTGCGGAGGCGTGACCGTCGGAGATCCCGCTGCGATGAGAGGCGCAAAGTTTGCGTTTATGGCGGTAATCGGTTTCGATAACGGTTTTTTGCCTAAGGTTTACGATGACAGTTCGCTTATCGGGGAGGACGAAAAGACGGTATTACCCGACGGGTTACAGCGAGCGGAACAAATAAATTTCAGATACGTGAGAGAATTGTCTATGGCTTTGGCGTCTGCCGACGTCGTATTCGTTACGGCAACGGACAAATCGTATTATTTGCAGGCGCTCGAATGCGAGGAAGCCGAATCGCTTAACGAAGATAGCCCTTTTGAGCAAATTGCAATGATGGCAGGCAGCAGAGTACATGCCAGAGAATTTTTGTCGTCGCTGTGCTATAAGCAAAATTTTCAGGGAGAAGATTACGGCGTGGCGATAGCATCGCTTGTCGCTGCGGGCATAGACAGGGATGAGAAAAACGACGATAGGACGGCATTTATCGACAATGCAAACGAATTGTTTTTTAAGCGTTCCGCATCCGTGAGCGAACTGCAAAGTTATTTTAGGTGTCCGTTTAAGCACTTTGCCGATTACGGATTGAAGCTTGTCGATAGGGAAAACGGGGAAATGAACGCTATTGACGTCGGGCAGTTTTTGCATTCGTTGATGGAAGGGGTGTTAAAAAATACCGATGACGTATCGATAGACGACAAGATTGCGTCGGAAGCGCAGCGGCTTATCGAAAAATTCGGAAAGGCGCAAATTGAAAGCAACATACTTTTGATTCAGTCGCTTATAAGGGAGGCTGCCGAGGCTATAAAAATTTTTGTCAGGCATATTTCCAAAGGAAAGTTCAAACCGCTCGGAGAAGAAATAAGTTTTCGTTCGCAAATAGACGGAGTGTCGTTCGTGGGCAAAATCGACTATGCAGACGTATACAAAAATCATATACGTTTGGTAGATTATAAGACCGGCAATGCGTCGCTCGGTTACCCGGAGGTCTATTTCGGCAAATCCGTGCAGCTACCGCTTTATATGAAGGTGCAAAAAGAAAACGGATATTTACCGGCAGCAATGTTTATTTATCCGTATAAGTACAAGTGGGTGTGCAAGCCGGAGGACAACATGTTTAAGGGGTTTGCATTAAACGACGAGGCGATAGCAAGAGCCATCGACGATTACGAAGTAACAAGCGACGTGTATAATTTCGGCAATAAAATAACGAAAAGGGGCGGGTCGACGGGATTGCTTTCGTACGAGGAAACAGATCGATTACTCGGATACGTAACCGAGTTGGTTAAACTTGCGTTGGCGGAAATAAGAGAAGGATATGTATATCCTTCGCCGTATAAAGGCGCTTGCGTAAATTGCGAATATTCGCCTTTATGCGGCAAAAAGAAGGAGAGAGCAACATCCGGCGCAAAAAAACGTAACGTTTGCGGGGAGGAGGCCGAAAATGAATAGAAGCGATTATTCGGATACTCAACTGAGAGTAATAGACAGCGAAAACAAAAGAATACTTGTTTCGGCTTCGGCAGGCAGCGGTAAAACGACCGTAATGATAGAGCGCATAGCAACGCTTTTGCGAGACAAAAAATGCGGACTCGGAGAAATGTTGGTATGCACGTTTACAAAGTCCGCAGCATCCGATATGAGGGCAAAATTGTATTGCAAGTTATCGGCAATGGGACTGAAGTCGATGCTGAGCGAGTTAGTCAGAGCGGATATCAGCACCATAGACAGCTTTTGTCAAAAAACGGTGAAGCGATACTTTTTCGAACTTGGCATAGATCCGGAGTTCGAAGTTTCGGACGAAGAAGAAAGCAAAATAATGCTCGGCGAAGCGATAAAAACGGTGGTAGAGAATAACGCTGAGTACAAAGAAGTCAGCGAGCTTATGTCGGGAAGGAGCGGTTACGTTTTTTTTGATACGCTTAAGAAAGTTTGCGACGATATGCGCACAAAAGGCGATACGGACAAGACTTTTTGTTATGACGAAAACGTTTCGCAAAAAATAGAAAAATACTTTAATAGGAAAAAAGAACGTCTTAAAGAACGAATTTTGCATATACAAAGCGGAGGTTGCGGAGAAGTTGCGGAAATATTTTTAAAGGCATTAGACAACGAGACGTCGTTGCCGAGAATATCTACGTCAAAACTTGGCATGGAACAAGAGGTATGCGTGAATTTGCTAAAGACCGACGTTAAAGCGTTTTTGAGCGAAGTCGGAGACTACAAAAGGACGGTAAAACAGGAGAGCGGTTTTATAGACGTCATTTACGACGCTGCACGAGATGTTTTAAACGAATACGGCGATGCTAAAAAGAAAGCGTGCAAGTTGGATTTTGCCGACCTCGAAGCGCTTATGCTTAAGTTGTTGCATACTCCGGTTGCCGAGCAGCTCAGAAAGAAATACAAGTATATATTCGTAGACGAATATCAGGATATAAATCCGTTACAGGAGCAGCTTATTACTCTTTTAAGCGGAGACAGTAATCTGTTTATGGTCGGGGACTTAAAACAAAGCATCTATGCGTTCAGAGGATGCGAACCTCGGATATTTAAGGCCAAGTACGAAAGTTACAAGGCGACGGGGAAAGGAGAGGTTATAGACCTCGACGACAATTATCGCAGCTCTCCTCAAGTAATAAACGCCGTAAACAAAGTTTTTTGCGAAATTATGACGGACGGCTTGGGCGGAACGGATTATGCGAAGAATCCGATGAAAGCAAAAAACGAACAAGAAGGAGAAGTTGTTTTTAACGTAATTTCCCCGCACAAAAATGCAGTAAGTTTGCCTAAGGTTTATAGCGTAAAAAACCATGTTTTTCAAGGAGAAGAAGAAATCGAAGCGGAAGCGATTGCAGCGGTAAATCTTATCCTAGATCTTATATCCAAAGAGGGTGCTAGTTGCTACGGCGATATAGCGGTGTTGTCGAGAGACGGAACATCGGACGTCTTTAGAGATATGATGCGTATGCTGAAAGAGTTGAATATACCCTTTTCTGTAAAAGAGCAAACTAAGTTCATAGACGACGCCGTAATCGGACAGCTTATAGCTTATTTAAAGATAATCGATAACTTTTTGGACGATAAGGCGTTAGCCGTGGCAATGCTTTCGCCGCTCGGCGGCTTTACCGAGAATGAATTGGCTGCCGTCAGAGCTAACGGAGACGGACGTTTTTGCGAACTAGTTTTAAACGATTCAAACGAAAAAGTAGTTCGATTTAGGGAGAGGACGGACAGATATCGTAACATGCGTGCCACCTGCACTGCCGGAGAAATAGCAAATGCAATCGTTGCCGAAAACGGGTATTTTAATTATGCGTATGCGCACGGTGGCGACTGTGCGGAACTGCTAGATAAGTTTTTGGAGTATCTTACTTCGCTCAGAAATAAAGACTTGTATTCGGCGCTCAATACGTTGGCAAAGTCGAAGGCGAGCGCCGATAAAGGGGAAATCGGCAACACGATAAAGTTTATGACCATACATAAGAGCAAGGGTCTGGAGTTTAAATATGTCCTTATAGTCGGACTAAGCAAAAGTTTCAACTTTGACGATTTGTCGCGATGTATGATCGGCGACGGAATGTACTTGTATTCCGACCATAGCACGATGAATACGGATATGCGTTTTTATGCTTCGGTAATGCTAAGAAAGCAGCTGCTCGAAGAAAATTTACGTATTTTATACGTTGCTATGACGAGAGCAAAAAAAGGATTGTATTTATTTGCCACTGCCGAAGACGGCAATGCAAGGTCGGCTGCATACGAGTTGCAGTGGGAAAAAGGTATAGTCGACCTTTCGGAGGCAACGTGCTTTTACGATTGGCTCAGCCCTATTTATGCGCTAAAGAAAAGACATCCGACCGTAGAGCTTTTCGGAAAGGCGAAAGCGAAGGGCATAGGCGCAGCTGACGAAAGGCTGATAAAGATGCTTAATACACACTTCGATATGCCTTATCTGAGGTATGCACCGTCAAAAAGTTACGTAAGTTTAATAGCGCATGCCGCCGACGAAGAAGAGGAAGAGTCCATAGGACAAAACGTAGTATTGGTAGATGACGGCGAAGATGCGATGGAAAGAGGCAACGCTTATCATCGGGCAATGCAAAAATTGGATTTTTCCAATCCGGATTTTTCGGTATTATCCGATGAGGATATTCGGCTTATAGATAAAAAACAGGTGCTTGACGCAATAAAAAACGTCGGCGAATTTGTAGGCGTAACTTACAAAGAGCAGCCGTTTATGATAAAAAAGGCAGCAAAGTCTATCGGTGTCGAAGGCGAAGGAGACGTGCTGGTTCAGGGCGTTATTGATTTGCTCGTAATCGACGGAGACAATGCTGTTGTGGTGGATTACAAGACAGGCAAGCCTCATTCGAGATTCGAGGAAGGATATTTTAAGCAAGTAAATTTGTACGGCGAGGCGGTGGAGACGCTACTGAAGCTCAACGTCAGAAAAAAATGTCTTTACTATTTTTCTACGGGAGAATTTGTCGAAGTTAAATAACTTTTGTCGAGAGTAATCTTTTTCTTCCGCCATAAACTATAATTGTTTATAGTCAGAGTGCAGAAAGTGGTCTTGCGGAGGAAATCATGGACGACAAATTGTTAAAAAAGATGGAGAGAATAGAAAGCATTTTAGATGCCGATTACAAAAAAGACGGAACGGTGGACGCCGTTTTGGCATCGTTAAAAAAAGCGATAGAAGCGGGAATACCGCCTTCGCAACAGAGGGTAGATGATAAATAAAGCGATAACGCATGTGTGTTTTTGTAACGTTCTTTGGTTTAACAACAAATTTCGTTATGCACTATACCGATTGATTATTTGATAACCGGAGTCGTTGATTTTTAAAGAAATCGATATTTATAAACTTCTCGAAATGATGTCGCTACGGATAAAAAATTATTCGGTTTATTTCTTTTCCGCTTATAGAGTAAAACATAGCCGAAGCAAATCGGTAAAATCGAACAGAGATATAAAAACATCCCGTCGGGAATACAGTCGTACTAGCTGCCGTCGGGATATTTTTTCGAGATTTTGCGTATGAATATAAATAATTTTGACATAAGTCTTATGGCTTTTTATCGCAGACGGAATGCGATGGCGACAGTTTTAAGACAGGATACGATTTAGTGTTCGAGCGGTTTAATTTTTAGCATCACTTTTAAAACACAAAGAAAGTACAAATAACGTTTGTCTGCGTTTTTGCGTAACGTATATAAAACACGGCAACATTAGCGGTTAATAAACAATCGGTTTGCCATGAAAAAAGCCGCCTATCGCCGAAAACGTTTTTTGTCCTCAACTCAGGACAATGTTTCCAAACCGATACAGCGGCTGCCAAGACAATATGTTTTCTCTAAGAAAAAACGTTTCAGATAATAAACTCGTTAAGTTCGTCGAGTGAAGTTAAACCGACTTGCTTATCTTTTAACACCCCGTTTTGCATTAAGATGAGAGTGGGGATACTGAGTATACCGAATCTTTTTGCGAGGTCCGGTTGTTCGTCCACGTTGACTTTACAAATTTTTACGGCTGCGCCGCTTGCTTCGAGCTGTTCCAAGATGGGAGATTGCATGCGACAAGGTCCGCACCAAGGCGCCCAAAAATCTATTAGCGTTTTTCCTTCTTTTACTTCTTCGTCAAAATTATCTGCTGTAAGCTGAATCATAACAGTCCTCCTTTTGTTTTAGTATCTGCCAAGAAATCAAAGATTAGCCAAATCGACCATTGCTTTTTCATAAATTTCGGCGGCTTTGTAGAAGTCCTCTACAAGGAAATGCTCGTCTACGTTGTGAAGGTCGGTTTCTCTTCCCTCGAAAGTGGGACCGAAAGCGATAGCGTTTGGAAGCTCTCTCGCATATGTTCCGCCGCCGCAGATAAGACAATGCGGTTCCAAACCGCTTACCGAGGAGTAAGCGTTGAGCAAGGTTGTAACGAGAGGCGAGTTTTTGTCGATAAAGAGATTGGGAGCGTACTTGGATACGGTAATCTTCGAACGTGCGGGAAGCTTTGACAGAATGGTTTTTCTTACTTCGGCTTCGGACGCAGATACCGGTAGTCTCATATCTAACGAGAAATGAAGTTTGTCGTTGTCCACGCTTATAATGCCCATGCTTACGGTAAGGTCGCCGGATTGCTCGTCTGATTTGTAAATTCCCAACATTTCTGCGGACATATCCGTGCAAATGTACTTGTTCATAACGCTTACGATTTCTCCGTCGTCGAAGCAAGCGAGGAACTTAAACAATTTCCAGATTGCATTGTCGGCATGCTTGGGATCCATGGCGTGTCCCGCAACGCCCTTGGTGTATACGGTAATTACTTCGCCGCCGTACTCGATTGAAAAGTCATCGAGTCTGAGACCTTGGGCAAGAAGATAAGTTACGACTTCCGGGCGCATAAACAATTTGTCCGAGACGTTTCCGTCGCAAAGCTCAATAATTCTTTTGCCGAGCGGGCTGTCGGAAAATATGCTTACTTTCGCTCTGTCGGGAACGACGTTATACGATTCGCCGCCTTCGATATAAGCAATGTTCTTTCGCATAAACGAATCGAGGGGAACCGAACACATAACATGCAAAATTCCTTTTTCGCTGTTTATGATAGGAAAGTCAGAGTCCGGAACGAAACTCATAGCCGGTATTTCACCTACTTTTACGTAGTGCTTTATACATTCGCTGCCGTGTTCTTCGTTGCAGCCGGCGATAATTCGGATGCGTCGCTTCAAACTAATAGCTTTTTCCTTGATATTTTTTAAGGCGTGAAGGCACATTACCACGCTGCCTTTGTCATCGGCAACGCCTCTGCCGTACAACATGCCGTCTTCGATGACGAGTTTAAATGGGTCGGAAGACCATCCTTCGCCTGCAGGCACTACGTCGAGGTGACACAGTACGCCTATGCACTCGTCGCCTTCGCCGTATTCAGCGTGACCGCAGTATCCGTCATAATTTTTGGTGCTGAAGCCGAAACTTTCCGCCTTTGCTAAAAACCAATCCAAGGCTGTGCGGCAGCCTTTCCCAAACGGTGCGCCTTCTTCCGCCTCGTCTAATACGCTTTTTATGGAGATAATCTCAGCAAGATCGTTTAACATAAATACTTCCTTTTTTGATATTTTTCTACGATAATTATACTACATAAATATCGGACTGTCAATCGAATTGCCGCAGTTAGCTGCGGCTTAGCGGTGTTTCGGCGCACATGCCTATAGCGGGGATATGTCACAAAATCGATATCAAACTCATGTTAAGCGATAGACTTGACAAAATGAGTTAACCGAGGTATAATTAGGATATATAACAAAAAGGAGAAGAATGTATGGACAATTTGGAGAAAGCATTCGGTCGTTTTAAGTGGGATATTATCATAATATCCGTTTTGACGGTGGCCTTGGGCGTTATTTGTGTAATTATGCCCGAAACTTCCGGTGACGTTTTGAGCCTTATTTTCGGCATTTTAATGATTTGCGTAGGGTTGACGCTTTTCGTTAAATATATCGTTTATGGCGGATTTATATTTGGCGGCTATATATTGATTCCGGCGCTTTCGCTTCTTGCATTCGGTATTTTTTGCGTTACGAATCCACGTCTTTTACAAGGAATGCTGACCGTGCTTTTGGGCATTTACATTGTCGTAGATTCCTCTGTAGCCGTAAGCGAAACGGTTTTGTGTGCAAGAGAGGGCGTCAAAGGTTGGTTTTTGCCTTTTGTGCTTGCCGTTATAAGCATGGGACTCGGAGTGGTGGTAATGTTTTCGGAATTCGATACCGTAGTTATATTTGCAGGCGTTTCGCTTATTATAGAGGGCGTGCGAAACATAGTTACTACCGCAGTTTTCGGCAAGAAGATAAGAGAAGCGAAAAAACGTATTGTTACCGTAACGAAAATTGACGAATAGTTGTTTGCGACGTTGGATTTATCTGACTATTTTGCATATAAGTACGGCTTAATTATGTAGTCTTGCCGTATAAAAATACAGATAGGAGAATTAAAGTGGCAAAAGACCTTTCCATTCAGAAAACATCGACCAATCGTTTCCTTGCGGATATAGAGCGGTGGGAAGAAACCGAAGTCAGCGATTACAAACGCAAAGTAGCCTTCGAGTTGTCCGAAGCCTGGACGGAAGCAGTTATTATATTTGCTCTTATGTTAACGGTTCTCGGTTACGTATGGGCTTTTATCGCTACGTCGCTGCCGGATTCGATGAGCCCCGTAGGCAAAGGCTGCGTGGCAGTGGCGCTTTATATGGTAATCACGATTATCGTAGCGGCAGTAGCCGCAAAGAAAAACCTGAAAAAATTCGTAGAATCGAATCGAGGCGAAGTCGGCCATAAAGGGGAACCGTATTACAAAAAAGTTACGGCAATGATTCCGTTGTCGTTTATTGTAGGCATTATTATAAACACCGTAATATGGATGGTCGTAGTAAAGGACTTCGGTAATTTTACAACGGATAAACTCGGAGTCGTGCAACCGATTTCGTGCGCTGCGCTTTATCCGTTTTTTTATTATTCGGCAACCCGTAGCGAACTTATAAAACTTCAAAAAAGGGTATGCCCAGTATGCGGTCGATTCGATAGCGTCGTTACCGAAAACGTAGCGAGGTACGGCAAGAAAAGGGAAGGCGTCAATCACATAACAAAGACGCAAACAAAGAAGGTGGGCGAAGAAAGAACTATAGCTAGATATGCCGACGGACACACGCAAATCGTTTCGTCCAAACCCATTTACGCAAACGTAGTGGTCGATGAATACGATGTGGAATACGGCACTGTAATGAGCGATTACCTGACATATTGCCGTCATTGCAGTTATGTGGAGGAAGGCACCAAAGAGCACTCGTATTCGACGAGAATAAATTAATGCGGGGGTATAAAATATGAAAGAAGAAAAAACGTTATTTCAATCTCCTGCCAACGTCGATACGGTTACGGAAAAAAGACAGAGAATGGAGCGTTACGGATGGATTCTCGAAAATAGCCAATTCGATCAAGACAGAAACGTAACAAGGCTCTTTTATACACGTGATTTATCTATACCGGAAAACTTGCAGAAAAAGGAATGGGAAGAAGAAGTCAGAGACGCAGTTTTGGCGCAGAGATTTGCAGAGAATAATATCGCATACTGCGAGCGCAGAAAGAACGACACAAAAAAGCCTCGATCGCACAAAGCGGTTATAATCTCGATCGCACAAAGCGGTTATAATTATTATGCTTGTTGCTATACTTATTTGCGTCGGACTCGTTTATTTGTTCCGTTTTGCCGATATTTTGACTTACGGAAAGTTCGAGACCAAAGAAGAATTGGAAAACTTTAAGCAGACTTTCGTATATCAATTTCCGGACGGCAAAACTTTGTTCGGCAAGACAGAATTTTCGTATTCCGAACTGATAAATTTTTTGACGTTCGTGCTGGGCGGACTTGCATCCTTATTCCTTGCCGTTATACTCATTATGGGAAGAAGCACGAGAAAGGATAAGCTTATACAGAGGTCGGAATACAAGTATCTTACAGAAAGACAGAAATTATTCGAAGAACTCAGCGACGAAGCGTCTAACGTAATAGAAGAATTTGACGATATAGCCGAGATAACCTTCGGCGAACAAATATCGCAGTAGCCGGGAGCGGAGCTTAATGAGGCTCGACCGGCAAAATATAATAATACAGTGCATTTTGCAATAAAAGAAGTTCGATGAGCGAACTTCTTTTATTATTTCTTCTGTTGCGCTTAATGGTATAATTCATCTGCAATAAAGCAAATATTATCACTAAATTTTATGATTTTATGATGGCGAGGGAAAAGGTCGCACTAAGTTTCGGACGAGATGCGCATGGGGTGCGTTTTCCGAAAATCCAGTCAAACGATAAAGACGACTACGAGTTCTGATGCGTTATGTCCGTATAGTATTTAGACAAAAAAAATTCTTAAGCGGCTGCGTATGTCTTTTGTCTTGCAAAAAACTTGCTTATTTGTCAAAAATGGTATATAATGTATTGTGTACAAGCAGTCGTTGATAATTAAGACACTGACAAAAGCTTGCTATGTTACGATTTAGGAGATTTTTATGAGCAGCGAAGTAAGAACGAGATTTGCGCCTTCCCCAACCGGCTATTTGCATATAGGCGGACTCAGAACAGCGCTTTACGCATATTTGTATGCCAAGAAAAACGGCGGAAAGTTTGTCTTGCGTATCGAAGATACTGACAGAGAAAGGTATGTGCCGGGCGCAGTCGAAATAATTTATGCGACACTCAAAGACGCCGGGCTTGTTTATGACGAGGGACCGGACGTAGGCGGAGATTACGGTCCGTATATTCAAAGCGAACGAAAGAACACATATCTCGAGTACGCAAAGCAACTTGTGGAAAACGGACATGCGTATTACTGTTTTTGCGACAAAGAGCGTCTGGAAAAGCTGCACGAGCAGGGTGCGACAAAGTACGACAAGCACTGCGCATCGCTTAGCAAGGAAGAAGTGGAAATGCGCCTTAAGCGAGGGGACAGTTACGTTATAAGACAGAATATTCCGTTAGAGGGCAGCACGACTTATCACGATATGGTTTTCGGTGATATTACCGTGGAAAACAAAGAACTCGAAGATAACATTCTTATCAAGTCGGACGGAATGCCTACGTATAACTTCGCAAACGTCGTTGACGATCATCTTATGGCCATCAACTATGTCATAAGGGGAGTAGAGTATCTGTCGTCTACGCCTAAGTACAACCTTTTGTACGACGGACTCGGATGGGAAAGACCGCATTATATTCATCTTCAGCCTATAATGAGGGACGCCACTCACAAGCTAAGTAAGCGTTATGGCGATGCGAGCTACGAGGACTTTATCAAAAAGGGTTTTCTTAAAGAGGCTATAGTCAATTACATTGCATTGCTCGGATGGAGCGGAAAAGATAATGTAGAAAAATTCACTCTGGCAGAACTTGTGGACAAGTTTGACTTGTCCGGAGTGAGCCATTCGCCGAGTATTTTCGACGAGGCGAAGATGCGATACATCAATTCGCTGTACGTCAAAGAAATGAGCGAGCAAGAATTTCATGATTATGCTTGCAAATTTTACGGTAATTATCCTTATTTGCTGGGCATGGATTTGACTTTACTGTCGTCTCTTTTGCACGGCAGAACAGAGGTGTTCTGCGACATAGGACCTCTTACGGAGTTTCTTACCAAGTTCGACGGGTACGATTTGACATTATTTAATAACGCAAAATGGAAAGTTGACGGCAAGGTAGCAGCAGAGATGATGGACGGGCTTATAGAACTTACCGAAAATAATTTCGATAATCTTCATGATGCATTAGTAGCTTTTGCCGAAAATAACGGATACAAAAAAGGTCAGGTTCTTTGGGTTTACCGTATTGCGCTCACCGGTTCGGCGGTAACTCCGGGCGGAGCGGTGGAGATGGCTATGCTGCTAGGGAAAGAACGCAGTCTGCAAAGACTTAACGCATCTAAGGAAAGATTGAAATGAAAGCTAAAAAAATCGTAACGGTTATATGCTGCCTGTTCGTGCAGCTGTTTGTGGGAATACTGTATTTGTGGAGCATATTTAAAGCCAACGTTTCCGCATATTACGGAATGAGCGCAAGCAACTGCAATATGGTTCAGTCGATAATGATGTTCGGGTTCGTCTTGGGCAATCTTTTGGGAGGCTATCTTCAGGACAGATTTAATGCAAGACTTTCGGCTACGATAGGCGTAATTACGTTTTCGGCAGGAGTACTCGTTACGGCGTTTGTGCCGGCTTCGGCAAATTTCCTTGTGTACGTAACTTACGGAGCAATCGGAGGATTGGGATGCGGAATAACTTACGGAAGCGTACTTTCGTGCTTGCAAAAGTGGTTTCCGACCAAGCGAGGCTTTGCTTCGGGATTGTCGGTTTCGGCGTTCGGTTTTTCTACCGTAGTGTTTGCGCCGGTGGCAAAGTGGCTTATGAATATGTTCGACGGCAATATGATGTGGACATTTTTGTCGCTCGGCGGACTGTTTTTGATTTTGGGTACGGTATGTTGTTTGTTTATTTCTGCGCCTTCCGCAGAATCCGACGTAGCTGCTGTCGGAAAGTTTCTTACGCCCAAGGATACGCTTAAGGAAAGCAGATTTTGGATTATCGCCCTTACTTTGTTTTTCGTAAATGCGACTTGGAACATAGTTTGTCCTATAATATATGATCTCGGCGTGGCAAGAGGATTAAGTGCCGAAAGCGCAACGTTGTTGCTTTCCCTTACCGGCGTTTTCAGCGCTGTCGGCAGATTGAGCATGGCAACCGTATCGGATAAGCTCGGCAGAACGGCTACGGTCACAATTCTCGCCGTTCTTACAGGAATATGTGCAGCGGCGTTGATTTTTGCGAGTAACGGATTGTTCTTTGTAGTAGTGTTGCTTGTAGCGTTCGGCTACGGCGGTCCTTCCGCAATTCTGCCTGCGCTTACCACCGATTTGTGCGGAAGCAAATACAGCGGAACCAATTACGGAATGGCGATGTTGGGATTGGGATTTTCGTCGCTTGCTTTTAACGGAATTTCGACGGCGTTGGTAGGCGGCAGCGGAGATTATACTCTCAGTTTCGTTATCGCTGCCGTTACGGCGGTAATAAGCGTAGGATTGATGTTTGCGTTTAAGACGATAACGGACAAAAAAAATCGTGCGCTTTCTAGTAGCGACGAAGCAAAAACGGTATAACGATATGGACTTTTCTTCACTTAATCTTATACCTTGCACTACGCTGGCGTATGTAGGCGACGCAGTATTTTCGTTGTATGTAAGAAAGATTAATTGCCGAAACGGTTTTTCAACCAAAGAGCTCAGCCGCAGATGTGACGAGATAGTAAGTGCGGTTAATCAGGCGAAAGTTTACGACTATATTCAAAAATCGCTTACGGAGGAAGAACTCTCTTTGATGCGCAGATGCCGCAACGCTCATGTCAACAACAAGGCAAAAAATGCGGCGATGACTCAGTACAAAAAAGCTACCGGGCTTGAAGGACTGTTAGGGGCGTTATATTTGTCCGAACAAACTCTGCGATTGGACGAAATTTTGAAATTATGTATGGAGGCGAGCAATTTATGAGTATTGCCGATAAAATATTTGTAGATAATCTCAAAGATATTTTAAGCAACGGTGCGTGGGATACCGATTACGACGTCCGACCGCATTGGGCAGACGGTCAAAAAGCGCATACCGTAAAGAAATTTTGCATCGTTAACAGATACGACCTAAGCAAAGAGTTTCCCATAATAACCGTGCGCAAAACCGTTTTCCGTAACGCCGTGGACGAATTGCTGTGGATATGGCAAAAGAAAAGTAACAACGTAAACGATCTTCATTCGCATATATGGGATTCGTGGGCGGACGAAAACGGCAGTATAGGTAAGGCTTACGGCTACCAGCTCGGAGTAAAACATCATTATAAAGAAGGCGATTTCGATCAGGTAGACAGAGTCCTATACGATTTAAAACATAATCCGCTGTCAAGACGAATTATCACTAATCTTTATAATCATGCAGATTTGAGCGAAATGAATTTGTATCCGTGCGCTTATATGGTAACGTTTAACGTTTCCGACGGTAAGCTTAACGCTATACTTAATCAGCGTTCGCAGGATATGATTACGGCAAATAATTGGAACGTGGTTCAGTATGCGACGTTGGTGCACCTGCTTGCGCACGTAAGCGGGCTTAAAGCGGGCGAACTTGTGCATGTGATTGCAGACGCTCATATATATGACAGACACGTTCCCATTGCGGAAAAGTTGATAGAGGCTCCCCAGTACGAAGCTCCGAAGTTTAGACTCAACGAGCAAAAAAGCGATTTTTACGATTTTACGTTGGACGACTTTGAACTTGCGGGTTACAAGTACTGTCCGCTTAAAGACAAAATAGAGGTGGCGATATGAAACTGATCGTAGCCGTGGACAGACATTGGGGCATCGGCAAAGATAATAAACTGTTGTTTTCGTTAAAAACGGATATGGCGTTTTTCAAAAAAACAACTACGGGCAAAATCGTGGTGATGGGTAAAAACACTTTTCTTTCTTTCCCGGGCGGTCCGCTTAAAAACAGAATAAACGTGGTTCTTACCAAGGAAAATTTCCAAGGATGCATTTGCGTAAAAAGCATGGATGAGTTGATGCGCACAATATCCAAATACGATACGGACGAAGTTTACGTTATAGGAGGCGCAAGCATGTATCGAACCATGCTGCCGTATTGCGAAACGGCGTTGATTACCAAAGTAGACGCCGTAGGCGACGCAGACACATACTTCCCGAATCTCGACCTAGACAAAAATTGGGAATTGACACAAAAGACGGAGGCAGAGGATACTTTCCCGATTGCCTTCTGCGAATACAAAAATAAAAACCTAACGGAGTATATTTATGAAAATTGAGGGTAGAAACGCAGTTACCGAAGCAGTAAAAGCAGGTACCACGATAGACAGACTTGTTGCGCAAAAAGGGTTAAAGGATGCTTCGGCGCAGAATATAATAGATGCGGCGAAAAGCAGAGGAATAAAAATATTTTTCAGAGATAAAGAGGCGCTTGACAGAGAGAGCGTAACCGGCAGGCATCAAGGTTTTATAGCCGAAATAACCGATTACAAATATTGCGAACTGGAAGATATTTTGGATTACGCCGAAAAAAGACATGAGCCTCCGTTTATTATAATACTTGACGGTGTGGAGGATCCGCATAATCTCGGCAGCGTGCTTCGAGTGGCGGAATGTGCAGGCGCACACGGCGTTATAATACCGAGACACAGAGCGGTCTCCGTCAACGAGACGGTTATTAAGGTTTCCGCAGGGGCATCGCAGCACGTAAAAGTGGCAAAGGTGACCAATATTACCGACGCCATTACCGAGCTTAAAGAAAGAGGCGTGTGGGTTTATTGCGCCGACATGGACGGCGATCCGTTGTACAAAAGCAATCTTAAGGGTGCAATCGCTTTGGTTATCGGCGGCGAAGGCAAAGGCGTCGGCAAGCGAGTAAAAGACAATTGCGACGGCACTGTAGCTATACCTATGTTCGGAGAAGTCAATTCGCTGAACGCATCGGTGGCAACGGCTATCGTCGTTTACGAAAAAATAAGACAAAGTATGGAGGAGGAATAACAAATCATGAGAAGAAGAGTTATCGCAGGCAACTGGAAGATGAATATGACCAAGGCGCAGACGAAGCAGTTTGTTGCCGACTTTTTGCCGCTTGTAAAAGATGCGTCGAGCGAAATCGTTTTGTGCGTGCCTTTTACAGATATTCACAGAGCTTATAAACTTACTCTCGGCTCTAATGCAAAAATCGGAGCTCAAAACGTTGCATGGGCAGATAAAGGGGCGTTTACGGGCGAGATCAGCGCAGAGATGTTAAAGGAAGTGGGTGCCGAATACGTTATAATCGGTCACAGCGAAAGACGAGCATATTTCGGCGAGACGGACGAGACGGTTAACAAACGATTGAAACAAGCTCTTGCTAACGGACTTAAACCTATAGTTTGCGTTGGCGAAACTCTCGACGAAAGAGAGTCCGGCTTGACCGAAGATGTTCTTAAGCGTCAGCTTATCAAGGGACTCGATGGCGTCAAAGGTGCGGGCGACATAATAATCGCTTACGAACCGGTATGGGCGATAGGTACAGGCAAAACCGCTACTCCGCAGATGGCAAACGAAACCATAGGATATATTCGCCGGATAGCCAAGGATTTACTTAGCGAAGATTTCAGTATTTTGTACGGCGGAAGCATGAATGCCGCCAACGCAAAAGATTTGCTTGCGCAAAGCGAGATTGACGGAGGACTTATAGGCGGAGCAAGTTTGAAGCCTAACGATTTTTCGATTATTTGTAATTGCGATTAAAGGAACGAAAATGATAAAAACAAATACTCTGATTATTTTGGACGGGTTTGGCTATAGCGAGCAAAAATACGGCAATGCTATAGCCGAGGAAGGGATACCCAACTTTTTGAGATTATGGAACGAGTTTCCGCACACGTTGATTTCCGCATCCGGACGCAGAGTAGGATTACCGGACGGACAGATGGGCAACAGCGAAGTCGGTCATCTTAACATAGGCAGCGGCAGAGTCGTTTATCAGGACATTACTCGTATCGACAAATCGATAGAGGACGGCGAGTTTTTTGAAAACGAGCAACTAAACAAAGCTGTGGACTTTGCGCTTAAACATAACGGCAGAGTGCATTTGTGCGGTTTGCTCGGAGACGGCGGCGTGCATAGTTCGATAAATCATCTTTTCGCACTGCTTAGATTATGTAAAAAGAGAGGAGCTAAAGAAGTTTTTGTACATTGTATAACCGATGGCAGAGACACGGCTCCGGACAGCGGCAAAGCGTTTATAGCTCGCCTCGAAGAAGAAATAGCTTCTGTCGGTGTCGGCGAAATAGCTACGCTTTGCGGAAGATTTTATTACATGGACAGAGACAATCGCTGGGACAGAGTGGAAAGAGCGTACCGCACCGTATTCGAGGCAGAAGGGCAAAAATTCGATTCGGCGGAGCAGGCTATCGACCGTTCGTACGCCGAAGGCGTTACCGACGAATTCGTCGTGCCTTGTGTCGTAGGAAATTATGACGGTGTTAAGGACGGCGACGCATTCATTTTTTATAACTTCAGGTCGGACAGAGCAAGGCAGATGTCAAAAGTTCTGACCGATGACTCGTTCACAATGTTCAAGCGAACGAAAAAAGATATTTACTATGTGGGAATGACGGAGTACGACACATCGCTTAATATGCATGTCGCTTTCGGGCCTAAGAGAATAGCGAATACTCTCGGCGAATATCTTTCGAGTAAAGGGCTTAGTCAAACTCGTATAGCGGAGACCGAAAAATACGCTCACGTAACCTTCTTTTTTAACGGAGGCGTCGAAACTCCCAATGACGGCGAAAGCAGAATTCTGGTTCCGTCACCTAAGGTTACGACGTACGACCTTCAGCCTCAAATGAGCGCCGAGGAAGTTACGGAAAAAGCGCTCGACGTAATCGGAAAGACCGACGTGCTTATTATGAATTACGCAAACTGCGATATGGTAGGTCATACCGGCATAATGGAAGCGGCGGTTAAAGCGGTAAAAACGGTGGACGACTGTTTTATAAAGATAGTCGAAGCCACGGTTGCTACCGGAGGCAACGTTATAGTTACGGCAGACCACGGTAATGCGGAATGTATGATAGAGGACGGAAAACCGATGACGGCGCATACGACGAATTTGGTACCGTTAGTCGTAGTCGGAAGCGAGATGAAAGGTAAAACTCTTCGCAGCGGAGGAGCTTTGTGCGACGTGGCTCCGACGTTACTCGAACTTGTCGGACTCGCCGTTCCGCCTGAGATGGAAGGAAAATCGCTTATCGAGAGATAAGATCGGTTATCAAATCTGCGACTTTGAGAGCCAGCGAATACACAAAGCCCACTCTTACGGCAGCAAATCTTTTGTCCGAAGGCGGATAAGCGCAAGTCGTTGCGGTAATCGACAAATCGCCTACGAGAGGAAGTTTTTTTCCGTCGGCAGCTCCGGGCGCAAGCGGACCTGATTTGAGGCTGATATTGCCGATATTTTCGCCGACGCAGCTGTCTATGGCTATAATCGGCAGATTATGTTTCGATTTTATAAATTCGATGTAAGAAGTTAAGTTTTTTGCGGTGACGGGGCGAGTAAGCGTGCCGTAAACGTATGCGTTTACGTTTCTGTTTATAAGTATTTCACCTACAATCGGTCCGAGGCAATCGCCGATAACAAGATCGGTGCCGATGCATAACAAGATAGCGTTCATGGATAGAATTATTGACGAATATTTTTATATTATACACATAAGGAGAGATATATGGCTATAATAGATTACGTATTTATTGGAATTATAGTGCTAGGCGGAATTGTGGGCGTGGCTAAAGGCTTTTTTAAGACGCTCATATCATTTTTCGGTTGGTTTTTAACATTGCTAATAACGTTTTTGTTGGCAAAAACTATTGCCAACGCACTGCTTACCGAAAACGTTGTCGATTGGCTGATAAAAGACGGTTCGGTATACGATAGAATTTATAATATCGGGCTTATGGATAATCTTAAAAAACTCGATATGGAAAGTATTCGTTCGGCGGTGGCGAGCGGCAGTACCGATGAGCAAGTCAAGGCGATGCTGCTCGAAAAAGCGGACGGAATTATGAAGCTTTTTGTGGGACTCATTCAAACTGCAGTATGTAAGGATGTATACTTATCTAGCTCGTTGGAAAACGTAGGACAGGTGTTTGCAATAGAAATTACCTATAATGCGTTCGTTATTACCGTAGGCGTGGTGTTCTTTATCGTACTGCGTATACTTATCGGCGTACTTACCGCTCTTGCAAACAAGAAGAAGCCCGAAAACATTTCCGTGCTTAGCCGAGTGGGCGGACTTGCTCTCGGTTTGGTTAAGGGAGCAGTGTATGCGTGTCTCTCTATGGTGCTTGTAATATATATCGCCGCCGTGCCTATGGAATCGTTACAATCGTTTAGCGACAAGCTTAACGAGCAACTTACGCAGTCCGTCATCGACGATAAAGTTAACGAGGCAAGCGATAAAGTTCTTAACTTCGTTTTGTCGAGGGGGGATGACGGAGAAGAAGACAAACGTTACATGGCTTATGTGGAGAAAGCGCAAAAGAGCATACAAAAGAAAGCCGGCGAGTCTTCCGGCGGGAATGCTTCCGGAGATGAGTCCGGAAGCGAAAGCGCAGCTTAAATAACAAAAACAAACGCTTCGAATTTTAATTGGTTCGAGGCGTTCGTTTTTATACGGAAGTATTTTAAGCCTTTAGTAAAAATACGATCGGGAAGCAAAAGCAATAACTATAGCAATCGAGAATGTATTTAAGCGGCTGAAATTCGTAAAGATTTGAATATAATTTATTCGATTATTACTTCTTTATTTCGCTTGCTAAGCGTGTTATTGAATTTTGTTTAGAGATTAAGAAATAAGCAGAAAAAGTATACGTATATAAATTTTATCGTATAACCGGTCGAGCGTTTACGGTAGCCGTTCGATATCTCCGAATTTGTACAGATGTTTGGTTAAGTCCACTTTTCCGTCAATAAAAGTTACGCCGTCGTGTTCGAGCATTGCTCTTTGCGCATTTTCGCCGCCGAAAGCGAATGCCGATGAAACTTCGCCGTATCTGTTTACTACTCTGTAGCACGGGACGTTTTGCGGGTCTTTGTTGTCGTGCAGCGCATATCCGACAATCTTCGCCGAATGAGGTCTGCCTAAAGCGGCGGCGATTATGCCGTACGTCGTAACTTTGCCTTTGGGTATCAATTTGACGAGTTCGTAAACCTGATTAAAAAACGACATACAAAACCTCTGTATTTGCAAGCTGCGGTTTGATTTTATCAAAATTAGGCAGATTAGTCAAGCGGTTGTTTTGCTAAACTTCGAGCGACGTTATCGCAGTGGGAGCGACGTTACGTCGTACGAACAAATTTTTGGGCTTCATTAATTTATAAAAAGACATTTTAAGCAAGCGATATAGTGATTTATTATGTATTCAGCGGCTTAAATTCTTAACATCATGTATGCGTTTAAGTAAATACGAAACCTATGGTTGACATATGTTAATTACCGTAGTATAATGGAAAGGAGCCGACTAAAAAGCAATGCGGCTTTGGTAAGAAAATAAGCTATTCGGTTTTATCGCAAAATCTAAGCGGTGCGTTTGCGTTGGTGCCGTTGTACGAAAGGGAGGATTTTATGGAACAATATATTCGATTGGCGGTCTGTTGGGTGCCTTCGATACTTTTTGCCTTATTCGTTTTAGTAGGATTTTTGAGAGGATTACGAAGAGGATTCCGTAAGTCGCTTATTTTGCTTATTCAGGCAATTGCGGCTTTTGTTATTTGTTTGGGCGTATATCTGTTGCTTATAAATAACGACACTGTTGACGGATTATTACTGACAGGGATAAATTCGATTTTGGGTTCGCCGAGCGGATTGCAAGATGCGTTGGGGGTAACTGGAGACTTTGCCACGTTGAAACAAGTATTGGCGCAATACATTTCCGACATGCTTGCGGGGGTAGGCGCAGGCCCGGTAACGGCAGCAGACAGCGGATACGTAATGGCGCTTGTGTTGCTTGCGTATCACATAGTGTTTGCTCTGCTGCTTTCTATCGTATATAAAATCCTTCAGTTTATATTTTATCTTGTATACCTTATATTTTACAGCGAAGGCAGATATCGCCGCAAGAAAAAAGAAAAAGAGAAAGAGGGCGGGGTTCCTTACAAAAAACGCAAACTTGCGGGTGCGATAGTAGGACTTTCGAGAGGATTGGTTGCCGGACTCGTGTGCGTCTCGCTTATAGGCGGAGTTTTGTCCGTGGTAACCGGCGGTTACGGCGAAGGCAAAACCGAAGACTACGCATTCGGCGAGCCTAACATAGATCAAGCGTATACGGTGTACAGAAGCCTCGATGAATACGGGACAAAAGGAATAATCAAAATTCTTAATACGGTAAGGGATTCTGAGGACGTACCGTTCTATCTATATATAACCGATCTTATATTCAGCGGCAGACTCGTAGACGAAAATCTAGGGATAGACGAAAACATAAAATTCAGGGACGAGTTGACCGGGTACGTCGGATTCGCAAAGAACGTGGCAACTCTTGTCATGAAATACGGCGGCGATACAATGAAAAATATCGTTTCGTCGGGAAATGACGAGGCCATGAACGAAGCGGTTAAACTTTTCAAAAACGAAGACTTTAACAGAGAGTTCCGCTTACTTATAGAAAATTTTGACGCAAAAACTTTTATCAGCGGTTTTGCGCTTTCGTTTATAGATTCGGTAGTAGAAAATATAGATCAAACTTCGATTTCGGACGGTATGGACGAGAATACCGTCAATATGATAAAGATTTTATTTAAGTCCGATTACTATAGCGATAAAATCCCGTCGGACGCAGCGCTTTTGGCTGCCGGCAAAAAGGCACCGGTGCTTAAAGCGTCTTCGCTGATAAGTAAAAAAGATATTTTAGCGGCATACGACGTTATAGTCGAGTCTATGAACAAGGCTCCCGAAGAAGAGGGGTATATAGACATTATCGGCGGAAAGATAGACACGCTTTCCACTTTAAAAATAATGGTGCCGTTTGTGAGCAACCTTTCGATTTTGTCCACCGAGAAAGCGAGTGAAGTGGATCCGGTCCTGGAAAGACTTTATACGTATGTCGAAAATACCGTTCTTACCGACGTCAATGCCGAGGGCTACGTAAGTCCCGATTATTACTATGACGAAAAAATCGAATGGACGAGCGAGTTGAAAACCCTGCTCGGCGTTGCCGGTGACGCTTTAAATATTTACGCTACCGTCGCTAAGGATTCGCCGTCCGGAGACAGTAACGGCGAAGGCGAAAGCAATCCCGAAGATTCGGCCAAACCGGGCAAGCCCGGTATCGGTGAAGCGTCTGCGGAAGGGAAAGAGGTCGGCGACGGAGACGGAGAGAAAACTTCGAAAGACGCTCTTGACATGATTGTAAACATATTCGATGCAAAAAACGAAAATTATACTGCAAATATGGCGAGGGTAGATCGTATTTGCGATTCGTTGTCTAAGTCGAAACTTATTGGCAGAGCATTGTCGTCGTCATATATGTATTCGCAGATAAAAACGGCGCTTAGTTCGGTGGCAAGTTCGTTCGATATGCCGGAAAACGTGCGTTACGACAGCAACGGCGGCGATGACGGCGAGATTAAAGCACTTTTGGACGGATTGAAAAGCATTTGCAAAAACGAAACTACGATAAAGCTTCTTAGCGATACGCCTGATTTTTCCGATTTAGAGGATTTTAAACCGTACGCCGAGGTGTTGACAACGGCTGACGAAAGCGGAAATGCGCCTATAGATTGCGTTATCAAGTCAAAGCTACTACACTCTTTGCTGTCCGCTATGTTGGTTGACATGAGTGAAGAAGAAGATTCGAGCATTTATATTTCCGACAGAGCAAAGGAAAGCAATTCGGCTGGCGAAAAAGTAAATATAATCGAAAAGGATTTACTTAAAGACATTTTGCAATCTTCGTCGGATATAATCGACCTTATTTCCGAGATAAGCGGCGCAGATAGTTTAAAAATATCGGAGATAGTAAGTAACGATGCCGTAAAAAAACTTACAAAAAACATCATAGTGCAGGGAACGGCTGCAAAATTATTGATAAATGCGCTTAAAGATAACGAATCGATTGTTATTCCGGCATCGCTTTCCGATCCGGAAAAATGGTTGGACAGCGGGATGGAAGGCAGCTCGGATTTCAGTAAAGGCGAATTCAGAAAGTTATTCGACTTTATAGCCGAGGCGAATTTCGATATTGACGGGATAGTAGACGGAAGCGTAGACGTTATAGACGAGATAAACAAACTTTCGGACGAAAAAATGCAAGACAACATGTTGGCTTCGGATGTGCTTTGGTATACGATAAGTTATTTGCTCTCGACGTCTATCGGCGACGGCGATATGGAGATAATCGTACCCGACGGAGCAAAAGCCGACATATCGGAAACGGAAACAGATGTTAAGGTACTTATTAAAAGAGAGGAAATAAAAGCTCTTATAAACAGAGTAATACTGATAGCGCCTGCTCTTAAGCAAGACGAAACTGACGTAAGGGAAATGTCAGATAAACTTATAGAGCTTATCGTCGTAAACAAAAACAAGGTTTTCGGAAGTTTGATTTTGGACGCAACCATTATCAATTTCGTGGTAAACGGTAACGTCTTAGACGGTACGACGATTGAGATACCGACGTCGCTTAAAGAAAACGCAAAAAAAGAGAATCTTGCAAAATATAATTTTGACGGCGGTTGGGGCGGAGATAACGGCGAACTCGTTAAGCTTATCAATGCTCTCGACGTTTTCCTCGGGGTCAGCGCAACCGTGGCCGACGGTAAGAAATTTACCATGCAAGAAGTTTCTCTCGATTTAACCGAAATAATCAAAAAATTGAAAGACGATTCTGTATTAACCACGGTATATGCTTCCGAGATAC
>FR884026.1:52674-52778 GCA_000435495.1 Firmicutes bacterium CAG:552 | reverse complement strand
TGGCGGGTGCTTGACTATACAAGTAAAACGGCTACAACCTAAACATCGATCCGATACTTAACTTTAAGTCATATAGTAAATAACGGTGTGGGTTCAAATCCCTT
>FR884026.1:49441-52553 GCA_000435495.1 Firmicutes bacterium CAG:552 | reverse complement strand
TGGCGGAGAAGGCGGGATTTGAACCCGCGCACCAGTTTGATCCAGTCTACTCCCTTAGCAGGGGAGCCCCTTGAGCCACTTGGGTACTTCTCCGCAGCTCAAACATACGTTGCCTAGATATATTAGCACAACGAGTCGACAAAGTCAAGGATTTTTCGCAAGCAAAACAAAATTCTATTTCCACATACATTTACGTGCGACATTTTTTGCGCCGGCTATATTTGCGCCGGCTATATTTGCGCCGCACATTCATTTCGGTCAGATAATCGCAGCACCGTTATGCCGTTTCGCTACAACACCCCCTTATTTTGTCATGGCGTACGCTACCGCCGCAGGACAATTTGAAGCATGCTTGTTTCTTTATAAACGCTTCGCTACTTCCACGCAGCATTTGCCGATAGTATCGCCGCTACTCTGCAATTTTTGTCTAAAAATCATCATATTGTTATGCCGTTTCGCTACAACATGATTATCTGTAATAAACTTAACGTTAGCTTTCAAGATAGCGAAAATACAGTGCTTTATTGGATATACAAAATACGTTTTAATTGCAAACTAACTTAATATTTTAGAGCATGATGTGTGACGATGAAAAACTACCCGTCTCGCTACCTCTCACTATTTCTCGATATTACGTTTACAGATAAGCTGCATCCGACATACGCTTGAATTACTGTGACATATAGCCAAACCTGTCGGCGAAATCGCATATCGTATAGCATTTTGTTCGACACAAAGGTCGCTATTCTTCTGCTTAAACAACCAATGCTATTGCAAAGCGATGCAATCATCCTTTCCTGCCTATTCAATTGAAAAATATTAATAATATAAAATCAAAACGCAAATAAATTTACATGTCGCTTTTTACTAAAACAAAAATATATTTCTGCGCTTTTTCCCTGCACCTAACGTTGCTATGTGTTGTTTTGCACGAAGTCTTCAAGCGTCGGCATATCGCTGCGCATACGATACTGCTTGCAGTCGGGCGATCGGTCGAGCAAAAATCTGTCATACATTTGCCTTCTGAGTGTTGCCGGATCTTTAAAAACGGTTAGCGAATTGATAACCTCGTTTATTTCTCTCTCCGTATACGTTTTGCCCGAATCGATTTTCGACGCAATATACCATATAGCATAAAGCTGTCTTTTCTTTTTTGCCGGCATTGTAATAAGTTTTCCGTCGTAATCAATAAAACTTGCAATACACTCGAAATCTTCTGCCATGTTATACACCTTTGTTCCTTTTCGATTTAACAACGCTTCTCTGTTTTAGCATAAAAATTGCTTAAAAACGAACTTCGCCGTTCTATTTTTATAATACCACCCTCCCCAAACTGCGTTAAGCGAAATAAAAAGTCGAAAACTGCGTGCTTTTTTTGTCATTACGAAAAAAATATGCAATTCGCAAACATTATATACGATTTTTTTTTGATTTAGCCCACTTTACTTTGACAAACAATAATTAATTATGTATAATGATTGCTGATTCTTATACCCTGAGGTTTGCATATGGAAGGAACATTTTGGGCGCTTGTTCCGGCGCTTATAACCATTATCATCGCACTTATAACAAAGCAAGTGTACATATCGCTTTTTATAGGAATTTTTACCGGCGCAATGCTTTTTGCGCACGGAAATCCGTTAACCGCTTTCGAAAACCTTTTCGAAGTTATGGCAAAGACACTTTCCGGTGACGGCGGCTCGCACGGAGCGATTCTGATATTTATATTGATGCTCGGCGTGTTAGTAGCTCTTATCGATAAAGCGGGCGGCACCAAAGCAATGGGCAACTGGTTTGCATCTAACGTAAAATCTCGCAAAGGCATGCTTGCCGTAACTGCCGGTTTCGGAGCATTGATGTTTATGGACGATTACTTCAATCGTCTCGCTACAGGTACTGTTATGCGTCCCATCACCGACAAATATCGAATAAGCAGAGTTAAGCTCGCTTACATAATAGGTTCGTTATCCGTAGCCGTGTGCGTGCTTGTTCCCATCAGCAGTTGGGCAAGCGCAATCGAATCTAACATAGCAAGCGGACTCACCGAAGAAGCGCTTAACGGCGACAACATCTACTCTCTTTACTTAAAATCCGCAGCATGCAACTTTTACCCCATTTTGACAATAGTGTTTATATTCGCTACAATCGCCCTCGGAATGGACTTTTTCGGAATACGAAAGAGAGAACTTAACACAATGGAAACGCAAGATCCCAACTGCGGCATGGAAGCGACTTTTAAATCCGAAGAACATCACGCCGAAAAAAGCACCGGCAAAATCATTGATCTTGTTCTTCCTATAGCCTTTATGATAGCCTTTTCGATAGGTTTTATGATTTACTTCTCTGCGACGGATAGCAGCTCGGGTTCGGAAATAGCTCTTGCGTGCGGCTCCACCGTCGCTGTAATCGCAACGCTCATAATGTACCTTATCCGAAAAAACATTACTCTTAAAGGTTTTACGCAAAGCCTCGGCGACGGATTTAAATCCATCTGCGACGTATTCATGATTCTTATCCTAGCCTGGACTCTTGCCGATATTTGCGCCGAATTGGAAATTAACACGTTTATCTCGTCAATCGCCAACGCAATGGGCGACATGAAAGTTTTGCTTCCGGCAATTATGATGCTTATCGCAATGGGCATATCGTTCGCTACGGGAACAAGTTGGGGAACTTTCGGAATAATTGTTCCGCTTGTCAATCCCATGTTTGTAGGACAGATCGGTTCCGAACTTTATCTCCTTACCGTTGCCGCCGTATTATCCGGCGCAGTATTCGGCGATCAGGTTTCCCCCATATCCGACGCAACCATTCTTGCTGCGGCAACCACGAAATGCAACCACATGGACTACGTGCGTTGTCAGCTCCCCGTCGCTTTGATGGTAGCCGTACTGTCGTTTGTAGGCTTCCTTATCGGCGGAATTACGAAATCGATAACAATCGGTTGGATTGTAACGGCAGCGGCATTTGTAATATTCATGACGGTGTCATATTTTGTGCAGCGCTCTAAAAACATGCTGCTTCCGAAGTTTGACTCGAGCATGATTGTGGACGATCCCGAAGCCGTTATACAAGCCGCATTGGCAGCTAAACAATCAGAAAAACAATAATC
>FR884026.1:33627-49315 GCA_000435495.1 Firmicutes bacterium CAG:552 | reverse complement strand
TCGGTCGTTTTTTATTTTCTTATCTTATAATACATACACGGTCTGCCGCCGGTTTCGTAGTTTAATTCACCGCACACCTTGCCGATACCTTCGAGATAACTCATATATCTTCGTACGGTTACAGCCGTAAGCCCCGTACGTTCGGAAATGACTTCGCTTGTCAAAATTTCGCCGCAGGAAAGGCAATCGAGTATAACGCCGAGAGTTTGCTCTTGTATCCCTTTAGGCAAACTATCCGTCGTCCTGAATCTTGTTTGATTTATAATAAAGTCTATATTAGACTGATTCAGAGTGTCAAGCTCTCTAAGCGTCTGCTTCTGCGCTATAAACTTATCCAATGCAACCTTGAAACGTTCGAACGTAAAAGGCTTAACCAAGTAATCCAGCACGCCGAGCCGCAACCCCTCTTCTATAGACGCTCTGTCGTTTGCAGCCGTAACCATTATCGCCTCTATCGTCTTTCCGTCCCGTCTGAGGCGTCTCAGCGTCTCGAATCCGTCTGTCTTCGGCATAAATACGTCCATAACCACAAGATCCGCTTCGTTCTTTGCTAAAAACTCTATCGCCTTTTCTCCGTCCTGACACTTGCCTACTACCTTAAACTTACCGTGCTTAAGCACGTATTGTTCGTTTATCATAGCGACCATGGGATCGTCCTCAACTATCAACACCTTGTACATATTTCTCCTTATTGTCTGAAAAAACTTACCGCCACGGTAGTGCCGACGCCCACCGTAGATTCTACCGTTATCTTCCCGCCGAATTCGTCCGAAAGCGACTTTACTCTGTACAATCCCGTGCCTCTTCCTTCGCCTTTCGTAGAAAACCCATTTTCGAATATATGCTCTATTATCTCTTGCTTCATGCCGTCGCCGCTATCCTCTACCGTTATCAACACAGCGTCTGGCTTGGAATAAAGACCTACGAAAACCTGCTTATTGTCGTCCGATTTAGCGTTTAACGAATCGAATGCGTTTTGTATAAGATTGCCGGTTATAGTAATAAACGTTTCAGTCGGAATCCATAAATCCGATTTGTTAAAATAACTTCCTTCCTTCAGCGCAAATTTCACGTTTAATTCCGACGCTCTCGCCGCCTTGCCTATAAGTAAAGCTGCCATAGAGGGTTCGTTTATCGCATTCATTATTTTGCTTATAGCCTCTCTTTGCACCATCGTTATATTCTGGATATAATCGGTGGCTTTATCGTACATACCCATCTGAATAAGTCCCATAATAACATGAAGTTTATTGGTAAAATCATGATTGTTCGCCCGCATCGAGTCAACAAGATAGCGTGTACCGGCAAGTTCTTCCATAAGTCGGGTATACTCGGCCCGATCACGCAAAATAATGATTTTATCCGCTTCGCCATCCGGTCTTACAGGGACTCGATCCGCCAACGCTTCTTTATCTCCTATCTTTATTCTTACGTTAACTTCCTTTCCGTCACCGTCGAGCAAAGCGTTCAGCTCTTTGCCGGCGATCAAAGAAGTCAGATTTTTTCCTATAATTTCGCTTTTTTCTTGACCGCCCAACATTTTTTCGGCAACTGCATTCGCAAATAAAACGTTTCCGTCGCCGTCCACGGCAACGACGCCTTCGTCTATGGACTCAAGTATATTGTCTCTGACGGAGAACATTGCGCTTATTGCGTCCGGCTCATAGCCCAAAAGACTCTTTTTGATGCCGCCGCTAAGCCATTGCGCCAACATAAGCTCGCAAAGAATTACCGCAAAGGTTATACTTGCGTAAGTAATCACCGTAGACAAAATCCCCGCTTTAACGCTTTTGCTCAATATTATAACCATTAAAAATCCTGCATAATTGCCGCCTTTATCGTAAATTGCCGAATAAGCTCTACGCTGTTCGCCCGACGGGCCTACTGCGTCGACTATATAAAAATCTTTATCCGCAAACACGGGCATTTCTCCGTCGTATACAGTCCCAGATAACGATTCCGTCGTATGGAAAAATCTAATTTTCGACGCATTGACAACGGAAATTACGTCTATGTCCGTAACGGAAGACTTAAGCGAACCGAGATAATCGCAAAAATACGTGGCGTCCTCTGCGCTTAATCGGTTTATATCGATATCTTTAAGTAGCGGCGAAGAAACTATTGCCTCTGAGATGTTTTTAAGATTTTTGTCTATTTCCTGTCGTTTCTCCGTGACGCCGATGAAAATGGCTGCTATCGCCAAAATCACCGAAAATATAATAATCAACGCCATTTGCGTGTTAAAAATCTTTCTTTTAATCTTTGTAAGCGAATTTCCGCCGCCATGCAACGACTTTTCTTTTTTTTGATTCATAGTAACTTCTCTTAATATTATAATACGTTTTATTATAGCATTAACCGAATAAATATTCAATAGTTTTGTTCGATCTTTGTGCTTAAATAAGTAAAATAAACGACAAAAATCTTTTTCTTTTATAGAATTTTCTTAATATTGACTATAAAAAAACCATGGGTTATAATGCTATCGAAAGGCAAAGGAGGGCTTTATGGGAGCTATATTTGAAACGATTATGTTGGTTTGTTTTGGTCTGTCGTGGCCGCTTAACGTCATTAAGGCGTATAAGGCGCGTACCACAAAAGGCACAAGTCTGCCGTTTATTTTCTTGATTATAGTCGGCTACGTTGCCGGTATAACCGCTAAAATCGTCAACGGTCAACTAAACTACGTATTTGCCGTATACATCGTAAACTTAGTTATAGTATTGTTTAACCTCGTCGTATATGTAAGAAACTATATGATAGACAAAAATCACACTGTGAAGGAGAAGGCTTATGGACATCGTTAACGAATATAAAAAATTAAACTCCATCGCTACTCAACAAGGCGTAGTAGTGTTTGGCGAAGGAAACGACGTAAACATTCCGGTGAGCGAACTCAAACAATCTTTTAACCTCGACTGTGCGGTATACAATCGCAGTTTTCCGTACGTTTCACCCGATAACGCAGCTGAACTATACGATAAAATAGTTAAGCCGCTAAACCCCGACACTCTGCTTTTACACGTAAGCGCAGAGTACGTAAAATTACCCGCCGAAGAATTTCCTAAAAAGTATGCGGAGCTTCTCAGACACATTAAGAGCGTTAACAAACGCTGCCGGGTAATCGTAATTTCCAACGGCAGCAAAACGATTGACGAAACACTGAAAAACGTGGCGGAAAGCGAAAACTGCGAATATGTCGACCTATTAATCGCATCCGCATGGGATCCGCTTGCAACCAAAGCTGCCGCTGCCTTTGTGAAAGACATGGGCATAAACAGGTTTGTCGACCGTCAACCCGTGTTCGACCTCATAAAAATCTTCTTCGGATTCGAGAGAACAGTTCGGGCATTTTAGCCGAGCTGTCAGATAGAGATTAAGAAAGAGCGGAATTGCAAACAAACGATTCCGCTCCTGTTGCGTATTCTTGTAGCTTTTCAGCAAATGATCGTCGACAGCTTATGATTTTGCTCTTTGAAAAATACAATCGATTATAGTACCGCCCTATCAAATTTGTATATCGTATGCGCTTTTATTTGACAGACTCGCTTTTTAAATATAAATTAAGCCCGACGAAGAACTTCTCTCGTCGGGCTTAGCTGTATTTTATCTTGTCATTACGTTTAGCGAATATTCGAATTGTCGCAGATATCGTTATACGTTTTAATTATTTCAGTTTTTCGGGACGTTTAATCATCTTCCGCATAGATATAGCTTCGTATATAACTCCCGCTATGGTGAATACTGCCATCATAGCCAAATCGCCATAGAATCCTCGAGCAAACTCTGTTCTGTTATCAAGCATATAGCTAAAAGCTTCGAATGCAGACAAATTCAAACCGGCTTCCGCAGCAAGTCCGACTGCCGCAATAAGATATATAATGAGTACCGACAACATTATACAAACTATGGACGTTGCCGACACGATAACAAGCATTGTCTTATTGCTCTTTCCTCCGAATTTACAATACAATTTTGCGCCGACCACGACAGCCACGATAGCGGATGCCGCAGCTATAAAGCCTATCAGGTAAAGTATTATTGCAACGATTCCACCGACAACACTGCCTATCAAGGCTCCGAAAAATCCTTTCAAATAATTATTGGGCGCGCTTTCAAAATCTGCATTCTCTTCTTCAATGGCCTTATTTAAATCGCCCACACAATCACTGCCTATAGTAACCTTAAAGGACTCGACCGTACACACCTGAGAACCCGATGACAACTCATTGCCGCAAACCGGACAATGTCCGAGTCCTAACGCCCCTTCGGACTTTAAAATATCGCAAACGCTTGTAAGTAAACTATTTAATTCCTTTAATACGGAATTCATAGTCAATCCATTAATCCCGATATACAATCCGTATCTCGTAAACTGCCATTTAAAATATCTGTTCTTAATTTTAGAAAGTTCTTGGTTTATTTGCCTATTCTGCTCATCGTTCGTGTAGCAACATATAAGCGCTTGAATGGGACTTTCTGTATCTAACATGAAATACGAGAAACTTACCTCGAAGCCATGCAAATTACCGTATGCCGAATTTCCGCTTACGGTCAACCCCTCCGTTTCGAAAAACTGTTCCAATTTTTTGTTCATATACTTCTCCCGCATTTTATCTGAGCGTTCGAACGCCCTTTGAAATTATATCATATATTGGTCACAATTGCAACAGTCGCCAGTCGTTTTTACGATTTTAAATAATATATTTTTCTTTTATTCCGAGTATTTACCGACTTCGCCTTTTGTTCACCTACTTAACCCACGCTCGCTAATCAATCGCGCAATGTAGGGTACACGTTATGATAACCACATAACCTAATAGCCGCCGCACCGGGACATAATATCGCATACTTTACCGCATCGCTTTTTATCGACAAAAAAGCAGGGACCGTCTTGAAGTACACCCCAAAAGTTGGACAGGAATGTAAAACTTTTGGAGGTACATTTTTTATGGCAAAGAAAGGTCAAAAATTTACAAAATACTCGCCGGATTTCAAATTATCCGTTATACTGGATATGCGCAAGAATAATCTTGGTTATGGTGAAGTTGTCCGTAAATATTGGAATTTGGATTCATACAAGGAATCGGATCGCCATCGCTCACAAGCAAGATTATGGGAGCGCATATTTCTAGAAGAAGGTGTAGAAGGTTTTATGGTTGAACGTCGTGGCAGAAAATCAAAAGGCAGGCCCAAAAAGAAACCGTTGCCAACTGAATTACAACAAGATATTATTACCGAATTACAACAATTGCGAGAGCGGAATGAGTATCTTGCAATGGAGAACGAGTACTTAAAAAAATTAGATGCCTTATTATTTTACAACAAATTCAAATTAAATTAACAGAAGCAATTAAAAACAGCGGTTTAACGCAAACCGAAATAGGCAAAAGACTTGGTGTATCCCAACAAACAATATCTCATTATGTAAAAGGTTATAAAATGCCCGCTTTAGATACGCTTGCTAATTTATGTATTTTACTTGAAATAGATCCTTCGGAAATACTCTGCACCGAAAAAAATAGTACCTTTTCATAAGCGTTTAATAAAAGACGAGATAATCGACTTATAGCCTTACATGTAAAAACCCGACCTGTCTTTTTGATAGGTCGGATTTTCAAACAGAATGTAGGAAATTTCAGAAACGACAAAAATTATTTTCCGAAATATCTGTCCAAAAGTCCCTTGAACGCTTTGCCGTGGCGAGCTTCGTCACGAGCCATTTCGTGCACGGTGTCATGAATTGCGTCAAGTCCGAGTTCTTTAGCTCTCTTTGCAAGATCGGTTTTGCCTAAGGTCGCTCCGTTTTCGGCTTCTACTCTACGACGAAGGTTCTCCTCTGTAGACTCGGTGATGACCTCTCCCAAAAGCTCTGCGAACTTAGCCGCATGCTCAGCCTCTTCGTGAGCGGCTTTTTCGTAATAAAGACCTACTTCGGGGTATCCTTCTCTAAATGCAACTCTTGCCATAGCAAGGTACATACCTACTTCACTGCACTCTCCGTTAAAGTTCGCTCTCAAATCTTCAACTATGTCTCTTCTTAAATCTTTTGCAATGCCGACTTTGTGCTCAGCCGCCCAAGTCATCTCTCCGCCAATTTCTTCAAACTTATCTGCGGTCGCATGGCAAATAGGGCATCTCTCGGGAGCGGAATCCCCCTCGTAAACATATCCGCAAACTTTACATACAAATTTCTTCATTTCTTTTCTTCTCCTCTTGTTTTATTTATTTTTTCGACGAAAAGCGGCTTCTGTCTCCGCTATTGTCGCAAAAACTCCGATACGTTTTAAACTTTTTGATTGCTATTATATATGCAATCTCGGCATACTCCGTAAAAAATCACTTTTTGACGAAGTATCTTCGAGCCGTCGAGAAAAGCCGAATTTACCTTTATGTCGCCAAAAATATCTTTTACCTCTCCGCACTTTTCGCAAATGAAGTGCGCATGCGGCGACGTGTCCGCATCATATCGTATTACTTTCTGCTCGGTCTCCACGCTGTCGATTATTCCGCTGTCTACAAGTTCTTTGAGATTGCGATAAACTGTTCCCAAGGAGATTTTCGGCATTATTTCTTTAACTTTGAAATATATCCATTCGGCATCAGGATGACACTTGGTCGAACGCAAAATCGCTAAAATCTGTTCTCTTTGCTTCGAGTATCTCATTACGCCGTCCTTTTTAAAATTATTAGTAATAATTATCATTACTAAATGTATTGTACTTTTTTATCGCTATTTTGTCAAGCAAAAATCGCAACATTTCAAAAAAAAATTCATACTATGTAATACGAATATACTTCGGAGGATTTTATGAGAAACTGCTGCAATAATTGTAATAAATGTCGCTCTTATACTTTTAATCACGACGACTATCTTTTTTATAACGACGAACTTTTCGAAGAACCGAACAATTATGAAAACCTTGGACCTTGCGATTGTCATGACGTCAATTACGACCGTCCGTGCGACTGCAAAAAACCGTGCAAGCGCAAATCTTGCTGTAACTGCAACTGTCGCTGCGAATGTCAACGCACTTCTTGCGAGAGACCGTGCGAGAGTGAAAAACCCTGCGAGTGTAATCGCCCGTGCGAGTGCGATTGCCATCGTGAATGTGAAAGGCAGTGTCCGAGGGAAGAACGTTGCGAGCATAAATGTCATTGCGAATGTGAGCGTCCTTCTTGCGAAAGACCGTGCAAATGCGAATGTCATCGTTCGAGATGCTGCCTACGTATATGTATCCCGCACTTTCCGTTGTGCAGATAAGCCTGCATTCGTATTTTCGTATGCTCCCGTAACGGTAAATGTTATTTATCCGAACGATTGTATTTCAATCTTAAAGAAGCGAACGTCTTTTTGAATAACGGAATGGGCAAAACAACTGGCTTTTGCCATATTATACAGGCGTATTCGTACCGCCTATACACATTCTGCTGCTCTAATTTCGAGATCGTATGCGTTTTCTGCGCTTTTTCTGTGTAGATAAGCCAACGATTTATATGTTTATTTAATCTGTATATCTATGTAGGTTTTTAATCCCTATAGCCTATATCATTAAGAACAAATCGACTTAAGTTTACAAATTTTATGTTTTTCGCCGCATTACCGCCGGCATCACTCGATGTAACTCAATAATCTTATTGACAATTCGTTCGCCATTTGGTATAATTATTGAGCTTTCGGGGGTGTACCGGCTTCGACGGATTACCGCAAGAAAGGTTATAAGCATGTGGTAGTGCGGCTACCTTAAAACGCAACTTAAATTAAACGCTAACAACGTTAAACCCGCAAGCGCTAAGCTTGCACTCGCTGCCTAACTATTCGGCGGTGCGCTCTTTTCGCTATTCCCTGTTGCAGTGTTAAGAGCGTCAGTTCAAACAGGCTACTACTTTGACGGTCGGTCGGCCGCCTAAGCAGATCCACAGACCACGACGTCTAAATTTTCGACTGCTTTGTATTTTCGTTAAGACTAAAAGCAACCTAAACATGTAGAAGAGCCTTTTGGACGTATTTCGGAAAGGAGTTCAACTCTCCTCACCTCCACCAAGGGGTAGCTATCCGAACCCTTAACCAAAAAATCCCGGCAAAAAGTCGGGATTTTTTCTTATATAATTATAAAAAATTTCTATTTTTTCGTCATATACGACAATCTGTTTTATTAACTTCCGAATGCGCATATTGTCTTTTTTAAAATAAAACAATGTTTGACTTGTCTAAACTATCAAAACCGCTCGACTCAATATAATAACACCCACTATTTTAAGAATATTACAAAATAACAAAGCTCTCAAACTGTATAATTCTATTCCAGTTGTAAACTCATCTTTTATTCGTATCTCAATTATGCTCTTCCTTATGTTCCTTATTTTCAAAGAAATGCTCGTTTCAATAGTAAATTTCGTAAAATCGCTTGGTTTAATACTTTTATTCGATTAATACTTAAGGGATCGATATTTATATTTTCTTTTATTTAATTCTTCCTGAAGTTTTTAACGAACTTTATCCTTTGCCTTCACCCAATTTAACGTCAATGTAAATTATTTGTTTTTTTGACGAGTGCGCATACCGTCTCGACGTTTGTACCGTTATTCAAAAAGATTTCCCGCACCTCTTTCCCGTCTTTATATACGGGAAAGTTGAATTTCATCGATTTTAAGGGCATTTCGCTCTCACCTTCGGGATAAATTTGAATTTCTTTGACCAAAGTCGCAATCAACTCTTTCTTTTCCTCATCACTGATTATATCATATAATTCGTTAAAATGCTCTAAAATTTTATAAATATTTTCCATTGTGATGAATTCCGCTTCCACCGACTTTCTTCTCGTCTTTGCATCCTCAATATTTGCTTCTATTTCGGCAATCGTATCATACAGTCCGTCAAGCCGCAAAGTCATATCATGAATTTTTCTTTCGCGATGCGCCGCGTCAATAGGTAACGAATCTATTTCACGTTCCAACCGTGCTTTATTTAGCTCCACCTCTTTTAGTTTGGTTTCGTAGTTTTGTATTTTCGTATCGATTTTCGTAGTATCAACCTGCAAACCTATTTTCTTTTTTATCTCGGCGGCAAAGTGTTCGTCTTGCACCAATTCTTTAATAAACTCTATTACGAGCGGTTCAATGTCCATCTTTTTGAGATTTGCGCTGTAATCGCATGAACGCCCTCGTTCCTGCTTATTCCGACTGCAAGCGTAATACATAACTTCTTTATATGTACCGTCTTTCTTCGTCCAGCAAACTCTGTTGGCGTACATCCCGCTACCGCACTTCGGACACTTGATAATTCCCGTAAGCAAATGAGCGCGCTCTTTGCCGTATTTGGATTCAGATTTAACTCCCGTTTCCTGTCTTTTTTCGTGCGCTCTTGCCCAAAGCTCTTCATCTACAATTCCTTTGTGCAAGCCGTCAACCAAACAAAAATCTTGCTTGTTCACGACTTTGTAATCGGCTTTTGTGCCTTTTACTTTTTCCCGCGCTCTTCTTCCATAAGCGATCTTACCGCAATAAACGGGATTATCTAAAAGTATCTTGATAAAATGCGCGCTAAATTCTTCAATGTCGGTTTTCTTGCGCGGCGTCTTTTTAATTCCTTGCAAATTAAGATACTTCGCTATTCCCGTATAGCCCATATTCGTATGAACGAACTTATCGAAAATCGTCCGTACGATTTCCGCTTCATCTTCTTCTATAACCAACGTGTCGTCTTTCAAACTATACCCATACGGAGCGGGACCGCCGTTCCACTTGCCTTGCCGAGCTTTTTCCCTGCGTCCATTCATAGTCTGTTCGAGAATGTTCTCGCGCTCTATCTCGGCAACCGCAGACAAAACCGAAATCAAAAGTTTTCCGCTTGTCTGCGAAGAATCTATTCCTTCCTCAATGCAAAGCAGATTCACGCCGTAGGACTGAATAAATTCCAACGAATTAAGAATATCGGCGGCATTTCTGCCGAAACGGGAAAGTTTGTAGACTAAAACGTAATCCACTTCAAGCCCTTCTTGAATATCGGAGAGCATCCGCTTAAAAGCCGGACGCCCTTCTATCGACTTTCCCGACTTACCCGCGTCCTCGTAGATTCCGACTATTTGCATTTCTTCCCGTTCGGCAAATCTTTTCAAACTGTTTTTCTGTCCGTCAAGACTATACCCCTCTACTTGCATTTCGGTACTTACTCGCGGATATAAAATACACTTTTTACCTTCTCGATTCATTGTTCTTCTCCGTATCGGTTGAAGCGACGTCTAATATTTTGTCGCCGTATTTTTTTATAAGTTGCGCCATTGTATCAATGAACGCATTAAAGTTGTCTTTTTCTTTATCTCTATTAAGATTGCTATATGTAATTTGTTTTTTGTTCAAGTATCCTTATTCGGACGTTTACTCGGAATTATTCCGCGTCCTTATAGCTTTGAATACTATGTTCTCTTTCCATCGCGTGTTCCTCCTTATGCGAAAAGATTTAATAGTTATTCGGTTTTCTTTTTTTCGATTTCCTCAAAACCGAAAAAATCATCGTAACCGTCTTTGAGCTTTGCAAAGTCGGTGTCGTGTCGGGCTAATAATTCTTCATATCCCGCTTCGATTAACTGTACCTTTGTGTAGCCGTACTTTTTCAAAAATTCGTTTATTCTTTCGGCTTTCTCTCTCGGTACGCTCGTTCCCCATACCATACACTTGGATTTTCGTTCTTCCTTGTGTCTGTCCTCATAACGCTTGTCTTTAACCGCTCTGTCTTTCTTTTCCATAATAACCTCCAAAATATATGCGTCGTATTTATACGCCGCATTGTTATTATAGCAAGTAACGACGAAAGAGTCAAGCGTTTGCAGAATATTAATACGACTTTGTTTTCTAATCTGCTTTGCCGTAGTTGTTATTCTTGCGTGGTGTAAGATTTTTTTGTTCTTGTTCGCGTTTTATTTCTTCCTCTATCTCGCGTAGGCGGTTTCTCGCAAGCGGTGCGGGCGGTTGTCCGATAGATATGAACGGTTGCAATACCGAAGTAGACCGGTAGAATACTCTTGCAAACGCTTCGGGTTCGTGTTCTCTGAACAGCGCAATTGCCCGTAACGCTTTGTCGTGGTCGTTGTGCGTTTTCTTTTCCTTTTGGTAACAATCGAATAGATATGTATTATCTTTTTTCAACCGTTCGTTTTCTTCGGTCAAATTTTTGTTCTCCACCGTAAGCGCGACGATTTGCGTTTTCATTCCGTTCTTGTCGTGAGCAATCTCTCCGTTCTTTGCCTGTTTCAATGCTGCCGAATAGTCCGCTTCCGAATCCCGTTCGGCTATTATGTTGTCCCGTTCTTCTTTGGCGGTATGTATCTGTTCAATCGTATCGTCAAAATGTTCTTCGGCTTTCTTAACGGCTTGGGTTATTGTTTGCAACTTTTCTTCGGCTTTATCTGTGATGTCTGCCGCTTCGGTGCAAGCGTTCATTATAATTTTCTTTGCTTTGTATTCCGCTGTGGACAAATGCTTTTTCGGACTGCCTTCACGTCCGCGTTCCAAACCCCAACGCTTTCCTACCGCCTCGTGAAATTCCGTTTGCAATTTTGTAAGTTCCGTGCGGTTGAACAAGTCTTTACAACACAACCGTCCGTTCCTTATAGGCATAAGATTTAAGTGTAGGTGCGGCGTGGTTTCGTCGTTGTGAACTACGGCGGATATGATATTTTCTTCTCCGTATTTCTCCGCAAAGTAGCGCGTACATTCATAGAAAAATCTTTCTTGTTCCGTTTGCGTTAAGCCTTTGAAAAACTCTCCGTCCGAGCCGATAACGAAGGACGCCATAAGCACGGCGTCCTTTCTCGGTTTTGTGGGCAAGTTCAGTTGTTCAATCCGCTTATTGATAAATTCCGTATAAGTACAATACCGAGCGAACGTGCGATAATTGTCTTTTGTTCGTTCACTGTCCATCTGCGGATTGCTTGTTTCGTAAGTTTCATCTCTCTCGTTTTCCTTTTCAATAGGACAAATATCCGTTTTATGATATTTCTCCATATGGCATACCAAATAACTGATGTTTTCATTTCCTCCTTATAATATTTTTCTTTCTTCCTGTGGTCAAAAGCTCTCGGCAGAGCCCACACTTCGCTTGCGAAGTATAGTGGGCTATACTTTTCGTCAAAACAAACTCCGCTTTATGCTTCATTTGAAAAGTCTTTTGTCCACGCGCGAACATTTTAAGACCGTCCGCAAAGTCTTTTAATTAGCACATATGCAACATCTCCTTGCAACAAAAAACTCACGGCATATAACCGTGAGCCTGTCGCTGTTTGTTAAGTTTTAATTATAACGAAATCGCCACATTTGAGATAGTTGTAATTCCGCGCAAACACACGGAATTTCCCTCTCCATATATCAAGCGAATAAAACGCCTGAAATATTCCATTTCATAAAAAATTTTTTGAAAAGTTTTATTCGCCGTCTCCGTGCCACTGTTCCAAAACCTTCTCAACTTGGGCTATCAGTTGTTCTTTGTCGGGCATATATAATACATATTTCGACGCAAATATTTGATTTGTAATACCACCAAGCGCATATTGCACATCGCAGTTGCCCTTGTCCGTACAAAGAATAATTCCTATCGGCGGATTGTCCGTTTCATCGTTCACTTCGTTCGCGTAATAGTTAAGATACATATTCAGTTGACCTGCGGCTTCGGGCATAAGCTTTGTCGTTTTCAATTCAATCAGTACATACGAACGCAAAATCTTATTGTAGAACACCATATCCACATAGTAATGATGATTGTTGAATGTAACCCGCTGTTGCGTTCCTACAAACATAAAACCGCGCCCAAGTTCCAACAAAAACTTTTCTATCTGCAATACAAGCGTTTCTTCCAAATCACTCTCCATAAGCGGTTTATCTTCAGGCAATCCCAAAAACTCAAATACATACGGATCGCGGATAATATCTTCCGGCTTTGCGATTTCATTGCCGTTCAATGCAAGCGCAAGCACTTTCTCTTTATTTGCATCGCCGCCCGATAATAACAGTCTTTCGAACAAAGAACTTTCTATTTGCCGCTTTAACTCTCTAACCGACCAACGTGCGTTTACACACTCTTTTTCATAAAAACTACGCCTTTGCTCATCGGAAATGATAAGCAATTCGCAATAATGCGACCAAGACAATTTGCCAGACAGTGTCTGGCATTTCGGATATGCCAAATACAATAGCCGCATATTTTGTAGGCTCGAACGCGAAAAACCTTTGCCGTATTCTTCCGTCAAGGCTTTGGAAAGCGTTTTGAGTGTCTGTTTGCCGTATTCCGCTCTGTCGCTATGCTTTTGTTCGTCCTCGACGATAATCTTACCTATCTGCCAATAGGTAGAAAGTAGCGTAGTATTGACTTCCACCGCCACTTTTTGTCGCGCCGTTTCCAATAAGCTCTTGATTTGCGATACTACGCTGTTTGTAATTTCTTTGCTCATTTTAACCTCTCGTTAAATATACAATTTCTGCTTTCATATATCAAGCGAATAGAACGCCATGATTATTCCATTTTCGCAAAAATTCTTGAAATTATTTTTTCTTGCGAAATTCGGGGTTACTGAAATGCGGTTCGGGACCTTCTCCGAATATGTCTATTATCTGTTCACGAATCGGGCGCGGATCGTCTTCATCCACAACAACGATATTCTTATACTTCCTGCGAAAATCTTTGTACCGCTTCTCCAACCGTTCTTTTTGCTTCGGCAAGAATCTCTTTTGTATGAACTCTTCGGCGGTCATATCCAAACGCTTGCATATCTTTTCCGCTTCTGCGTATAACTTCTCGAAGTTTGTAGGCTTCGGCTTTTCTTTCAGCGTTTTCTTCCGATACTCCACTTCTTCACATAAGGCAAGATATACCCACCGCAACTCGTCTATTTGCCCGTCGAATATATCATAGTAAATTTCTCGGCTGTGATGCGGCAACTCGTTCATTCGATTCCCAAACTCAAACTCCGCTTCTTCAAAAGATTTATATTTCGCAAACGGACGGATAATCAAATATGTAAGCCCGAACTTAAAATACTCGCGGTAACTGTAAAACCAACTGATAATTTCTGCTTGCTCTTCTTCGGGCATAATAAACCGAAACATATCCCAAGCAATATCTTCGTCATCGTCGGTGCGGTACTTGTCCAAAAACTTCTCCCATTGCGCTTCCACTCTCGCTTCGTCGCTTTCGTCAGCACCGCTTATAACCTCGTCTATTTTAGAAAGACGCTTTGCGACATAGCTTTGCGTTTTGCCGAGTTCTTCCGCTATCTCGGTTTGCGTACTATTGTCCACATAATACAGCTCGTAAATCTTTCTATCTTCCTCCGATAAAACCGACAATCGCTTTTCTACCGTTGCTTGCTCGACAATGCTTTCAAGCGCACTGCGCTGTTTCTCATCAAGCAACGTACCGTCGTCGTTTTCCATATCTATCTTTTTATAGTAAGTTCGCCCGTCCGCTTTTACATAAGTAGCCTTATGTGCTTCCGCCCTACGCTCGTTGTTATACATCTTTTTATCTAACTTCACAAGGCGGTCAAACTGATACTCCGTAACTTCGCAAGACGTAAGTTTACCTCTATCATAGAAGTAATATAAAAGCATACCTTCAGTCGATGCAGGCTGTCTCTCTTTATTCAGCTTATACGCGCGTGTTTCGGGCATAATTATATCCTCAATTAAATGTCAATATCTTTCAATTTTAATCCAGATTCAGTGAGCCATTCGTTATTGCCATTGGATGTGCGCCCCAACAAAACCGACGATGCTGCCGAAGGGGCACTAAATTCGTAGTCGCGAGTAAATACATTATTTTGAATTACACCCAACTCTTGCAATTGGCATCGCAATGCATAATAACTTTTCCCATATGTTTCCATTGACGGCACAGTTTTATCAGACACCATAGAATCTTTTAATACAGTAAATCCTCCGTTGCTTACAAATCCTTTTCCATTAGCCCCAGCTCTCTTGCAGTAAAAATAAGTGGTATTATTTTGTTCAATGGGCGCAGACGTTAAAGCCTTGTAACCTAATGCCGTCAAAATCAATTTCAAATTTTCAATAAACTTATCCAAAGTAGCTTTTATTGACTCTTTAATAACAGTGTTTTGATAAGTGTTTTTTGTCAAAACTTTGTAATTCCCATTTGTTCTCGCTATACTTACTAATTTATTTTCCAAATAGCGAATCGATGCCTTGTTCAAGTCTTTTCCCAAAAAGGCTACGGCATTATTCCAATAAAATAACTCTTTCCCCGCTTTGTAATCCCTTATATGTTGCATTAAACGTTCATGAATATTTTCAGCTTCCCCAATATAAACAGATAATGTTCCATCGGGGTCATCATTACAAAACAAAAAATATACTCCGACTTCTCGGATATCCTCTCGCGAACATGAACTTATTTCCGCACGGGGAATTTTTAACGCTTTCCCGTTCCAATTTGCAAGTTCGGCGATAACCAAACTATCATATGTACCATTTACCAAGTACAACTCTATCAATTCACCATTATCCATACTTAACCTCACATAAAATACCTGAAATCATAGGCTTTATTATATATCGCTTCATTTTGCTTAGACATTCTGGATAGAACTTTTGCAAAATCTAATGTAACAGGTAGAACTTTATACAAACTATCTCCGCTGTTCCAATTCATTTTTGTTAACATAAGTATTTCTTTGGA
>FR884026.1:0-33596 GCA_000435495.1 Firmicutes bacterium CAG:552 | reverse complement strand
GAGTGTCTCCTGAAGAATTTCCATAATATCGTTTTACAACGAGTGGTGTTGGAGTTCCGCGTCCGTTCTTATAATAGTGTCCAACGCCTAATTCAGGATTAATCAAACATCCATGTGTCCATAGTAAAAAAGAATCATCACTTATAGGTATTATAGTCCCCCTATTCAGCGGATAGCCCTCTGCCCCTGTATCGTAATCTAAACCATACTTTATTCCCTTCCAATGATTAAATTCTTGAATTTGAATTAATTCAATATCAGCTATTCCCTCAAAAGCTTGCACAAACCCCAATATTTCATCTCGCATAAACGGAGTGGTTTTATGGATTACTATTCTGTCTAATTTTGCGGTCGGATTGCAACGATAATACTCTTCCCGTAAAGCACTCATCATACTTCTTGCTTCTTCTTGTCCCATGTAAGGATTATGTTTACCAGCAAAATGAGGTGCATCAAGCTTCCTTAACAACATTCTCATCCCCGTTCCGGTAGAATCAAATAATTGACTGCAACCTATGCAAATTCCTTTTTCCTTTGAAACTGCATAGCTAATTCCAATATAAGCCGTACTGTCGTTTATCGCTTGTGGATGCCATAAAATCCCCATTGACGCTTTTGCATATAAAGCGGTAGATAAACCCCATAAAACTTTACACTTATCAGATGCTCTTACCGATTTTTCTTCAATAAACTGCAATGTTATCTTTTTATCGGTCGCATATAATTTCAAAGCATCATGTAAATCAAAATCTAAAGAAATTGATTCTGCTGTTCTGAATTTTTTGAATGCATTAGGGATATAAATTATTAAAATATCAAAGTCCGCCCGATTTAAAGCAAATTTATCTATTTCACGTTTAAGGAAGTTTACAAAATCTTTTGCGGTCAGTTTATATACATCATCTTGATTATACTGTACGCAAAAATCAGAATCACTCTTTGTCGGTACCATTAATGTTCTTTTATAAATTTCCGAAAAGCCCTCATAATTAGGTAAGAATTTATCTTTACTATTATTTTGCACTTTAGAACTCAGCAAATTTAAATGCATCAATAATGTATCCACTGCTTTATCTGGCACTATAATCCCCAATTTAATAGGGGGTCGATTAGATACACTACGCAAAAAGGATTGGTCTATAGGTCCATATTTAAGTAGTCCCTTCAGTTGATTAATAGACCTTCTACTTCTATCATCGTTTGAAAATACCATAAAAGGTTCGTCTATATTAAATGCATCAAATTTATCCCAATGAGACTCGCGTTTAATCCCACCACAACTTACTGCCGGAACATTAAACTTTATAGAAAACCCATTATATTTAAAAGATAATTCTTTATTAGTGAGCAATCTTTTTTGCCACGCTCTAAGTTTTTCGTCGTATTGTTTATTATACACATTAGACTTGTAGTTGATTTGCTTTTGATATGTAAATCTTTCGGGGACAACCCCGTTTAAATTGGTAATGTGAATTGTGGGACAAATATTTAAATAATATTTACCACTTATAAATTCTAAGCATATATCTATGGCATCATAATAAATAAAGCCTGCATCTTTCTTTCCAGAAGACAAATCATAATATTTTGTCTCTTTATATTTCGCTAATCCCTTTTGTTCCAAAACTCTGCCAATTAAATCATATAGCATACCCGTATATACAGAGTCGTTTTTATAGAGAATACGAAGGTCAACTTCTTGTAGTATGATTTCGGATTTAATATGTCCTTTGAATTTTTCTTCAAGCTGATCTACCGAAGCAAAACTATACACACGTCCATTAAATAGCGATGCAATAAGTTCCCCTCTATATTGTTTTAAAGTAGCCCAATCTTTTATGTCGGTTTCGAAAACATTGCATAAAGGATGATTGTTAGCTATAAACGCATTTAATTTTATAAAATCCTTTCCTTTATTAAGATTAAATGTTAATTTTTTCCTTTGTTCCATTAACAATTTTTGTTTGTCAATTATATCAATTTTATTTCCTAAAGCATCATAAATATTGAGCATAAAAGAATCAAAACCTTCTATTTCTATAATCGAAGAAGCTTTCCCTTGTTCATTTAATTTATCAACAAGTGCAATCACCCTATCTGAAACTTGACAGCCTTTTAGTGTTGTCCAAAAAAGCCCCTTTGATAAAAATTGAGAATCCTCCAAATGCCGTTCCAATGTCCCCATAATAGACTCATCTGAGCCTGAATATCCAATTACTAATAACCCTTTGCCGGATAATTTTGATATAAATTCCTGCCTTATTTTATCCTCTAACTCTCTTAATTCTTCTGAGGTATTTTGTAATTTATCATATCTATAATCCCCATGCAATTTAAACACACAGCTAAAATTGCGATTCAAGTTCGAAAATGCGCATTGATTGGCAGAACTACACACATTAAAAGGATATGTTTCATCTATTTGATGAATAGCTATTTCCATTAACTCATCAAAATTTGTTGTCCATACATTATCAACTTTGGAATCAACTACAAGACTGGCAAGACTAAGATAGCCTATTGACGGAGTTTTCCTTACAACTTGTGACTCCATAAAATTTTTACGAGCTTCTCTTGAACTAAAACATTTTTCAAAATAAAAAGAATATTCTTCCGAGCTACCCTGTTTGGGATATCCTTCTTGAGCATCAAAATATTCTTGCAATATTCTTTTATTTGTTTCGGAATTCAAATCTTTGAATTTTTCTTGACTAATTCCATTCTCGGTGCAATATATCTCTCTTTTGAAATACCACACTAAAACTCCGCCCGTCGCTATACCCGAACTAAAAGAAGCGCCAGACCCAAGAAACACATCGATTGCCCCATCATAAAAAGCTTTAAAATTCCTTATAAACTGTTTTTCGTCCATTGTATAATTCATAATTCCCATCCTTTAAATTAAAACACTTTCTCCAACGGTATCCAATGCGCATCCGCCATATCTTCGGAAAATTCGGTATTATTTATGTATAGCGAAAAATCCTTATCGCGGACAAAGCCCCAATGCAAGTTGTGTTCGGCGGCATACATTTTGAAAGCATTAAATTTGTTTTCGATTTGTATATCGATGTTCTTATCTTTTCCTTTACTCTCACCGCCCTTTGTTTCGATTATCCAAATCGTTCCGTCTTTCTTTTTTACAATGTAATCGGCGTAAAATAACCATTGATGTTGCATAGCATCAATATAGACAATAGAAAAATACTGCTGTCCCGAATCCCCGTTCTTATACACCCAGTCAATATCATCTTGCTTTTCACAATACTTTTCGAAAAGCATTTCGGACGTGCTTCTGACAACACTCGTGGCAAATCCCGAAGTATATTCTGCATAAGCGTTACTCAAATATTCTACTTCGTTTTTTACGGTAGGATCGTATTTGTAAAAATCTTGTTCGGGAATAGAAAACGGCACGGTTTTGGGCTTGAATACAAGTTCGGTCTGCTCTGTCGAATGCGCCGTCGCTTCCTTAAAATCTTGGCGTAGCTTTCGTGCATTATTTATTACGAACGCATAAAATTCTTTTGTATCGAGTACGACAAGATTCTTTACCGCAATCAATTTCTTGCGGAACAACCGTTCCAAAATCGTTTTTACTTTCGGCGTTTGCACATTGATAGCTGACTTAATCATATCCACGCTGTGCATAAGGTAAATTCCGTGTTTATGCGTATCAACCGCTCTATGTATCGTTGTGTGCTGTTCGCTCTCCAACGTAGATGATGTACGCACAAATTCGCCGGACAAAATCTGACCGTTTATTTTGTCTCCAAATATGTATCCCGCTTCGGCGAGCAATCTCTCATTTTGCTTTTTATCTTTTCCAAGATGATATTTTTCGGTTAAATGAGCGCAAATCTTTTCGTAAACTTCACGTTCACCCAATCCGCCGTAATCCAAATTACGCAACTGCTTTTCAAGCGTAAACGTCTTACATTTTTCTTTTAAGAAAAGCCGCCGCGTTTCGTAAGCCTTATCCACGCTTGCCAATAATCCCGCTTTATATTTTTCGTCGAACGTATAAACATAGCAAAAATCAAGCAAATCATCTTCGTAATGTTTTGCTTCGGGCATTCTGCGGATTCTTCCTATCGTTTGAATTTCAAAACTTTCGCTCATGCCCTCGCGTAACTTTACAAGAATTTTTGCGCGCGGACAATCCCACCCCGTACTGATTGCTTGCTTCATAAGCAGGAATACGGGTATACCGTCGTTATCCGTCAAATTATCGGGCAAATCACGTTTATCCTCGCTCATCCATTTGGAAGCCATACCGTTATCGTAAGTATACCCCATAGCTTCAAGCTTCTTTTCCACGGCCGCAATCGTTTCGGGGTGTCCGCTCGGAAATTGAATCAATACAAGCGGACGAATAGTCTTTCCGTTTTGCTTATATCTTTCCGCTATCTCCTTACGTTTTTTATCCGCAAGTTCCAACAAGAAGTCATAATCGTCATCAACTTCCATACCGTCGGAAATGCCCTCGTTTACATAGAGTGCTTTCGTGATAAGTCCCGCATTGATAACGTCTACTTCGTCGATTTCAAAATATTCGAATCGCTTGTTTTCTACCGCCGTTGCGCTCACGCGAATAATATTCTTTGCCGAGAATGCATCGATTATCGCTTTTGCTTTTGCCGTATTATTTGAATGTTCCTCATCAATGATAACGATAAAAGTTATATTGGCACGGTGCGCTTCTGCAATTCTATCAAATAAATTTTTACGCTCACCCTCGCGCAAAGCTGTGTTGCCAGTCTTTGTTACAAGTTCCCAATTTATAAAAGTAGTACTCTCGGCAGGAAAGCCACCGCGAATAGCGTCAAACAAGTTCTGCGTGTTCCTTTACCCATTATATTTGAGCATTTTTTTACGGCTTTGTTCTTCCAAATCGCCTTTTCCGGGGCAAAGCCATATAAACGCTGTTTTGCTGTCGATTTTGCTCAAATACTCTTCAATAAAATCAATAAGAATAATCGTCTTGCCCGAACCGGTAGGCGACTTCATTATTATCGTTTGCTTGCTTCGCTTATCCGCAACCAAATCGATTAGTTTAAGTACGGCTTTTTCTTGAAAATCAAACAAGTTTATGTCTATTCCACCTACCATGCTTGTCCCTCCTCTTTCAGTTCAAACTTGAAATAATTGTCCGGAATAATATGTATCTCTACTCCTTCGAAAGTTTTAAGTTGCTGTGTAGTCAACAGTACGTTTTTAGAAACATACAACGCTATCACGCCGCTATATTCTCCGAAATGTTTTTGCAATTCGTCCGCTTCCTTATCACTCATTACCATTAGGTACTGACTTCCGTCGATTTTAACTCCATGTTCAAGCTGTATCATTTCGGCGATATGTTCCAAAAGCGCGTCGGATAAAAACTCTTCGTCACGCGATACAAAATCTGTACGATAATATTTTAAGTTTGCGGGCAAGCCATCGGAATATGTACTACCGTCGGCACGCTTACCCGAAATTACTGTTTTGATTCGCGGATAGGTTACGTTATCACAAATTTCATTCTCATTGTTTGTGCAAAGAATAAATCTACGATTGCCTCCATCTTCCTTATTTAACTCAATTACCGCTTGCGCCGTAGTGCCGGAACCGGCAAAGAAATCGAGAACGACTGAATTTTTATTCGGAACTAATGACAACAAATATTTAATCAAATCTAAATTCTTAGGATTGTTAAAAGACGAATTTCTCCCCATTATATCCGTCAATTCATTAGTACCTTCATTTGTAGAGAAATCCACGATACTTCTCGAATTTTCTTCTTCAACAGACACATAAACAAGTTTACCGTCAATATTTTCTATATTATCCTTACGGACAAAGGTTCTCTTTTTAACGGAATAATTTGGCTCTTTACCTGTTATAATAATTTGCTTCTTATCAGAATTAAATTTGTCAAGCGCCCAAGTCCAACACCCCAATTTACCTCTAACTCTTGGCGGAATTATAGGGAAGTAACCCTTTTCGATTAAAGACTTATCATGAGTATAAATATCATTTTCCGAATTTGATATTCTTGCTTTTTCTATATCATAATCCGCAACCGCAATTATATCTTGTGTCTGCTTATTATAATAAACTGTATATCCTAAATTCGGACGTGCATTTAATGTTCCGCCCTCACCTCGCGTTGTTATTGAATCGTTTATAAAATAAAACTCAGTGCCTTCTTGGTATACAGTTTTGAATTTCTTTTCTATTCTTATCAGTGTTGGCTGTGTTTTTGTTCCACTTATATAATTTTCTTTTTTCCTATAAACTAAAATATATTCATGATTTTTTTGAATATCGATAGTATCATTTTTAGCATTCAATTTGTTTTGTATGATGATGCCTAAACAATTCATCTCTCCAAAAATATCATCACAAACTAATTTTAATTGCGCAATCTCATTATCATCAATAGAAATAAAGATTGCCCCATGTTCAGATAAAAGTGTTTGTGCTATTCTTAACCTTTTATCTAAAAATGATAACCACTTACTATGTCTAAAGGAATCATTAGTATCAATTATCTTATCGTCGTATATAAAATCTTTATTGCCCGTATTATACGGCGGATCTATGTAAATTAAATCGATTGCCCCTTTGTGCGTTTTTTCAAGAAGATACAAACTGTGCAGATTATCGCCTTCGAGCAAAAAATTGTACGGCTTATCGGGCGCAACAGAAATTTCCCGTTCTTTCAATTCCGTAAAAACAGGAATATTCGTCCGCATTTGAACGTCAACTTTTTCTTCGTGTTCTTCCCACACAAGCCCATACTTTTTCGCGTTAAGCTCACTTTCTATTTCGCCTAACGCTATAAGCATTTCGTCGTCATTCTTATGCTCTTTTTTTATTTTTCCCAAAAACTCAAGCATCCGCTTGCGCTTTATCTGTGAAAGATTAGGCATTATTAGTTACCTCTTGTTTTGCGTAATTTTTCCAACTTGCTTGTTAAATAAATTTCAATAATTCCGATATAAGTATTTATTTTATACGGTGATTCAAACGACAATGTTTTTGCGTTACAATTCAAAATAAAATCGGCAATTGCTACATTCATATCGGTAAAATGATGCTTCTGAATAATTCTAATAGCCTCTTGTCTATCAAAAGACTTGACAAAAAATTTTTCAATCTCATCTATATCTTTTTCGAGCTGTGATATTTGCATAAGGCACTTTTCGTTTACCACATCAATCCTCCACGATTTCCATTATATCGGATATATCGCAATTCAGCACTTTACATATTTTAAGCAAGACTGAAGTTTTAACGTCCTCGTTTCTGCCGAGCTTTGCCATAGCGGTTGTAGTTATGCCCGCCGCCAAACGCAAATCTTCTTTTCTCATATCTTTATCAATCAGTAGTTTCCACAACTTTTTATAGCTTGCCGCCATATCAAAAATCTCCTACTCTTTATTAGATATTTTTATTATAGCACACTTAAAAATAAAACGCAAGATTATCTCTAAAATTTAGAGAACATTTTTCTAACAAAAAACGGCTCTACTTGTTATCGTAAAGCCGTCTCCCTTATCTATTAAATATCCAAAGATATAATTACCTGATGCGGTAAATCCCACTTTGTGTCCTCTTCTTTATTTCTATCTTCTTTGCAAGCATTTATATCTTTCGTGCAATGTTCGCCTACTTCCTTTGGTAGAAACTGAACAAGATTTAATATGTTCGCTTTTAAGTTGGCACTCTTTCCTGCATCTACACCATTAACATAACACTTTTCATATCCACGATACAAAAGCAAAAATTTATTGAGCATTACCGCATTTCTCATTTCTTTTAGAGCAAAAGAATTATCTTTCAAATGCTTACCGTTTGGAAAACCACATAAAGTTTTTATTTCTTTCGGAAGCCTTTGGCATTGAATAAGCAAAGCAGAAAAATCAATATGTTCTAACGCATCATTCAAATTGTTACTGTATACTTTTAACTGCTCGCGTAAATCTTTAATCCAAAACCTATGCCTAACATTTAATATGAAGCTGTCAAGAATTACCGCCCGATAAAATTCTTCTAAATAAGAAATATATTTGAACAGCGTGTACCGAATACGCTTATCATATCGATATGTAGAAGCAACTTTTTCGTATTCTATACTATCAGAGTCACTCCAATTGAGTAATCGCTCTTTAATCAATATGTGTTTTTCGACACCTTTTGATTTCAAAGATTTTTCTGCTCTGATTTTATCCTCATCGCAAATAATGAGATTGTTATAAAATTCTTCTTCACGTTTTGTCATAATTATCTGTAAAACTCATTCAATGTCTCAAGAAAAATCGAAAAGGATTTAACTCCGTCCTGATTGCTTAAATGCCTATCTTTATTTTTAAGATAGCGCTGTTTAAATTCCATCCAATAACCATTTTCTTTTATTGCTTTAAATTTTGCAAAATAATTTTTTGAATTTGCAACTTGATTCCATATATACCTGTTTGTTCTCTTATCGTGCGTTAATCTATAAAAATACCCGTCATCACCTTCAACTATAATTGCCACGTCGAAAGAAAATTCTATCTTATCATTCCTTATAAGTTTAGCTGTTATGACAGAAGTTGAATCGCTTACGTAATTGTATCCCGAAACATTTTCTTCTAATACGGCTTTAAATCTTTTAACAAAAATATCTTTGATTTGTTTAGGATTGTCCAACAAACCTTTCTTATCTTTTTGCATAATAATATTATAGTCCAAATCAAAACACTCATCACCGTTTTGTGTAACAAGCCTTTTGTCCCCGCTTCCGATAAGTCTTATATCGAAAGTAAAATACTCTCGGACTTCGTCTTGTACGGCGTGAAGAATTTCCATACACCACGCTTCAAGCTCTTTAACTTCGCTTTGATTAGCAAATCTGTATGCCATAGTAGAACCTCTTAAATGATTTCAAAATGTTTTAGTGTATTCTTTATCGCCTCGACCATTCGCGGCGTGGGATGCGCTCGTGGGCGTTTTAGTTCTTCGACAGCGTTGGGCGCGTCGTACATAGGTAAGCCTAAATCACGTTTCACTTCGGCGATATATGCCGTGTGAACTTTAAAGCCGTAAGTTTGTTCGATATAGTCTTGTATCTTCTTATACGTTACTTTTTCTTTCGGCTTGCGTTCTTCGGCGCGTTCTTTGATTTTCTTTAACGAAAACTGCCCCTCGTTCTCCCCGAATTCTACGTCAATGTTGATATGACTGTCGGGAATTTTTTTGGAAAGAACGACCAGCGTCTCGACGTGGTCTGTTTGCGGAAACATATCGTAAGGAACGGTCGATATTACCTCGTAAGCGTCAAGCAGCGGTTTTAGATCTCTTGCTAAAGTCGCCGGGTTACACGACACGTAGACTATTCTTTTCGGCAAAACCTTAAGCAGGGCGTTGATTACTTTTTCGTCCACTCCTTTACGTGGAGGATCCAACACCACGGTAGAGTCTCCGGAATATTCGATTTTCGGTAGCTCTGTCGAACAGTCACCGCAAATAAATTTGATGTTTTTCTTTTTTAGTTCTAATGCCTTTTCTCTTCCCGTTTCTACAGCTTGTTCGCAAATTTCTATACCGTATACGAATTTTGCTTTATCTGCAAGTCTTAGAGTAAGGTTTCCGGCGCCGCAATACGCATCGATAACGGTTTCACCTATGACAAACGATTCCACTGCCGAATATATTTTTTCTTCGATAAAGTCGTTTACCTGATAAAACGATGCCGGATGAAAAGAAGGAGTTATTCCTTTAGAATATATACAATAATAATCGTCGCCGAGTATTACGTTATCGTTACCGTCGTTAACGTTAAGATATAATGCATAGTTTTGAAATTCGATAAAAGACGTAAGTGGCATAAGATTAATTTTTTTCCGTGCCACTACTGTAATGCAAATACTTCCGTTTTTTTCTCTCGCCACTATATGACGAACTTTTTCGCCGTCTTCTTTTTTTTCTTTCAAATATTTTCGAATTGCTTTAATTAACGGTACGTTCCATGTTTTTTGCAACAAACAATCTTCTATATCTATTATTTCGTGACTGTTTTCTCTATACAAGCCAACTCTTTGATCTTTTATAGGATAACTTAATTTGTTTCTATACCTGTAGCAAGATTCGGCAGGAACGGTTTTTTCTACGGTTACATTTACTCCGGTTATTTTCTTGATGGTGTCTGCTACAAAATCTCTCTTTATCTCTAACTGAGAATCATACTTAATATGTTGCATCGAACATCCTCCGCATTTGCCGTAATATCTGCATGGAGGTTTTTCTCTCAACGGACTTTTTTCCACTACCGCTACAGTGGACGCCACTCTGTATTTTTTCTTTTCGACTACCGTTTTTGCTATTACCGTTTCGTCTTTTATAGCGCCTTTAACAAATACGGTTTTTCCGTCATCATAGGCAATTCCTTCTCCGAATGCTCCGAATTTTTGAATACGATATGTTTTTTTCATCGCAATTCCTTTATCTGTCGTTCTGCTTTTTTTATAAGTTCCCTTTCTTTAATGGACGCCCTCTTGTCGTAAGTGTGTTTACCTTTTGCAAGAGCTATCTCTACCTTGACTTTGTTACCTTTAAAATATACTTTGGTAGGAACGAGCGTAAATCCTTTTTCCCTGATTTTTCCGATTATTTTATCTATTTCGTAACGGTGTAAAAGCAGTTTTCTTGCCCTCTTTTCATCAGGATTAAAAAAACTCCCCTTTTCGTAAGGCGTTATAAAACAATTTTTTAAGTATATTTCTCCGTCATCTATACCGCAATAACTGTCTTTTATGCTTATTTTTCCTTCTTTTACAGACTTAACTTCGCTTCCTTTAAGCGATATTCCCGCCTCATATTTATCTTCTATAAAATAATCGAAATAAGCTTTTTTGTTTTGTTGAATTATTTTTTCGCTCATTTTACTACCCTTATTATTTCCCTACGCAAAACGACGAAAATATCTTGTCTATTATTTCGTCGCTGCCTATAACAGATGTTATTCGCCCCAATTCGTCATACGCTTCGGTTAAATCCGCAGCCACGCAATCCATTGTCAAATTGCAGTCTATTGCTCTTTTTAGACATTCTTTCGCTTTTATCAGAGCGCTATATTGCCTTAAATTTACCGTTATTCCTTTTTTTACGAAGTCCGTCCTTCGGTATATTTCTTCTTTTAAAATATTTATTCCCTCTTTTTTAACGGCAGAAACGTTTATTCCTTCTCCTCTTTTTATATCGCACTTGTTTGTAACGACGATACAGTCTGCCTTTTTTTCATCGTCTTCGGCTTCTTTTACAAAAACTCTTACGTCTGCGCCGTCGATTGCTTTGAATGCTCTCTTTATACCTTCGCTTTCTATTCCGTCATCGGTATTTCTTATACCTGCCGTATCGTACAAAACAAACTTTCTTCCTTTATAAACGTATTCTCCGTCAATAACGTCTCTGGTCGTTCCTTCTCTTTCGTTTACTATGGCTCTGTCCTCTTCCATAAGAGCATTAAATAACGAACTCTTTCCTACGTTCGGTTTACCGAATATAACTACTTTTATACCTTCTTTTATCTTTCTTCCGTCACTGTATCCGTCCGCCGTTTCTTCTATCTCTCTCTTTATTTTGTTTACGTCGTTTTTTATATTTTTCAATACAAAACTTTCTATATCTTCTTCGGGATAATCTATACTTACTTCTGTTTTTGCTATAACATCCGAAAGTTTTTTTTGTATATCCCTTATTTTTTTACATAGTTTTCCGTCGGCTTTTTCGAAGGCGTCTCTTGCTTGCTCCACCGTTTCGGCATTTATTAAATCCAGTACTCCTTCGGCTTCCGTTAAGTCGAGCTTTTTGTTTAAATACGCTCTCATGGTAAACTCGCCGCCTTCCGCAGCTCTGGCTCCGTTACGTATAAAAAACTCAGTTATTTCTCTCGCTATGACCGCAGATCCGTGACAGTACACCTCTCCGCTCTCTTCGCCTGTATAAGACTTTCCTTCTTCGTAAAATATTACGACGCATTTATCTTTTATAGTTCCGGTATCCGCAGTTGTATAATAAGCTCTTCTAGGCTCCTTAAAATCTTTGTTACAAAGCTTTCGTAGTAATTGTTTACTTCCTCTTCCTGACAGTCTTATTACGGCAATGGCGCCTCCGTACGGCGTAGAAACAGCCGTTATTATATCTTCTCTCATAGCGGTTTTAACCTCGTTTTATTTCCTCCTCTCGGATAAGATAAAGGAGACTCTTTTACTTTTTCTATTATTACGAACTTTCTCACTATTTCTCCGAGATTTCTCGTTTCTGTTTTTAATAATTTTCCGCCCAAAACGTCAATTGCTTTTTGAGCCTGATTTAATTCTTCTTCGACGTCTTCGCTTTTGTATGCAAGCATAATCCCACCTTTTTTTACGAACGGAATACAATACTCGCACAACACTCTCATCGGAGCAACGGCTCTCGCCGTTACAACGTCGTATTTAACGTTTTTATCCAGATCTTCCGCTCTTTTGTGAACGGCTTTCGCTCTTTCCAAATTCAATTTAGAAATAACTTCGTTTAAAAACGTTACCCTTTTGTTAAGACTGTCCACCATTGTTATATCCAGATCATCTCTTACTATCTTTAGCGGTATGGCAGGAAATCCCGCTCCGCTTCCTATATCTAAAACAGTTGCGTTTTGTTTTATAAGATCTTCAGGTAAAATGCTGTCTTTAAAATGCAAAAGTTCTATTTTATCTTTTTCCGTTATAGCCGTAAGATTAAACTTTTCGTTCCATTCTTTCAAAAGATTATAATACAATTCAAAGCGTTCGTCCATGCACTAAATTATACACTCTTTTACATTAAAAGTCAACGAGAGAAAAATATCGTTTTTTGCTTGATAATGAATATATATTTTATTAAGAGAAGTATAGGTATAAGTAGTATGGTGTAGAAATGTAGAAAAAGTACCGATTAGCAAAAAAAGCGGATAAAAAAGCATTAAATGAGCCTAAATAAAAGCATATAAAAATGTGTAAAAACACGGACAAGTCTAACATAAAAAAGAGGTTATCCACCCGACGAAAAACGATCAAAAATAGTACATAAATAAATTGAAATAAAAAAAGTACTAAAAATACAAAAGTACAAAAAGGAGAAAGTTTTCCACAATGATTTCCACACTGTGGATAAAAAAACACAAACAAAATAAAAAATATCCGTCGTGTTACTTATTTAACACGACGGATATTTTTTGTCAATAAAGTACAGATTCTACCCATTTGAGTAATTTATCTGGAGAAACGTTTGTAGGAAAAACTTTTCCTTCTTTTAAGAAAGCCCCTTTGCAGCTGTTTTTAAGAAATTCGTTGGTTTTTCCCATTCCGCTTCCTCCTGAGGTGGCAAAAGGGATAATGGTTTTTCCCGAGCAATCTATTTGTTCCAAAAAAGTATTTATTATGTGAGGAGCAACGTACCACCAAATAGGAAAGCCGATGAATATTGTAGAGTATTTAGATACGTCTTTTGTCATGGGAGCAAAGCACGGGCGAGAAGAAGGATCTTTCATTTCTACCGAAGAACGGGAGTTTTCGTTGCGCCAATCCAAGTCTGCTTTTGTGTACGGAACGGCAGCCTTTATCTCGCATAGAGGAGCGTCCATAGAAAAAGCTAATTTTTTAGCAACGGAAGCGGTATTACCGCTCGCAGAAAAATAAGTTATGATACAACCGGACATAAATATTCTCCTTTTTAAAATTATTTATTTTTAGCCGCAAAGCCGCCGCCCCGATTATGTGGACGTTTTGTCGATAGGCTTAGTGGCTACAAACCAAAACGTAGTGCCTTTACCGACGACGCTGTCAACGCCGTAGTCAAAATGTTGTCCGTCAAGAATCATTTTTACTATATTGAGACCGAGACCGGATCCTACGATGTTACGCTTTTTTTCGTTAGCTCTGTAAAATCTTATCCAGACGTTAGAAAGGTCTTCGGGCGATATACCTTTACCGTGATCGGAAACAGAAACCTTTATGCCGTTACCTACGTCTTCGCAACCGACTATTATCTTTTTGTCTTCGCCGACATAGTTACAAGCGTTGCCTATAAGGTTGTAAAGAACTTGCTCTATTTTGGAATAATCGGCGTACGCTTGAAGTGGAGGAGCAGAAAATTCGAATACATATCCGTTTTTTTCCGACATAATGCCGAATCGATTGATTACGGTACGACAGAGCTGAGACATGTCGAAGGTAGTCGGAGTAAATACTTCCGTACCGGATTGGAGCTTGCTTAAGTTTTGTATATCCGCAACGAGAGAAGAAAGGCGTTCGGCTTCGTCTATAATGATTTGACAGTGCTGTGTTCTTTTTGCAGGAGTGTTTCCGCTAAGGTCTCTTATCATCTCCGCATAAGCTCTTATCATTGTAAGAGGAGTTCTGAGGTCGTGACTGATATTAGCGATAAAGTCTCTTCGCATTTGTTCCGTTTTACTCATTTCGTCTTTAGCAAAGTTAAGAGAATCGGAAAGAATCTGTACTTCTTTAAAGGAGCCGCCTTGGAAATTTACCGAAAAATCTCCTTTTGCCAAAGTCGAAGCTGTCAAAGCCAGTCGATTTATCGGTTTGCTTATTTCTCGGCTGAAAATAACCGAAATAAACATAGAGATAATAAGGCTTATCAAAGAAGCTAAAAGAAGCTGATTTTGCAGAATATTTACCGTGTAACCCGAGTTAAGAATGGGGGCAACGAGACAAAAATAAAAGTTTTGATTTACAGAAGAGGAACTGCTGCTTTTCATCAGCAAATTGCCGTAAACCATAAAGTTAAAAGTAGAAGGAAGATCGGAGTTTTCGACGAAAAAAAATGATCCGAAATCGGAGTAAATTATGTTTTGAATAAATTCGTTTTCTCTTTGAGCGGACCAGGTCAATACGTTTTTTACCGGTTTATAAACAATGGTTTTCGAGTCGGGTTTGCACACGATAACGTCGAGGTTTTCGTCAAAGTAGTATCCGCCGGAGGAATCGCCTTTTATTTCTCCTTCGTCTATACGAAAGATATAAATATCGTAATTGTTGGATTTTGCGAAAGACTGGATTTTTGAGTAGTAATGAGGATTGTCTTCAAAATTTTCTACCAATTCGTCGCTTATGTTGCGGATGTAATCTTCTTGTTTTTTCTCATAAGAAGAGTTAAAAAAGAATAATTGAAAACACCATAACAACAACAAGAATATTGTTGTCATTATGGCGAAGTTCAACCAGGTTTTTAAGAAAAGCGGGAAAAAGCGTTTTTTCATAGCTCGATTTTGTATCCGAGACCTCTTAACGTAACGATTTTGTTACGATACTCGCCCAAAGACGCTCGGAGCATCTTGATATGAGTATCTACGGTACGATCGTCACCGTAGAAGTCGTATCCCCAAACGTCGTTAAGAAGTTTTTCTCTGGAGATGGCGATGCCGGCGTTGTTTACGAGATAGAACAAAAGCTCGTATTCTTTCGGCGTCATGGAAATCTTTTTGCCGTCCACAATTACGTTACGACCGGCGATGTCTATTTCCAATCCGTCGGAAACTATGCGTTTACCGGCGTTTTGAGTCTTGCCTCTGCGCAAGATAGCAGCCACTCTCGCCATGACTTCTTTGGGAGAGAACGGCTTAGTAACATAGTCGTCTACGCCTATTTCGAAACCGAAAAGCTTGTCGTATTCTTCTACTCTGGCAGAAAGCATGATTACCGGAATTTGTTTAACCTTTTTTATCTCTTTTACTGCGGAAAAACCGTCCAATTTCGGCATCATTACGTCCATAAGAATAATGTCATAGTCGTTTTCTCTCGCCATGGCAACGGCGTTCATGCCGTCAACGGCCTCCGAAACTTCATGACCTTCGAATTCTGCGTATTCTCTAAGAACGTTACGGATATTTTCTTCGTCGTCTACGATCAATATTTTAGCCATAATCATTCCTCCTTGGTTTATAACTATATTATCACGGATAGTATACCCCAATTTTTACAAAAAGTAAACCGTTTTCACCACAATTGTGAAAAACAGACAGGTGTTAATTTTACGTTTTTCATTTCTTGTAAAAACTCGGCGTTTTTTGGTTGCGAAAACGGTGAAAAAAGGGTATAATTGCTTAAATGTAGATAAGGAGATTTTTATGAACGCAACCGAAGGAATAAGATACACCGACTCGCTCTCCTATCTTGCGATATCCAAGAGCGATTTAAGCGTAAAAGAAAAAAGAGACATGGCTTATTCGGTATATAATTTCGGATTACTGTATCAAACGGGAGAAATGACTAATCCCGATCCGAAACTTTTTGAGCTGAAGGCATGTTACACGATAGATAAAAAAGAACATCCCGAGTATGAACAGAAAAAAGAATACATTGACGGGCTTAATGACGGAGATTTTGTTACCGGCGGCGGCGTTATGATAAACGGAAAAATAAAGTTTGACGCCGGCGGAAATTTGTGGAAAAAGTGCGTGGAAAAAGGTATGCTTATCGGAGACGATGCGCTTGCTCCCGAAAAATTACCGTTATATACACTTATATACAAAATAATCAGCCTGCCTACCGCTGCCGACGAGCTGATCGCCATGTGGTACGTCCATTTTCCTTTCGTTGTAAATCTCGGCGCACCGTACGAAGAAGATCCATTTATGAACATGAAGGCGATAGTGCTTAAAGAAAATATTTTTGAAAAAGCGCTTAGCAGTCGGTATAGCGATATAGTTTATGTAAACACAAAAGAGATGGTACTTGGCGGAGTCAATCCTATACTTATAGATTGGTTTATAGAGTATACCGAATGGAAAAACCAAAAAAACGAAAAAGGAATAAGCAGGGAAACGGAAAAGTATCAAAGAGAACTCGCTTTAGGAAATTTCGAATATGCGGCAAAAGGCACCGACAGGTTGCTTAACGAATATCCGGACGACGAAGAAATATATCTTCTTAATATTGCGGCAAGAACGTCACAGGCGGGCGAAATCAAAGAAGAAAAAGTAAGAGAAAGAATGCATGACGGAATTATAATAGATGCGCAGGAGGCGTTGCAGTCGCCGAGATTTAAGAAAAAAAATTATGTGGCGTATTACCTCGGATTGGCTTTTCTCGGAAAGAACGAAGTGGAAAAGGCGCAGAATTGTTTCCGCCTTGCTCTTACTTACGATCCGCAGTTCGAGCTGGCTACTTTTATGTTAAAAGGCATAGACAAACTCATAAATAAAAACTAAAATGCAGTTGATTTTTGATCGGGAAACGTAGCCGAACTAAGATATTGAGCCAAAAGGAGTTTTTGCAGCAATAATAAATTGAAAAAATATAGAAACTACCTGCGAAATTAAACGCAGGTAGTTTTTTTGCGCACGTTTTCAATGTCCAAAGCTGACGTCTTTAGGAAGATACCGACATAGACGAAGTTTTCCGTATTAACAAATAAAACGCCCTGTCTTTTTTCTCTTTATGTAAGACAGGGCATTGTATTTGTAAAAATGATAAAGCGACGTCGGCGACTTTATTAAAAAACGGACTTTGACGAAATTAATGTTCCGTTACCTCGAGAATGTATGCAGGAGAAAGGTCCGGTTCCTTGCAAAGAATCGCAAACGTTTCAAGCCTAAGCAGTTTATCCGTTGTCATGTATTGTGTTATCATTTCCGGCGAAACGCCGATTTTTGCGGAAATTTCTACAGAGGTAATCTTATAATGTTCTTAACCTGCTTTTCTTGTAAGAAAAGCAGGTTAAGAAAGAAGCTTTTTAAAATCTTGCGCACCGTGTTTACAAACGGGACAAACGAAATCTTCCGGCAAGGTATCGCCTTCGTAAACATAACCGCAAATTTCGCAAACGTATGCGACTTTTTGCGTCGATTTAACTTGAGGTTTTACGCAAATTTTGTACAAATCGTACATCATGGAAGGCACGTCGGATATGTTAAAGGCCTCAACCGGTCGGCAAATAAATAAGCCGTGACTTCCGGAGTCTACGTAAGAAACGACTTTTAGAGAAAAGACGGCGTTAATATAATGTGGAAGATAAATCAAACCGTTTTCGGTTCGCAGCGGATTGCAAGTCAGAAATTTGTCGCACGACCTACCGCTACGATAGCCGAAATTTTGAAAAACGGCCAACGGCGCATCTGCGTCCAACGAACAAACATTGAGTTTGCCGCTCTCTTTAACCATTTCGTGAGTGAGATTTGTTTTATTAAGACTTACTGCAATAGTTAAAGGGTTGTTTGATATTTGCATTACCGAATTGATAATGCACCCGTTGTCTTTATCTCCTACTTTGGTCGTAACGACGTAAAGGCTACACCCTATCTTATTAAGAGCGGCTTTGTCAACTTTTACCGTATCGCCTAATTTATTATTTTGAGTCATGATATTTTTCTCCTATATTAGATCTTGTATTGCGAATTGTGCTTGCAAATTTCGAGTTTTGTCGGCACGCATACAAATATCAGTTATTTCGAAATTCGGCTATTTAAAATAAATATTTATAACCTCAGGTAAAACGAATAACAAAATTAAAATATATCAAAGCAAATACATCCGAAGAATGCGAACTTAATTATTATTTAGGTTTGTTTCGCTATTCTTGTTTTTGTGCGGGAACACCGTCTTAAGGTTAATTCGATAAAACTGAGTTTTTAACTTCGAGAAACTCGACGAAGAAACTGCTTTCCAAACCACACAAATAAAAGCCACGATAATAGCGGCTACGAGCATGCCGCCTATTGCGCCGATCGTATCTATAACTATGTCCGATAACGAGCAATACCTTTGAGGCGTAAAGTATTGTATAAATTCGCTGCCGACAGCGTATACGCACGAACTCAGTGCGGTAATAGGAAAGGCAATCCACTTCCGTTTCAACAGCATTAAAGCCGAGCCGAAAATGCCGAATCCCAGCAGTGCAGACAATAATCCGTGCCCCATAAACTTGCGTACGAATCCGTATGCGGTAACGAAAAGTCTCGACTTAATCTCTAAGTCCGTATAGACTTCGGGATAATCTGCGCTTTGACATCGAATTACTATTTTCCCGTACATGGACGCCGTTAACTTTCCTGTTTCGCTGATTTTTGCTTTGCCTTTTATAACGCTCCAAGTAATGCGGTTTTGCTCTTTGTAATCGACAGGCGAAAACTCTGCAGTGTAGACATACTCCGAATGTGGCGTAATCGCTCGATTGCCTATAATCTCGATTTTTTTAGGCACAGAGCTCTTAACGTCAAATTGTTTCTTTACACGGATATTCGGATTTAGCGGAGAAGTTATTGTCAGAGTAACGCTACCGTAACCAGACGTTACCAGATAATTGCCCTTTCTGCTTAAAATGCCGCTGTTTGACGATTCTAATCGAAACAGTGAAATCAGTTTGTCATAGATAGCCGGATTTTCGCTTTTTGTAACGGTAATTTCTTCTCCGGAATCACCCTTTTGTGCCGTAATGGAGCGTATGATCGAGCTGCCTATCGAGTAGCAGTATCCGTGTTCCATGTTTAGACTATCGATATTATCGTAAAAAGCAAACGTAACGGGGATATAAGCATCTGAATCTGGTAAAATGCGGATTTCCGCACAATTTATCCGATTTCTGCCGTAGTTAGCCGTTACGACGACCTCCCCCGGAGCAAGCGAATATAAGTACGAGCCGTGTACCGCCGCAACCTGCGGATCGGATGAAACGTAGGTTAAATTTGTAGCTCTCGTATTTCCGTAGTTAAATACAATCTGCACTCGCCTACCTACGCCCACTTGTTTTATGTAAGCGGACGGATTTACACTTCCCGACGAAAAAGATAAATTCATGTTTTCTTTTGGTTTTTCGCCCTGACAGGATACCTTGCAAACGCCTTTTACGCAAATAGTTTTGCCGTTGATTTCTTGCGTGTAGGACGCTATTATTTTTGCCTCACCGACCTTGTTGTAAGTGACGACGCCGTTATTGTCTACCGAAGCGACGTCATTGTCGGACGAACTGTATTCGAGCTGCACCGAGGCGAATTCTGTCGGCAAAATCGATACCGAAAGCGTTTCTGTGTCACCGCAAAACTTCTTTGTCGTATATTTTCGGGTAAGTTCTATTTTTTGAATTTCGTTTTTGCTGCCGACTTTGTCTTCGAGATCGAATTTGTCATCCAAAATCCCCGTAACTTTGTCGGTGTTGGAGCCGCTTACGCTGCCCGGCGTTGCCGACGCAACCCAAAGCGCAATCCATAAAACCACGGTACAGCATAACGTAACCAAAGCAAGAACCTTAAGCATAGTAAAATACTTGTTTTTGCTTTTCTCCATATCTTTTTGCCCCTTAGCCCCTTATTAGTATTAGACTGTTTCGTCTTGCCCGTAACCGTCTTAGTCGTATGGCGCTCACCGTGTAGGCTTTACTTAAAGCCGTTATCAGTATATATTCTTTTTGCAAATATGTCAATAGCTGAAGCGTTGCAACTTATCACAAAGATGATCTTATTTTTACACCTTTGCAACCAGTATCGTCAAAATTTGTCGCTATGTAAGCATTTTTAGCGACTTTGAAAATGAAATATCGCATTAAAAAGTTAATTTTGAAATGTGACAAAACGGAGAATATGTCGCCGAATTTACAATACGTGCGCATATTTTTGAACTTTGCTGTTTTTCACAAATAATATAGCTATGTGAATGTCACTAGGATTTACCCATATTTTCAATGCGTCCTTTTTCACATTAAATAGTTGCTTTTTCATCTAAATGCGGACATTTAAGCGAGAATAAACAGTATTTTCACAATACTGCGTTTGCGATAAAATGAATTTTTCACAAAAAAATACAGTGAAAAATTTTTATAAAGGCAAGAGGCGGTTCGATTTTCTTTAATATTTACGGTAGAGCGACCTTTTGTGAAAATACCGTCAAAATTAAACAGCTTTTAGACAGCGAAAAATAAACCGCAATCCGACGTTATACTTACTGCATCGAGAACAAAATTATAAATGGGTTCCGCCCACAGGACGTTATATTTAATACCGTGTCGTCAACGTTAGCAGTTAGGCAAGTTTATATTTGGTTTTTTTGGGCTTATTTGATATATTCTTGCATGTAGACGAGTGGCTGCCGTGCTTTGATTGGCGCAGTGACGGCGCAATAGCGCAATTACGGACCGGTTTGTGCCTGTTTGATAAATAGAATCGATTTGCGCAAATGCCGCCTTTAAGCCGCATTTTTGACCGCAAAGCTGTTTTCGTGCGCAGGGGAAAGAGGGAAGTTTACAAATTACGTTACACGGTGACTCGATGAGTCTTAAATGCTTTAAAGTCGACGCTATAACGGAAGACGGCAATGGCAGTCGTAAAATTAAACAATAGGCTTTGCGTATAAGCCCCTATTTCTTACCCCTATCTGTCATATCCGGCGGTTTGTTCGGCTTTAACAATGGCAACGTATCATGTTTTCGGATAGGTATTATATTATTAAAGCTATTGTAAAATCTCTTTGCGATTATAAACTTTGGCGGCGCAGTTTATATGCGTATCTTTGCGCCGATGATGTTTACAGTGTCGACAGGCGTTTGATTTAGCTTGCTAATATTTGCTGAAAACCACATGGGGAGGAATTTGTGACTGCGCACGAAAGACGGCAGTCTATTTTATTTACGCTTTGCAGAAGACGACAAGAAACAATGGAAAATTTTGCAGTGGAGTTTGGGGTGTGCAAACGCACTATTGAAAATGACATAATGCACTTGTCTCTTAAATACCCGATATACACCAAGTCCGGTAGCGGAGGCGGAGTTTTTGTTTTGCCGAATTTTAAACCTGACAAACCGAGTATGAACAAAAAGCAAATCGATTTGCTGAAAAAATTAGCGTTGTTGCTTGCCAATGAAGACAGAAAAACGATTATCGAGATAATTGAAATGTACGGATAGTTTGGGCGTATCTTCGGTTACTGCGTCCAAAAACGAAAACTACCGACGGTTGAATGTGAGAATAAAACGATTTTTAAAAGTTTGCGCATTCACACAGAATCCCGGTTACAATTTAGTAAGAATACGTATCAAAACGTGTTTCCGACTTGCATTTTTTAGGTCGATATTATTTCAGTGATTCCATCACTAATTACCGATAAGGCATTTTCACCGATTTCCGTTACGGGCAAACCGTCGAATTACGTAGGAATAATTATGCTATCGACGTTTTCGGTTTCACCGTTACGCTGTAACCGTCGTCGGTTTCCTTATAAGATTGCAGCCGCATTTGTCAAAGTGCCGGGTATGCGAGCGTAGACGGCTGATTCGGATATATGAAAGCAATTCACGATTTTCCGCCGCTTTCGTCATTATGCGAAAAACGTTTTGTTTCAACGATGTATGCGCCGTTTGCGTTGGAGCGGATATCTGCCGGACGTCCCGAAATAGGCACTGCTTACCGCTGTGCAGAAAGTGTAAATGGTTTTTCCGCTTAAATTGTAGAAATTAAGGAAGGGCAAAACGGGCATAGACGCCGTCCTCACCCGATAAGGAATGGTACGAAAATGGTATCGTAACCATCGATAACTTCTTTCGAAAGATAGGTTTTTTTTCCGGGCGTGCGTGGGTGGCGGCCTTATCGCCTTTTGCGGCTTCCGTAGTCGGCGTATAGGAATCAGGGGAAGATCTTTGCCGGTTCCGGTTCCGATCTTAAAAATGTCCGCACCCGTTTTCGGCTGAATGAGGGTGCTACTGCGTCCCCAATAAAAGGAGTTTTATGATATTAGCTATTTTGTGTAATAGGCGCTATCAAAACCTTTGGTATCTTAGACGTTGAACTTTAAGGCTTTGAGTGTATAAAAAAGTTCGGATGCTTTTCAATCAGAAAAGCATCCGAACTTTTTGGTCGGAGTGAGAAGAATCGAACTTCCGGCCTCATGAACCCCATTCATGCGCGCTACCAAACTGCGCTACACCCCGGTGTTAAAATGGTCGAGGTAGCGAGATTCGAACTCACGGCCTCTTGGTCCCGAACCAAGCGCGCTACCAAACTGCGCTATACCTCGTCACTTTAGCTAAGTTATTGTAGCACACTGAATATCAAAAATCAAGTGTTTTTTTGCGAATTTCAAAAATTTTCTTTAGCGACTATGCGAGATAATTTTTTAATATATCTTACATTAAGTTCGGGTTTGACACTAATTGCTAATTGATTTTTATTTAACACTGCTTTGTGGTTGCTACAGGCAATGACAAATTTTCTTTTAATGCAGAATTAGCGGCTAATGCAGAATTAGCGGCAAAAATTTTTGCTCAATTGTTGTGTATATGTAAATTAGGTATAAGGACAGAAATGTTACAGGGCTTCATAAATAGAGGTTTATCTAAAATTAATTAACATATACATTAAAAATGTTAATTATTGTAAATCGCATAAAAACAGACTATATGGGTATGAAAACATAACTACTATTTGCGTGTCGTTTTAATATATATAAATGTTTTTGCGCCTGGCAGAAGTAAAATTTTGTATGCCTAGGTAACCAATTGTATGTAATTATTTAATCTTATCACGCTTTATATGTCAATTGATGGTTTAGATATAGTCAGGTATTATGCCGCTGCGTCAGATTATTCTAAAAACTTCGATGTAAATTGCTCATACATAATTACGACGCATATTTCGACTTAAACTATGCGAAAGGCTCGTCGGGTTCTTTTTTGAAATGTGTAATTGTATAACTTAGAATAATTATTGTGCACCGGCGTGTTTGATTGTTTTGTAGCGTAAAAGTTGTATTTTAACTATACTTCGGTATATTTCGCAAGGCGTACACTATTTATACAATACAACGTATTAAATATTGAGTATTCATTTATAAGGAATGAGGCGCTAATACTCCCCTATCCAAGCAAAAGACTATACTAATTATATATTTTGTGCTTTAAACAAATTATGGCGATTGTTATATTGCGCAAAGTAATGGCTATGTTATTAGTTGCGTTACTTTTGCGCTTAATATCGCTACTGACTATTAATTAAAGATTATCAGCGCAAAATTTTTACATGTTGCGCTGATTATTATTAAATGCGATTTGAGTTGCGCACGAATGTGAATAGTTTATATATTTATGCGCTGTACTTATTTTAAGGTGCATAAAACAATACGGAGTCAAGCGCTTAAAATTTTTTATTTTGCGCTAATAAATTATTTTAACATTTTTTAGCGCTCATTATTTTTGAGGTTTGCTTTTTTTAGCGCTAATACATTTTTAATTTTTTCATTTAAGCGCTGTCTGCGTTACAATATTAATTATATTATTGAGACATACTTTAAATATAATTTTAAGCGCATTTTAGTTTAAATTTTTTCAGCTTTGTGCGTTACAATTTAAATATTAATTTGTTTTGCGTTTATAGTAAACTACTTTTTATTTTTATGTGCGCTAAATATAATTTTAAATTATATTTTAGCGCTGTATAACTAATAACAGGTGTCAATAAATATTGTTGTTTGCGCTCGCTTTTATGCTTTGTGCGCTCATAATTCTGAGAACTAATTTTTTAATCATCTACAACGCTTTAAGTTATTTATGTTCGTACTTATTTGCGCACATATTTTTTGCACATTTATTATTTGCGCTGATTAGTTAATCGATACTCATAATTAATGCGTCAAAAATTTAACAATGCGCTATGGCTTTATTAACGTTAAATATTTTGATGCGAATAATGTTTTTGTCAAAATGTTTGTGCGCTGTATATTTTTGTGTAGCGTTGTGTAAATTATATTTTTATTGCAATTTGGCTTATAAATATATTGCAAGCGCACATCTTGTGTACGTTTTTTGCGCTTATATTTGGCTGAGCATTTATATTTACTACGTTGTCGAAATGTTTATTATGATAAGTATAATTCTTTGCGCAAAAATTAAATTCATTATATTGTTGCTAAAATTTTTGCGCAGTTAGGGCTACGCAGTCAATATTATTAATCTGTTTACTTTGCGTTACCATTGTTTATTTGTCGTTTTCTTTTTTTTGTAATGCGTTGGGTGACGTTTGAACCGGTTTGGTTAGTTTTTCTTATAATTTTGCTCTGTACTTGACACTATGTTCGCAGTTATTCAGCTAACGCTATACTATTTTTACTATTTTTGCATAGTTTGGTTTTTTAAATTGTATTGTTTTGAACGTAATACCAAAGATTGTACATGGACGAATTAATTCTATAATTTTTGCTCCTTTAATGTAAAATATTATTATATGAATTTATAACTATTCTCAAAATCGAACGATTTTTACTCGCCATTTTGTTGAAATTTTTCCTATAAATTCTGTTTGAGAAGCTCAATATTTCGGGGCAAACGTAGACTTTTTTGATTTGTTTACTAACTTATATACCGGATTATACCTTCTTGCGAACGAAAAAATTTTCTTTTATTTCGATTTACTTGCCGGGTATTATTATAGCCATGCTTTAAATTTTCTATTTATATAATGTAAAAAATGATAGCGTTATTTAATTATGATAGTTTACAAAATATAACACAGCTGTTTTTAGTTTATAAATTTATTATTTTTTGCGTATTTAACAATATCGCTCATACATTGCGATTTAATCTATGCTCAGTTAGCCGATTGTTCGATTTTTTGCAATCAATCAATAGAGTAGGGAAATTAAGAATTTTATTATATTATTAATACAGTTCAATGTTTATTGGAGGAATAAACATGTATGCGATTTGTTAATTTAAAATATGATATTGACGCAATTAGCTAATTGGGTTTGTAATTGCAAAGTAATTTTGACTATTGTTGTGCTGCGGGTGATATGGAAATTGTATTTGATGCATTTGTTTAGGGGGGGGGGTAACGCATTTAAAAAACTGATCTCGTGCTGCATTATTTATTGTCAATTTGCTACAAAAATATCTCGCAATTCTTATATTTAATGCCAAAATGCAAATGCTTCTGTTTTAAGTGTTTTTAAGTAAAGCGCTTAAGCGAGGGGCGTATAAGCAAACTTTCGCCGTATATACGCAGCCAAATATTCGTTATGTGATTTTTGCTTCGGGATGTCCCTTTGCGTGTGAGGCGTTGTGTTCTAAAATGTATGCTATAATGAATGGCAAATATAAAATCGTGACAATGTGGCGGGCTATTGGTTGCAGCCAAATCGAAAGGGAGCTTTTATAATTGATTTAAACGTCTCTATTGCGCTTAGTTCTATAACTATCAGTATTCTGTATTCTCATTAAAGGGGAGCATTGAACGTTGCGCTATAAGAAGCACACTCGTTTATGTTTTTGCGCAGCGATTTGCGATTTTACATCTTGTCAATTTGCTACTTCAATAAGACTACTTGGAACGCATACTTGGCATATAGATACCGCCAAATTTTTACTGTAGTGCGGTATGGTGTTTTACATGCGCAAAATTGCAGTAGTCGTGCGCTTTGCTGATTTTAGCGTTATAACTTGTGCGTTTGAAATATTTTAGTGCTGTTTGTTTTTTATGTGTTCATTTGCGATTTTGGTGTTTAATGCAAAGAAACTTATCTACTTATCCACTAAGTTTTCCACAAAAGCGGATAGTTTTTTAAATTTTATTTCGGCTTTTTTCATAGAAAAACAACATGATTTTTGTTTATTTATGTTTCATGTGAAACAATTTGCTTGCAAAATAGTACATAAAATATAGAGGAATCATAAATATGTTTAAAAATATACCAAAATACAATTTTCACATTATAAATGTGCTTTTTTATAAGTGTGTAATTTTATTAGGCTTTTACTGAGCTCAAATAGCGGTGATTGAGTCCTTGTTGGTATGTCGTATGTGTAAGATTATCAGAGGCATTTAAGAAAACAGAACTCTGCGTTAAAGTCAGTTGGCTAAGTTAGCTGAATTTTAAGACAGTCCCAATGGTAAGTAGTAAGAAGTAATATTGTCCGAAACACAAAATAATGTTTTGGCTTTCGAAGCGTTTTGATTTACGCAGTCATATTTTTTTTGTGGTGGGGGATGACGGCAGGCGAGATTTGAGTGTAGTCGCAAATCTATACTATCTATCGGGAGTTAAAATACCAATTCGGGGACTTTCTGATTTTTAATTTTGCGATATCCCACCGGGTAAATAGAACTAGAAAAAACGTATCTAAGCTATTATTGACTCTAATGAAGCGATTTAAGTTTAAGTCTATAATAATTTAACGATTTATTTCGTTTTAGTGCTTTACGATTTATACAATAATTTTTTATAGAAATTGTCTAGCCGGGGTTGCCAAAAAATAACTGTGATTCACTTTTAGTTTTTAATGATATTTATGCGTCTGTTACTGGTTTTTTAATTTATTTGATTATGCAAAGAAAGAAGACGAATAGTTGTTTTGGTTGCATGTGTCGACTAATTGACTATGTTAGTTGCGCACGTTGCAGTGTTGCTTCACGTGAAACGATTTGCTTCGATATATCGACTTTGTAATGCTACGATTGCATACAATTTGATTGATTTGCATTTTACCGCCGAGTGTCTTTGGACTTTACGCAAGTTTACCCGGATTCACGTGAAACTGCTTCTGAGTCGCCTTTTCGAAATGCTTAGATTAGAGTAGGCGAGTATTGTAAAAAAGAGTTTATTAGCAATCTCCATGATGGTAGCTATTGCAAAAATTATCGGCGGTCTTTGCCTGCTTTTAAGTTTGAGAGATAAAAAAATAACGAATAAAACAGTGCACGGGCGGCATTAGAAGAAAAAATAAAAAGCCTTTTGTGAAAAAGACCTTGGAGCAAATATTACACGTTTTGTTACATAGACAGTAGTTTTTAATTAAGCACACGGCAATTGCCTAAAAAAGTTTCACATGAAGCATTTTGTTTTCTTATAAGTTATGCTACAGAATATGCCGGGAATAGTTCTTCTTTATAAAAACTGCATAACTAAAAAAGCGGCACGCCGTAATCGACGTGCCGCTTAAAAGGAGAGTAAGAGGGTTATTATTTTTTAGTTTGCGAATCAACAAGTTCCAAAATATCAGCTATTCTGTCGAGATCGTCCCTATTGTAATAGTCGATATAAATTCTACCGCGCTTGTCGTTGCCAAGAACGGAAACTTTTGTCGCAAAAGTTCGTTGCATGTGTTCTACAAGGTCTTTTAGCTCTAAACTTTGCATCTGCTTTTCTTTGTTCTTGGGGTTGCGGTATGCTTTAACGAGTTCTTCGAACTTTCGAACGCTCATTTTTCCGTCGGCAGCCTTTAATGCAAGAGCAAGCTGAGCGTCTTGGTCATCTAGAGAAATCAAAATCTTTGCATGTCCAGCCGAAAGCCTTCCTTGTGTTATAAGATCTATAACTTTTGGAGCCAAAGTCAACAGACCGACAGTGTTGGTAACGACTGTTCTACTTTTGCCGATGCGTTCTGCAACTTCTTCCTGCGTGTAATGGCACTCGTCCATAAGTTGTTTTATGGCAGTAGCCGTTTCGATAGGGTTGAGGTCCTCTCTTTGAATGTTTTCAATAAGAGAAATCTCTTTAATCTGAGCTTCGGTATAATCTCTGATTATTGCGGGAACAGTTCGTAATCCTGCACGTTTGGCCGCGCGCCAGCGACGTTCACCTGCAATGATCATATAGCGCTCGCCGCGTTTAACCAAAATCAGGGGAGTGATAATGCCGTGAATGCGAATGCTGTTGACTAGTTCAGTCATTGCGACTTCATCAAAAATTTTACGCGGTTGATTTTCGTTGCGGTCAATAAGGTCGATAGAAATTTCCGAAGCCGGCATAGAGTCCGTTATTTCGTCAGATTCGATATCTGCGAGAAGGGCACCCAAGCCTTTTCCTAAACCTTTCAAAGCCATGTAATATACCTCGCTAAAAATTTATACCATTATTATATAATAAACGCCTAAATTAGTCAAGAAAATGAGTGCGCAAAATGAAAAGTATGATTTCATTACTATGGCGTCGTGCTTTATGGTTATAATTTCATAATATTGTGTATTCATACGATCGCAGTAAGCTAAGTAAAATTGCACAATCTTATATACATCAAAAATCAGATAATAATAATTTACGTTATTGCCGCCGAAACACAAGAAATGAAAAGAACAGAGAATAAATATAGAACAGTTAGTCTTGCAAGATTTTTGAACAGTAAAAATCGTAAAAAAGTTTTGATAAACCGATGTAAATGTTACAAAGTAAGCGAATAATATAATTTAATTAGGGCGGTACTGCTCGCAACGATGGGGGGGCTAAGGCAAAATCAAAAATTAAGAAGCATAAGCTCGGACAGTTATTATATTTATATGTAAAAAGAAAAGGCTTTTGCTACAAGTGAAGTGTAACTCCAAAAATTTAATTCTCTGTCCAAACTTTTGGGTTCACATCAAAGCGCAAGGCCTAAAAATATTATTATAAATCATAATTTTGTTTAAGCGGGTAACGAAAGCGTCATTTGCCTCCTTTACGTATTCCTCTTATGTACCACAGCGCAGCTAAAGCTTGCAGCGGAATCGGTAAAAAGAAAATATAAAACATGCCGGCATAGGAGGAAAGAGATAAAAAAATCGCTGCGGCGAGCGACCATATTAGAACGCTCTCGGAAACAAATAAACCCAAGTGATAATGCCAGATAGAGGTGAAAACGATAAGTAAAATCGAGGACGCCGGTATTGCATACAAAAAAACCAACCACGACCTTTCCGATGATTTTGTAAGGATATTTATCAAAACAAAAACTACCGTGGCGACGAGCCATACCAGACCTACCGAAAAGCAAACGGTGAGAGGTTTTCGTATGCGCACCTTCTTTTTTACGGAAACCAAGTCGTTTAGAGTAACGTCGAGCATAGAGGCAATCTCGTTAAGCGTAATAACGTCCGGTAATGATTCGGCTCGTTCCCACTTGCTGACTGCCTTGTCTGAGTAATTAAGCTTTTCGGCAAGTTCGAGTTGCGTGTACCCCTTCTCTTTTCGGTAGAATATTATATTGTCTGCAATAACTTTTTTAAGATCTTCCATAGTTCAATTCTAACATAAGCATTGGTATAGAATCAAGCAAATTATGTCGAAAAATATACATCGTATACGGAAAAACGCAACGAATTTCGGCACTCTACCGGCAGTAGAGTGCCATTTACCTGCTCTCTACTGCGCCAAATAAGGTGTAGAACCCTATTTTAAATAAGTAGGTTGATTATTGCGAGTGTCCGTTGTACAATGATAGCGTAAAGGAGGTAGAAATGAAAAAGCTTGTTGTTTTTGGCGATTCTTGTGCAAAAGGCATAGTTACGGACAGTGGTCGTCCGTTGCCGGCAAAGCCGTGTGCGGTGGATATACTCGGAGAGAAATTGTTATTTGACGAGGTGGAAAACATATCCGCATTCGGGCAAACCATAGTTAAGCTGAGCGAGCGTAAATTTGTAGAGCGATATATCGAGGCCATTAAGCCTGGCGATAAAGTCTATTCGGTAATCTGGATAGGCGGGAACGACGTGGATTACGATTGGCGGCAAGTTGCGATTTCGCCGGATTATCCGCATTCTTCAAAAACCGGGCTTTGCGCATACTCCGAAATACTGCACAATCTAACCGCAAAATTAAAGAAAGTCAGCGAAAAAGTATTTTTGGTTACTCTTTTGCCCGTTAATTCTCAGCGATACTTTGACAGCGTAATTAGTAAAATAGCGGACGGTAATGCGGTTTTAAAATTTTTGGACGGTGACGTTACCAATATTTCGCGCAAGCAAGAGATGTTTAATATCGAAGTCGTAAAGACTGCGTACGAAATGGAAGTAGGTTTAATCGATTTGCGAACGAAGCTTCTAATGCTTAACGATTGCTTTGACTATTACTGTGCCGACGGTATTCACCTGTCTCAAACCGGACAGCGATTGGCTGCGACGATAATATCCGAAATAATCGATAATGAAGAAAAATCCCTTTTAAGAAGTGTAAAAAATGAAAAGTTTTCGGCATTTGTGTGAATTTGTTTTGACATAAGTACGCCTGAGGTGGTAAAATATTGAATATACCAAAGAGGGCGTTATGAAAGCAAATTTTTACAAGTGTGTTGTGATTTTTTGTGCTTTGCTTACAACGTTGACGATAACAGTTCACGTTACGCCGACGATTGCTTTGACCGAAACAGACAGTTATGAGACTTTCGTCGCTGCCATTAATTCGGCTGAGAACGGAGATACCGTTCGACTTACAAACAACATAAACGTATCGCAACCTATTTTTGTTATTGACAAGAACATTACTATTTGCCTCGACGGTTCCGTAAAGGCTAAGAGTGCTGACGACGTTGCTGCCGTTTTTAATATTAAAGGCGGAGAAGTGACGATAAAATCATCGTCGGGCGCAACCGTAAAGGGTACTAAAACGCTTTTTGACTTAAATGACGGCGCAAATGTTTCGCTTGACGGCATAAAGATGGAGAAGACTTCGTCAAACGGCGGCAATTACGGCGTTCGAGCGGCATCTGGCAGTACCGTAGAAATAACTAATTGTTCGGTGGAATATCACGGCTATGTAAATGCGCCGGACACTTCGTTCTATGGAATTTACGCTGACTCGGCAACAATATCAGTAAAAAATACATCATTTGTTTTGACTCAGTCTATCGACGGTTACGTTTCCGAAATGTATGGAATTTTCGGTAACGTATCGTCGATTTTGCGTCTTAGCGGCATAAACATAATAGTTGCGCAAAGCGAGTGTGCAAAAAAATCCAAGGCATACGGCGTATGTTCGGAAGGAAGTGGCGAAATATCCGAGTCTCAGGTTTTGACGTATTCGGCGTATACGGCAAAGGCGATTAGCGGCGGAAGTGAGTTTTCTGTTATAAGCGGAAAGTACGCTGCGGACGGTAAAAATAAAAGTGCTGTTAGTGGCGTTTCGGTAAAAAGCGGTTCTTTTAATACCGATCCGTCGGCTTTTGTGGTCGGTGGCGGAGTTGTACGAACAGACGGAACCGAAAGTTATGATTATGAGTACGAGTCCGCAAATCTTGCCGCCCTTGACAGGGTGTTACGCTATGTCGTTGAGGGCGCAGCAGAGCCATGCGCTCACGAAAAAATGACAGAGGTTGTAGTGGTCGAAGCAAGCTGCGAACAGAACGGGTTGTTAAGGCGTGTTTGCGATAACTGCAATTTTTATGAAGAAAAAGAAATTTCGGCACTCGGACATAACTGTATTGTCACAGACAATAAAGAACCGACATGTACGGAGGACGGATATGCCACGTATAAGTGCAGTCGTTGCGAATACGGATATACCGAAAAGCGAGACAAACTTGGACATGAAATAGTACATCACGAGGGCAAGACTCCGACATGTTTAGAAACCGGTTACGAAGCATACGATACCTGTAGTCGCTGCGATTACAATACGTACAAGGAATTAGGTAAAGTCGAGCATAACTATATGTTATCCGCAAAGACCGAACCTACGTGCATATCCGACGGAAAAGAAGAATATGAGTGTACTTATTGCTTAGATAAGTACGAAGTAACTTTACCCATGCTCGGACATAACTGTATTGTTACAGACACTAAAGAACCTACGTGTACAGCGGACGGACATACCACGTATAAGTGCAGCCGATGCGAATACGGATATACGGAAAAGCAAAATATGCTCGGACATAACTGTATTGTTGCGGATACTAAAGAGCCTACGTGTACAGCGGACGGATATACCGCATAAGCTTGGACATGAAATAGTACACCATAATGGCAAGACTCCAACATGTTTAGAAGTCGGTTACGAAGCATACGATACGTGTAGCCGCTGTGATTACAGTACGTTTACGGAACTTGGTCGATTGAGTCACGAGTATTCTTCGGACTGGACGGTGGATTTAGATGCCACGTGTAGTCGGGAAGGCAAAAAATCACGACATTGCCTATACTGCTCGGCAACGACGGAAGAAACAGCCATTCCTAAAACAGCACATCGTGAAAAACGTACTTTAATTAAAGAAGCCACTTGCGATAACGACGGCGTAGCGCAATACGAGTGCCTAGACTGCGGCGAAAAGAGAGAAGAGGCATTGCCCATGTCGGGACACTCGTATATTGAGACTAGTAGGAGTAATCCTAGTTGCGAAACGTCAGGAAAAATCGTATACGTATGCGAAAAATGCGGTAAAAATTCAGTTACAGTAATTCCCGATCTCGGACACGAATTTGGCACGCTTATAGAAGAATTAGCTCCTACGTGTTCGCTATACGGTCAAAAAGCGCATTACAAATGTCAAAAATGCGGCGAATATTTCGACGAGCATAAAAACGATATAACCGAGGAAGATATTATTATAGATAAAAAGCCGCATGAGTATTCTTCGCCGAAAGTTATCAAAAAATCTACTTGCCAAGAGAAAGGCGAACTATTGTATACATGCTTGCGATGTGGCAGCCAATATACAGAAACGACGGAAAAATCACCGCACGTATTACGATTTGTAACGGGAAAAGCTGCGACTTGCATAGAAGACGGTTTTGCAGATTACGAGGAATGTTCGGTTTGCGATTACAGCACAATGAGCGTTATCGAGAAGTACGGTCATGATTATTGCCCAGATTGGATTGTGTCGGATTATCCTACATGCGAATCGGCGGGCAGCAAAACTCACGTGTGCCG
>FR884025.1 GCA_000435495.1 Firmicutes bacterium CAG:552 | reverse complement strand
AGGGGCTGTAAACGGGAATAGTAGTGTAGCTATTTCGTACTGTATAGCCATCTTTGTAGTACGAAAAAGCTACAAAACAAAAAGCACAAGATTTAGTAGGTCTTGTGCTTTTTATGTTACCATATCTCGTGGTTTACATCCTTCGCATAATATTTGAATTTAGGAGCTAACTTTTGACCTATTTTCACTTGCCGAACAGAAGAAGATAGAGCAGGCGGCGTTGTCGAATAAGAAACGGAAATTCATCGGGATCGTGATTTGTATTTATTCGGGGCTAAGAATCGGAGAATTGCTTGCGCTTGCTTTGCTACATCCGAATAAAGAAAAAGCCAAACAACAAACAATCTCAGCACTTAATGATTTTAATTTCATAACGACTACTCCACAAATATTAGTTTATAAGGTAATCATAACAAAAGCGAGATAATTTTACTCTCCGCTTGCAAGCACGATTTCAACGCTCGTTATTTCCCCGAACGTTGACGGATCGAATGTAATTCTGTGCGTTTCGTATTTGTCGCCTATGCCGCCGTAGTTTCCGTATTCCGTATTGTTTTCGCTGCGGCGATAAATCGTTGCAAATTCTTGCGTTTCTTTGTCCGGTGTTTGTATGTTGCGAAAAACAAATTCTTTCGTTCCGGTTGTTCCGTTTTAAGCTGTTCTTTTGTTGCAATCAAACACATAAAAAACTTTTGCAAAATGAAATTTGCGTGAACAGGGATAAAAGCATTGAAAAAACAGAAATAAAATGGTATAATATAAATTGTCTACAGGCTATATTTTTATTGTGGTATCGATAAGAAATTTCTGCAAAATCATCCAAACAAAAAGATATGCAAGCCGTCCTTGTCGAGTGTAATGGAAGGCATTCCTTTAACGAGTCTCGTCAATTACAAGAATAAGGAGCAAGTTATGAGAATATTATCACTGAAAAACGTAAAAAAAGAATATCATACCGGTTCTTTGACAGTACCGGCAGTAGAGGACGTTTCGTTCGATTTGAACGAAGGCGAGTTCGTTGTAATTCTTGGTGAATCTGGTGCCGGGAAAACAACTCTTTTGAATCTTTTGGGAGGAATGGACACAGCGACGAGCGGAGAGATTGATCTTGATGGGAAAAATATAACCGCATTCAACAAAAAACAACTGACGGATTATCGTCGTCACGACGTGGGGTTTGTTTTTCAGTTTTACAATCTTATGCCTAACCTTACCGCACTTGAAAATGTCGAGATTGCCGTTGAAATATGCGATAACCACCTTGATCCCAAAACGGTACTAGAATCGGTAGGACTGGCAGATAGGTTAAATAACTTTCCCGCAGAACTTTCGGGAGGAGAACAGCAAAGAGTTTCCATAGCACGAGCGATTGCCAAAAATCCGAAGTTGATATTATGCGACGAGCCTACGGGTGCGCTCGATTATATTACAGGAAAGAAGATATTGAAGATTTTACAGGATTTATCTTGCGAACGAAAGAAACTCGTTATCGTTGTAACGCATAATGCTGCGCTTAAAGATATGGCAAATAAAGTAATCAGGATAAAGAGCGGAAGAATCGAAAGTGTCGAAACGAATGATAATCCTAAATCGATTGAGGAGATAGAATGGTGAAAACGTATCTGAAAACAGTCCGTCGAATGTTCAAAAAACATCTGATACGGCTACTTTCTCTTATCGGTATTGTTCTTATATCCATAGGCTTTATATCGGGTATCGGTTCGCCGACCGATATGATAAAGGACAGCATAGAGAATTACTATACAAAACAAAACGTAAGCGACTTTATCGTGAAAAGCAAGACTGGCGGTTTTACCGACGAGCAAATTTCTGCGGTAAAAAACCGCTACGGCGAGAACAACGTAGAAACGGGAATGTCTTTAGATATACAAACGGGCGAAAAGAGATCGCTCAGGCTGTACTTTCTCGACCTTGAAAATACCGGAATCAACAAGTTGGAACTTATCGAAGGCGAAAGGATAACGCTCGACGACGAAAATTGCGTTTACGCCGAAGTAAAAGATAACGTAATAAAGGGATATTCCGTCGGCGATAAAGTAGAAATAGAGCTTGCGCCCGAATATAAAATCAACGTTACGATTAAAGGGATAGTAAGAAGTCCTCTTACGTTCGGCAAGGACGGAGAACCGAGTTATAATAATCCCGAGGATATCGAAATTCCCGACAATCTGTCCGACATAAACAAACTTGACCTGCTCGAAAATATTTTATACTGTCCGACGGACGTATGCGCAATCATGCCGAAAGGTGACTTATATATAAAAGAGGGTAATAGGGAGTTATTTCATTCTTTTTCTTCGGGTTACGAAAAATATATCGACGAAGAAAAGACGGAACTTACGAAACTTTTAGGCGAAGACATACGCATAATCACGCTTTACGACAATTACAGTTTCAAATCGATTATTGCAAGTGCAGACAAGGTTCGAGGGATAGGAAATATCTTGATGGTGATTTTTATCGCCGTAACGCTTCTCGTTGTGTTGTCGTCCATGATGCGACTTATGGAGGAAGAACGTTCGCAAATCGCTTGTCTGAAAACGCTCGGATACGGTTCGATAAGTATCGTGCTGAGATATGTTTTTTTTGCGCTCGTCGCACTTGCTGTCGGCGGATGTATCGGCTTTTTTGTCGGCCACGGCGTTTCGTGGCTGATATGTATCGTTTTCGGCTACGGACATGTTATGCCGCCCATATCTGTGGTGGTAAATCCGAGCTATTACTTTATATCGCTCGGCGCCATTATAGCGGTTACGTTGATTGCGGTATTTTCCATCGGCATGCGACTTGCGAATAACTATCCCGCCGATCTTTTACGCCCGAAGCCACCGAAAAAAGGAGGGAGAATACTGCTTGAGAGAATCCCTTTTATTTGGAAACGTCTTTCGTTTAAGTATAAATCTTCGATGAGAAACGTTTTCAGGTATAAAACGAGGTTTTTCATGATGCTTGTATCGGTAGCCGTCTCAACGGGACTCGTATTTGCAGGTCTTGCTCTTCTCGATATGTGTCTCTTTGGTGATTTCGGCTCGCCTGCGATTATCGGGATAGCGTTGGTAATAGTTGCTTTCGCAGGGCTTTTGACTGCGGTTGTAATAAATACGCTTACGACGATAAATATAAGCGAAAGAGAAAGAGAAATAGCGACTCTTATGGTTCTCGGTTATCACGACGGAGAAATATGCGGGTATATCTATCGTGAAATATATATCAGTACGTTCTTTGGCATTCTGCTCGGGTATCCGGTAGGAATAGGACTTGCAACGCTTGTGTTTAAGACGATCGGGTTCGGAACGGTGGAAAACGTCAGTTGGTTCATGTGGTTGTTGATTCCCGTTATCGTTTTTGCGTTTACTTTGATTGTAACGCTTATGCTTCGATCGAAAATAGTAAAAACTAAGATGAACGAGAGCCTGAAATCCGTTGAATAGAAAAATAATAAAAATTAACAGAGAGGTTAAAAATATATGTTAAGAAAAAAATTATTCACGATTATTTGCGCTGTGTTATTAGCGATAACTTGCATCGGAATGGTCGCATGCGAAAGTAACGAGGACGACGGAGAAAAAAGAAAGCCGCTCCACGACAGCATGAAATGGTTTACCGAAGAAGAACTGTCGGCAAAAGGGCTTGCAGGATTGACTGCTCCGACAGGATTGTCGGGCGAGATGAACTCAAGCGATGCTTGGTTTAACGACGGATATTCGTTTTCACAAGTTTGCCCGGACGAAGAGACTTTTAAGGTAAATGCGGAAACTTATTTTTCGTACTTGAATACGCATTACGACGGCATGTTCGGAAAACCGAGAATCGAAAAATACGATATGACCACAAATGAAAATTGGTATGTTATAGAACAAAAGAGTAATTTATCCGACTACTTTAACGACAATCCGAGCAAATTGTATAAGTTCTATTACGTAAGGAATAACACTTTGGATAACGGCTATTTTGCAAAAGGTTCGGTCTGGATTTTTGAAATTCGCTATGAGTTAAATGCCGAATCCGGGCAGTACAAATTCAAACTGTTTATCGAAAGCGCAGATTCCTCACATAACGGAATTTACACGAACTACTATAAAATGAGATAAGCGGTTGCTATTCCGTTTTATGGACACTCTTTGTATGACACTATATGACGCTCCGATTTATCGCCTTTCGTCTGCGTTTGTAGCACAGTGAAATGCATAAGTCAACGGCAAAAATTGTTACGGAAAACCTTTAAGTATTAAAATTAAATTTATATTGGGTTTTGCTCGTTTTTGAGGTTATGCGGCAAATTGACGCACAACCTCTTTTTATATTTACGAAACAATTTTTGTGCTGTTAGTTGACTTCCGTTTAACAAACTACAAAACAAAAAACTGTCTATCTTTTCCCGGAGCTACTTCCGTTTTTGCCGAAAGGCGAAATAAATCGGAGGTAAATCCAAATGAAAAGAAAAATATTAGATTTCAGCGTTATGAAAGAAGAAATCTCACGGAACAACGTGCTTAAAATGGCAGAACTTATTGTCTTTATGGAATTACGATTTCAAATAGGCTACTTGGGAAGCCGTGCGCAGAAAATGTATGCCGACTTATATGCCGATATTAAGCACAAAAACGAGTTAGTATATACTTTTAGCGATTTGTACGATTTAGTCCAAGAAGGCGCATTGTATCTTTGCTAACATTACGGAAAGCATTTGAATGACGTTATCGGTTACAGAAAGAAAGGCAAGCCGATTACCATTGAGATTGCCTGTATTCGCAAAATGATGAAACTGATAAATAGAAAAATGAGCGACTATTGCCGCAGAGTAAGTTTAGACGCCATGCCGCCTGTAAGCGAGCCGTCTTACGAAATAAAGGAAGAAGTTATGCAAGACTATACCGAATATTACACAATCGTCGAAAGTTTGAATTTGACCGAAAATATGCGTATCGCTTTGGAATGCCGCCAAAACGGCTTAAGTTATCCCATAATAGGCAGAGTTTTATCTCGTGAGCAAGCGACGGTGTATGAATACTTTATCAAAATGCGTCAAAGATATACGGCGATTCACGGATAAGCAAATACCACTTTTTTGTTTCAACTCTTTAATAAACTTTACATTTATAATTTCATGCGAAGGAGTGGCAAACAGGCTTGATTTTTTGAGAAATTTATGGTAGAATGTAAAGAACAAAACGTATCATATATTGATATGCGGAACTTTTAACGCCGAATAACCTGCAAAAAAATGCGAAATACAGGCAAAAGGAGTTGACAAGGTATGACAAGTCTGCGACAATCTTTAGCAAGCAAGCAAGCAAGCAAGCAAGCA
>FR884024.1:7628-20134 GCA_000435495.1 Firmicutes bacterium CAG:552 | reverse complement strand
TGTCTAACTTCTGGGGTGCATTTCAAAAAGAAGACGCTTTTTTTACCGGAGTATTTACAATAGATTATACAAATTTATTATAACTGAGTGGGGTGTGACACCTATCTCTGTCAAGGAGTTTTTAGTAGAGCGAGAGATACGGGTAGTTTCGTATTGCCGTTTTAATCGGCTGTTTTCTATATAATACGTAAAAGAAAAGATATAACGTTATAATGTTTTTGTAACAGTAGAAGTATCTTTGTTCCTAAAGATTACAGGCACGATTCGTTTTGCGACTAATGCTGCAAGTACGCAAAGAGCGATGTCTTTTGGCATGTACAAGACGTTGTACGATATGATTGCCGGCAGTATGTCAGCTTTTCCGAGATAGAACTTCCATATAATCGCAAAGTACGGTATGCCGACAGCATAGCAACAAGCAAATCCCACTGCGGCCGCAAGTATGTAACGCTTGGTCGACGCATTCCGGTCGCCTCTGACTGCCCCCGCAGCGTAAGCTGCTAAGACAAAGCCGATTATATATCCGAAACTGGGTTTAAACACGGAGGAAAATCCACCGGTAGCGCCCGAGAATACGGGTAGGTGGCACACAAGCCCCATAAATAAATATATCGCCATGGATATCGCACCTTTTCTCTTTCCCAAAAACAATCCGGCGCATACGCAAATTACGGTTTGAAACGTGAGCGGCACGGGAAAAAACGGTATCGACACATAAAGCGTAAATACGATCATAAGAGCTACGAATAACGCAATTTGGGTGATGTCCTTGGTCAAGTTTTTGCTTTTTGATTTATCCATGGCAAAATTATACCACATTCGTTTTTGTTTTCCAAGCGTTTGACGGTATTTTGAGTTTATTGTAAAACAAAATTAACATAGTTATCGTCAAAAAATACTTGCAAAAAATGCCGATATGTATTACAATATAAGGGTATGAGATTTGTCGAACTCAAAAACAGTCTGAAAAACGGTTACAAGCCGTTCTATGTTCTTTCCGGCGACGATGCGTACGTTTTGTCTTTGGCAGAAAAGACGCTTCTGTCGTTGAGTTCGTTACCGGACATGAATTCAGTTTTTTTGGATGCGCCTCAGTGCGAAGAAGTAGTTGTGGCGGCTAACACGTTGCCGCTCGGCGACGATACCAGGGTGGTTATCGTGCGCAATTTCCTCAGCGACGCTTCGGTATTAAAGACTTATTTGGAAAGTCCGTCGCATACTACGGTTTTGGTTATCGAAAGTCCGTTGCTCAGCCAAAATCTGAGTCAGATTTCTCAGTATGCGGAACTGATTGACTGCAGCAGACTCGATAAGGACACGCTGACTCGCTTTATTGCCAACGAATGTGCAAAAAAAGGTGCGGCAGTTACGGGAGAGGCTGCAAGGTTGCTTATCGAAAAGTGTAATCGTTACCTTGCGAGAATAGTTGCGGAAACGGATAAATTGTGCGCCTACGCTTACGGCGGCACGATAAAGAGCGACGTCGTTGTATCTATGGTAAACTCCGATCTGGAGTATAAACCGTACGAACTTGCCGACAGTATACTTAACGGCAACGGAGAAAAAGCAGTGAGATTGGCAAACGATATGATTGCCGACGGAGCTGCGGGGGTGTTCGGTCTGATATACTCTCATTTCAGACAGCTGTTGTATGTCGCAATAAGCGGCGAGGAAGCAAAAACCGCATTTAAGCTCACCGATTATAAGTACAAGTTGCTAAAATCGCAGGCGGCAGCGTTAAAGCCGGTGGCATTAAAACGCATTTGCGACAAATTGCACAAGATAGACGAAGATTATAAAAAAGGTGCGATCGGCGACAAGCTTGCGATTATCGAGTTTGTTACGAGCGTCGTAGGCGAAAGGAAATAAATAATCTTAATGAACAATACCGTAAACAATACACAAATTAAAAAGACAGGCGGGCTGATTTGGTTTTTCTTGTATCTCACTTTTTGCTTTGCCGGTTGGTACGGCGCACGAGGTACGGCGGCTGCGCTTACCGAGAGTTACCTGATAAAGCTTGCCGGTAATCGTTGGGCGATAGATGCGGTTGCTTTTTTTGCGTCCGGACTTTTGCCGGTTGCCATTTATTACATGGCGGTCGGTTTTTTCCGAGCTGCGCTTAAGAACACGCCGAATCTTTGTTTGGACGAGATGGTACGATATTTGCCTTATTTTTGCATGGTCGCAAATTTATGTATAGGCGGCGTATCGGTAATATTTTATTTTTATCCGCTTGCGTCCGTATGGGGCGGAATAATATCGCCTGTGTTCTTTAGGACGATATTTTTCGGCGCATATCTATGGTTTATTTGTAAGCGTTACGTTAAAGAGTATAACTACGCTACTTTCGTTATGTATTTCGGCAAACTTTACGTTAACATTGCAATCGTCGTTTTGGCAATAAACTTTCTTATGGCGGTGATACGATGAAAAAGATTTTGACGCTTTTATTGACGATAACGTTTTTGTTTGCCGGATTGAGTTTGTCCGTAGCGCATGCGGAAGACGGCAGTGCTACGCTCGACGAGTTAGCAAACTCGATAGACAAAACCACACGAGAAATTTGCGAAGAGTTAGAAGATCGAACTGCTTTTACCGATGCGGGTAAGGCTGCGGCTGAGTGGGTGGAAAAAAGATTGAAAGCTATAGGCGTTTCTGATTCGCAAGTACAGGAGTTTTCTTTAGAGGCGACTCGCAGCAACGGGATTAAGTACGAAACGGTGACCGTTTACGGGTACAATGTCGAAGCTTTTATAGATTTCGGAAAAGAAAACACCGTGCTTTTTTCGGTGCCTTTAAGTAATCATTATTCAAAAAACGAAGGATATGGCGCAGTAAAGGCGGAAGGTGCGCTTTACTATGCTACGTCTGTTGCGTTTACGCTGGAAATTGCCGAAATTCTGGTTAACAAAAGCGATTATCCGTATAATGTGGCGTTTGCTTTCGTGGCAGGTACCGACGAGGGAAATTTCGGGAGCAAACAATACGTTAAGTCTGTGGAACATCGATTGACGTTGTGTATAAACGTCGAACGAATCGGTTGCGGAAACACTTATTTCTATACGGGAGAAACGAAAAGCGCATTAAACGACAAGGCTGCGGAAATACTTACCGAATACGGTTTGCTTGAATTTCCGACCGCAGGTAAGGTTATGCTTCCGATGCAAGTCGTGGACGGGGCATCTTATTCGACGTACGCAATGCGAGGAGATTTTGCTTCGTATGTGTCTGCCGGTTATAGCGCACTGGAAATTATCGGCGGCGATTTCAGCGGCGGAATAAACGGCGAAGGCGGCAAATACGTCGGACTGAGCGCTGACGATACTTATGAAAATTTGATTAAAAATCATCCCGCTTACGCAAGCAACGTTGCCTCTTTGATAAACGCAATGGTGCGTTTTGCGTCGGATGATTCGCTTCCGGATATTTGCGTCGGAGCCGACAACGGTTTTAAAATTTTCACCAAAGAATGGCTGCCTTATGCCATTGCTTTGGGATTAGTGATAATTGCCGGAGCGACGCTTATTATCGTAACTAACGCATTAAGTAAAAAGTACAAGATGCCGCCGAGTAAAACGTTAAAGGTGGCTGTATTCGGAAGAGAGTTCGAAGACGGAAACGGCGATTACATCGACGAAGTAAAATATGAGGATTCCGATCCTTTTGACGGGAGGTAGACGATGGATTTTCAACACATGATCGATAGCTTAAAAGGCAGGTTTCAAGGGATAAACATTCTTTGGTCTGTATTGGACGTGATAATAATCACTGCGTTGCTATATGTGCTGTTTGGTTTTCTTAAACGAAAAAACTGTTCGCGCCTTATAAAATACATCATAATGGCGCTCGTTGCGGTGGCTGTACTTAGCAGCAAATTTAATTTGGGCGGCGACGGACTTATATTGACCGGTTCTCTTGCCGGAGAAGCGCTTATGCTTGCCGTCGTTGCGGTACTTATTTTGTTTCCGCAGGAACTCAGAAGAGCGCTTTGGAAAATTTCATCGCCTAAGGCGATGAGCGAGTTTTTCTCGACCAGCTACGATTGCACCGAGGAAGAACTTCGCAATGCGATAGAGGAGATAGTAAAAGCCGTACAGAATATGGCTAAGAAGAACACCGGAGCGCTTATCGTCGTTGCGCCCGTATCGGTTCCTTCTAACATAATAAACAGCGGAACGAAATTAAATTCTAAGCTGTCTTATCAACTTCTCGAATGTTTGTTTAATACCAAGGCTCCTCTTCACGACGGGGCGGTATTTGTAAGAGGTGACACGATAATAGCGGCAGGATGCTTTTTGCCGTTGACTCAAAATATTGACGTGGATAAAGAATTAGGAACGAGGCACAGAGCCGCTATAGGCATTACCGAGACAAATAACGTTATGGCAATTATCGTTTCCGAAGAAACCGGCGTTATTTCGGTTGCGATAGACGGTCAGCTCAGTATGTATTACGACTCGGATATGCTAAGAGCAAAACTGGAAGAAGTTTACGGTCTTAAAGCCGTAAAGGAAGAAAAGAAACTCGGACTTTGGAGGAAGAGATCGTGAAAAAATTTTTTAAGTCTGTTTTCGTTGACAATATAGGGATTACGCTTTTGTCGCTTGCGACGGCGGTTGTCTTGTTTTTGCTGACGACTATGTTAAATTAAATAACCGTAAAGGAGTATTATTATGGAATTACCCGTTAAATTCGACGAAGTGTTGTTGCCTAAAAAAGGCATCGACATGGAAAAATGGTGCGTAGTGGCATGCGATCAGTTTACTTCGCAGCCCGCTTATTGGGAAAAACTCGCCGCTTTTGTAGGCGACGAACCCAGTGCGCTTAATCTTATCTACCCCGAATGCTATCTTTCGGACAAGCCACAAGAGCGTATCGCCAAGATAATCGACAATATGAACGATTATCTCGGAAAAGATCTTTTCCGTTCGGTAGATGACGGTCTTATCTTAGTAGAAAGAACTACCGCTCACGGCAATAAGCGTTACGGACTTATGATGATTGTCGACCTCACGCAGTATAGTTTTAAACCCGAAGATAAAGCTCTTATCAGAGCTACCGAAGGTACCGTAATAGAACGTATACCGCCCAGAGTAAAAATCAGAGAAAATTGTCCGCTCGAGCTTCCTCATATTTTGTTGCTGATCGACGACGAAAAACGCAGTGTTATCGAGCCGCATATCGGTTCGGCTAAAAACGAGCTTTTGTATGATACCGACCTTAACATGGGCGGCGGACATATCAAAGGCTATCACGTAAAAGACCGGGCTGCCGTAGAGAGTGCCCTTAAGCAGTTGCTTAAAGACAGTACCGAAAAATACGGCGAGCCACTTTTGTTCGCAGTGGGTGACGGAAATCATTCGTTGGCAACGGCAAAGGCATGCTACAAAGAAGATAATCCGCACAGCAAGTACGCCTTGGTAGAAGTAGAAAACATTTATGACGAAGGCATATTGTTCGAGCCTATTCACAGAGTGGTTTATCCTAAGGACGTAAACGATTTCGTTGCAAAATTTACGGCAGCGGTAACCGGTCCGGTAGAAAGCAAATTGTTTATCGGCGGCAAAGAAAGCAAACTTGCGCTTCCCGAAAATTCTATCGAGGGCGTAGACAAAGTGCAAAAGTTTATCGACGCATATCTTAAGGAAAACGGCGGTTCGCTTGACTACATACACGGCGAAAACGATCTTAAAGAAATTTGCGCTAAGGACGGTGGCGTAGGTATCGTTCTTAAGCCGATGGATAAGGGTACGTTATTTAGCTACATAGTTAAAAACGGCGTTTTGCCCCGTAAGACTTTCTCTATGGGCGAAGCGGATGAAAAACGTTACTATGTGGAAGCCCGCAAAATCAAATAATTGCCTTGAAATTACTCGAAAAATATCTGTTCGGTAACGGACAGATATTTTTCGCCCCTAAAAGGACGAATTTTTCGCATTTTTTAAAAGTTCTGCGTTACGAACTTGCCGAAAAAATGCGTATTGATTAAAGTAAAAAAATACTTATCGGCAAAAGACGCTTGTAATAACTTGTGTTTTGGTAGCGGTTGTGTTAAAATGTTACCCTAAAGGAAGACGATATGAGCGATAAACCCAAAATAGCGGCAATGGTAAGCGGAGGCATGGATTCGATGGTCATGCTTAGTATGTTGTTGCCTTTGTATTCGGTTACGGTCGTTCACGTCAATCACCGTATACGAAAGGAAGCCGACCTTGACGAGAATTTCGTAAAAAATTATTGCGAAGGAATAGGCGTGCCGTTCTTATCGTATAAGTTCGATGTCCCCGAGCTTTCCAGACATTCGGGCAGAAGCATCGAAACGGAAGCAAGACTTTGCAGGCGAAAGGTTGCCGACGAACTTAAACATATATATGGTGAAGTAGCGTTTGCTCATCATGCGGACGATAACGCAGAAACCGTGCTTATGCACATATTTCGAGGGTCAGGCATTGATGGATTAAGAGGTATGCGGGAGCGTGAAAACGGTATTTATCGGCCGCTGTTGCGCCTTACGAGGCGAGATATACAAAAATATGCCGAAGATAACGGTATTCCTTTCGTAACCGATGCTACAAATTTCGACGATACTTACACCCGTAATTTTATTCGTCTCAAGGTATTGCCACTTATAGAGACGAGGTATCCGGCAGTCGTCGGCGCATTAAACAGCTTGGCAGCATTGGCAACCGAAAACTCGGATACGTTAGATGAATTTATGGACGACGGTATGATAATCGATTGCGGCGACGAAGTAAAGTTGAATTTGGTAGCACTCGAAACGCCGCTTAAAGCAAGATATGTTGCAAAAGCTGCAAAAATTCTTATGCCGGTTGATGTCGAACGGAAACAAATCGAAAGGGTATTAAAGTTGTCAACCGCTCAAAACGGCAAAAGCGTCGATATGGTAAATGGGCTTAAGGCGTTCAGAGAGTACGATAACGTGGTGTTTGCTTTTCAAAAGACTCCGTGTCTTGACGAGATTGATTTTTTTGTCGGACAAAGACAATTAGGGGACGTCGTAATATGCGTAAGAAAAACCCTCGGCTGTTTGATTAAAGGTAAGACGTTAAGCAATATTCCTGACGGAAGCGTTTTTAGGTATCGGCGAGAAGGCGACGTTTTTACGCCGTTCGGGTCAAAAAGAAAGTTGCTGTCCGATTACTTTACCGACAAAAAAATACCAAAACGTCTGCGAGATTTTGTGCCGTTGCTATGTTGCGGTAACGAAGTGCTGGCGATAGTGGGTATGGAAGTATCGGACAGATGCAGAGTTAAAGACGAGCAATCGTACGTAATCGATTTTACAAAAATAAAAGACAATAAACATTCGCAAGGAGATTCCAATGAAGACTAACGTAATTTATACTAATGAGCAAATCCGCGAACGAATATCCCAGCTTGGCGAGGAAATTTCTCGTTCTTATTCCGACGATCGTCCTGTGCTTTGTATCTGCGTGCTTAGGGGGGCGGTAATGTTTTTCACCGAGCTCGTGCAAAAGATCAGGGGGGAAGTAGTTCTCGATTTCATGACGCTTTCAAGTTACGATAGCGGTACGTCTTCGTCCGGGAAAGTACGGATGGTTAACGGCATAAGAGAGGACGTTAAGGGAAAACATGTCCTTATTGTGGAGGATATTATAGACTCGGGACATACGATAAAGTTTTTGAGAGAATATTTCAGCGAGAAGGACCCGGTGGACGTAAAGGTTGCGTGTCTGCTCGATAAACCCATGACTCGTCAGGTGCATGCCGACGTTGATTTTAAGGCGTTCACTTTAGAAAAGCCCTCTTTCGTGATTGGATACGGACTCGATTACGATCAGCATTACAGAAACCTTTCGAACATATTAGAGGTAGAAAGTCTTTGAGTTACGAATTGGTTGATTTGGGCAACGGATTGGTTTTTAAGCAAAAACAAGATTCGTTCAGATTCGGTTGCGACGGAGTGGAAATAGCTAATTTCTGTGAAGGTGGTAAAGGTGATAAAATCGCCGACCTGGGCGCCGGAACCGGAATAATAGACGTTCTTTTGGCAGGCAAGCGAGGAATGAATGTTACGGCAGTGGAAATTCAAAGCGAGCTTTGCGAATACGTGCGTGAGAATTCGCACATAAACGGACTCGAAGATTTAATTACCGTGATAAATGCGCCTATGCAAAAGATAAGCGATTATGTCGAAGTCGGGAGTATGGACGCCGTTGTATCCAATCCGCCTTATCGCAAATGCGGTAGCGGAATGAAACAGGAGAATCGATCGATAGCTATTGCTCGACACGAAATCGCTGTTAAGTTATCCGAAGTTTGCGATGCGGCGGCATATTTATTGAGCAGCGGCGGTAAATTTTTCGTAATAAATCAAACCGAACGTCTTGCCGAAACGATGTACGAATGTAAAAAACGCAAATTGGAGCCGAAAAAACTCCAGATACTGACTCCTAACGAAGTAAAAGAACCGCACCTTTTTATGTTGAAATGCGTAAAAGATGGAAAAGAAGGTCTTATTGTCTGCAAAGAAAGACCTGTGAGAGTGGAGGTTAATTGATGCTTTATATTGTAGGCACGCCCATAGGGAATTTAGGCGAAATCACATACAGAGCGGTAGAAACGCTGAAGAACGTTGACGTCATCGCAGCAGAGGATACACGCCGCACTATGGTTTTGCTTAACGCTTACGGTATAAAAAAGCCGCTTATTTCCTACCAAAAATTTAACGAACAAGCCACCAAGCAAAAACTTACCGAGCTTTTGCTCTCAGGTAAAGACGTGGCGCTTGTATCGGATGCCGGAATGCCGCTGATATCCGATCCCGGATACGTTTTGGTATCGTTTTTAATAGAACAAGGGATAGAATATACGGTAGTGAGCGGCGCTTGCGCATGTATAGACGCATTGGTGCTTAGCGGCATGGACACATCAAAGTTTTGTATGCTCGGTTTTTTGCCGCAAAAGAAGTCGGACAGAGAGCGATTACTCGCCGAGTATGCTGATATAAAGTGTACGTTGGTTTTTTATAGTGCGGTGCACGATATAGATGCGGATTTGACAAGTTTATATCACCGACTCGGAAGACGCAAGGTGGCGGTGGTAAGGGAGCTTACCAAGTTGCACGAACAAGTTTCGAGAGGTTATTTGGGGGAAGAAATGGATTTTGCCCGAAAAGGCGAATTCGTTATTGTGGTTGAGGGAGCGTCTCGAAAAGATTTTTCGTCGCTAACGGTAGAGCAGCATTATTTGAATGTTTTGAGTACCGGCGCAGACAAAAAAGAAGCGATAAAGATCGTAGCTTCGGAGAGAAAAATGCCGAAGTCCGAAGTGTATGCGATAGTAGTTAATATGGAAGAAAAAGCCTAATCGATTTTCCCGAAGAGAGTAGAATAAGAAAAAGAGTAGAAACATTAAGAGGATCGGATAATGAATAACGAAGCCAAAGAAATATGGGATCAAATGCTTTCCGTGATGGAAACGGAACTTAGTATTTTGGATTATGACGTGTGGATAAAACCTATCGAACCGCTCTGCATCAGAGACGGTAAGCTTGTTTTGCTTACCGCAAGCGAGTGGGCAAAGTCAATAGTCAGGGGAAGATATGCGCCGCTCATCAAGGCAGCGATGAACAGTGCGAACGATTTGCTTACCGACGTTGAAATTATAAGTAAGGACGAAAAAGACAGATATTTCGAGGCAGAAGAAAAGTTTGAAATAAAAGAGCAACCTATCGTCCAAAACGAACCTATGAGCGTAAATCCCCGATATAATTTTGAGAACTTCGTTGTGGGAAAATCCAATCAACTTGCCGTTGCTGCCGCAAGGGCAGTTGCGGACGAGCCGGGACTTAGATACAATCCGCTTTTTATTTACGGCGGCGCAGGTCTGGGCAAAACGCATCTTATGCACGCTATAGGTAATTCGCTGAGGGTGTCGCATCCGCATTTAAAAGTTCTGCTAGTAAGTTCCGAAAAATTTGTCAACGAATTGGTTAAGCATATCGGCGTAAAAGGCGGCGGCGGATCTGCGTTTAGAGACAAGTATCGCAGCGCAGACGTGCTTATGGTGGACGACATACAGTTTATTTCGGGCAAAACTGCCACGACAGAAGAGATTTTTCATACATTTAACGAGCTTTACGACGCCAACAAACAACTCGTTTTTACTTCGGACAGAGCGCCAAAAGATATTCCGGACATAGACGAAAGATTGCGTTCGAGATTCGAATGGGGATTTACGGCAGACATACAGCCGCCCGATCTCGAAACGAGAATAGCTATTTTACGCAAAAAGGCGCAGATACAAAAATATAACATAAGCATGGAAGTGCTTGCCTATATGGCAGAGTGTATTTCCAGTAACGTAAGAGAAATGGAGGGACTGCTAAACAAAGTAATCTTACTTTCGCAGCTTAACGAAACGCAACCTTCCATCGAGATGTGTAAGGAAGCGTTAAAGGATTATTCGCAAAAAAACGACGGTGAAGTAACCGCAGATGATATTATAGACGCAACGTGCAAGTGTTTTTCGGTAAAAAGAGAAGATCTTATAGGAAAACGAAAGACGAGAGAGATAGTTGAGCCGAGACAAATTTGCATTTATGTTATAACCGAATTACTCGATTTACCTCTTTCGACGATAGGCAATATGTTTGGCGGCAGGGACCATACCACGATAATGTACGCCAGGGACAAGGTAGCTCAGTCTCTTTCGGACAGCAGAGTAAAAGATAACGTAGACAATATCAAAAACATGGTCTACAAAAAATAGCATTTTTTTTTGCAATACGCCTATAATTGCTTGACAAATCGACTCGCAAATAATATAATGGGTAAGCTAAATCATAGTTTAGGAGATGGAATATGAAGAAAGATATACATCCGGATTACCACGAGGTAGTTTATGAGTGTGCCTGCGGAGCCAAATTCGTTACCGGCTCTACTAAAAAAGGTGATGTAGTTAAGGTGGATGTTTGCAGCGAATGTCATCCTTTCTATACCGGTAAGCAGAAGCACGCCGAGACCGGTGGCAGAATCGATAAGTTTAATCAGAAGCGCATAAAGAAGAATTAGTTATTATTTTAATTCAAATGCTTAACCATACCCTTAACACGATTTTGTAGCGGTATGGTTTTTCTTTTATATACGGAGGAAAGATGGACAAAAAAGTTACGTCCATAGGCGGTCAGGCTCTGATGGAAGGGGTCATGATGAGAGGTCCTACGTCAATGGCTATGGCGGTCAGGAATAAAGACGGGTTTATCGAAGTAGATTCCGTGCGCCTTAAACCGATAAGATGGTATAACAAAGTTCCCGTTTTAAGAGGAGTAGTTTCTTTTGTAGAATCGCTTTACAACGGTGTAAACACGATAACAAAATCTGCGCAAGTAGTCGGAGACGAGGACGAAAAGATAAACAACGGCGGCATGATTTTTGCCGTGTGCGCCGGAGTATTGCTTGCTATCGGTCTGTTTATGCTCGTACCTGAACTTATTGCAAGTTTAATCGACGGACTTATCGGACACAGCGTACTTTTAAAGAGTTTGATTGCCGGTGCGCTTCGAATGATTATATTCGTGGCTTATTTGCTTATCGTGTCCAGGATGAAGGATATAAGGCGAACGTTTATGTATCACGGAGCAGAACATCGAACCATAAACTGTTACGAGTCCGGCATGGAGCTGACCGTAGAAAACGTACAAAAGTGCAGCACTCGTCATAACAGATGCGGAACTACTTTTTTGTTTATCGTTATGGTGGTTTCCATACTGCTGTTTGCCATAGTCAACTGGATTCTGGATCTTTTGATAGGAGACATGCTGAGCGGTTTTGTAAAAAAACTGGTTTACTTTGGCATAAAACTGGTTATTTTGCCGTTTACCGCAGGAATCAGTTATGAGATTCTTAAAGGAGTCGCAAAGCTCCCAGACAATATCTTTGCCAGAATTTTGCGAGCGCCCGGATTGGCTTTGCAAGGACTTACTACCAAGATTCCCGACGACGATATGGCGGAAGTGGCGATAAAGAGTTTTTTGACCGTATTAAAAATGGAAGAAAACAGTGCTGAGCCTACCAGAGCCTTCGGTAATTTGGAGCTTCCTGACGTTCGTAAATACATTATTAAGCGTATCGGCAAAGAAGAAGTCGAAGCGGATTGGATACTTTGCGACACGCTTAAGTGCAAAAAAGGCGATTTGCCGCTTATAAAGTATGTTTCGCTTGCGGATTTCGGCAAAATCAAATCTATTTGCGACAGGAGAGTAAGCGGGGAACCTCTTGACTACATCTTGGGCAAATCATATTTTTACGGACTGGAAATAAAGGTAAACGACAGCGTTCTTATTCCGAGGATGGAAACGGAATTGCTCGTAAGTGAAGCCATATCCGCAATATCGGACAGATATTCTTCCTGTGTCGTTTTGGATTTATGTACGGGCTCCGGTTGCATAGCAAAGGCGCTTGCTGTCAATACTTCCGCTACAGTGGTTGCTTCGGATATATCGGACGACGCTCTTAAGG
>FR884024.1:0-7612 GCA_000435495.1 Firmicutes bacterium CAG:552 | reverse complement strand
GCTCTTAAGGTTGCCGACGAAAATCTCGAAGGTACGTCGGTTACGTTGATTAAAAGTGATTTGTTCGATGCGTTTAATCCCAATTCTTTTGACGTAATCGTTTCTAATCCTCCGTACATTCGTTCGGGCGATATAAATTCGCTTTCTGCTGAGGTTAAGCACGAACCTCGCATAGCGTTGGACGGCGGAGAGAGCGGACTGGACTTCTACAAACGAATCGTGTGTTCTGCTCCCATATATCTCAAAAAAGGCGGCTGCTTGCTTTTGGAAATCGGTTATGACCAAGCCGAACCGATAACGAGACTTATGGAAACCTTCGGTTTTAGCGGGGTAAAAACACTTAAAGATTATGACGGAAACGACAGAATAGTTATCGGAAAGGTTTAATATGAATATAGAAAAATTAAAAAACATTAAAGACAAATTCGAGTATTTAAGCGCAAAGATATCCGATCCCGAGGTGATAGCGGATAACAAAGAGTGGACTAAGCTTGTCAAAGAACATTCGTCGCTCGAGCCTATCGTTACGCAGTACGACGCATACGTCAAAACTCAAAACGATATTGAAGAGGATAAAGTAATTATAAAAGACGAATCGGATGCGGAAATGGTAGAGTTGGCAAAAGCCGATATGGAAGAAAAAAAGGTTTTACTCGAAAAAATCGAAAATGAGCTCAAAGTGTTGCTTTTGCCGGTAGATCCCAACGATGATAAAAACGTTATTATCGAAATCCGAGGCGGAGCGGGCGGCGAAGAAGCTGCGTTGTTTGCTGCCGAGATGATGCGTATGTACAAAATGTATGCCGAAAAAAACAGATGGCAGGTTGAAGACGTAGATATAAATATGACCGAATTAGGCGGCGTTAAGGAAGCGGTATTCGAAATTCACGGAGTAGGCGCATATCGAAAACTTAAATACGAAAGCGGCGTTCACAGAGTGCAAAGGGTTCCGGATACGGAGACGCAGGGTAGGATACACACGTCTACCATAACAGTCGCCGTATTGCCCGAGGTAGAGGACGTTGTCGTTGATATTAACGAACGTGATCTCAAAATCGATACGTACCGCAGCAGCGGCGCAGGCGGACAGCATATTAACAAGACGGATAGCGCAGTGCGTATGACGCACCTGCCTACCGGAATAGTGGTAACTTGCCAAGATCAGCGAAGCCAGATAAAGAATAGAGAAAAGGCAATGCAGATACTAAAAACAAAGCTCTACGATTACTACAAGTCCACTGCTGACAAAGAGTATGCGCAGAGTCGAAAGAGTCAGGTAGGGACAGGAGATCGCAGTGAGCGAATCAGAACTTACAATTTCCCGCAAGGCAGAGTTACGGATCATCGCATAGGCATGACTATTTATTCGATAGACACGTTTATGAACGGTGATATAGACGAAATGTTAGAAGCATTAAGACTTGCGGACCAAACGGCAAAGCTCGAAGCTGCGGAGTAACAATCTAAAAAAATAAAACAATAAAAACTCGCCTGACGATAAAATGCAAGCGAGTTTTTATTATACAGTAGTAATTTAAAAAACATGTGATTTTAATCCGGATTGGCAGAGGCGCAGTAAGTTGCGTTAATTTTCGGAGTTAACCCGGTCGAGATCGCTTAACCAAGCCTGCGGTCTGAAATCCGAACGAACTTTTATATTGCACAAGTCGTTTTCGAACAATTGCACGCCGTCAGAGCCGAAGTTGCGTTTGAATTGATATTTAAACATACGATTTATCATTGTCAAAAGACATTTTTTTATATCGGCAGGCGAATCGTCGAATTTCTGTATTGCGGATCGATATACGGCGGAAGGAGCCGCTTTCTTGCCGAACATTTGATCGATAAAGTAGTCGTGAAGTCTATAAGGACCTATCGAATTTTCGGTGCTCTGCTGTTCCAATAATTCGGGCGAAATAGGCGTGTCGAGTATATCCGCTATAATTTTTGCTGCGCATTTTCCCGTTTTTGTGTTTGCAAACGCACGCAACATATTTTGCGCACTCGTTTTGAGAACCGAACAATTGGGATTATATTGACTCAGTTGATCTCCTCCGAACGTTGACCAGCCTAAGCATATTTCCGAGAGGTCGCCTGTGCCTAACATAAGGGCGTTATATTTATTGCTTAAGTCAAGAAGTATTTGCGTGCGTTCCCGAGCCTGAGCGTTTTCGTATACTACGTCCTTAAGGGTGTGATTTATGGCTCTGAGGTGCAAAGTGACTGCACTGTCTATAGGTACGTTTTGTCCTGTAACCTTAAAAGCCTCTATCAGTGCGTTTGCGTTGTCTTGCGTGCGTCTTGTGGAAGCTGCGCCTCTCATGGTTACGCAAATAATATTTTTGCGGTCGATTTTGTTTTCGTCAAACGCAGTTATCACAGCCATAAGCACGTTAGTCGAATCAATGCCTCCGCTGAGGCCGAGGATGACTTTGTCCGTGCCTATTTCCTCCATTCTCGAGGATATTCCCCTTGCCATAAGCTTGTACGCCGTCATGCACTCGTCGAAGTCCGATATTATAAGCGACTGATTCCTTTGGGGACTATATGGCGTAAAAACTTCGCTGCATTTAGGGATTTTTGCGACAATAACGTCATTATCCCAATCGGCGTATTCTTTAACTTTACCGCCGGAACATAATGCTTTAAATCCGCTCATTATCTTATTGCTTACAGATTCGCCTTTGCCCGAACTTACCGCTGCCGTAACGTAGGGGAAGGAACACATCTTGGCTTTTATTTCGCTTTCGTTGCGAACATACGATGCGAAAGCAGACGGAACTACTACGCAGTCGCTTTCGTGCGGGTTATCGAAGTCGGCTCTTATCGAAATTTTTATTTCGCCATCCATATTAGGGACGTCGTCCGAACCGTATTTAATGCAGCTCGACGATACGTCGGTTATTCCTTTCGGCATACAGTAGACGCATGTTTTGCCTTGACGTACTATTGCCGTGGCGTCGTAAACCCCGTCTGTTTTTTGCAGCGGCAATCCCAAAATTACTGTTTCGTGCGGCGGGCATGCGGCTGCAATTGTCTGCAATGCGTTAAATGCGGCGTCCGATAGTGTGGGAAAAGCGTACATGTCTCCACAGGTTGCTCCGGTAATGCATAGCCTCGGGAATACTACAATGTCTGCATTTTTTGTTTTCGCCAGGCAGTCGATTATTTTTTCGGTATTAAATTTAACGTCGCCCGGTTTTAGTTCGGGCGAGCATAAAGCTATAGTCGTCGCCATGTTTTGCCTCCGTATCATATTTTAGCATAACGGCAATAAAAACTCAAGTTTTGACGGCTAATAAGTTGTAAATTTTTAAACATTGTGTTACAATATACAATATAAATGAAAGACAAAGTTGCGGTTTGACTCGTTTTAAGTCTGCAAATAACGAAGTTTGCGTTATGATAATAACCGCCGAAACTTTGTTTTGAAAAAATGCGATTCGGAGATATTGCTTTTATGGATTATTTAAAGTTCAAAAGCGGAACGGACGTGCGTGGAACGGCGGTAAACGGAGACTTTACTCCTGAGGTTGCCGCAAATATAGCTGCTGCTTTCGCTTTTGTTTTTGATTGTAAAAAGGTTGCCGTGGGCAGAGATAGTCGTATCACAGGACCGCAAATCTGCGATGCTGTAACGGACGCTTTGATTGGATGCGGTTGCCAAGTTTTCGATTGCGGCTTGTGTTCTACGCCGTCCATGTTTATGATGACGCAGTATCCGTCTATAAAGGCAGATGGAGCTATTATGATTACCGCTAGTCACCATCCGTACGACAAAAACGGTATGAAGTTTTTTCTTGCAGACGGCGGACTCTCTTCGGCAAAGCTTACTTCCGTCTTAGAGGCGGCTAATAAGGGCGAACGCAAGGTCGGTTCGGGATTAAAGTTTACGGACGATTATTTATCTTTGTACTGTAAGCACATTCGGGATATAATTTTGAGTCGTTTGCCCGGAGGGCTCAACGGATACAAAATAGTGGTGGACGCAGGTAACGGAGCGGGCGGATTTTTCGCCGACAGAATTTTGCGTCCGTTAGGAGCAGACGTAGACGGTTCGCAATTTTTGGAACCGGACGGTATGTTCCCGTCACACGTCCCCAATCCCGAAGATAAGGCGGCGATGGACAGTATTTCCGCAAGAGTAATAGATACAAAAGCCGATTTCGGCATAATCTTCGATACCGACGTTGACAGAAGCGCTGTAGTTACGGCATCCGGCGCCGAACTTAATCGCAATAGACTTATAGCTGCGATTTCGGCAGTGCTGCTATCCGAAAGACAGGGTGGAATAATTGTGACGGATTCGGTTACCAGCGACGGACTACATAAGTTTATAGAGGCTAAGGGCGGCGAGCATATCAGGTACAAAAGAGGATATCGTAACGTCATTGAATTTTCGCAAAAGCTTAATGCAGAAGGCAGATATTCGCCGCTTGCCATCGAAACTTCCGGGCATGCCGCACTTAAGGAGAATTACTTCCTTGACGACGGGGCGTATCTTGCAGTAAGATTGCTAATAGAAGCGGTTAAGCTAAAAGAGCGGAATAAAACGCTTGAAGACCTTATTTCCGATCTCGAAGAGCCGCTTGAATGCGCCGAAGTGCGTCTAAAACTTGTCGGCGACGATTGGAAAGAACAAGGAAATAAAATTTTAAGCGATTTGGAAGAATATGCGAAAAAGCATTTTTCGTTAGCGTCCGATTCGTACGAAGGCGTACGTGTAAATACCGAGTACGGTTGGTTTATGGCGAGAATGAGCGTTCATGATCCCATAATACCCGTTAATATCGAAAGTAATTATAGAGGCGGCGTAAAGAAGATGGCAGAGATACTTGCGAACTTTCTGAAAGTATATTTGTCGGATCTTTCGGCATTTGAAAAATTGTTTTAAGGAGAATATAAATGAGTAACATCAAAACAACGGCGGTAAACGCCATCAGAGCTTTGTCAATAGAGGCAATCCAAAAAGCAAAGAGCGGACATCCCGGTCTTCCGCTGGGCGCAGCGCCTATCGTATACGAGCTTTTTGCCGAGCATATGCGTCACGACCCCGTCGACCCGTCGTATTTAGACAGAGACAGATTCGTGCTTAGCGCAGGACACGGTTCGGCGTTGTTGTATTCGACGTTGCACCTATTCGGCTACGACGTCAGCATGGAAGATCTCAAAAATTTTCGACAGGTCGGTGCTATAACTACGGGACATCCCGAGTGGAAAGTTTGCCCGGGCGTCGAAACTTCTACCGGACCGTTAGGTCAAGGCATTGCCAACGCCGTCGGTTTTGCTATTGCCGAAACGATGCTTGCCGCCAAATATAACAAGCCGGATTGCAAAATAGTCGATCATTATACCTATGCGCTTACAGGAGACGGTTGTCTTCAAGAAGGTATAGCGTACGAAGCGGCGTCGCTTGCCGGCACACTCAAACTCGGCAAACTCATTTTGCTCTACGATAAAAACGATATTACCATTGAAGGAAATATAAATCTTACGTTTAGCGAAGACGTCGGAAAAGTTCATGAGGCAATGGGCTGGCAAGTTATTTACGTAGACGACGCCGATTGCGATAAGATTGGCGTTGCTATCGAGCAAGCAAAGGCAGAAAAAGAAAAGCCGTCGCTTATTATCGTTAAGACGCAAATCGGATTCGGATCGCCTAAGGCAGGAAGTGCGTCCTGTCACGGAGCGCCGCTCGGCGAGGACGGAGTAGCGCAAACTAAGAAAAATTTGGGCTTCGAGTATCCCGACTTTACGGTTCCCGACGAAGTGACTAAGCATTACCTCGGCATAAAAAAGTCGCTTATGTCCGAGCATGAACAGTATGAAAAGAAACTTGCTTCTTATGCGGCTAAATATCCCGAAGAGTACAAGCAGTTAGTTAAAGATATAAACGGCGAGGCAGATATCGACGAGGCGAAGCTGTACGAGTTTGAGGACAAGCCTATTGCAACAAGAAAGGCAAGTAATATTGTGCTAAATAAAGTGGCGGATATGATGGGCACGTTGGTCGGAGGCTCTGCCGATCTCGGTCCGTCTAATCTTACTTCGCTTAACGGGAAACCCGATTACAGCGTTTCGGACAGAAGCGGAAGGTATATTCATTTCGGTATCAGAGAACACGCAATGGCTGCCATTGCAAACGGAATGTATTTGCACGGAGGCGTTCGCCCTTACGTAAGCACTTTCTTTGCGTTTAGCGATTATATGAAAAACGCCATTCGTATGAGTGCGCTTATGAAGTTGCCGATTTTGTATATATTTACGCACGACAGCATAGGCGTAGGCGAGGACGGTCCGACGCATCAGCCTATCGAACATCTTACAGGCTTAAGAAGCATGCCCGATCTCGACGTATATCGTCCTGCCGACGCAAGAGAAACCGCCGCTGCGTATATAAGTGCCGTAAAAGGAGAATATCCGACTTGCATCGTATGTTCTCGTCAAGATTTGCCGCCGCTCGTAGGCTCAGGTAAAGATGCGCTTAAGGGCGGATATGTTATTAGCGATATGCAAGATTATGAGGCGATTATTTTGTCGGCAGGCAGTGAAGTGTGTGTGGCTATAGAAGCTCAGACTTTGCTTGCAGACAAAGGTGTAAAGACGAGAGTTGTATCCATGCCGTGTTTCAGCGCATTCGAGCGTCAGAGCGAAGAGTATAAAGAGAGTGTTTTGCCCTCTTCGAAAAAGGCGAGAGTTGCGGTGGAGGCCGGTTCGTCGATGTGTTGGTATAAATATGCGTCCGAGACTGTATGCATAGACAAATTCGGTCAGTCAGGACCTGCAAAGAAGTTGTTTGAGATTTACGGCATAACGGCGGCTAACGTTGCGGATAAGGTTATGTCCGTATTAAAGAAATAAATTGCAATGTACAAGTTTTTTGCTTTTTTGCATAGAATGCGTTATATAAATCGCTGGAGTCTTATGCGAAGCTACGAAAACGAAAACGTAGCCGAACATTCGCACTGCGTTGCGATTATGGCGCATGCGCTATGCGTTATAGAGAACAAGCTTTTCGGTGGCTCCCTCGATGAAAATAAGGCGGCGGTAATCGCATTGTATCATGAAACGAGTGAGGTTATCACCGGCGATTTACCTACGCCCATAAAGTATTTCAACAACGGCATTACCGACGCTTACAAACAGCTCGAAAGTCAGGCGGAGGAAAAAATGCTGCGGCAGTTGCCTGACGAGCTTGTTGACAGCTTTGCGCCGTTAGTCTGCGACAAAAGTTCGGATGAGTACAGGTTCGTTAAATATGCCGATAAACTTGCCGCTTACGTTAAATGTATCGAGGAGATAAACGCAGGTAATCCGGAGTTCAACAGTGCATTTAAGACGATAGGCGAGTGGTTGGATAATGCGGATAGTCGGAGCGTAAACTATTTTAAAAAGAACTTCATTGATGCTTTTTATCTCACATTAGATAAGCTACAGGAAGAATAACCTACTTTTCTTGTAAGAAAAGTAGGCAAAAGAACGTTAAGAAATTTCCTACGAGCGATGTTAAAACCTTACGTTACTAGCTTTTAATACTTGTGTGGTGTGATTACCTTGTAATGAAAGTAGGCAAAAGAACGTCAGGAGATTTCCTACGAGCGATGTTAAAACC
>FR884023.1 GCA_000435495.1 Firmicutes bacterium CAG:552 | reverse complement strand
GCCTGTTTCTTTTCATAAATCCTCCTTGACTAGTTTTTGCATTAGCATATAATTATACACCATACCAATGATATAATAACACATAAATTTCAGAATGTCAATACCTAAAAACTTTTTTAAATCAAAAAAAATGTGAAAGAATATTACTTAAGCGTGAAAAACTGCTATTATTAAAGTAAAAATTGCTATTATTAAAATAATGTTAAACAATTATTAAAAAATTGCGCTGTTGAAAATAGCCGGATGCGAATAATTTTGCGGTTATAGAAACAATTGCCCAAAGAGAGATTCCAATAGTTTTTGCCATAACGACTGCATAAACTTTTATATTGCCTCTTACTCGACACTAATAATCTACGCATGCAATCAAACCCTCTATTTTAGCAAACTGGCTATAACATAGTATTCACCGTTAAACAAAAAATATGTTTTAGCACACAAAATATTGTTTTTCTAACCATAGTAATGCACATAAATCGACTTTTACTTCTCCGTCACCTACGCATACGCTTAAAAAGTTTACACATCGAATAACTCAAACGCATCTATATGCTTTTAACATTTTTACACTCTTTTCATATATGCGAGAACACATAAACTATAATTCACCTTTTATCGCCAATCTTAAGCGACCGCATTTCTCTTACACGAAAAAAGACGCCACGCAAAAGCATGACGTCTTAAATCGTTTATTTAGTTGATAAGGCTTAGTCGGTATATTCGCCATCCGAACATTCTACTTTAAGCCCGCTAGCCCCGCTGTTCCAGTTTCTGCCCTTTTTAACGGCCGTCCACTGTTCCTTAGTTCCGGCAAACTTAACGGTAAGATTTTCACATCCGCTGAACGCACCTTCACCGATAGTCTTGAAGTTTTCGGGAAGTTTGATTTCGGTAATTCCGGAACAACCTCTAAATGCGTGCGCAGCTATTTCGGTCGCAACGGTAACTTCAACCTTGATAAGCGACGCAGGAACATAATTTACATTTTCCAAAGCGTCGTTTGCACCGAACAAATAGCCGATGCATTTAGCGTCATTAGCACTCGCTCCGATAAACGGAACAACTATTGACTGTACGGAAGTGCATCCTTCAAAGACGCCGACTCCGATCGTAGTAATCTTATTGCCTAAAGTAATGCTTACGATAGACGTGCAACCTTTAAAGAGTCCGTCGCTGAGAACGGTTATATCCTCGCTGTCGATTACGAGATCGGTAACGAGATTGCCGCCGATATAGAGGTTATGAGCGTACTGCAAGGGATTAGCGTCATTGCCGCCAAACTTTATTAAGCACCAGTGAGTCAAATCCTGCGCATACACTCCGGTAAGAGAATCGCATCCTCTAAACGCATACTCTCCTATTTCGGTAACGGAAGCGGGAATCTCGACCGAAACGATATTAACACCGTCAAACGCATGATCGCCTATAACCGCAACCGTAGCAGGTATTTTTGCAGAAGTAGCTCCGAATATAACTTTACTGTATTCTGCTCCGCCCTTCGCAGTCTCCTTAGATATAATGCAGTTTCCTTCGCTTGTATATTTTTCGCTGCCGGACGCAATCGTAACGGTAGCGACATTAGCGCAATCGATAAATGCGGTTTCCGCAATACTCTTAATCGAAGAAGGAAGAATAACGGAAGTCACTGCCGAACAACCTTCGTATGCATTAGCTCCGATAGAAGTAAGCGCAGCGTCGAATCTTATTTCGGTAAGCGCTTTGCATCCGAAGAACGCTCTTGCACCTATCGAAGTTACATCACCGTCGTAATTTACCGTAGCAAGTTTTTCACAGCCACTGAACACATCGTTTTCGATAACGGTCACGGTAGAGGGAACGGTAACCGAAACAATATTTTTGCAATTTTTAAATGCACCCAATCCAAGAGTTTTAAGCCCCGAAGGGATAACCACACTATTGAGCGCAACGCATCCGTCAAATGCACCTGCGCCGATAGAAGTAACCGTGCCGGGCAAAGAAACGGAAGCAAGTTTTACACAGCCGCTAAACAAGCCGTCGTTTACCGAAGTAAGAGTTGTAGGCAACTCTACGGAAGCAAGCTCGCCGCAATCTGCAAAAGCAAAATCTCCTACGGAAGTTATGCCTTCATGCAAGGTAAGCGAAGTAAGGTCAGCGTAACCTCTAAGCGCATACGCCTTAATTTCGGTTATAGAATCGGGAACGGCTATTTCGGTAAGCGCAGTACCGTTAAGATGAAGCTTCTTCGCAACTGCAAGCGGACTTCCGTTAGCTGCAAAATCTATTTTAAGCCAAGCTTCCAAAGACTCGATATCTATACGAGCGAGACTTTCGCATCCTACGAAAGCGCTACTCTTTATCTTTGTAACGTTGTTACCGATATTGATTTTTTCAAGAGCGGAACATTCTTCGAAAACGCTTTCCTCGATAACAGAAACGGTCGAGGGCAACGAAATGTTTTTAAGAGAAGAACAACCCTTAAACGCACTTTTGCCGATAGCCGTCAAGTCGGCATCGAAATTTATCGAAGCAAGGCTCGAGCAGTTTTCGAAGCAGCTTGCAGGAACTGCGGTAACGGAAGACGGCAATTCGATCTGAGCAAGAGCGGTACATCCGGAAAATGCGCCTTCGGCAAGGACGGATACGCTTGCGGGTATGGTAAATCTAGCAAGTGATACGCAATTTGCGAATGCTTTTTTTCCTATCTCGGTTACGGCATTACCTAAAGTAATCGTCGCCAAAGACGTGCAGTCGGTAAACGCATTACTCGGTATTACGGTTACAGCAGAAGGAATCGTCAATGAGGTAAGCTCAGTACAACCATAAAAAGCTCCTTCGCCGATGGAAACTACCGCATCGCCCATGGTAATTTTGGTTAATGACGAGCAGCCCTCGAATGCACTTTCGCCGATAGATTTTACACTTGCCGGTAAAGTGATTTCTTTCAAATTAGTGCAACCTTTGAAAGCGCCGTCATTTATGGATTCGACGCTTGCCGGCAAAGATATGGAAGTAAGATTAGTGTTGCCTGCAAAGGCATTGTTTCCTATTGCCTTAATTAACTTTCCGCTGTATTTTTCGGGAAGCTCGACTTCGCTTACAACGCTGGTCTTCATTCTCACGAGAGTGTAATAACTTTTGTCGTCGCTGAGCTTATATTCGAACGCCTCGTAAGAACATGCCGAGAACAAGCAAGTCAACGCCATTACCGCTACCAAAATAACGGCAATTCTTTTCCAATTTTTCATATCGTACTCCTTAAAGCAAGATTAACATAGCTTTCGCTATTTATACGAACAAATTATATACTACCGTCGCAGATTTTGTCAAGGATAATACAAGTCGTTAAGTGAAAACTTTAAGAAAAAATAACAACCTTCGATTATTGCAACCAGCATACGGTAGTAGTATTTTACAAACGTAAACTCATTATTCGTTCGGTGTATCGGCTCAAAAGCTGCAGTAAAACAAACGTGGCACGACTTAATAACTTAATAAAAATCACAAGACGATAAGGCGCAAATATGTTTAGCCGACTCGACGGAAATGCGTTTTTTCGCAATCGATTCGGAGAAAACAAGGCGGCGAAGATGACATTTTCCTTCGCCGCCTTTAAAATCGCTTATTTCGTATTTGCATACAATTTTACCGTATCTGCGATACTCGCTTAACTTAGGCGAAAGATAACAAACGGACAATAACGTTCCTTTCCGATTCCGTTACAGACAGAGTCGAATCACGCTTTCCCGTCTCTTAGCAAACGAAGCCGCCCGAATTACAGCACACTTAATATCACTCATCGGATACCGACATTTTAGCATAAATCGCACTTCTTTGCTGCCAAAATGAAAGTCGCCTTCTTTACCGATCGTCCTCGGACTTTTTAAGAGAAAGTATAAGAACGTTGACGTCCGCAGGATTTACTCCGCTTATTCTCGAAGCCTGCCCTACTGTAACCGGTCTTATTCTGTCGAGCTTTTCGGCAGCTTCGGTTCTCAGGCCTTTGATTGAATAATAGTCATCGATATCTATGTTCATATTCTCCAACCTCGAAGCCTCTTTTCTCGCTTTTTCCTGTCGCTGAATATAACCGCTGTATCTCAATCTTACAAACACATCCCTTATTGCGTCCGGACAAAGTCCGTCGAAAACGTCGCACTTTCCGGCAAATTCTTCGGGAGATATTTGCGTGCGCTTAATCAGGTATTCGACGGAAACGGCAGTAGACGGTTCGCCGATTATTTCACTCGCCTTATCCGCCTCCACTCTTGAGGCGAGTCTGATTTCGGCAATCTCTATATCTGCCGACTTTCGGTTAAGTCGCTCTATCCGCTCCGGACTCGCCAAGCCGATTCGCTCCACCGTAGGCGTAAGTCTCAGATCTGCGTTATCTTGTCTGAGACATAATCTGTACTCGCTTCTAGACGTCATCATTCGGTACGGTTCGTCTGTTCCTTTAGTTACCAAATCGTCCACTAGCACGCCTATATAAGAATTGTCTCTGCCGAATATAACAGGAGACTGTCCGCTTAACGCCATAGCCGCATTTATTCCGGCAACGATTCCCTGCGCCGCAGCTTCTTCGTAACCGCTCGTGCCGTTTATTTGACCGGCAAAATACAACCCTTTTGTCAGTTTGCTTTCGAGAGTCGGGTACAGGCAGGTCGGATCAATACAATCGTACTCTATGGCGTAGGCATCTCTCATTATTTTTACTTCCTCGAAACCTTTTATCGATCTGTACATATCGAGCTGCACCGTCGCAGGCAGCGATGTGGAAATCCCTTGGACGTACATCTCCTGCGTGTTCAAACCTTCGGGTTCCAAAAAGAACTGATGTCTGTCTTTGTCCGCAAAGCGAGCTATCTTATCCTCTATGGACGGACAATACCTTGCGCCTGCGCCAGTAACGAGTCCGAGCTTACGAGCCGTAAACTGAATATTGTCGGAAATTATCTTATGCGTATGCCGATTTGTATAACCGAGATAACATTCGCTTACGTTTTTCACTCCGTCGGAAAGCGTGGAAAAGGTGTATACGTCATCATCGCCTTTTTGCACTTCCAACTCGCTCAGATTTATACTCGAACGTTTTACCCTTGCCGGCGTACCCGTCTTAAATCTTCGCAACTCGTATCCGGCTTTTTTGAGACTGTCAGACAAATATTCGGAACGCATAAATGACGCCGGTCCCTTTTGTTCACTGACGGTACCGGTGATACATACCGACTTAAGATAAACTCCGCAGCAAAGCAGTACCGCATCTGCATAATAGGTCTGTTGCATCGTTCTGACGCCTTTAACACAGCCGCCTTCTACTATTATTTCTTTGACTTCGGCTTGATGAACGTCGAGATTATCGGTATTTTCGAGCGTGCTTTTCATATAATCGTGGTAGGCAAACTTATCGACTTGCGCTCTGAGCGACTGTACGGCAGGACCTTTTGAACGATTCAACATTCGTATCTGAATCGCCGTTTTGTCCGCAGCTATGCCCATTTCGCCGCCGAGAGCGTCGATTTCTCTGACAAGATGTCCTTTTGCCGTTCCGCCTATACTTGGATTACAAGCCAAAAAGCCTATGCTGTCGAGAGAAATCGTCAGCATAAGCGTTTTTTTGTTAAGCCGAGCGAGCGCCAAAGCGGCTTCCGCTCCGGCATGGCCGCCGCCCACGACTATAGCATCGTATAAGTAGTCGTCGTTAATTGATTTCATCATCTAGAAGCCTTTACCCTAATCCACATCTTAGCCATGTTTATGTTTGCGTCCTTATCCGAATCAGTCATTACAGCGCATCTGTTAAGCACTTCCTCGGAAGGGAAAAGCATGTCGATATACATTTGAGCAAACCGAACGTCGGTCGCTTCGGAGAAAAATTCCACATAATAATCGACGTCTTCGTCTTCGCCCTCGCTATATTCTCCGCCTTCGAGAGCTGCTTTTGCTCGAAGCATTATATCTTTGGTTTGATCGTTTACCCACTGAACGGGAGTAGAACATCCGGCGTAATCTCTGTTAAGCACCGGCACGTCACACTCGTCGCCGTCCACTTCGATAACTCCCCGTGCAAGATACTTAAGAAAGTACTGCGCCGCTTCGGTATTGCCGGCATACTTAGGCATAACGTAAGCGTCAACCCAAACGTTAGCGCCTTCCTTCGGAACTCCGTAAAAAAGATCACGGCTGTCCTCCATCGCATAACCTGCGTCACACGACCAAAACAGTCCCATAATCGCCGACGGAGACGAAGTTATCATATCGTCTTTTCCGTCATCGGACTCGTATGCGAAAAGATATTTTTTCTGTTCTTTAAGGACGTTTTCGACTGCTTGCATGTTAGACTCGGAAGTGTCGTTGATTACCTTAAGTAATTCTGCCCTATATGCGTCGTTGTAATCGGTGAATCCGTTACTGAGCTTGCTCAGCTTATCTTTTGAAGCGACTATGCTCGCCGAAGCGTAAGCGTCACGTATACTGTTTTTCATATACCTTTCGCCGCTATATTCTCCCGACTTAAAAAGCGAATCCCAACTGAGATTATCGAAAGAAAGCGTATTCGCCATGTCGGCACGGTACATTATCCCGAAAGTTCCCCACATATACGGAGCAGAATATCTGACGCTGCCGTCACCGATTTCGTACGAATTCATCGCTTCTAAAATAGAACCCATAACTGTACCCGCCTCGCCGTCATCGCCGTAAATAAACTCGGTATCCACAGGCAAAAGCAAATCGTTTTTACGCAGTCTCGAAACGATGTAGTCCGAAAAACAAACCAAATCGTAGTCGGCGTGTTTACGATATATTTCGGTATATGCGTCTTCGTTAGTGGAAAACGTCTTATACTGCAAAGTGACAGATTTTCCCGTTTCTTCGTAGTACCAGTCTTCGAATCCGCTAAGCACGTCCTCGTCGATGTATTCGCCGGGAGCGTAAACCTTAAGAATACGCTCTCGATCTCCGCATCCCGCCAATCCGACGGAACTGATAATTATTAAAATAACCGCCAATAAAACACTTATTTTTTTCATGCCGACTCCTTTTCTCGCTTTTTAGCCGAAACGTTTATCATAATCAACGCTATCATGACAAGGACGAAAATCAGCGACGAAACCGCTCGCCATACCGGCGGAATACCTTTTTTTGTAGCCGAATAAATCATAGTGGATATCGTCTGAACGTCTCCGTTTATAAACTTGCTTATAACATAATCGTCAAGGCTGAGCGTAAACGCCAGACCAAATCCGGACACCATTCCCGGCACGAGTTGCGGCACTATTACCGTACATAACGTTCGCATCGGACTTGCGCCGAGATCCAGTCCCGCCTCGTACAAATTGGGATTAAGCTGAGCAAGTCTCGGCGTAACCGAAAGCACTACATACGGCATGGTTATTATAGTGTGAGCGATAATCAAGGCGGGATAGCCTTCTATATCCCCGCTGAAAAGCGTGAAGAACAACATGAACGCTGCGCCGGTAACTATCTCCGCATTTATTACGGTTATTCTGCCCATACCGTTTACCAATCGTTTCATTCTTTTGCCGAGACGGTCTATTCCGACCGCTCCCACCGTTCCGATTATCGTAGAAAGAGTGGAGGAAATCAACGCAAGAACGAAGGTGTTTTTTACTGCCTCCAATATATCTTCGCTTTTGAAAAGTTCGGCATACAGTCCGAGCGACCAGTTAAGTCCTTCCCAATTACCTATCGCCTTAGTCTCCGAAAAAGAAAATACTATCAAAATCACAATGGGAGCATATACGAAAACCAGCATCAGGCTTACGAATATCCAACCTATCGTCTTGCCGCATTTGCTTGTTATCATAACGCACCTCCTACCGTCGTCTCTTCTTTCTTCGTAAAAGACGCTATAAACATGCTTATCGCTATAAGAATAAGCATAATAAACGAATATGCGGCGCCTATGTTCCAAGTATAGAACTCACCAAGATAATCGTTTATGAGATTACCGAACAGATATACACTTTTGTCGCCTAACATTTCGGTTATACCTATCGTGGAAACCGCAGGCATAAAAACCATGAGTATTCCGCTTATGACACCGGATACGGACAACGGAAAGATAACTTTCGTAAACGTATTTACCTGATTAGCCCCTAGGTCATGAGACGCTTCGATAAAACTTTTGTCCATATTTGACAGCGACGTATATATGGGCAACAGCATAAACGGAAAAAAGTCGTACACCAATCCGAGCAGTACCGCAAACCAGCCCCTTTTTATGCTCAAAAGTTCGAGCAATGTTCTTATTGCATATATACGTAGCAACGAATTTATCCACATCGGGATAACAAACATCATTACTAAAATCGTCAACTTGTTAAACGGAGAGGACGCCAAAACGTACGCAAGCGGATATGCCAGCAACAAGCATATCAACGTCGCCAAGGCAGCTACTCCTATCGAATTCCAAAGCACGTTTTGCGTATCCGCCTCGGTAAAAAAGCACCAGAAGTTAGAAAACGTAAACGAACCCTCAAAGTCCGTAAAAGCAAAGTACAGCATTATAAGCAGCGGAAATACTACGAACACCACGCTCAGAAAAGCGTACGGAAACGCAAAGTATTTTCGCTTGAAGTTAAACTTCTTCATCTTCGGTTTCCTCCGCTTTTTCCACCTTGATCTTATCGGCTAACACCTTTACTCCGACACGGTCGTCAATATCCCATTCGTCCGTAGTATCGATGTAAAAGTCCTCGTCGGTGTCGGTATAAATTTGCACCTGATAATACGTACCTTTGTACAAAATCTGCGTAACGTTTGCGCCGATTACGCCGTCTTCTTCGTCGTCCGTAAGTTCGACGGCATCGAAAGGAACGGAAACATTAACCGTATCGCCTTTTTGTAAACCATGGGTGCCGACTTCGAACGAACCGCCGCAGAAACGAACGGTGCTTTCGTCTTCCACCTCGCCTTTAAACGTATTGACGGTACGAAGTTTTTTCATGATATGTATTCCGTCGGGAGTTACGCCGAGTCTGACTTCATCGCCGGGCTTCGCTTCTACTGTGGATTGTACTGTAAACTCGTAACCGTTGCACTCTATTTCCATCTCGTACCAAGTGCCTTTAAATACCGACGAAACAACCTTACCGCCGAGTTGTCCGCTTACGCCGTCACGATAAATGGTTATGTCTTCCGGTCTGATTACAAGATCGACGGGTTCGTTTTTTGCAAAGCCTTTGTCTTCACAATCGAACAACGTATCCAAAAAACATACCTTAAAATCTTTTACCATAAGACCGCTTAAAATGTTACTTTCGCCTATAAAGTCGGCAACGAACGCATTGCTCGGTTCGTCGTAAATTTTCTTCGGCGTGCCTATCTGTTGTATAACGCCGTCGTTAACTACGACTATTTTGTCGCTCATGGTAAGCGCTTCTTCCTGATCGTGCGTAACGTATACGAAAGTTATGCCGACATTACGGTGAATTGCCTTAAGTTCGAGTTGCATTTCTTTGCGCATCTTGAGATCAAGCGCACCCAAAGGCTCGTCCAAAAGCAAAACTTTCGGCTCGCATACTATCGCTCTCGCAATCGCCACACGTTGCTGCTGACCGCCGGAAAGACTTACTACGTCTCTATGACCGTAAGACTCCAGATTAACCATCTTGAGTGCCTTATTAACTTTTTCGGCTATTTCCGCTTTGGTGTAATGGCGATAAACGTCTACGGTCTTACCTCTTACTATCTTTTCGCCGCACTTTATCTTCTTTAATTTGAGTCCGTACGCTACGTTATTAAACACGTTAAGATGCGGAAAAAGCGCATATTTTTGGAACACCGTGTTTATATTACGGCGATGAGGCGGGATATCGGTAACGTCTTGTTTTTCCAAATATATTTTTCCCGAAGTCGGAGTTTCGAAACCGGCTATCATTCTAAGTAAAGTGGTCTTACCGCAGCCGGAAGGACCGAGTAGGGTAACAAATTCGCCTCTTTTTATAGATAAGCTCAAATCGTCTACTACCGTCACGTCGTCGAATACTTTAGTTACTCCGACAATTTCGATAATTTTGTCAGTTTTTTCGTGTTTCCTTAGATTTTCCATTGTAATGCTCCTTAAAAGTTAGGCGGGCAACTAACCCACAATATCTTTGCTTTCTTTTTGCCGGTATTTTTTATATAATGGCTTTTATCGCTGCGATAACGAAAACTCTCGCCGCCTTTAGCCTTATACTCTCTTTTTCCCACTCCGACGATGATTTCGCCGTCTAACACGTATCCGAACTCCTCTCCTTCGTGAGGAAGGTCGGAATATGTCATCGACGGATTTAAAGTAAACATTATCGGCTCCATCGCATTCTTTTGCGACGTAGGAATAAGCCAAACTATCTCCCCCGTGTCATCTTTTTTTACGAAATAATCTTCTTCGCCGAACACTACCTGCTCGTCGTCGTCCGTAAAGAAGTCTTTTAGCGATGTCCCGAGCGAAGTAAGTATGTCGGTCAGCGTCGTAATTGAGGGACTCGTCAAATCGTTTTCGAGCTGACTGATGTATCCCTTGGTAAGTTCGCATCTCGATGCGAGTTCCTCTTGCGTCAAGCCGTTTTTAAGTCGCAATTCTTTAATTTTTATGCCGATTTCCATAGTCAGAATAAGTAAAACCTCTCTAAACTTTAAGTTTAATAAGTTTTGTAAAATTAAACAAAAAGTTTAATTAAAATAAACGAATACGAATATAACATAACCATATATATTTGTCAAATAATTTAAGGTAATTATATCATTTTTCTTGCAAAAAGTTTATTTTAATGTTATAATGTTTTTTGAAGAGGTGTTTATGAGAGATAGAATTAAAGTTGCAAAGATAGTAACGGTAGCCGCCGTGGTATTTTTGTTTCTTTTAGTCGTTTCCTTGTGTATAAATTTGGTAAAACTTACAAAGGCTTCGGCAAACGAAAGACGTCTTGAAGCGGAACTTGCCCGCCTTAACGAGAGTATAGAAAGAAACGACGCAACGATAGACGAGCTTAAAAGCGAGGAATATCTCGACTGGTATGCCCGAGAATACCTCAACATGAAAGGAAAAGACGAAGAAGCTTTTAAACCAAAAGACAATTAAGAAATTTAATAAGGAGAGAGCCCGAGAAGATCGGGCTTTTTTAGATTATGTACTCTGTTATAGATATAGGCAGTAATTCGGTAAGATTACTATGCGACGGCAAAAAAACAATTGTTACTTCGCAATTAAGTTTAGGTATGAAGGATGGCGTTTTGGACGATAAATCGATCGAGCGCACTGTAAACGCAATCGAATTTTTAATCAAAAACACAGATACGCCTATTTATGCCTTTGCCACCGAAGCCGTAAGAAAAGCAACAAACAAACAAATTTTTCTCGATCTCGTAAAATCCCGTTGCGATTTAAGCATTGACGTCCTATCCGGTGAGGAAGAAGCAAAAATGAGTTTTGTTGGTGCGACTTACGGACAGAACGGCAAAATAAACGTAATAGATTTGGGCGGAGCAAGTTGCGAAATAGCGCTTGGGGAAAACGGAAAAATTATAAGAGACGTGTCTCTCCCCTTCGGGTGCGTAACTTTGACTAACCGATTCGGCTGTAATTACTCGGAATTGAGCGCATTTGTCCGAAGCAACCTCGTCAACGCTCCTTCGGGCGGAGAAAAAGTTATAGCAGTCGGCGGAACCGCCACTTCTCTCGCCGCCGTTGCTCAGAAACTCGCTAAATACGATGCTAAACAAACAGACGGTTACTTTTTATCTTTAGACGATATCGACAATGCTATAGAAGATATGAAAAACGGCAAAATAAGCTCGGTTGTGGACATTAAACGCTCAAAAGTCATACTGCAAGGAGCAATCGCCCTTCGCCTCGTCATAGCATATCTCGGTTTTAGCGGAGCCTATATCAGTGAAAGAGACAATCTCGAAGGTTACGCTATATTCAAAAAACTTTGCTGAATCATCCTTTTATCGTTAAAATTTATTATGTCTCGGACTCTTATCTCTACGATTAAAGTCTAATGCACTAATTGTAATATGTAATTTTTTACAGTATATTTTCTCTGTGACGCATTATACTAATCGTGTAAGGAGGAAAGAGAAATGGCTAACACCAAGAGTAACTCTAAGAAGACTACCGGTTGCGGTTCTAAGTCGCAAAGCTCTAAGAGCAAGACTACCAAGAGCTGCAAATAAGGCAATTCTTACAAAAAAAGCACTGAACGATAATTCGTTCGGTGCTTTTTTTTGCGTTTGCAATACTACGAGGTTTAAATAACCTCACCGGAGTTTTGTTTTGCCATTTATAAAACGACTCGCCAGGCAAAATAAAAAATTACTCTCTGTTTTTAAATGGAAAAACCTATTTCTTTTAATTTTTTTCCGTTATAATTTATTACCTGCATAAGTTGATTGAATATCTCTTTTACCTGAGCTCTGTCGGTTATTATGCGGCTTTTTTCGTCTAAACCGTCCGAATGAGCATAGAAATTTCGCTGGCTGTTGTACTCGGTATACAACGCAGCCATAACTTCGGCATATACTACAAAGGGGATTTTACGACGGTAACCGGACTTAAGGACGTAGCTGCCATTCTCCTTTTCGTAAGCCTGACCTATCATCTTTACTTCTATGCCTTGAGCTCTTTGCAAATCGAATATAAAACGCTCCAATCCTCTGAAGCACGGTATCAACAGCGTAGAATAATCGTATAACACCGCCGTAGAGTTATCTATGTCAATAACTCCTATAGCAAAGTCTATGCGGGCTTGCTCCCCCAAAAGATCGTATGCGTCCGGCAATTTTTTTCGTAGCTGGCGTTCTATTTCAAATGCCCTCTTCTCTTCCCCCGCAAGTTTAATATGCGTGCTTATTGCGGTCTTGTAATCGCACGCTTGCGATATTATCAGCTGTATCTCGTCGAAAAGTCGACTCTTTGCGCCGGATAACATAATCTTTTCTTCGTCCACTCTAAGCGACGCCTTGTCTTTACCTTCGCAAATATAGTACGTGCTGACTTCGGGATCCGAATAAGTTTGCTTAAGCCGCATCCTTTTGTTTTCTTTTATTGCAGTCAAAACGTTTTCCGCTCGCTGCTTACCGAACTTCTTTATAGTAAAAGTTTTCTCACTTTTTCTCTGTTCGTTTTTATTCTGATCTACTTTATCCGATTCTTTTACGACTTGCGAGCTTTTTGAGTAAAGCTCTTTGCGATTCGATTTAACGTTTTTTGTGCCTTTGCGCACAGGCGGTGACATTGTCTCGGATTCTCTTTTAGCCGTTTTTGCCTTGACATCCGGCTTATCTGCATTAGAATTTTCAGATTTTAAACCATTAGTACGAGACTTTACACGTGACGATTGTTTTGCGGAATTATTGCTCGGGTTCATCACAGCAGTATTTGTGTTTTTAGCGACTTCCGACTGTTTTTTATCAACTTTGTTGTCGCTTTTGCTGTCAGTAGACGTTTTTTTTGCTTTTATACTTTGTTTTGTCCGTTGCTTATTTGTTTGCGGCTTTGTCGAAGTCTCTCCCTTGTTTTCAGCATCGTCCCCGACAGTTTCTTTAAATTTTACGTTCGTTTTGTCATCTGCCGATTTAACCGACTCGATGTTTGTAAGTTTATCTAAAGTTCTGTTATCCGTCTTCGGCATATCTGCTTCGACTTGCAGCATTGTAGACTTAGCCAATGCAGACGAGTTCTGTTTATTAACGATTCGTCCGTTATAAATATCTACAAGTTCCTGCATAACTTCGCCCGGAGCCGTAAAAATAAGTGTCTTCGCTTTCGTTTCGTACACTACGCTTACTCTGCAACCTTCGCACGTGTATGTGTATCTGCTTTGCATAACGGTGTGCGTAGCGGGCGTATGATTACGATAAATAAATCTCCCGCTCGAATTAAGCTTTTTTATAAATTCGGCGAATTCGCTCTCTTCGCACTTAAAATTATATCTTTTTTGGTTCATAACTTTATTGTACTATTTTTTTGCGATAAAAGCAAACAATTTGTGGCATTTTTTGTCAGAACCGCTATCGCCGACTTACGATTTTGCTTTTCGTTGTTATGAATATTCACTTTAAGCAAGACAATACAAAAAAACAGCGTACGATTAAACTCATACGCTGTTTTTGATTTGCTGTTTTAAAAACTTATTATTTAAGTTCTACAACTGCGCCTGCTTCCTTAAGTTTGGTTTCGATCTCTTTAGCTGCATCCTTAGAGATAGCTTCCTTAATGTTAGAGGGAGCGCCTTCAACCAATGCTTTAGCTTCGCCGAGGCCAAGTCCGGTGATTTCACGAACTGCCTTGATGACAGCAATCTTGTTTGCGCCGAATTCCTTAAGAACTACGGTAAATTCGGTCTGTTCTTCTTCTGCGGGAGCAGCTGCAGCACCTGCAGCGGGAGCAGCAACAGCCATAGCGGCAGCGGATACACCGAATTCGGTTTCAATCATCTTAACGAGCTCATTAAGCTCCATAACGGAAAGACCTTTGATATCTTCCAACATTTTATTCAAATCAGCCATTTTTATATTCTCCTTAAATTATTGTTTTTAAAATTTGTTTATGCCTGTTTTTTAGCGACTTCGCTAAGCGCAATGGCAAGGCTGCGCATGGGCGACGTAAGCAAACCAACCAACTGTCCCAAAAGAACTTGCTTGGACGGAATACTTGCGACTTTGCTTATGCCGTTGGCGTCCATAGCTTGACCTTCTACGATACCGCCCTTTACGACAAGTTTGTTGAGTTTCTTCATGCTTTCGGAAAGTATTCTTGCCGGAGCGGTTGCGTCTTCATACGAGAACGCTACTGACGTCGGGCCTTCGAACACTTTGTCGAAACCTTCGTATCCTGCATTTTTGAATGCTCTGAGCGCAAGTCTGTTCTTAAGAACTTTATAATCGATGCCTTCTTTTCTGAGCGAAGCACGGAGTGCAGTGTCTTCTTCTACGGTGATTCCTCTGTAGTCGATAATAACTACGCCGCTTGCGCGCTTAACTTTGTCTTCGATTTCTGCTACTTGCTGCTGTTTAAGCTCTAAAACTTCTGCTGACAAAATTGTTCCTCCTTATTTTTTTATATTAACCCGTAAAACAAAGCGACCTCCGAAAGCTCGAGAGGTCGCAAAAAAAACAGTTTGTAGTCTTTTTTTGTTCACCTCGGTAAGCTCTTGCGATTTATAACCTTGCGGTTACTTACTGTCTACGGTTTAATTACTTATATTTATTAAGCTCTGAAATTAACTTTGATTCCCGGGCCCATGGTCGACGCTGCGGTTACGCTACGAACGTAAACGCCCTTAGCCGCTGCCGGCTTAGCTTTTACGATAGCGTCCATAAGCGAGTTGAAGTTTTCAAGAAGTTTTGCGTCGCCGAAAGACTTCTTGCCGATAGGACAGTGGATAATCGCCGTCTTATCTACTCTGTATTCTACTTTACCTGCTTTAGTATCGTTAACCGCTTTGGCAATGTCCATAGTTACGGTACCCGACTTCGGAGAGGGCATAAGGCCCTTAGGTCCGAGGATACGAGCAACTTTACCCATCTGTCCCATCATATCGGGGCTGGTAATACATACGTCAAAGTCAAGGAAGTTTTCGTTAAGAATCTTTGCGATGATTTCTTCCGCACCGACAATGTCGGCTCCTGCCTTAGTAGCGATGTCTGCTTTGTCGCCTTTTGCGATAACCAAAACTCTTACTTTTTTACCGGTTCCATTAGGAAGCACTACGGTTCCTCTAACCTGCTGGTCTGCCTGACGAGGATCTACGCCGAGTCTTACGTGAAGCTCAATGGTTTCGTCGAACTTTGCCTTAGCCGTCTCGACAACTTTCTTCATTGCCTCTTCGGGTTCGTAAACCGCTTTTACGTCCACTTCTTTTATTGAATTTCTATAATTCTTTCCGTGTTTCATAAGCCCTCCTTAGTCCTCTACGGTAACGCCCATGCTGCGAGCGGTGCCGGCGATCATGCTCATAGCACTCTCGAGCGAAGCTGCGTTAAGGTCGGGCATCTTAAGCTTTGCTATTTCCTCTACCTGAGCCTTGGTTATCTTTGCAACCTTGGTCTTGTTGGGTACAGCCGAGCCGCTGTCTATTTTACAAGCTTTTTTGATAAGCACTGCAGCGGGGGGAGTCTTAAGCACAAAAGTGAAAGATCTGTCTGCGTAGATAGTTACGACTACGGGGATGATCAAACCGTCTTGAGCTCGGGTTTTTTCGTTAAATTCCTTAGTAAAGCCGGGGATATTGATACCGTGAGGACCAAGAGCCGAACCTACCGGGGGAGCCGGGGTTGCTTTACCTGCGGGCAATTGCAGTTTTACGACTGCGTTGATTTTCTTTGCCATTGTTATTTTCTCCTTGCTGAATATTTATTGCAATCGAGGTACTGACGAACTTTCGTTCTCCCTGAATGTAATTACAAATTTTCGATAAGCGTTATCTGATTAAGAGCAAGTTCGACAGGCGTAAGTCTTCCGAACATGCTGACTATTACCTTGCACTTTCCTGCGAGAGCGTCGATAGACTCTATATCTCCGACAAAGCCTTCGAGAGGACCTTCGACAACGCTGACTTTATCTCCTACCTTAAAGTCTGTCTCTACGGTACGAGTTTCGAGGTGCATACGCTTAACTTCTTCGTCCGTTAGCGGAATGGGTCTGCCCATCGGGCCTACAAAACCGGTTACGCCTCTGGTATTGACTATCATGTGCCACATAGAATTGTCGTACACCATCTTGATTATAACGTAACACGGGAACATCCTGCGCTGCACTATTTTGCGTTTTCCGTTTTTCTCTTCAACTACGTCCTCAAGAGGAATGGTAATTTCGAGAAGTCTGTCCTTTTTGCCGTTTTTTGCAAAAACCATTTCCAAATTCTCTTTTACCATGTTCTCATAACCGGAATACGTATGAAGAACATACCATTTTGCGTCTTCGAGATTTACTCCCATACTACCTTAACAACGCTCCTATCGAAGAAATAGATTTAAGCGCCGAGTTGGATCCACCGGCTATGTCCATCAATGCTTTGTAGCCCTCTTTGAGTACGAGGTCGAACACGAAAAGCAACACTAAGAATACCGCTACAACAGCCAAAACCATTAAAGTGGTCTTAACGACGGTACCGAAGGTCGGCCAGCTGACTTTTTTTAGCTCGGAAAAAGACTCCTTAAAATAGTTGCCTATACGAGCAAAGAAGCCTTTTTTATTAGCATTTTTTGCTGTGGTCTTATTCTTGTCCACGGTAAACTCTCCTTAAAAACTATTTGGTTTCCTTATGAACGGTGTGCTTGTGGCAAAACTTACAATATTTCTTAAGCTCGATTCTGTCGGGATCGTTTTTCTTATTCTTCATATCGTCGTAGTTTCTGTTCTTGCACTCGGTGCAAGCAAGTGTGATTCTCGTTCTCATAGCTAAGTTTCTCCTAAATTTCTTCACTAAAAAACTGCCTAAAGGGCAGCTACGATTTATATTAGCATAATGCAGGTTCGTTGTCAAGCAATTTTGTATTGTTTTATAATCAAAAATGCAAAATATCAACTTTTTTCGACTATTACCGCTTTCTTTCCCAGGACTCTGACGTCAAGCACGACAAGTCGTTCGAACTTATCTACCGAAACGCTGTCGTAACAGTTAGGCGTAATTACGGTAAAAGTTTCTCCGTTGCGAGTATAGCTGAACTTAACTTTGTAATATTTTGCAGAACCGAACGAAGAATGAAATGCGGAAATGAAAGTACCGGTGGTAAGAACGCCTTTCTTTAGTATACGAACGATTAAAAGTATGCGAATTATCTGATAGATACATACCGAAGCAAGCGCTCCGCTTATACAATAAAGAAATATGCCTGCAGAAGGGGACCACGGATTCTTTACCAGTTCTCTGACACGATCGCTTTCGTAGACAATCAATTCGTCGTTTTCTTTAATATACTTTACATTTAACTTATAGCCTTTTTCAGCCATTTCGTCAACCGAATACAGATAGCTTGCAACCCCGTGATTCTTTGAGTCCTCCGCCAATTCTTCGCCCGGAATAACAATTCCCCAACGATATTTTTTGCCTTCGATCGTATAATTGACGTTGTCTAACGGAACCACCGTGGCAACGGTATCTTCCTGCTCGTTGAGTTCGATAAAAAGCTTATTGGTATCCATAACGCTTTTGTACATATAAAAGCCGATTATTCCAACCGCTACGGCAAGAAATGCGTAAATTACCAAACTCTTCAGTCTCTTTCTTATCATATTTTAAACCTCGCTGCAACCATATCTATCGCCTTTTCGAATACGAATCCGAATGCGGCAAACGCAATTGACCAAATGACACCGAATCCCCACACGCCTACAAAAACGAAATCGTCCGATTTTATGCCGATTATCGCCGTAAAAACAGTTACAAACAAAGCGTATACTGCAGCGGCGAAAGCTAAAAACACCACCCATCTTATCAATATACGCTTACCTCGCAACCCCCTCGTTACAAAAACCAGTATCGAAAACGGCGAAAACAACAAGGCGCTAAACAAAAACTCTGCGGTTATGCCGAAAAAAGCAAAAGCAATTAAATTCGCCACAGCCGCAGAAACGGTTGCGCACACTGCGCCCTGTCTTATGGCGCAGTAATACGTTACGGCGCAAGAAATCAACAGCGGAAAAACTATTCCGAATCCCGAAGCGGAAATTATGCAAACAGCACACAATGCTGCCGTAACTCCGCCGTAGCAAATTTGCTTTGTCGTCATACTTTATCTGCCGCAACAAGAAAACGGCAAAAGTAAACATTCGGCACAGCAAAGCGCATTACAACAATTGTTAAGACAATTTCCCGTAGAATTTCGCTGCATATCCGCACCGAGCTGCGAAGGTCTAGTTTCGGGATTTCCTATAACGAGCTTCATCTTGTCGAGCGCAGATTTAAACTTGGCATTGTCCGGTTCGCATTTGACAGCCTCTTTGAGGTGGGTATACGCATCGTCCATCCAGTCTCTTTTATAATATACGAGGGCTTGATAATAATGCCACTCGCCGTTTTTTTCCTTAATTGAATTAAGTACTTCCTGAGCGTCGTCGTACAGATCTTCCTTTACGTATTTTTCCACGGCTTCGAAACCGCTGCCGTAAGTTTCCTCTTTGCGACGTTTCTCCCACTCGAGCTTTATGGCTTTATATGCGTCTTCGACTTCACCGAGTTTTTTTGCGCCCTCAAAGCCTTCTTCTCCTGCAGCAAAACGTTGCTCGCCATACTTTGCTTTCAGTTCTTTGTATCTCTCTTCTATTTCCTGCTGCGATTGTTCTTCGGTTACGCCGAGAATTTCGTAAGGACTTTTCATTTTATCTCCTATCCGCCGCTAAATCTTGGGTGGCGGCAATTTCTTTTTGCTGCTAAGCAGTTGGTCCGTCTTTTGACGCAACCCTTTTTGCACTATGTCGCACAATATATCGTGGCACCTGGTAAGTTCGATTTCGCCCAAACTTTGTATCGCCCTGTTAATCGTTGCCGCAAAAATAAACGACAGCCGTTCGTAATTATCTTTTATAAACCGTTCTCTTCCTTCGTACGGTAAATTAGCCAAAAATACGTTATATCTCTTTGCTTTGTAATCTTCGTCTATGTCGTCCAACGCATCCGCAAGATATATAAACTTAGCGACGTTATAAACGACGCCTTTCGCAACGTTTGTACCCGTAATAAGCTGTAAGCAATCGGACATCATGGTCGCAAAAACGTCGGCAATTTTGTCAAAACTTTTTTCGCTATTCTTTTCCGCTCTGCGCAGCTTTTCGTATCCTGATTTTACGATCTCATCGGTCTGAGGTAATCTATGTGCCGACTTTTCATAAGCAGGTCTAAGCGCTCGCTTAAATACCTTATACTTAAATCCGTCGCCGTCTACAATCCCGTCCACAGCCTTATAATACGACAGTATCAAGTTTAACGCAACTACGTCGTCCATCAGCGCACTTTCCGCAACGACAATCTTATGACGGGAAAACAAGCATCGGCAAACGGAAAAATTTGTATCTTCCTTTGTAAGTTCGTGAGAGAGCAAAGCAAAAAAGGTTATCTCGTGATTAGTGGTAAACCGAGCCTTTTGCCCTACCGATTTACCCGTTGACTTGCATATTCCGCAGTAAAACGAGTTGTATACCGCCATCTCTTCTTTGGGAAGAGGCGGCGGCGTAACATACCCGTACATTATCTCAAAAATCCGACTTTGCGCATTACCTTGCTCAAAGTCTTGTTTGCTACGGCGGACGCTGCGGACGTTCCGTCTTTCATTACGGACTCGAGGTATTGTTTGTCCTCTCTTATTCTTTTGTAATCGGCTTGTATCTTGCCGAGCTTATCGGCAACCGTTTCTCCCACTGCCGTCTTAAAATCGGAGTAAGTACTGCCGGCAAATTTCGATTCGGCTTCACTCTCCGTTATATCGTTAAACGCTGCATATATGGTAAGAAGATTGCTTATACCGGGCTTACTTCCGTCCATACGGATATCGGTATCGCTGTCAGTAACGGCTCGCTTAAACTTGCGCATTATCGTATCTTTGTCGTCAAGCATAAATACCGTGCCGTTAGGATTTTCTTCGCTCTTACCCATTTTTTGTTCGGGCGCAAGTAAACTTCCTATTTTTTTGCCTACCTTGGGATAGATGCCCTCGGGAATCTCAAAAGTCGGCGAATATCTGTTGTTGAATCTTTCGGCGATAGTCCGAGCCAATTCGAGATGTTGTCTTTGGTCCGTACCTATCGGAACATATTTTGCCTGATAAAGCAATATGTCCGCAGCCATAAGCACCGGATAATCGAACAATCCCACGTTTACATTATCGGGATGCTTTGCGCTTTTGTCTTTAAACTGAGTCATACGCCGAGCTTCCCCGAACTGCGTATAGCAATTGAGTATCCATCCGAGCTCGCTGTGTGCGGAAACGGACGATTGCAAAAACAGCACACATTTATCCGGAGTGAGTCCGGACGCAAGCATAAGAGCAAGCATCTCGAGAGTGTTTTCTCTGAGCACTTTAGGTTCTATGCTGACCGTTATGCTGTGCAAATCGGCTACCGTGTAAAAACAACGATAGCTTTCGGTCAACGCAACCATATTTTTGATTGCGCCGAGATAATTGCCTATCGTAAGTTTGCCCGTAGGTTTTATTGCGCTATACACTATTTCCATAAAATTTCCTTTTTCTCAAGCTTAACTACAGTCAGATTACTTGCAGCCTTTTACAAATTTTTCGAATCTCTCCAATCCCTTGCGGATTTCGCCTTCGTTCGTAGCGTAGCTGAGTCTTACAAAGTGCGGAGCGCCGAAAGATTCGCAAGGTATAACGGCGGTATACAACTTGTCAAGCATAACCGAAGCTACGTCGAAAGCCGAATTGATCTGTTCGCCGTCATATTTTTTGCCGAACAACGAGCTTACGTCTATCATAACGTAGAACGCTCCTTCGGGCTTAATTATGGGAAGTCCGATTTTGTCCGTAAGCTCCACCATGAGGTTGCGACGTTTTGCGAATATGCCCACCATTTCGGTAAGGAACTTTTTGCCTTCAGGATCGCTAAGCGCCTTCATGGAAGCGTACTGAGCTATGCTGTTGGGGTTAGAAGTCGAATGCGACTGAATGCTGCCCATTGCCTTTGCGAGAGCGGCGTCGGACGCTGTGTATCCTATTCTCCAACCAGTCATCGCATAAGCCTTAGACATGCCGTTAACGATAACGGTACGAGCCTTGATGGATTCCGAATAAGCTGCAATGCTCATGGTTTCTACACCGTAAACGAGTTTTTCGTAAATTTCGTCTGCGATAATATAAACCTGCGGATAATTTTCGAGTTCTTTTGCCAATGCTGCGATTTCGTCCTTGCTGTAAACTACGCCGGTAGGATTGCAAGGGTTATTGATAATTATTGCCTTAGTCTTGGGATTTATAAGTTTTTTAAGCTCTGGGGGAGTAAGCTTGTATCCGTTTTCCTTCTTAAGCTCGGCTATTACCGGAGTTCCGTCCGAAAGCTTAACGAGTTCGGGATATGTAAGCCAAAACGGAGCCGGGATAATTACTTCGTCGCCTTCTTCTATAAGGGCGCGGATAGCGTTGGAAAGAGAATGCTTTGCGCCGTTACTTACGACTATCTGCGAGGGATCGTAAGAAACGCCGTTTTCTCTCTGCAACTTGTCGCAAATGGCTTTGCGAAGTTCCATGGTACCGCTTGCAGGCGTGTATCTGGTCATACCTTTGTCAAGAGCTTCTTTCGCTGCGTCGATGATATACTTCGGCGTGTCGAAATCCGGTTCTCCGGCTCCAAACGAAACTACATCCAAACCGTCTGCCTTCATCTTCTTTGCCTTTGCGCTTATAGCAAGCGTCAACGAGGGCGATACGCCCATAGCTCTTTTACTTAAACTCATGATAGTGCCTCCACTATGTGTTATTATAGTAGCTCTATTATAGCTTATGCGCACAAAAAAATGCAACCGTTTTTGCGGTTGCATTTGCCATTGTCCGTGTAATTATTGTGAAATACACGATGTCGTGTCTAAAACATGTTTGTTAAATTGGGCACGTTATCGTTTCGCACCGCCTCTATCAGGCTCAAACACACATCCAAATTAACCTTTGCGTCGTCCACGTAATCTATCTCCACCATCTTCCCGAGCGAAGTAAGTTTTTCGTCTACGGTTCTAAGCACGTTATGATTGCCTAGACAAAAAAGAATTTCCTTATTGTCTTTCCACTTTTTTACGGCTTTTTGAGTCAAAGGCAACGTATCTTGTCCGAACTCCGCCCCTATACTCTCTTTTACTTCGGTCAACGTGACGTAAATTTCGTCGTAAACGCCGTAAGTATAAATTGTTTCGGCTATACCCATTCCGATAACGAGCGCAAAAATAACGCATACGATAACGAGTTTTTTCACCAGTCGCCTCCCACCGCAAGGTTTGAGGTAAAACAGCCGCCGTTTTTAGGCGACGCATAAAAAGTCCCGTCCTGCCTTACGTCGGCGTACAATACGTCTTTAAGCGCAACGCCGTTTTGCTTTAAAACTTTGTTTATATCGGCTTCCGTACTTTGACTTTTTTTGACGTTGCTCTCGTTTATTTTACCGTCTACAACTAAAATCAACGGTAAAAGAGGCTGCTCTTCTGTCTTTTCGACAACGCTCATTTTTCCGTTTGTTTCGATGATTGCGTATGCAATTTCGCTTACGTCAGGATAACCGCTCGAATGTGCGGTTTCGATAAGATCGTGAACGTTCATATTAAGTTTCTTTAGATTTTCGTAATTTATGCCGTCCTTATCTATTACGAGCATGGCTCTTCCGCTTACGAGCCTACGAACCTTTATACTTTTTCGGGAAATAAACGAAACAAGCACTTCCAAAAAAGTAAGAGTGACTATAGGAATCAGTCCTGCGTAGAAGGGTATATACGGATCGTTTATGGGGATACATGCAACTTCGGATATTATTAGCGTGACTACCAACTCAAACGGCTGCATTTCGCTGATTGTGCGTTTACCCATAAGTCTTACCGCTATAACTACCGCTACAAAAATAATAAGCGATTTTAAGAAAACTATAAGCATGTCGTTAGTATGTCTGTTTGTCTTAATATTTAATACTTCCAAATCGTAAAGTTCTGTGTTTTTTATGCTCCTTTTGCTCGTTTGAAATCGAACCGCTTATACGTTTGTTCGTTTTTACGACTTGAAATAAAAAATCTCTTGATAATTTTGCTGAGTTCTACTATGGGCAAAACAGTCACGGCGAGACACATCGCAACAAGATAATCGCCGGACGAAAGCGCAGTAAACTCGAATGCGCCTGCCAAGAACGGCACGTACAACACTGCGGAAGTACACAAAACCGATGCAGCCATAGAAAGCCATATATATTTGTTGTGTTTAAGTCCGAATGCCGATTTTTGCGAGCGCATATTAAATGAATGGAATATTTCGCACATCGACAGTGTCAGGAACGCCATGGTAGTACCGTCGCTTCCTAGGTAATACGACGCTATTGTAAGTGCCGTAACGACTATTCCCTGAAATACAATATCTACACCCATTCCGTCCGAAAACAGCCCCTTTGTATGGCTGCGAGGCGGTCTGTCCATAATATCATCCTCACACGGCTCCAATCCCAAAGCAAGCGCAGGGAAACAATCGGTAATCAAGTTAATCCAAAGCAAGTGCGCCGGTTTCAGAAATGGTATACTGAGAATCATAGCGATAAATATGCACAAAACTTCACTGAGGTTAGAGGCAAGCAAAAACTGTATCGCCTTGCGAACGTTATCGTAAACCCTGCGACCTTCCTTAACATCGTCTTTTATCGAGACGAAATTGTCATCGGTAAGCACCATGTCCGACGCTCCTTTTGCCACATCGGACCCGTCGCCCATCGCCACTCCTATGTCCGCCGCCTTTATTGCCGTAGCGTCGTTTATACCGTCACCGGTCATAGCCACAACCATGCCTTCGCTTTGAAATGCTTTGACTATTCGCATCTTGTCGGAGGGTTGAACTCTGGCAAATACAGTCAATGAATTTATTTGCTTTGCCAATTGTCCATCGCTGAGCGAGTCCAATTCGGCTCCGTCAATAGCTTGCGATTCGTTTGTAAGTATTCCTATCCCCTTAGCTATTGCGGTTGCCGTTTGCTTATGATCGCCGGTAATCATAACTACTTTTATTCCTGCTCGCTTGCATTCGGCGATCGACGCAGCGACTTCCGGGCGCACGGGATCGATCATTCCCGCAAACCCCACAAAGCACATTTCGTCCTCTGCTATTTTGCCGTCGGCACGTCGATTCATTGCAAACGCAAGCACCCTGAGTGCCTTAGACGCCATTTGTTTATATACACGTTGAAGCCTACGCAAAGTTACTTCGTCCGTTTCCATCTTTACTCCTTCCGAAACGTTATATTTACAACGCTTAAGAATTTCATCCGGCGCACCCTTCGTAATCTGAAGCGGCGCTCCGTTGCAATCCAGACTTACCGACATCATTTTACGCTCCGAATCGAAAGGCATTTCTCCTAATTGCGGATACCTTTGTATTAAGTTTCGCTTATCGTATTGCTTTTTTGCAGCATATTCCACTAACGCCAGTTCGGTAGGTTCTCCGTTGTAGTTGCCTTGAACGGATACGTCGTTGCACATCGCCATACTCAGCAGCAAATCTGCACCGCCGTACGTCTCCACTACAGTCATTTTGTTTTTGGTTAACGTGCCGGTTTTGTCGCAACAAATAATTTGCGCACACCCGAGCGTCTCAACAGCCGTCAACTTTCTTATGACGGCGTTGTGCTTCGCCATATTGGTAACGCCTATACTTAGCACTATAGTAAAGACGGAAGCCAGTCCTTCGGGGATAGCGGCTACGGCTAAAGAGATTGCTATCATAAACGTATCCAAAATCGTTTTCGGAGAAAACGATTTGTTCTTTATCAGAGTCACGACAAAAATTACTAAGCAAATTGCCAAAACAACAAAAGTAAGCGTTTTGCTCAGTTCGTCCAATCTCTTTTGAAGAGGCGTTTTGTTTTCCTTTGCTAAGTCCAACTCCTTTGCTATTGCGCCCATTTCGGTATTCATACCGGTAGCGACGACTACGCCTTTTCCGCTGCCGTAAACGACCATGGTTCCGCAAAACGCCATATTCGTTTTGTCACCGAGCTTGGCGTTTTTTACAAGCGATGTGCTTTTTTCGGCAGGCACAGACTCTCCCGTAAGCGCAGATTCCTCTATACGTAACGAATTACTTTCTATAATTCGGCAATCTGCCGGGACTGCATAACCCGCCTCAAATATTACTACGTCGCCGTATACGACTTCCTCACTTTTAATGATTTTAACCACGCCGTTTCTTATTACTTTCGAATGCGGCGAACTTATTTCCTTAAGCGACTCGATTGCCTTTTCTGCCTTACTTTCCTGCACAACGCCCAAAACTGCGTTAGTCACAACTACGAACATTATTATAATAACGTCCGAAGGAAATTCGCTACCTATAAATGAAACGATTCCGCTTACTACTGCGGAAACTATCAAAATAAGCGTCATCGGATTACGTAATTCGTTAAATAGTCGCTTTATTATTGATTGCTTGCCTTTGGAAACAAGCTTGTTCGCTCCGTATCGTTTTAACCTTTCGGCGGCTTGCTCGTCGGATATGCCACCGTAAGAGCTGCCTACCTTTTTTATTGCCTCCAAAGGAGAAATAGTTTCGTACATTAAAACCCTCCGCCCTTTATAAGTATGCTTTAAAAAGTGCGGCTATGCGTTTGGATGCTTTTGGACTATATGACTGCTGAATGATAACATTTATATCCGGGAAAGGCTGAAATTTAGTTTGGTAAGTAAACCCAGAATTTAAGAACGTCATTTGACCTACGCAAATAGCAGTCGTAGGCAATACATAAGTGAATTTAAATCTGAATATGCCTAAAAAAACAACTTGCCGTTTAACAAAAAACGACAACCAAGCTCAAAAGCGGTAGAATTAAAACAGTTAAACTCTATGCGCACAGTCATATAAAGTAAATAGGTATATCGAAGATACGAATTCAAAAAACCACCTGTTACATTAAATGAAGAAATCAAAATAAAAATGTTTACAATTACGCCAAACAAAGGCTTAATTGCAGTGACTGCATACGTAATCGCAACTGCATGAACATGACTATATTTAAAAGGACAAATAACCGAGTTATGCGGAAAAAGGACAAATAAAAAAACGACCGTTTCTTAGCAAACGATCGTCTCTATATCGGCACGAAATAAAATAGAGTCG
>FR884022.1 GCA_000435495.1 Firmicutes bacterium CAG:552 | reverse complement strand
GTACGAATGCGCAAATTGCGGTAGAACAAAAGAAGAAGCGCTATTTATGCTTGGGCATGAATTGGAATTTTTCGATGTATTGATGCCGTCATGTACGCAAAAAGGGCATAACGCATACGAAAAATGCGTGCGTTGCGATTATACGACGTACAAGGAGTACGCGCAGCTCGGTCACGATATGATATTTGTTGAAGGCAAGACGGCGACTTGTGAAATCGGCGGTTATTGCGATTATGAAAAATGTTTACGGTGTGGATTCTCGACCATTAAAGAGATACCTGCCCTCGGTCATAAATATGATAACGAGTATACTGTGGATAAGCAGCCGTCGTGTGATGAAAAAGGTGAACGATCACGACATTGTTTGACATGCGGAAATCGAATCGATGTAACGTCTATACCAATGAAACCGCATGATTTTGTTAAAACGGTGTTGTCCGAAAGAAGTTGCGAAACGGATTATGAAGCGATTTTTGAGTGCAAAGTTTGCGGAATAAAAGAAAAAACATTTGAGCCTATGTATGGGCATGATTGTATTTTTGTCGGAGAAAAGCAACCGACGTGTACGGAAGACGGATACGAAGAATATGGCTGTTCTCGATGCGAGTATGGGTATAGAGATGTATTATCTAAGCTCGGACACGATATAATACATCACG
>FR884021.1:4763-12395 GCA_000435495.1 Firmicutes bacterium CAG:552 | reverse complement strand
TTACCGTCGTTTACCATAGAATTGTAGTCAGGTGTAGCAATTCCTCGACGGGCGTTGAAATGGTTAAAAAAGAGAGATTTCGGCGTGTGTTTTATTGTGTTACGATTTTTTAGATAAAATCGACTAAAAATTAAATAATCGGGATTAAAATCCGTGCGAAGAACGAGCTTGTTTTAAGGCAACCGAAATCGCGCGGTTTTTTATCCATAAATACAAAATCGGAGGTTCTTTATGTAACGAAAATAAAAACTTAATACTTGTGGTTTAAGTCGGTGATAGGGAAAATATCAGCGGTTTTTTTATCGCTTCACGCCGTATTTCGGAAAGACTTACACGGAATTCATAAACGGCAGAATTAAAGAATTAGGATTATTTCTGCGCAAGGACGCAGTTGTTATGAATTTGTTTGTGTTAGGTTCGGATAAAACTTTTTTCGACGGATTAGCCAAGATAGAACGGTATAACTTTTTCTCGGACTTTTACAAGTTTTTTGCGGAACGTTAAACAAACTGTTGATTTTTTCTAAATTTTGTTGATTATTTATTTAAGAAGAGAGGCTGAAGTAAAAAAAAGAAAATATTTTTTCATTTAAAATTTTCGTGTCTTTTTGAAAGAGCGCAACCGGGTTTTATAATAAGATAAATTTTTTGTTGTTGGGTTCCTCTATCCAAAATTTGTCGATTTTTTAATTGCAGGTTGCCTATACGGAAATAGCAAAATTAACAAAACGCAATTAAGCACGACGGAAATTTACGTTTACGTTATGGTTAATATCAAAAGCGGCGTCGGCATTAGATTTTGCTCGGCGTCATTTATGCGTGAAAAAACATCGAGCTAATAAAAGTTGTTTTGTCGATAAGCTTAAAAATTCTACGCAGGCTGTCGTTTTAATTTTGTATCGTATGTTAAAAACATTATATTGTCGTAATGTATAAGAGCGCAAAAAGCGGATATAATTACCGTATCGAAAACATATAGGCGGTAATTATGAAAATCTATTTCAAAGGAAAGGTAAGAATAAAAAGAAAGGCCGAACAACATCGTCGCAGCGAATATAATAGCTCGCCAAGGAAGACTAGCTATGTGAAAAGCGCACTGATGCGCATTTTTACGGCATTCTTATGTTTAATCGGCATATTTTCGGTCAGTTGCGCAAATACTACGACGGTAAACGAAAGGGATGTTCTCAGACTGCACATCAGAGCGGACAGTAACGCCGCCGAAGATCAAGAGGTTAAGCTGAAAGTAAGAGACAAGATTATCGAATATCTTGCCGATCTCGATGCCCGTTCGGTAAAAGATGCAAAACGAAAAGTTGCATCAAAAACGAATACGCTTATTGAAATCGCTAACCGTACGCTTATTGAAAACGGTTTCTCGTACAAGGCTTCGGCAACGTTGAAAAACGAGTTTTTCCCCACTCGCAGTTACGGTGACGTAACGCTTGAAAGCGGCTACTATGACGCTTTGATTATTTCGTTGGGCAGCGGCGAAGGGGATAACTGGTGGTGCGTAATTTATCCGCCGCTGTGTTACCTCGAAGGAAACGGCGGAGTAAAATACAAATCCATAATAAGAGAATGGTTGGGCCTTTCGTAAGGGAGGATTCTATTGAAAAACAAAACGGCTATTTTGCTTGTGGTTGTGCTGATTATAACGGCGTTAGGTTTTTGTCCGCAACGGGCGTATGCGGCGCATATCAGCAAAGGCGATACTTCCGCAAATATCCGGACGGTGCAAACGAGACTGCTTAACTGGGGGTATTACAGCGGAAAGGTCGACGGTATCTGGGGCAGCAAAACGACTGCGGCAGTCAAGTATTTTCAGCGTAAAAACGGACTGGTGGTCGACGGCAAGGTCGGACCTGCAACAGAGGCGGCTATGGGCATAAAGCTTTCCGCTTCGTCTTCGTCGAGTATAAGTAACAGCGATTTGAATTTGCTGGCTCGGTGCGTGTACGCCGAAGCGAGAGGAGAGCCGTATACCGGGCAGGTTGCTATAGCCGCAGTGGTTCTTAACCGAGTCAAGTCGTCTTCGTTCCCGAATTCGATTTCCGGCGTAATATATCAAAACGGGGCGTTTACGTGCGTAAGCGACGGGCAAATAAACTACACCCCCAACGAAACTGCTTATAAGGCGGCGAGAGACGCATTAAACGGTTGGGATCCTACGGGCGGGTGTCTGTACTATTACAATCCGGCGACCGCAACGAGCAAGTGGATATGGAGTCTGAAGGTTACTTTAAAGATAGGCAGACATTCTTTTGCGAAATAACGAAGGAGGCAGATTTATGACGAGAAGAGGGAAATATGTAACCGTTGCCGTGTCGCTTGCGGCGGTTGTTTTAATCGCAAGTTTATTGACGGGGCTATTTTATATCAAAAAAAATCATTCTAAAACTCTTACGGAGTTGGAGAGTGGATATCAAAGCAATTTTTACGCCATGCGCGAAGGAATAAACACGGTCGAAAGCAATCTTGCAAAAATTATGGTAAGTGCGTCCGATGCGGAAAGCGGCATTCTGGCTGCTCAAAATCACAGGGCGGCATCGGAGGCGTTGGATTCACTGGGAAGGTTGCCGATAAAGAGAGAAAATACCGTAAAAACAGTTAAATTTCTCAATCAGCTCGAGGACTGGTCGTATAGTCTTACCGCAGCTGCGTTGAGGGGAAAAGATTTGACCGAATACAGAGCGCAGGCGGAAAATCTGCTTGCGGCGGCAACGCAGTTAAAGGAAAGAATAGACAATATACTTGCCAAGGTAAAAGAAGATTTCTTGATTATAAATCACGTCGGGGATAGTGAGTTACTGTCGTTCGATTTTAAAGAAAAAGACAGTGAACCCGATGACGAATATCCATCGCTCATATACGACGGTCCGTATTCGGACGCAGAGCAAAAGAAATCTTTCGGCGCACTCGAATCTCTTAAAGAAATAGGTGCGGATGAGGCAAAAAAGGCGGCTATCGATTACGGCTTCCTCGATCCGACGATAATAGGCGAGGGTGACGAACCGCAAAGCTTTATATTTTCTTGCAATTACGATGGTAAAGACGCTTTTGTAGAGATAAGTAAAAAAGGCGGCTTGATACTTCTCGCAAACGTGCTTACGGACAAAGACATGTCGGACATAGATGAGAATTTTGCCATAAAAAAAGCGAGCGAATATGCCCGAAAATTAGGATACGCTTCGTTCGTTCCGGTATGGTATAACCAAGTCGACGGCGAGGCGGTAGTCAATTTTGCCGGCATGGAAAGCGGTGTAATTTGCTACACGAATCTTATAAAAGTCAAGGTAAATTCGGCGGGAGAGTTCGGCGGCGTAGAGGCAACCGGCTACTCTCGAACGCATGAAGAGAGCGAACTTAAGCCCGTGCTTACGGCAAGCGAGGCGGTTTCCCGAACATCCCCTATTCTTACCGTAAAAAACGTAAGACTTGCTCTAATTCCCGATGGCAGAACGGAGCGGCTTTGTTACGAAGTTACCGCAGCGTATAAGGGGGCAACGTATTTCGTTTATATCGATGCTAACGACGGAGAAGAAGCGGAAATAATGCAAACGGTAGATTTGCCCGGACAAGGCAGAATGGTTATATAAATCAAATTGGACTTTGCTGAGACGAATGTATATAACCTGTTTTAAGATAGGGGTAGTCTTTGGGTAAAATAATTTTATGCTCTTTTGACTTTTTGACTCAACGCTACAGTAAAGACAAAAGAGCATAAAGCGGATTTAAATACCTAAATATGAAAATTTTTCGTTTTTGTTTGGTTGCAAAGCGATTGTCAACGTTAACTGACGATAGAAAAGCGGCGGTACGCAAAAATTGAGATTTATAGCGCTCGGACGGCGGCGGTTATTGACAAATACCGCCGTTTGTGTTATATTTTACTCGGAGGAGATTATGCCGTTATTGGAATTAAAATGTACTCGCTGCGGATTCGTTAACGAAGAACTCGTTAAAGCGGACGGAAATTATCCGCCATGCCCTCATTGCGGCGGCAAAACGGAACAAGTATACAGCGGAAAACTTATTGTAAATTGCGCAAAAAAGGAGCATTGCGACGGTAATTGCTCGCATTGCGGTGGTTGCGGTAAATGAGCCTCAGATTTTGCAGTTTGGCAAGCGGCAGCAGAGGAAACTGCTTGTACCTCTCTTCGGAAAACACTACGGTAATCATCGATGCGGGCATTAGTTTAAAGAGAATAGAGCGAGGACTCGGCAAGTTTGGCGGAGGCAAAATAAATTTGCTTATAACTCATACGCACAGCGACCACGTGTCAGGTCTCGCATCTTTCGTTCGTAAGTATTCTCCGTCGGTTTACTGCTTCGGCGGTTGTTACGATAAGGTAAAGGATATAGTTATGGGCGGGGCGGAAGTAACGGCGTTTGACGGAGATTTCTATCTGGGGGATATTACCGTTTCGCCGTTTAGAGTAAGTCACGACGTTCCGTGCGTGGGATACAGTTTTTATAACGGTGGCAGAAAGCTCAGCGTAATGACCGACCTCGGAGTGTTTACGCAATCGCAGGCAAAGCAAATCGAGGGCTCGGACGCATTGTTTATAGAGTCCAATTACGACGAAGATATACTTAAACGCACCGACAAATACTCGCAAGCGTTGAAAAATAGAATTTCCTCTCGGTACGGGCATTTAAGCAACTCGGACAGCGCAAAGGCTTCGTTGTTTGCGGCAGAAAGCGGATGCAGGGCCATAATGCTCGGACACTTGTCTCAGGAAAACAATACGCCGGAACTTGCGTTGGAGACTACTCGCAAGGCGCTTAACGAGGCAGGATACGCTATTCCGGTAAGCGTCGCTTTGCAGGACCGCTTGAGTTCGGTAATGGAGGTTACATAATGAAACGTCGCAAAATAAGCTTTGGAGAAAGCTCCGGTTTGATGCTTACGGCGTTTTTAATCGTAATGGGGCTAAACGTTATCGGATCGATTTTGCTATCCGTGATTTCCGTTGTGTTTGCCGGCGACGATATGCTTCGGTCGATAACTGAATACGTTTTGATGCTTTTGTTTCAGGCGGCGTATATCGGTAGCTACTTGTCGTTCAAAAAAAGTCGTAAGGTGCGCACTGTATACGAAATACGCAACAAAATCTCTTTTTTGGCAGTCTGCGTATCCGTAATTATTGCCATCGTGACTTTTTTCGGTTGTATAGGTCCGGCGTACGGGTGGGAATTATTGCTGGAGAAATTCCATGTCGTATCGAGTAGCGAACTTAGTATGGGCAGCGTTCCCGAATTGATTTTGGTTTTTGTGTGTACTACCATAGCGGCGCCCATCGGTGAAGAACTTGTTTTCCGGGACGCATTGCTTAGCGGAATGAGTGAAAAACGAAGCGTAGTATCTTGCAGTCTTATGAGCGCAACGTGTTTCATGTTGATGCACACTAATCCGCATCAAACGGTATATCAGTTTATTTTGGGGTTCGTGGCTGCCGTAACGGTAATGCGATTCGGTTCGGTAGTTGCGGGAATGATAGTGCATTCTGTCAGCAATCTTTTAGCTATACTCGTATCGGTAACAAAAGTAGGCAAAGCAGCGGACGCATTTTACGCAGGCATAGAAGGAAACGCTCTTCGTTTTATTTTGCTTGTCGTGGTTGCGCCGGTGGTTGCTATAACCGTTATTATGTTTGTAACGCAGGTAGTCGGGAAAAGAGAAAAAAGGTTATGTCCCGAAAAGTTCGATCGCAAGGAAGATACTCTGCTGTGGATAGACGAACGTAGCAGAAAACCGATATATGACATAAATGAAGTGCCTAACGTTTCGCCTATCGAAACGGTAATAATCGGCTTCGATACGCAAACCGGCGAACCGAAACGTATAAGCAGACACGCCTATCAGGAGATGCTTATTAAGGAATACACGGACAAAGAGTTGCGACGAAAAGAATCGTTTAGAAATGCTGCGTTAAAAATATATTTGTGGATGACCTGTATTTTGTGGGCGGTGACGTTTGCTATAGAGGCAGCGGGATTGACTTGACGGGGGAAAAAGGAGTAGATCAGATGGATCAGGAAATTATCAGACGAAGATATAAAGCGGTGTCGATAGCGGCTTTTGTCATAGCGACTGCGTTACTTGTAATGAGGATAGTGAGCTATTACGTACAAATTGCTCTTATCGACAGCGAAATGGATGAAGCATGGCTTAACTTGCTGCTCGACGCCATATTTACCGTGCCGGTGCAGGTTTTTATACTTTTGCTTTTTCCGTTATTTTATTTCCGAAAGGTCGAGGGCGGTTTTCCCGGCGTGTGTGAAATGTCGAATTACCGAAAGACCGATTATCGTATTTGCCTTATAGCCGTTTTACTCGGACTTTTGGCGCCGTTGGTTTCGGTCGGCGTAAGCTTGGCTTGGCAGATTATTTTGATTATTTTAGGCTATACGCCGTCGTCTGCGGATACCGTTTTGCCGGGAAGTTTTAATGCGGCGTACTTTATCTTAAGCATATTTTTGACGGCAGTTTTGCCTGCCGTCTGCGAAGAATTCGTCAATCGGGGCGGATTGCTTACCGCTATGAGTAAAACTCACGGAAAAGTAAAGACGATAGTGTTGGTCGGAATAGCGTTCGGATTGTTTCACCAGTACATAATGCAGTCGGCATATACCGCCGTTTTCGGAGCGGTACTTGCTTTTATAACGTTACAAAGCGGCTCCGTGTATCCGGCGATGATAATACACTTTATGAATAATGCGTTTAGCGTATATATGGAAAGTGCCGAGTATTACGGATGGGCGGTAGGCGGTAATTTTTATAATGCGCTTAACGATGTGCTGACCGGTAATTTTGCGGTTGCGGCGGCGATGTACGCCGTGGTTCTCGCCGCATTTTTCGGACTGCTTGTCTGGATATGGAGAATATCCAAAAAAAGCAATCGGGTAACTTCGATAAATTGTTGCGTCGCTTACAAACCCACAAAAAAAGAGAAAGCATTTTACATCGGCGCTATAGTCATGACCGTTATTTCGACGTTTATAACCTATCTGTTTAACGTGGTATGAAAAAGATAAAGTTGGTTGTTGTAGGCAAGTTAAAAGAGAAGTTTTTTGCGGACGCATGTTCGGAATATCTTAAACGGTTGCAAAGATTTGCGACAGTCACCGTTACGGAGCTAAAAGACAAAGACGGTTCGGACGAGATCGTCAAAGAGAGCGACGATATTTTACGTGCGATAGAAGGCAAAGTTTTTCTTACGGATATAGGAGGCGAGTTGCTTTCCAGCGAACAGTTGTCTGCGTCGATGAAAAATGCTTTTTTGCAAAGTGACACGATAACCTTCGTAATAGGCGGAAGTCGAGGCGTGGACGACAGGGTTCGTTCGATTGCGGATAAACGCATTTCGTTCGGACGAATGACGTTTCCGCATATGCTGATGCGGGTAATGACTCTCGAACAGATTTATCGGGCGTTTACCATAGCCGAGGGGTTGCCTTATCACAAATAGCGGTTAGCGGGCATATAAAGGCGTATGTACACTTTTGATAAGCTCGAAGCCGATATAGTCGGACAAAATTATAATGCCGTGAGTATAGGCAAATCCGTTAACGGCAGAGATATTTATGCCATAAAAGTCGGTAACGGCGGCAAGACTTTTTTTATTAC
>FR884021.1:0-4744 GCA_000435495.1 Firmicutes bacterium CAG:552 | reverse complement strand
TTATTACCGCCGGTATCCACGCAAGAGAAAACGTAACTTGCGTTTTGGCAATGAAACAGCTGAAAAGGTTGACGGAGCAAGGGGCAAACATCGACACCTTTTATTTTTTACCCATGCTCAATCCGGACGGAGCGCAGCTGTGTGCTTACGGAAGCGAAGATCCGTTTCTTTTGCGAGTTAACGGCGGCTCCGATTTTACCATGTGGAAGGCGAACGCCGGAGCGGTGGACTTAAATGTAAATTTCGACGCAAAGTACGGCAGAGGAAGATATAATTTAACTTATCCCGCACCGCAAGGGTACATAGGCAGCGGAGCCGAAAGCGAGCCGGAAACGGCGGCGTTGGTAAATTTTACACGCAAAGTCAAGCCTTGTTTTACGCTCAGTTATCATTGCGCAGGCAGGGAAATTTATTGGGAGTTTGCGGGGGCGGACGAAAGACTCCGCAAAATGGCTTATGCCATAGGAAAACGATTGAATTACACTGTCGTTGACGGCGAAAACCAAAGCGCAGGCGGATATAAAGATTGGTGCATACTTAACGGAATACCTGCGGTTACCGTGGAAATAGGTATGCCGCCGCATCCGCTTACCGAGCAATCGACGCTCGACGACATAGAGCGTAATTTGGAGTTGCCTTTGTTTATTACGGAGAAATATCATGAAATTTATGAAAGCGGCAATTAAAGAGGCATTAAAGGCGGAGCAAAAAGGCGAAGTCCCTGTCGGTGCGGTAATAGTCAAAGACGGAAAGATTATAGCGAGAGCTCATAATTTGCGAAACACTTTGCATGACGGAACCGCACATGCCGAAGTTTTGGCAATAAAAAAAGCGGGGAAAAAACTCGGCGTGTGGAATCTCAGCGGTTGCGATATGTATGTTACGTTGGAACCGTGCGCAATGTGCGGCGGGGCGGCAGTCAATTCGAGGATACGCAAGATATATTTCGGGGCATACGACAAGAGATACGGTTGCTGTTGTTCGATTATGAATGTCGTAGATGCCGGACTTAATCACACCGTGGAGATTGAGGGCGGAATTATGGAAAAGGAATGTTCTTCCATTTTGACCGAATTTTTTAAAAAGTTAAGGGCGCAAGCGAAAAAAAACGAGCAAACAATTGACATTAAAGGGGAGTAATTGTATAATAAAACCATGCGTAGTAATATTTGCGGCATAATTCTAAAGGTATCTTATCCGACGCTCGAAGACACGTCGTCCATCGAGATTTTGGGCAAACCCATGCTCGATTGGGTTAGTTTTGCTTTGGGCGAAAGTTATTGCGGATCGGTGGTAAACAGCGACGGTTTGCCGCTTCCGGTACTTGTAAGACCTTACCTCATTAAAGAGTCCGAGTATACGGTAGTTTTGTATTCGGATACTCCGCTTATTACTCGAAAAACGGTTTTAGATGCCGTTACGGCACTTAAACAAAACGATTTGAACGCACTCAAGATGACAAGAGGTTACGTGTTCAGGACGCAATATCTTTTATCCATAGACAAATTGCCCCCGATATCGCCCTATTATTTTGACGAAGAAGATTTTATGACGGCGTTTAACTATAAGCAGATAGGCATGCTTACCGACGCTCTCAAAAATCGTATCATTTCGTATCATATGAATAACGGCGTACATTTTCAAGATCCGTCTACTACGACAATAGGCTGCGATGTAATTATAGGCAAAGGCGTTACGATAGGTTCGTTTAACGTCATACGCGGTAAGACCGTAATCAAAGACAAAGCCCGTATAGGAGATCGCAACACTATCGACGGTTCAGTGATAGACGAAGGAGCGTCGATAGAAAGCAGCTACGTATTGTCCGGAGTGATAGGCAAACACTCTAAGATCGGACCGTTTGCATATATAAGACCGGGGACAGTCGTCGGCGACGATTGCAGAATAGGCGATTTTGTGGAGATAAAAGCGAGCAGGCTCGGCAGCGGAGTTAAGGCGGCTCACCACGCTTACATAGGGGATGCGTCCGTCGGAGACGATGTAAATATCGGATGCGGCGTAGTCGTAGCAAATTACGACGGCAAAACCAAGAATCGCACGATTATAGGCGAAAAATCGTTTGTCGGAAGTAATTGTAACCTCGTTGCGCCGATACACATAGGAGACGATTCGTTTATAGCGGCAGGCTCTACCGTAACGGAGGACGTGCCGCCGTCGAGTTTTGTCATAGCGAGAGAGCGTCAGACAACAAAGCCTCGCAAAGACAAGTAATAACCGCAACCAGATTTTTGCGACGGGTGCGCTTAATATAATTTTTGTAACCACGATTTAGGAGGATGTTATGGTACCGCAGGGTAATAACAAGATGATGATTTTCTCGGGTAACGGTTGTCCGGGACTCGCAAAAGCCATTGCAGAAAGACTGCATTGCGAACTTGGACCTATTCATGTAGGCAAGTTTAGCGACGGCGAAATTTCCGTACATTTGGATGAATCGGTGCGAGGAGCCGATGTGTTTGTAATCAACAGCACTTCTGCGCCCGTCAATGACAATCTTATGGAGTTGCTCGTTATTATAGATGCGCTTAAGCGTGCGTCCGCAGGACGAATAAACGCCGTAATTCCGTATTTCGGATATGCTCGTCAGGATCGTAAAGCGATGGCTCACGATCCCATTACCGCAAAACTCGTAGCCAATCTTATCGAATCTGCAGGTGCGGACAGGGTGCTTACCATGGATTTGCATGCAGCGCAGATACAAGGTTTCTTCGATATTCCCGTCGATCATTTACTCGGCCTTGCCGTACTTAAAGAAGCTATCAGCAAGGAGCCGTGGGTTAAAGGCGAGGACTTTGTAGTGGTATCTCCCGACGTGGGTTCGGTTGCGAGAGCAAGAGCGTTGGCTGCTAAGCTTAATGCGCCGCTTGCTATCGTGGACAAGCGTCGTCCTAAGGCTAACGTTATGGAAGTTATGAATATCGTCGGTGACGTAGAAGGCAAGACTTGTCTTATGATAGACGATATGATAGACACTGCCGGGACTATCGTACAGGGTGCGAAGGCGCTTAAAGAAGTAGGTAAGGCAAAGACCGTTTACGCATGCTGCACTCACGGTGTTCTCAGCGGACCGGCGATAGAAAGATTGGAAAATTCGGTTATCGAAAAGTTGTTTGTTCTCGATACCATCGAGATCCCGCACGAAAAGCGTATAAACAAACTTCAGCTTGTTACCGTAGCGCCCATTTTTGCCGAGGCAATCGAGCGTATTCATGACGATGCGTCGGTATCTAAGCTTTACGACTAAACAAAATCCGCTAAAACAAGGTTATTAGCGCAGACGAAATCGTTTGCGGAACATAATAAGTAAAAAATTCTTCACGGAGGTATATATATATGTATTCGAAAAACATTTGGAAAGACATTTCGGCTGAAAAGAAACAGGCGATATTCGATTTCGGTAAGGAATATATCGATTTCCTTTCCGCAAGCAAGACGGAACGCTTGGCAGTAAAGGAAGCTGTAAAGGCAGCCGAAGCTAAGGGATTTAAACCCGTAGAAAGCTTTAAGAGTCTTAAAAAGGGCGATAAGGTTTATTTTGTCAACAAAAATAAAAACCTTTGCCTTTACGTTATAGGTCAAAAACCGGTCAAAGAAGGTATCCGTATTTTGGGAGCGCATATCGATTCGCCACGTCTCGACCTTAAACAAAATCCGCTTTACGAAAAAGAGGGCATTGCCCTTTTGGATACCCACTATTACGGCGGCGTAAAGAAGTATCAATGGGTTACCATTCCTCTTGCGCTTATCGGTGTGGTTTGCCGCAAAGACGGTAGCGTTATCGATGTAAGCATCGGCGACGATCCGTCCGATCCGGTTGTCGGCATCAGTGACCTTCTTATTCATCTTTCGGCTGATCAGCTCAAAAAGACTGGTGACAAGGTTATCGAAGGCGAGAATCTCGACGTAACTATCGGTTCTATTCCTCTCGAAGACGAAGAAAAAGATGCGGTTAAAGCAAATATTCTTAAGATGCTCAAAGAAAAATACGATATCGAAGAAGAAGATTTCCTTTCTGCCGAAATCGAGGTAGTTCCCGCAGGTCCGTCCAGAGATTACGGTCTTGATAGGAGCATGGTTGCCGGATACGGTCACGACGATAGAGTTTGCGCTTATACTTCGCTTAGAGCTATCCTCGATATCGCCCAGCCCGAATATACCGCTTGTTGCATCTTGGTAGACAAAGAGGAAATCGGTTCGGTCGGTGCTACCGGCGCTCAGAGCGTATTCTTCGAAAACACCATTGCCGATCTTCTCGCTTTGCAAAACGAGACGAGCTATATAGCGCTTAAAAAGACTATGGAAAATTGCCGTATGCTTTCTTCGGACGTAAGCGCAGGCTTCGATCCGCTTTTCCCCGAAGTAAACGATTCCAAAAACGCTGCTTATCTCAACAGAGGTATTGTATTTAATAAGTATACCGGTGCAAGAGGTAAGTCGGGTAGTAATGACGCTATGCCCGAGTACATGGCTTGGATACGTAAGATTTGCGATGATAATAACCTCTATTTCCAGACTGCCGAACTCGGCAAAGTCGATCAGGGCGGCGGCGGAACTATAGCTTACATTCTCGGTAACTATAATATGAACGTTATCGACGCAGGTATTTCCGTGCTTAATATGCATGCTCCTATGGAAATTGTAGCTAAGGCGGACGTGTACGAAGCATATCTCGTTTATAAGGCATTCCTTTTGGGCTAACCTACTTTTCTTGTAAGAAAAGTAG
>FR884020.1 GCA_000435495.1 Firmicutes bacterium CAG:552 | reverse complement strand
TTGTAAGAAAAGTAGACAAAAGAACGTCGAGAGATTTCCTTCCAGAGTTAAAAAAAGATTATACGCTTTACGTATTTAATGACGTAAGGCGTATATTTCTTTGTAAGGAACGTAGTGAAAGGAACGTCAAAATATTTCTGCAAGTATGGCAAAACTGAGACGGTACGCATGTTATTTCTATGGTAGGCGGAAGGAAAAAGTTTTTCTGCACAGAATTTTTCGGATCGATAGAACGAGAACGGGGGAGACGGAACTGCGTGTATAAAGGTTGGAGTGCAATGTTTTTATGCGGTTAAGGTGGGATAATGCGTTATTTTTATAGGATTTTAACGGAAAATAACGGAAAATCGGGAAAAGTGCTTGACAAAGGTGACGGGTAGCATTTATAATGTAAGAGTAGAATAATATAAGTACATACGATAATAGCAAGATAGTCGCAAGGCTATTACGCAAAGCTAAAGGGACTCTCGTAGTCAGCCAGTTGCCGAAGATACTTTTTTAGGCATTGGCGCTTTTTTATTTTCGGGAGTTTTATTATTTAAATAGGGTAATTGCTATGAGCGAGAGAAAAAAGAACATTTTTAAAATTATTTCATCGCTTATACTGTGCGTAATCAGCCTTGTCGGTATATGCATGGGGACTTTTGCATGGCTCGCTGAAAATGACAAGGTCGGTTCGTCGGGTTTGGATATGACTATAGGGTATAATGACAGTTTGCTCGGCGTCGAATACTATAATATCGACGCTTCCGAACATTCTGCATATAAGTTTATCAAGACGACGACGCCTAAGCTCGGGAAGTACGAACTGCTTAATGCTAAGTATCAGCTGCTTATAAAATTTTATGTCGCTGCGGATGTGGGAAGCGTTAATCTTTACGCCGAAACCGAAACGGATTATTTTTTGGGGGACGGGAAACATCCATTGCTCGCTGCTGCGGTTTCCGACGATGGGTTTGTTCCTTCTGTCGGTACTACTGCGGACGGAAAGCCGTATACCAATACTCTGACAAGCATCGTTTCGATTGCTGCGTTCGGCTCGGCGGACGGCGTGACCGTGACTGCGGCAGGCGAGAGTATTACGCTTAACAAACTTCCGTCGACGTTTAGTTCGTTTGTCGGCGGAGATATCGAAAAAACCGTTGCGCCGCAGATTGCGCTAAGCTCTGTTACCGTTGCCGGTACCTATAACGGCGCTGCGTGTCGTGCGTTCTACGTCATTTTAAGCTACGATGCCGACCTTGTTGCCGACGTGTTCTCGCAAAATATAGGTAACGACGTGGTTTCTAACGCAGGTAATGTAAACGGTATTCCCTTTATTTGTGACTTTGCTTTGAGGCTCGCCTGACTTACTTTTCTTGTAAGAAAAGTAAGCAAAAGAACGTCAAGAGATTTCCTATGAACGGTGGAAAAAGCCTCTACGTTATCCGCTTCTACGGACATGGCGAATGTGACTGCCTTGTAGGAAAGTAAGCAAAAGAACGTCAAGAGATTTCCTATGAGTGGAGTTAAGGTTTCTATGGGTTATTTGCTTTTGGTGATTTAAATCTGTAGTGAATATAATCGGTTAAAGGCGGCAGGAAATAAGTCATAACGACTTTTGGCGATGGTGTTGTCGCAAAAGCAACCTAAGTATCGAATTGTTGCGTACGTCGGCGGCGAAATGCTAAGATTTGGTTTAGCGATAAAAAAGCAGTCGCAAAAAAGCGATTGTTCTACGTTAAAATATAAAATTAAATTGTAAAAATTAAAGGAGGTAATATGAAAAAACGAGCTGTTTCGCTTATAAGCGTAATAATGGTAGCGATTTTGACTGTTGCCTCTTCTTTTGCTTGGCTCGGTCGAATTTTCGGGGATATCGATTTTACCAAAGGTTTAATCGGCTCTACCGAAACTGCGTATTTTGCGCATGGGGACGGTAGCAAAGAAAATCCCTACGTTATTACTAATCGCACGCACATGTACAACCTTGCTTGGTTGCAATATCTCGGATATTTTAATATGGCTGCCTCCGGAAACAACGGCAAAGCTCAAAGCTATTTTAAAGTGGAGTCGGATATCGATATGGAAGGTTTATGCTTGCCGCCCATAGGTACAGTCGAATACCCGTTTTTATGCAATTTTTCAGGTGGTGGATTTGTTATTGCCAATGCTAAAACCACCAACGTTAAAAGCGAATACGAGTATAAGCCCACTAACGCAAATTTCAGCGGCGAGCTGCTGGCTAAGGCGGTAGGCGGTAACGGCGAGGTCGGTAACGTAAGCGGATTGTTCGGGGTTGTAGGCGATTACGACGGGGCATTGGCTAAAGTCAACGAAGCGGCTGTGCGTATCGGGGTAACGCCTGCGTCGCAAGAAAATATAAACGTATCAGATTTTTATCTGTCGGGAGCTAACATAAAGAGCGGTTCTGCCGGTTCGTTGGTCGGTATAATAGCCGGGTATGTTAACGCCGGCGTTAGCAATATCGGGGTGTACGGTTGCAGCTTGGACGTTCCTAACGGCGGTGCTATCGACGACATAAGCGCTAACGTGTCGGACTATACCATGGTAGGTTACTGTACGGACGAGTATAAGACCGAGACCTCTCAGGTCAACGTAAAGATATCCGAAAGCGGAAAAAAAGAACTCGCTCTCGGAGACGGCAGCAGCGGTGAAACTGCGGGATGGGGCGGATCCGTCGATATGGAGGCTATGTTCCAAAGAGTAGCTTATTTTGCCGCAAATAAAACCAATTATGTAGATAATAGTTTTAACGTTTTTCCATATAAATACCATTTAAGATATTACGGTGAAAAACAAGGCTCCTTATATGTAAATAAGGGTTATGGCTCCAGTGGAGGAGGTCTATATTGTGTTTATGGCGGTGGAAACCCTACGGTGTCGTATACTAAAGATTATTCTAATAGTAATGTTTTTTTTGTTAAGAGCGGAAATAATTATTTGACAATAACCTCTACCGCCACGTACAGCAGTACCGGCATAGTTACGGATATAGACAAAGCGGTAACATGGCAATTTTCCGATATGACTAATTATAAGGGTTATTTGTACACACTGATTTTTGACGTAAAGTACTATTTAAACATAAACGATTCGGGCACATTAAAGTTACAATCGGTAGCGGAATCTAAATGGGAGTTAAACAATAATCGCATTATATGTAGTGAATATTGTAGTCGAGGTAACAATCTATGTATAGAAAATAACATTTGGAAGTCGGCTAACGGTGAGGCTGCGACCATAGAGGCTTCTACCGTCGGGAACCAATCGATGAGTAGGACTTTTCAGTATCAGGCTACTGACAGTAGCGGAACTATTACAAGTTGGCAGACTTTTTTGCCGCTAAACGTAGACGATAATTATGCCGTATCCGATAACAACACCGGATATATCTCAAGCGGCAACAATACAGCCACCACTAGCAACCCCATTCAAGGTGATATAAGATTTAGAAAAGATCCTATAAGCAGTATTGGCTCTTCGCTTAACAACGCAACGTCTTACGACAATAGCGCATTGGAAGTGTTGACTCGAACGAGCAAGTCGGACGGCTTTGTAAGGATATCCGACGATTTTAACGGCGCAAACAGCAGTGTGAGTGGTAAGCTTAGTGGCTATAGCAAAAAGACCGTATCCGAACTCGGCTTGCAAAAATACGGGGATTCGGACGGCGGAGCTCGTAAGGATATGGGAGACGTACTTCTTGGCGGCGGAAATAATATTTACGGAATGCACTTTATGAATGCGCCCATAAGCACTCAAAACGTTTATTATGCGCCGTATGCTAAGATAAATGGCGAAGACCATTACAATTATCCTATGACGGCTAACAGTATAGACTTTCATCTTAAGACTAAAGGATATATAAACTTTTTTGCAGGGACTTATTACGGAACCGAAGTGAATTTCTTTTCGTTACACCATATAATTAAGCGCAGCGCTACCGAGATACAGACAATTAAGGAGATCTCGCTTATATACGGCAAAGGCAGCGGAACTTATATTTATAAGTATACCGACGGAACTTTTTCGCAAGGCAATTCGGAGCCTGAGGGATACGAAGTTGTGTTTGATACCTCGTGGATAACCACGCCGACTATTGTATATAATGCGGTGTATTACTTCGAAATTCCCGTAAATGCAGGGGAATATGCGCTCGGTTCGGCAAGTACCGGTGACGGCGCATATCTTATGTATCTCGATATTGGGGCTAATGCTGCCGAAAAGGGAACTCGCACGGTTATTTCCGAGCGAATTACGGTTAACGAAAAAATAAGCAGCGTGCCGAAAGTCGGAGCCGCTTTCGTTGCGGACGTAAACGAAACTCTCGATGATATAAAATTTAATGCGGCGTTTACGCTGCAACCGAGTTTTGTCGGTACGGTAGGCGTAAGCAGAACGCAATCAACGGTGACTATTAGTTCGGGCGGAGGAGCCGCAAATAATGTCACGGGCGAATATGCGTCTATCGGAACAACCTTAAAAAACGGCGGCGTTACGCTAAGCGTAGAGGGAGTAACTAGTCGAGTTACGGTTATGGATCGGTTATCTCTATACGACTATGCGGGGAACTCGCTGATTGTTTCTTGGCGAACGATTACTACGGTCGATTCGGTTGTCGGGGATACCGTGTATGCGCAGTTCGACGGTAATGGCGAAAGTACAGGTGCGGATACGGATACGATTGTTACTAAATTTAACGAGCTTGCCGTAGACAATGTTCCGTCGGTCGGCACGGATACTGTAATAGAGTATAATTACGATTCTGCTCGAAATTCTGCGGCGGTTTATAAAGCAGATTTTGAAAGTGACGCAAATAATTATTATTCGGTAATTTCTTATACCGTTACCGTAACTTATGTGGATGACAGCACCGCTTTGCCCGAAGAAAACTTTGAGGTTATTAAAAACGTTCTTCCCGTTACAATAAACGGCAAACTCTACGCTTAACTTACTTTTCTTGTAAGAAAA
>FR884019.1 GCA_000435495.1 Firmicutes bacterium CAG:552 | reverse complement strand
ACTGTCCAACTTTTGGGGTTCATAGCATTTCGAAGGTGCTTTTTTGTTATTCCGTTTTGTATCATCCTGCATTGTCGTTTCAGGAGCAAAGGACCGAACATATTCTAAAAGAGTCGTATTAAGTCCGGAGCGCATGCACCGAGTAAACAACGTCTAATAATACACTGCGTTACCGTCGTCGTCAAATCTGTAAACGTTATCTCTGTTTATTGACACAAACACCGTTTCTCCTCGAACAAAAACTTTTTTTGTCCGCATTTTCAACACGCCGCCTTCTGTTTGTAAATACGCTATCGCATCGCCGCCAAGCAGCTCAACGCTTTTTACAGTCGTTTTAATGCTGCCGCCTTCCGTTACGTCTTCGCTACGCAACCCGACGCAGCCTTTTTCGCCTATAAAACTTCCGTCCAAAAAGCTCATTTGCGGCGAACCTATAAATCCTGCGACGAATTTATTTATCGGTCTTCGATAGACATGCTCCGGCGCACCGCTTTGCTCTATACTACCGTCTTTGAGTACGATTATATCGGTTGCCATTGACATCGCTTCGGTCTGATCGTGCGTTACATACAAAAACGTAGCGTCTGATTTTTTATACAAATCGGTTATAAGCACTCGCATATCCGCCTTTAAAACTGCGTCGAGATTACTGAGCGGCTCATCTAAAAGAAATATTTTCGGATCAGAAACCATGGCTCGTCCTATTGCCGTTCTCTGTTTTTGACCGCCGCTAAGTTCATCCGGATAACAGCCCAGCTTGTCGGTTATGCCTAATGTCCCTGCAACGGATGCTACTTTTTCTCTTATTTCGTTTTTACCCGCCTTTTTCATCTTCAGCGGAAAAGCGATATTTTCGAAAACAGTCTGATAAGGTGAAAGCGCATAGTTTTGAAAAACCATGGCGACGTTTCGTTTTGCGCACGGTAACTGAGTTATCTCTTTGCCGTCAACAGTAATGCTGCCGCTCGTCGGCTTCGTCAACCCGGCAATTATCCTAAGCAGCGTAGTTTTGCCACATCCGGACGGGCCTACCACCGCAACGAATCTTTTGTCTTCCGTTTGAAAAGAAAAATCGGACAAAGCGGTAACCGAGCCGTATTTTTTTGTAATATTGTTTAATTGTAATTTCATCTGTTTCCTCACTCACATTTTAACATTTTGCAAGCGCTTTGTCAACGTCGACGTTTGTATGTTCTTAAAGATATGACAAACTTTTACAATATCGGTATTTTTGTACGCATATAGGGCAATTATAAGAGTATAAAACTTAAGAAAAAGGAGACAATCATGAGTAAATTCATAATATTGCTTGACGGAGAAATCGAACAGATGCTATTAGATACGGCAAAGAGTAAAAACATGTCGCCCGAAGAATTTATAAGCCAGATTATAAGTCGTTTTTTGCCTGCGCTGCATAATATAAATCAAGAGGATATGGCGAAGGGTTATCAGGACATGGCAGAAATAAATCTTTCGCTTGCCAAGTAATCTAAAGAAGGCGGTAAGTATGGATTTTAAACGAGGCGAAATATATTATGCCGATTTGTCTCCGGTCGTAGGCTCCGAGCAAGGGGGTGTGCGTCCGGTGCTCATCGTCCAAAACGACGTCGGCAACAAATACTCTCCCACCGTTATAGTCGCCGCAGTAACGAGCAGACTGACCAAAGCACGGCTCCCGACACATATCGAATTGCATAAAGGCAGCTTCGGTTTGCAAAAAGACTCCGTGATTCTTCTCGAACAAATCCGTACTCTGGACAAACGCCGACTCAAAGAACGGTTAGGCATGCTCACCGACGATTATATGATCTCAGTAGACAAAGCTCTGCTCATATCGTTAGGATTTTGAAAAGAGGTTCCCTTTATACAAGGAAACCCCTTTTTCTTTATATCATACACATATATTACACTCTACGCAATATGTCGTAAGGTAAAACGGGTAAATCTGTCTTTAAAATCACCTTTTGTTGAACCTTGTCCGCTATCTGCAATTTTTCTCCGTTTTCGGTAATTATGTCTGTCACCTTAAGCAATTTCCCGTTAACGTCACTCGGTGACATTATCTCGAGTTCGTCGCCTACGCAAAACTTATTACGCATCTCCACGACTACTCCGTCTTCGATCTTATCTACGACAATAGCAGTAAATACTCCTTTTTGCTCAGGCTTGGAAGTTTCTAAACATTGGCTGCCCTTTTCTCCCAGATAAAAACCCGTTCCGTACATACGATGACTGAGCATTTCGAGTTCTCGTTCAACTTCCCGAGGTAACGAATATGCATTTCCCGTACTATAATACAAATCTAACGCTCTACGGTATGCGTTTACGACTCCCGCAACGTAATATGACGACTTCATTCGGCCTTCTATCTTAAACGACGTAATCCCGGCGTCCGCAAGCTGCGGAATATATGCAGACATATTTAAATCTTTACTGTTTAGTATGTAAGTCCCTCTTCCGTCCTCGCCTATTGGAAAATATTCACCGTCTCTCGTCTTTTCCATTATGGCGTATTCCCATCTGCAACTTTGCGCACAAGCTCCGAGGTTGCTGTGTCTGCCCGTCATAAAATCGCTAAGAAGACATCTTCCCGAATACGAAATACACATAGCTCCGTGTACAAACGCCTCTATCTCCACATCGTCCGGAATAAAACCTCGTATTTCCTTAATTTCCTCAAGCGTCAATTCCCGAGCCAAAACAAGCCTCTTTACTCCTTGCTCAGCCCAAAATTTCGCCGAATATTTGTTTGTAGTATTAGCTTGCGTGCTTAAGTGCAACGTCAACTTCGGCGCAACTTTTTTAGCAAAATCGATAACTCCGGGATCACTTACTATTATTGCGTCAACGTCGATATCCTGTAAAAACGTAAGGTATTCTTTTAGTTCCGAAAAATCCCTGTTGTGCGCAAAAATATTAACCGTTACGTAGATTTTTTTACCCAAAGCATGCGCATAAGATACGGCGTCACGCATTTGCGCTTCGTCGAAATTATCTGCTTGCGCCCGAAGCCCCATTTTTAAGCCGCCTAGGTATACTGCGTCTGCGCCGAAATGAAAGGCGCATTCTAATTTTTCGGCATTTCCTGCCGGTGCTAATAACTCTATCATATTACCTCGTTATCGAAAAAGATACTCCGTCGCCTACAGGCAACACGGAAGTAATCAGACTTTCGTCCGCCATAAGCGTCCTTAAAAATTTGTCAAGCGCAACCACTATGGTCGCCTTTTTTTTCGGCGTATCGTTTTCGCCTGATACCATCCCGTTAAACAAAACGTTGTCACACAAAATGGCGCTGCGTTCAGCCATCAACTTTCGCAAATACGGAAGATACTCTACATATCTCGTTTTGGGACCGTCCATAAAAATAAAATCAAATTCGCCGCTCATCAGCGGTATTACCTCGTTAGAATCTCCTCGAATAAGGGTAACTCTGTCCTCGTATCCGGACTTGCAAAAAAAATTTTCTGCTACGTCTGCGCTTTTTTCGTCAGCTTCGATAGTATAAAGATGCCCTTTGCATGCGCCTAAAATAATGTGACCGCTATAGCCTATCGAAGTACCTATTTCCAAAATTTTATTCGGCTTCAATATCGTTACCGCTTGTCTCAAAAACGCAGCGGTTTCGGGAAGAAGCACCGGCAAAATATGTTTATCGGCGTAATCGGTTATAGCCCTTAGCGCATCGTCCTTTTCGCAAGGCAAAATACTCCTGATATACTCCGATGTTTTGTTAGGCGTCTTAAACGGCATTCTACACTTCCAAAATTTGAATAATTATCATTGGACTGCGTTTCGTCTTTCGGAATATAAAATTCTTAACTTCTTTTCGTATATTCTGCTTAACTGCATTCCAATCCTCTTGAGCCTTTATATCTGTGCCGAGAAGCACGTTTTTGACAAGCTCTTTGCATTGATTGAGAAGCTCGTCGGTATCCTGCGTATATGCAAAGCCCCTAGACGTAATATCTACTCCGAGTATTTCTCCGCTTTTCATATCGATAGCAACGGCAGTAGATACAGAACCTTCTTGCGCAAGATGTTTTCTGTCTCTGAGCACGAGCGAACCTACTTCACCTACGCCCAATCCATCCACAAGCAAAGCGCCCGATCGCACCCGCTCCGTACATCTAAACGTCCTGTCGCTTACTTCTACAACGTCTCCTATATCGGTAATAATTATGTTAGACGGGCGCATTCCCATAGAAATAGCCAAGTCTGCATGTTTTTTGAGATGACGATGCTCCCCGTGTACCGGAATGAAGAATTTGGGCTTGAGCAACGAATGCATCAACTTAATTTCCTCACGACATGCGTGTCCAGATGCGTGAACTTCGGCGAGTGACTCGTATATGACTTTTGCGCCATGTCGATAAAGGTTATTTATAACGTTATAGACCATTCTTTCGTTGCCGGGTATAGGCGAAGCCGATATTATAACGAGGTCGTTATAATGAAGCTGAATTTTGCCGAATTCGTCGTTAGCAATACGGGAAAGAGCGCTCATCGGCTCGCCCTGACTGCCGGTAGTTATTATCATAAGCTCCTTGTCGGCATATTTGTTTATATCGTCGACATCCACCATTATGTCTTTGTTTATACGAAATTCGCCTATCGACAGCGCAACGTCAACGATATTTAGCATGCTTCTGCCGGCAAAAACAACTTTTCGCTTATATTTTTCGGCGAGATCCACAAGCTGCTGAAGTCTGTGAACATTTGACGCAAAAGTGGTTATAAATACCCTGCTTTCCGTATTATCCTGAAGTATTGCGTTTATGGATTTTCCTACCGCCGACTCGCTTAACGAAAATCCCGCCCTTTCGATATTCGTGCTTTCGCACATCAACAGTAGAACGCCCTCGTTCCCTAATTCGGCTATACGGTTAAGATCTATGATATTTCCTTTAACCGGCGTAAAATCTACCTTAAAATCGCCCGTATGGAATATGAGTCCGAGCGGAGTGTTGATAGACAGAGCGCAGCTACCTGCAATCGAATGACTTACGTTTACGAATTCCACCTTAAAACTCTTGCCGAGAGAAACGACTCCTCCCGGTTTAACTACGTTGAGATTAGCTTGCACTTTGGCTTCTCTCAACTTTGCCTCCAATATGGCTATGGTAAGCTGCGTCCCGTAAACGGGAACTTTTAAATCTTTTAAGATGTACGGCAACCCGCCTATATGATCTTCGTGTCCGTGAGTAAGTACTATGCCTCTTACCTTATCTCTGTTTTCAATAAGGTAGTTTGCGTCGGGAATAACCAAATCGACGCCCGGCATATCTCCTCCGGGAAAAGTCGATCCGCAATCTATAATCATTATATCTTCGCCCAATTCGAGCGCAGTCATATTTTTGCCTATCTCGCCAACGCCGCCAAGAAAAATAACCCTGAGCGCAAGCCTTTGGTTGTTTGTTTTCAAATTTGCCTCCGAATAATATGTAAAACTTATTCAATTTTTCGTGTCTCCGTCTATTATACTAAAAGGCGGCAAAAAAAACAACCTTTTAAAGGCTGCTGATTTGCTTTTTTTGAAAATTATGACGATTAAAGTCGCAACTATACCGGCACTACCGTATCTTGCGAAATTATGCAACTTCGGTGACTGCTTTTTACGACGGTATCGGGCAGCACAATACAGTCGTTAAGTACGGTCCCCTCTGCCACGACTGCTCCTCTGCCTAATATGCAATTGTCGACAAAACCGTTAACGGTTGCGTTTTTCGCTAACATGTTGCCGATAATCGGAGAGTCCCCCACGACTCCGTTTTTGACGTCGAAATTAGCCTTAAAATAGCTGCGAAAGTCACCTACGTCGCTCCAATACCCCCGATGCTCGTATGCTGCAATCTTACCGTTTTTTAAAATAAGGGGGAATAAATCTTTGGAAAAATCGCATACGCCGTTTACATGCGACATCACGCTTTTATTTATTACATATATACCCGTGTTTACCGTTCTCTCCCCCTCTACTTCAGGCTTTTCCTCGAACTTTCGGACATACCCGTCGACGCTATCCACAACACCGTAAAGCCAAGGAGTACAAGACGGCGTGACCGCAATCGTGACATCCGCTTTCTTTTCGTAATGATACTGTATCATTTGACTTAAGTCTATATCCGTAAGTCCGTCGCCGCTGATTACGACAAAAACGTCGTCTGTACTTGCCGCTTTGACTCCTCCAGCGGTGCCGAGAGGAATATTTTCTACGCTGAACGAAAAATCGACCCCGCCGAGCTTCGAACAGTATTCTTTTATCATATCCGCCTTATAAGAAAGAGTGACGGAGATGCGGTTTATCCTTGCCTTTAACAGCGTGTCGATGCAATATTCCAGTATGGGACGATTGGCAACGGGTAGCAGCGGTTTAGGCATCCTTAGAGTAAGCGGAGCTAACCTTGTGCCTGCTCCTCCGGCTAAAATAACTGCGTTCATCGCTATTAGTATCGTTA
>FR884018.1 GCA_000435495.1 Firmicutes bacterium CAG:552 | reverse complement strand
ACTATAAGTATTCGGTATTCGCAGTTTGATAAGGTTCGGTAACCCGTGAAGGCCCCTAGCCCATTCAGTGCTCTACCCCCGATACTCTCTACGTTGAGGCTAGCCCTAAAGCTATTTCGAGGAGAACCAGCTATATCCTAATTCGTTTGGAATTTCTCCGCTAACCACAAGTCATCGCCGCCTATTTCAACAGGCGTGCGTTCGGACCTCCACAGAATTTTACTTCTGCTTCATCCTGCTCATGGGTAGGTCATTAGGTTTCGGGTCTACGTCACACTACTTCTCGCCCTATTAAGACTCGCTTTCGCTTCGGCTCCGGTACTTAGTACCTTAACCTCGCAACGCAACGTAACTCGCCGGCCCGTTCTACAAAAAGTACGAGGTCACTTGCGCTCCCTCTGCTTGTAAGCACACGGTTTCAGGTTCTTTTTCACTCCCCTTCCGGGGTTCTTTTCACCTTTCCCTCACGGTACTATACTCTATCGGTCATCAGGTCGTATTTAGCCTTGGGAGATGGGCCTCCCTGCTTCCCACCGAATTTCTCGTGCTCGATGGTACTCCGGATTCAGCTCCCCGTCATTCCCGTTTCGTCTACAGGACTTTCACCTCGTTTCGTCGGCTTTTCCAATACCGTTCAACTACTTCTTGACTGGGTTATCGCTGTCCTCTACCCCGATTATATTTCTATAGTCGGTTTGGGCTCTTACCCGTTCGCTCGCCACTACTTAGGTAATCGTTGTTTTACTTTCTCTTCCTCCAGGTACTAAGATGTTTCAGTTCCCTGGGTTCCCCCGCTTTCGCGTACTCCTCTCGGAGTGTGTTCCCACATTCGGACATCTGCGGATCTAGGCTTATTTGCAGCTCCCCGCAGCTTTTCGCAGCTTGTCACGTCCTTCTTCGGCGCCTGATGCCAAGGCATCCACCTTGTGCTCTTATTAGCTTAATCTTTGTGATACTTGCGTATCTCCGTTCTACTCTCTCTAAAGTTCTTACAAGACTCATAAAATAACTGTATAATACATATTACTACACTTCTACTTTACTCGTATTTCTATTTGTTTCTTGTTATGCAGTTGTCAATGTGCTTCCCCGTAAAAAAAACATAAGTACCCTCACCCTTTCTCTAGGCGAAGTCCTTACGTCAAACCAGAGGTATATTCTATACTTGGCCCGTTACCGCAGTTTGTTGCCACACACGGTAACTGTTCTTTACGTCGCTGCCGTCCTTCCTCGGTGACAGCCTACTTATATTACCACACCCGACTTACTATGTCAACTGTTTTTAACTACTTTTTTGAATTTTTTTTGTTTTTTTGTTCAACACCACTTTTTGCACCCCGTGTCTGTTCTGCCACA
>FR884017.1 GCA_000435495.1 Firmicutes bacterium CAG:552 | reverse complement strand
TACGGACTATATCAGCACATATAGGAAACCTCTTGACGTTCTTTTGCCTACTTCCCGTATAGGCTTTTACATGCAGATTGCTACTAAAAACGCACAACGTACGGACTATATCAGCGCATATAGGAAATCTCTTGACGTTCTTTTGCCTACTTTTCTTACAAGAAAAGTAGGTTATGACAACAGCGACTTAACAATAAAACCTGCCATAGCCAACCCGGCCGCACCGGGCACGAAAGCGGTACTTCCGGGCGTACGATCCGAGGTCTTTATCGGCAATTCCGTCGAATAAACAACCGTAAGCTTGTTTATTCCTTTTTTTCGCAACAGCAAACGCATAACTTTAGCGAGCGGACACCCTTGCGTTTTAAACACATCTCCAATCGCTACTGCCGTAGGATCGGTTCTGTTTCCCGTCCCCATACAACTTATGATGTTTTTACCACCGAGTTTAGTTACCAGTTCGACTTTTGCGGCAACTGTATCGACAGCATCTGCGACAAAATCAAATTCGGAAAAATCAAAAACATCCGAATTCTCCGGCAAAAAAAACATATTATGTGCATGAACTATAACGTCCGGATTTATAGCTTTCAGCCTCAGAGAAATTGCGTCGACCTTGGGCTGCCCGATATTATCGCTTAGAGCAATAATCTGTCGATTTATATTAGACGCCTCTACAACATCACCGTCAACCACAGTAATTTTGCCCACTCCGCTTCGCACCAACGCTTCCGCAACGTATCCGCCGACTCCACCGAGCCCGAAAATCGCAACGTGCTTACTCTTAAGATTATCGATATTCGCAAAAACTTTTTTTGTTCTACTTAAATCCATATAAATCACCGACTTTGACCTTTATGCCCGATTATAATCCGACATTCCGGCTAACTATATTTTGCAGTCGAAAGCAAAAATAAGCTAAGCTATTATTTTTTTATCCCGAACAACGTAGGGAACGCCCACGCCAACAAAGCGACAATCAAAAATCCTACCGTCGCAAACCCTATACTTATAAGCAGTCTTAAGGGATAAGATTTAACGTACGGCATAATTTTGTAATTTAATACCGACAATACCGTGCCCAACGCAAACCCTATATAAGAACCGAATATCATGCACACCAAGACAGGCAAAACGCAAGCAACGTAATCGTACCATTTAAGCATAAAAATAAGACTCTTTTTTCCGCCCCTATACAGATACAATCCCGAAAATGGAGTGCCGGTAACCACTATTTTTTCTTTACCGAGTTCGTAAGTTTTTTTATCCACTTCGTTCAATTTGACGGTTTCGTACCAAACGTCGCACGTATTCTTCCAAAAATTTATTTCGACGGTAAATTGTCCGTCGTTTTCCACATAGTACCGCATGCTTATATTTTAGCATATCGCATTACTGTTGCGCAAGTAAAAAACTTCGACTGCCTCAAAAGCAATCGAAGTTTTATATTTAAAAATTACAAACTACGAAAAACGAATCGTATGCCTGTTTTCCGAACGATCAAGCGCTGTAGACACAATCGAAACTCGACTTGATTGTCTCTCTCGTCGAAAAATACCGACTTCCTATAAAATGCACTCTGCGCACTTTCGTACGAAGTCTGCGATAATCCGAACAGAAGAAACCTACTAAATAAGCTTAAAGCCCTGTTCGAGATCCGCAATGATATCTTCAACGTTTTCGAGACCTACCGAAAGTCTGACAAGTCCGTCGGAAATTCCCGCAGCAGCTCTTTCTTCGGGCGAATAAGGCGAATGCGTCATCGAAGCCGGATGCTCGATGAGCGTCTCCGCATCGCCGAGACTTACTGCTATAGTAGCAAGCTTGAGACTGTTACAGAACTTGATGCCCGCCTGCATGCCGCCTTTTACTTCAAACGCTATTACTCCGCTGTATCCGCCGTGCATTTGTTTAGCGGCTATTTCGTGTCCCTCATGGCTCTTAAGTCCTGGATAGTAAACCTTCTCGACTTTGGGATGCTTTTCGAGATATTCGGCAATAGCCTGAGCCGACTCACAATGGCGTTTCATTCTTACTTCCATGGTCTTAAGACCTCTGAGAATAAGGAAAGCCGCAAACGGATCCATAACCGCACCGGTCATATCTTTGAGACCGAAGAATTTAACGGTAGTGATAAAGTCCTTGTTGCCGCAAACAAAGCCCGCAATGACATCGCCGTGTCCGTTAAGATACTTTGTCCCCGAATGAATTACTGCGTCGCAGCCGAGTTCGAGCGGACGCTGAAGATAAGGAGTAGCGAAGGTGTTATCGCAAACAACCATAATCTCGGGATTGTAATCGTGAGCGATTTTGCTTACCGCTTTAAGGTCGGTTATCTTAAGATTGGGATTTGCCGGAGTCTCGAGGTAAACGCAGCAAGTATTGGGTTTTAAAGCCTTTTTAACCTGCTCGAGATCCGCCGTATCTATAAACGAAACTTCTACGCCGTATCTCGTCATTCCGTGATTGAGATATGCGAAAGTGCATCCGTACAAAGCTTTGTCCGCAACGATATGCTTACCTGCGGCAGCGATAGACCAAAGGCACGAAGTTACGGCGCCTATACCCGAACCTACCGCACAACATGCTTCTGCGCCCTCGAGCGCAGCGACTTTTTCTTCCAAAACGGTGGTTGTGGGATTTCCGAGTCTGGTGTAAATATATCCGCCCTCTTCGCCGGCAAAACGCTTTCCGCCCTGCTCACAGCTATCGAAATAAAAGGTGGAACTTTGGTATATCGGCGTAGCTAATGCGCCGAAAGTTTCTTTTTCAAAATTGCCTGCGTGAATGGCAAGCGTACCGAAACCCTTAGGATAGAATTTCATAACAGTCTCCTTGTATTTGATGTGTTCTTGTGCTTTAATTGTATAACTTTAAGCGGCAAATGTCAACCGTTATATCGGTTTGAGGCATAAATTTTGTGCCAGGGCATAATTATCTTATATGAATATTTTGCAGTGCATAATATTAGGTATAGTCCAAGGCGCAACCGAATTTCTGCCAGTTTCGAGCAGCGGACATCTTTTGCTCGCATATCGAATAATGGGAATCCCGAACGACCTTTCGTACACTTTGAGTCTGCATATCGCAACGCTCGCCGCCGTATTCGTAGCCATGCGCAAAGAAATATTAGCTCTTATTAAGCACCCGATATGCAAGCAAACCGGCTTAATTCTGCTCACTTCGCTTCCTACCGCAATAATTGCTGCCATCGTATACTTTTTGGACGTGGATCTTAGTTCGCTATTGGGGATCGGCTTTGCCGTTACCGCTCTTATGCTGTTGTTTTCGGCGGATTTGAAAGGCAAAAAAGACATATCTGTCGGAAGCGCTCTTATTATCGGCTTAACTCAAGGCTTGGCAGTAACACCCGGACTTTCTCGCAGCGGTTCAACGATATCGATGTCTCGAATTTTAGGCATAGAACGAGAAAAGTCTATAACGTATTCGTTTTTGGTATCCGTTCCGGTAATAATAGGTTCGTTTCTGACGGATGCGCTGAAGGGCGGTTTCTCCTTTTCTCCCTATATGCTCGCAGGCTGTGCCTCCGCTTTTTTTACGGGTTTGCTCGCTTTGAAATTTATGTTAAAGCTGTTCGATAATCCAAAGGCTTTCGTAATTTATCTCACGTCTTTATCTGCGCTGGTAACGCTTAACGATTTGTTTTTTAAAATGTTTTAAGTATATTTCTTTCGACTGTAAGACATAATAACAACATGCAAAAGGTGTTTTACGGCTCAAAAGCTAAAATATGGCAGTTTTTAGGATGTGAACTGCTGACAATAGGATTAGGATTTTTAAGCGGACTGCTTAGCGGATCGATGAACGGTTATGACGGCATAAACATGCCTTCCTTTTCGCCTCCGTCGCAAATTTTCGCTCCCGTATGGACAACAATGTTCTTTTTAATGGGTTGGTCGCTTTTCCTTACGATTTCGCATCCGAAAACTGTACTACAAAAAGCTTCTCTCGTTTTGTGGTGCGTCCAATTTGCGCTTGCGCTTATTTGGCCGTTCATATTTTTCAACGTCGATAAGACGGTGGCTTTCGTTATAAACTGTTTTTTAACCGCTACGGTAGTAGCTCTTATAACGTTAAATTTTGCCGTCAACAAAACTTCGGCGTGGCTGCTTATACCGTATGTCTTATGGCTGATATTCGCATCGTTGCAAACTCTGTCGATAATTATTCTTAATGCATAAAACCAAAAAGAAAAATATCATTGTCGACGTTTCGGGTAGTTATACCGGCAAATATTTGTCTGCGGACGGAAAAACGCTGGATGCTAAACCCGAACAAGACGTTGACGATTTGTAACAATAACTTAGCGACGGCTTTTAAGCAACGCTTTTTTGCAAGCGCACGGAGAGAATGCGCAAAAGCGACGGAATATTCCGTCGCTTTTTTCTCTCTAAATATTACAATCGGTTTGACAATTCATCCCGTAGTTTACTTTTTCTATAAAAATATTAAACTTCCAGATAAGCGCAAATTAACTTTGAGGTCTCGATAAGAGCCGTAACGTGCGTACGCTCCATACCGTGCGACGCATGTATTCCCGGCCCTATCAACGCACCCTTTACGTCATGACCTGCCCTGAGCATTGCCCCTACGTCACTGCCGTAAAAAGGATAAATATCGACACAATGCTTGATGCCGTCTCTTTCCGCATAACTTATAAGTCTGCTTACCATCTCGTAGTTGTACGGTCCGCCGCCGTCCTTAGCGCAAATGGAAACATCGTACTCGGTACAGTTAAGGTCAAGTCCTATACATCCCATGTCAACCGCAAGCATTTCGTCGAGTCCGTCTCCCATGGGAGCTCCGCCATGACCGACTTCTTCGAATACCGTCACGTAAATTTCGGTATCGTATCTCGGCTTGATTCCGTTGTCGCTCATGTACTTCAGCGATGCGAGAATGCAAGCGACGCTTGCCTTATCGTCAAGGAATCTGGACTTAACGAATCCGCTCGGCGTAATAACGGTTTTGGGTTCATACGCTATAATATCGCCGGTACGTATACCTAATTTTTTAACATCGTCGGCGCAATTGACAACTTCGTCGAGTCGGATGTACATATTCTCCTCGTCTCGTTCTTTCTTTTGCGCATCGGGATATACGTGGCTGGACGGGCTTAAACTAAGCACCGTTCCCGTATACAATCTGCCGTCTCGTGTATGTATTCGGCAATATTCGCCGTCCAAGGTAGGAAGCTGCGGACCTCCTATCTTTGTGAATTTGATTTTGCCGTCCGCACAAATCGACCTGACCATAAGTCCGAGCGTATCGGTATGAGCAGCGAGCCCTACCTTTTTGCCCTTTTCCCTTCCGTCGACGTAAATTACGCCGCATCCTTTGTTAGTAACGCCGAATCTGTATCCGAGCGAAGCGGCTATCTCTCCGACATACGCAATAGCCTTATCGCAATACCCGGACGGGCTGTCGATACCGGTAAGTCCCACCAACGTTTTCTTTAAAAATTCGCTGTCTATATTCATAAAAACCTCCGTTTTCTTATTTGTAAAATTCTTTTATAACCGCTCCGCCTAAACATCTGTTACCGTAGTAAAGTACGGCATATTGTCCGGGCGTAATCGCTCTTTGAGGCTCGTCAAATTCTATAAAAGTCGTTCCGTCTCGATTTATCGTAGCTTTTACCTTTTGCTCGGGCTGACGATACCTGAATTTTGCCGTGCACTCGAAAGAGTCCGGAAGATTCGCTTTACCGATAAAATTCATCTTATCGGTAACCAACGAATTACTCATAAGCTCCTCGCCCTCGCCGCACGAAACGACAAGCACGTTGTCTTGCATACGTTTTTCGACAACGTACCATCTATCTTGCGCCTCGCCTTTAACGCCGCCTATTCCCAAGCCTCTACGCTGCCCGAGCGTATAGTACATAAGCCCGCAATGTTCGCCCACTTTTCTGCCGGAAGTATCCACTATTTTTCCCGGTTTAGCCGGCAAATACTCTGACAAAAATTCTCGGAATTTTCGTTCGCCTATAAAGCATATACCCGTTGAATCTTTCTTTTTGGATGTTGCCAATCCATACCTGTCCGCTATTTCTCTCACCTGCGGCTTTAGCATTTTGCCGAGCGGGAACATTACGTTACGCAAATTATCCGTCGCCGTATCGCACAAAAAGTAAGTCTGGTCCTTGTTTGAGTCGGCTGCTTTAAGAAGTTGTACGTCGTCGCCGTCATAACCGATGTCGCAATAATGTCCGGTTGCAACATAATCTCCGAGCTTAAGAGCATACGAACGAAATACCCCGAACTTTATTTCTCTGTTACATAACACGTCCGGATTCGGCGTTCGACCGGCTTTATATTCGCTGAGAAAATAGTCAAAAACCCTATCTTGATATTCTTTTGCAAAGTTTACCGAATAATGTTTTATGCCCAATTTTCCGCAAACCGCTTGCACGTCTGCCCAATCTTCCGCCGAAGTACATTGACCGCCTTCTTGCTCTTCCCAATTGTGCATAAACAAGCCTACTACGTCATATCCTTGCTCTTTAAGCAGCAAAGCCGCTACCGACGAATCCACGCCGCCGCTCATTCCTATAACCACGCTTTTGCTCATAGATTCGGCCTCGCATTAAGAGTCATATCTGCGTAATCGCATCCTTCCGTCGCCGAATAATACGCCCGCATTGCAATCATCATTCCGTTATCCGTGCAAAGAATCGGCGACGGATAAATAACTTTGAATCCGCACTTCTCGCCCTCAGTCAAAAGACGTTGACGAAGATAAGAATTTGCTGCTACGCCGCCCGCTAAGGCAATCGTCTTACGGCATTGTCTTTTCGCAGCCTCTATTGCCGTGTCCACCAAAATATCTACCGCCTCTTTTGTAAACGAAGCGCATACATTCGCTTTGTTTATGCTTTCGCACTTTTGATTGCTGTTATGAATAAAATTAACTACAGCCGTTTTCAGTCCGGAATAGCTCAGCGACAAGTCTCTGCTGACGCCTTTAGCGTGCTTATAAAACTTAATACACGGAGTCCCTTGCTTTGCCAGCTTATCTACCTCGGGACCACCGGGGTATGGCAATCCTAACATTCTCGCAACTTTGTCGAATGCCTCGCCTATGGCGTCGTCCTTGGTTTCTCCTACCGTTATGTATTTATTGTAACCTACTACGTCTATTATCGACGTATGTCCGCCGCTTGCGACCAACGCCAAAAAAGGCGGCTTTATATCATGTTCTATATAATTTGCGCAAATGTGTCCTTCGATATGATTAACTTTAATTAAAGGAATACTTTTTGCCATGGCAAGCGCTTTCGCTGATGAAACGCCGACAAGCAATGCGCCTATAAGTCCGGCTCCGTAAGTAACGCCTATGCAGTCTATATCGTCGAGCGTAACGGCAGCATCTTGCAACGCATGGTCTATACACGGTAAAATAGCGTCGGTATGATTTCTCGACGCTACTTCGGGAACGACGCCCCCGTAAATTCTATGAATAGGCACTTGTGACGCAATTACCGACGACAAAACTTTACGTCCTCTGAGTACGGCAACCGCAGTTTCGTCACACGAACTTTCTATGCCCAATACGAGCGGATTTCCGCCCTTAAGCGAATCGAATTTTGCTTTTGTTCCGCTATACATATCACGCCTTTCTCAGATAGTCGAAAATAAACTCGTCGATGTTGCCGTTCATTACCGAACCGATGTCCGGATCCTCGTAGGAAGTACGATGATCTTTTACAAGAGTATACGGCTGAAAAACATACGAGCGTATCTGACTTCCCCATTCTATTTTCTTTATTTCGCCCTTAATGCCTGCCGCCTTTTCCATGTTTTCACGCTCTTTTAATTCTACGAGTTTGCTCGTAAGCATGCGAAAAGCCGTTTCTTTGTTTTGGATTTGGCTGCGTTCGTTCTGACAAGACACGACTATTCCTGTCGGAATATGAGTTATTCGTACGGCGCTATCCGTCTTATTAATGTGCTGACCGCCTGCGCCGCTACTTCGATAGGTGTCTATCCTGATATCCTCCGGTCTGATTACAACCGAAGTATCGTTTTCTATTTCCGGCATAACTTCCAAGCTCGCAAACGACGTGTGCCTTCGCGCATTGGAATCAAACGGCGATATTCGTACCAATCTGTGAACGCCTTTTTCTGCCTTAAGATATCCGTACGCATTGCGGCCTTTTACCAAAAACGTTATGCTTTTAAGTCCTGCCTCATCGCCGTCGAGAACGTCCAAAACCTCTACCGTAAAACCGTTTTTTTCGGCGTACATGCGATACATACGATAAAGCATTTCCGTCCAGTCCTGCGCTTCGGTGCCGCCTGCGCCTGCATGCAGAGTAAGTATGGCGTTATTTGCGTCGTATTCTCCCCTGAGCAACGTAGTAAGGTGCATTGTCTCTATATCTTTTTCCAGACTTTCGACAAGCTCTTCGAGTTCGGGTACCAGACTTTCGTCATTTTCGGCTTCGATGAGTTCTACGTAACCGTCCGCATCTTTTATCAGCGCTTCTTTGCGCTTTATATCTTCGAGTTTGTCGTTTACCGCCTTGGCTTCGGCATTAATGTTTTGCGCTCGTTTTACATCCTTAAACAACTCCGGATCTTCTTGCAATAAAGCAAGTTCTTTTTTTCGCTGCGTCAACTTGTTCGGATCGAAAAACTCCAAACATCCGTCGAATTTGGTCTTTAACGCCTTGATTCTTGCTTTTATATCGTCTAATACTACCATCGAATTCTCACTTCTTCATGCAGCAATGTTTGTACTTTTTACCGCTTCCGCAAGGACACGGATCGTTAGGTCCTACCTTTTTGTCATTTACAACGGGGGTGCGAGCGGTTCTCGAACCGTTGCTGCTTGCTATCAAGCCCACATTTTGTTCTTCTCGTCTGGTGGGCGCCTTTTCTACGCTTACTCTCATAAGATAGGCAACAGTCTGCTCTCTTATATTGTCGTTCATCTCTTCGAACAAATCAAATCCTTCTTTTTTGTACATCATTACTGGATTCTGTTGTCCGTATGCCTGAAGTCCGATATCTCTGCGCAGTCCGTCCATAATATCTATATGGTCAGTCCATTTGTTGTCCACTATTTTAAGAAGAATAATTCTTTCAACTTCTTCGAAATCGCATCCTATTTCGGCAGCCGCAGTAATCTTTGCATTATATACCTGCTGCATACTTTCGTAAAGCATATCCTTTAACTCCGAAATATCTTTGTCTTTCATATTTTCGGGAGTAAAATACTCTTCTTCGTCGGGAAGTAACATTCTGTTTACTTCCTTATTCATCTCTTCGACGTCCCATTCTTCCCAATCTAGTTTCGGATTGGTGTAACGAGAGACGATGATGTCTATTTGGGTACGCATCATTTCCAGAATAGTTTCGTGGACGGATTCTCCCCTAAGCACTCGATTACGTTCTTCGTAAACGGTATGACGCTGAACGTTCATTACGTCGTCGTACTCGAGTACGGTTTTTCTTGCCCGGAAATTTCTGCCCTCAAGTTCTTTTTGCGCATTCTCTATGCCTCTTGAAAGCATTCTTACCTGCAGAGCCTCGTCCTCGCTAAGCTTAAACATGTCGGCAATTCTCTTCATTCTGTCACCGCCGAAAAGTCGAATCATGTCGTCTTCCATGGACAAGTAAAATTTCGTGCTGCCTTCATCGCCCTGTCTGCCGGCACGACCTCTGAGCTGATTGTCGATACGTCGGGATTCGTGACGCTCCGTACCTATAATGCGCAAACCGCCGAGCTTCTTTACTTCTTCTTTCTCTTGCGAGATTTCGCCCTTATATTTGTCGTACAAGTCCTGATATGTTTTTCTCGCCTGCAAAATCTCCGGATCGTCGGTATTAAAGTAAGAGGTGGCATTATAAATGGTTTCCTCACTCATTCCGTCCGCACGCATTCGCTGCATCGCAAGATATTCGGCGTTACCGCCGAGCATAATATCCGTACCTCTGCCCGCCATATTGGTGGCTATGGTTACCTGCCCTTTTTTGCCTGCCTGCGCTATTATTTCCGCTTCCTTGAGATGGTTCTTTGCATTAAGAACGTTATGCGGAATTTTGTGCTGACGCAGCATTTTGCTCAAATCTTCGCTCTTATCTACCGTCGTAGTACCAACCAATACAGGCTGACCGCGCTTATAACAATCTTCTACGTCCTTTATTATCGCATTAAACTTGCCCTTAAGCGTGCTGTAAACCGCATCTTCTTCGTCTATACGAATACTGGGACGATTGGTGGGAATGGTAACTACGTCCAATCCGTAAATACCCCTGAACTCCGTTTCTTCGGTTTTAGCCGTACCGGTCATGCCGCTAAGCTTGGTATAAAGCTTAAAATAATTTTGGAAAGTAATCGTGGCTCTCGTACGATTTTCGTTCTGAATGCGTACGTTTTCCTTAGCCTCGATTGCCTGATGCAAACCGTCGCTGTATCTTCTGCCCACCATCACTCGTCCGGTAAACTCGTCTACTATGAGAACTTCGCCGCCGTCTACGATATAATTCTCGTCCTTTTTCATAAGGTAAACGGCTTTTAACGCATTATTGATATAGTGGTTCAACTCGGAATGTTCCACATTTGTTATATCGTCTATATTAAAGAATTTTTCTGCCTTGCGGTTACCTCTTTCGGTAAGGTTTACGGCTTTCTTCTTTTTGTCTATTTCATAATCGCCGTTGGCTTCTTCGTCGTCTTGTGTTTTACCTTCGTCGTCGATGTTGGTGGACGCCTTAAGAGTGCGAACGAATTTGTTTGCGATAGCGTACATGTCGCTGGACCTTCCGCCCGCCGAGCTTATTATAAGCGGAGTACGAGCTTCGTCGATAAGTATGCTGTCGACCTCGTCTATAATTGCGTAATTTAGTCCTCTTTGTACCAAATCTTTTTCGTAAACTACCATATTGTCTCTGAGGTAGTCGAATCCGAACTCGTTATTCGTGCCGTACGTTATATCGCACGCATACGCCGCCTTCTTTTGCTCGTGACTCATGCCGGCGATTATAACTCCTACGGTAAGTCCGAGGAATCTATGCACCTTGCCCATCCACTCGGAGTCACGCTTTGCAAGATAATCGTTTACGGTAACGACATGCACTCCTTTTCCGGTAAGCGCATTAAGATAAGCGGGCAAAGTAGCAACCAAAGTTTTACCTTCGCCGGTACGCATCTCCGCTATACGTCCCTGATGATGAACGATACCGCCCATAAGCTGCACTCGGAAATGACGCATACCCAAGACTCTCTTTGCCGCTTCTCTTACGACGGCGAACGCCTCGGGCAGAATATCGTCCAACGTTTCGTAATTTTCATTAAGTCTGCGTTTAAATTCCGCAGTCATTTCTCTAAGCTGCTCGTCCGAATAAGATTCGAAGCGAGGTTCAAGCTCCTCTATCTTATCTACGATTCTTTCTAATTTTTCTATCTGCCTGCGGTTGTTACCGCCTTTAAGAAATGAAATAAGTCCCATCTAGTTCCCCTTAAATAATGCGCGTAGCAGCCTTTGCGTAAGCTCCGTTTTCTTTTTCTTTGTCTTCGTCGGCTATCACCGTTATGCTGCCGTAATTGAAATTTCTTCCGACTCCGAACACTGCCCTTTCGGCATCTCTGTCACCGAGTAAGCTTAACCCGCTCGCTACGATTACCACATCTTTGCCTTCTTCGCACAATCTTTTTGCTCTCGAAACAGCGGTCAGCACCGTCTTTGTCGAGTCCTCGGCAGACATATCGAACGGTACGGCAAACTGCTCGTCGTTAAACTTGCTTTCGGGCAACACTCCGATGGGGATAAACAGACAATTTTCAAACCATTCGGAAATTTTTTTGCCTTCCTCTGCGGTAAACGAACTCATAAGCACTCTTTCGCCCTTTTTAAGACCGGGGAACTTCGCTTTCGCTGCGTTGCAAAGTATCATTTTCTCGCCTGCCTGCGCCTGTAACTGTTCAAATCGAGGTCGGTCTGCGGAAATGTCATGCTCGGTTTTGTTTATACCTATCATCACATATCCGCAACTCTCGGATTTTGCGTATGTTCCGGTTATAACGTCACCGTCCCGAAGTTTCCATCGTTCGATAAGCGCTTTCGGCACAACGATATCATCGAGATATCCATTGAAATATATGCCCTTAACCTCATTTTCGACCTGAGTCATGTCCTCCGGCACGTAATCGGACACGAGCTTGTCCGCCATACGTCTTACCAGTTCTGCCTTTTGCAGCCTGGTGGGTGCGCCGATTGACAACTCCTGCGCTTCCTGTCTGAGTTCGAATATATTTTTCTTTTTCAAAGTCAAATATATTTCGTCGTACATCTTCTTTAACTCGTCGGAAAGCATGTCGTATTCTATCCTAACGGAAGGTTTGCTTTTTTTTCTTGCCATAATTTTTCTCCTAATCTTTGTAACGGTAAACTGATTTTCTTCCTATGCCGCCGTATTTTTCCCTTAAAACTCAGTCCGTAAAGTTATCCATAATCAGTATAACACAGTTTCTTTTACAAATCAATCTTTTTCATAGACTTTTCAATTCTTTAGTATTACGGCTTCGCCCGAAAACACCTTAATTCTCCCTTTTTCAGTTTTTACTACCAAGCATCCGTCTTCTATATCTTCCGCAACTCCCTCGCCGTTGCAGGTGCTAACATATTTGCCGATAGTAAAACAATGCGATTTATAGTAATCGTAATCGCAAGCAGACAATTCGCAATAAAGTTTTCGATAAAGTTCGGCTGCAAATAAATTTATGCCGTCGGCTTCGGAAAACAGTGGGGCGGCTATATCCTTGAGCGAATCGGGAAGCTCGGACGCATAATCGATGCCTATACCTATAACTACCCTGTCGCCTCGCCTTTCCGCCAAAATTCCGCATACTTTTTTACCGGCGACAAAAACATCGTTTACCCACTTAATGGAAGCATCAAATCCGTATTCTATCAAAAGTTTACAAACGGCGCAACCTGCCGAAACAGTGAGCGACGCAGGCGAAAAAGGAATACGGCTGCCTTGCACGTTGATTTTTTCATCGATTACGTCAAAAGCAATCGAAGTATAAATACCGCCTTCTCCCGAATAAAAATTACGTCCGTTACGACCTCTGCCGCCGCTTTGCGTTCGGGCAAAAACCACGCCTCCGTTGATAAGAGCATGCTCGTTCGTGCTTTCGCAAGCGTCGAGCACCGTCGCCGTTATTCCGTAACTTTTCAAAATCTCTTCATTTATCGATTCCATAGGTAAATAATATCACTACTATCGCAAATTTGCAACCTTTTTTGCCGGAAATGACTTTACAAACGATTAAAATTGTAATATAATTGAATCAGGGAGGAAATATTTAACGTGTTTTTGTTATTTAATGCGGCGCAGCCGTATGTATACGTAATAATCGGAGCGACTGTTGTCGTATTTGCGATAGTCGTTATAGTATTTGCACGTTTGCAAAAACGACCTAATAATTACGTACCGGATAATATCGACGAATCGGTGGATAAGGCAGCCGAAAAAATTAAAGAAACACAGCCCAAAACCGTACCGCCCGCCGCCACGGTCGAAGCCGACGAGCATATTCCCGGCGAAAAGCCCAAAGAAACGGTTGTTCATGTCTTGTACAACCACACTCTTAAAACATGGGAAGTGGATTTTTATACCGAAGACGAGATCGTTCCCCATTGTACCGAACAAACTAAAGCGGAAGCGATTATATCGGCAAGGAAAGTTTGCGACTCCACGCTTTGGCCGCTAGTCATCCACAACAAATTCGAATAAACAAAATCAATTGCGATTTTGGCAACGATATCTGATTTTAGTAAACACTTATATCGTCCTACCGAAAGGTACGGGCGATTTTTTTATGAACTGAAGCTAATCGTTTTTTGTGATTTCCGTATCGAAATATCTCGACTATGCCTCCGAACATGAGTTTTAACGTTGTCGATTTCAGTATCCGAATACGCAAGGTTGCAGTATCGTTATCGCAAGACGTTATAGAATACACAAGCGCACACAATTCATATTGCGCATCCGTTTTTCGCCGGTCAATTGATAGAGCCGATCACACGGCATATAGCTTCAAACGACAATTATAGAGTTAGCATCGTAAGCCTTATTTTCTTGTTAGTTGCGCCACATAAAAATCGTCCGACGCTTACGAGTCGGACGACAAAAAACATTTAAAATATTATAACGTATTATCTTTTTAACGCCTCTTCTACCGCAACGGCGCAGGCAACGGAAGCGCCTACCATGGGGTTGTTGCCCATGCCTATAAGTCCCATCATTTCCACGTGTGCCGGTACCGACGAAGAACCTGCAAACTGAGCGTCCGAGTGCATTCTGCCCATAGTGTCGGTCATGCCGTACGATGCCGGACCTGCAGCCATATTGTCTGGGTGCAAAGTTCTGCCCGTACCGCCTCCGGAAGCTACCGAAAAATACTTTTTGCCGCTATCGTAGCAAAGTTTTTTGTACGTACCGGCTACCGGATGCTGAAATCTGGTGGGGTTGGTCGAATTGCCGGTTATGGAAACATCAACGTCTTCTGCTTGCATAATGGCAACGCCTTCTCTGACGTCATCGGCACCGTAACATCTTACCTTTGCCCTTTCTCCGTCAGAATAAGCGATTTCTCTCACCACCTTAAGTTCGCCGCTGAAATAGTCATACTCGGTCTGAACGTAAGTAAATCCGTTAATACGAGATATAATCATAGCTGCGTCCTTACCCAATCCGTTAAGAATTACTCTGAGCGGATTCTTGCGAACTTTGTTTGCCGTGCGAGCTATGCCGATTGCACCTTCCGCCGCAGCAAAGCTTTCGTGTCCTGCCAAGAAACAAAAGCACGAGGTCTTTTCGTCCAAAAGCATGGACGCAAGGTTACCATGTCCTAAACCCACTTTACGAAGTTCGGCTACCGAACCGGGTACGCAAAACGCCTGCAAGCCTTCGCCTATGGCTTTTGCCGCTTCGCTAGCCACCTTGCAATTCTTCTTTATTGCGATTGCGCAACCGAGAGTATACGCCCAACTTGCGTTATCAAACGCTATCGGCTGAATCCCTTTAACTATACCGTCAACGTCTATATCCTTGTCGAGACAGATCTGTTTAGCCTGTTCGAGACCTTTTATCCCGTACTTAACCAAAGTCTCGTTGATTTTGTCTATTCTTTTTTCATATCCTTCAAATCGTACCATAATCTGTCTCCTACTCCTTTCTCGGATCGATATAACGAGCCGCTCCGTCAAATCTTCCGTATCTGCCGGTAGACGACTTTAACGCTTCGTTAGCATCCATGCCTGCTTTTATCTTGTCCATCATCACGCCGAGTCTTACGAATTCGTAACCTATAACCAAATTATCTTCGCTCAACGCAAGTCTGGTTATATAACCTTCGGTCAAATCGAGATATCTGACGCCCTTAGCCTCGGTGCTGTAAATAGTACCTATCTGACTGCGATGCCCCTTGCCCAAATCTTCGAGTCCTGCGCCTATTTCCAGACCGTCCTCCGAGAATGCCGATTGGCTGCGACCGTAAACAATCTGCAAAAACAACTCTCTCATTGCCGTATTGATTGCATCGCAAACCAAATCGGTGTTAAGCGCCTCCAGTATGGTTTTGCCGGGCAGTATTTCTCCTGCCATGGCGGCAGAATGAGTCATACCGGTGCATCCGATGGTTTCCACCAACGCTTCTTTTATGACTCCGTTTTTAACATTGAGCGAGAGCTTGCAAGCTCCCTGTTGCGGAGCGCACCAGCCTACGCCGTGAGTAAATCCGCTTATATCCTTTATCTCTCTTGCCTTTATCCATTTTCCTTCTTCCGGAATGGGTGCGGCACCGTGATTGGGCCCCTTGGCTACGCAAATCATATTTTCTACTTCTTTAGAAAAACGCATAAAAACCTCCATTATCGTGTATGAGCTTATTTTATCACATTTCATTGTTTTTTACAAGAAAAATAACGGTTTATAAGACGCTTAAAAAAATTTTTGCTTTTTACTTTACTTTAGACTTATCCGTGTGTTAGTATAATATGTGATGTTCTTTTAGGAGGCAAAAAAATGGAAGTAGGAATTAAAGGCAAAAGAGAACGTATCGTCCCCTACGAGCAAACAGCGGAATACATATCCAGTGGATTGCTGCCGGTGTTTGCTACGCCGTGCATGATTCAATTTATGGAAGAAACTGCACGATTGTCGGTGGAACCGTACCTTGCGGAAGGTCAAAGTACCGTAGGCACCTTGGTAAACGTCAAGCACTTGGCTTCGACTTTCGTGGGCAGCAAGGTTACTTGCGAAACCGAACTTATCGAAGTTGACAGGAGAAAACTTGTGTTTAGCGTAAAGGTTTACGACGAAACCGAACTTGTAGGCGAAGGAATTCACGAAAGGTTTATTATCGACAACCGGAAATTTATCGATAAACTCGAAGCCAAAAAGCAGTCTCTTAATAAATAATAATGGATTGGAATATTTTATTTTTCCTTAACAGCGCCTTGCTCGGCGTAGGTTTGGCAATGGACGCCTTTTCTGTTTCGATTGTCAGCGGTCTTAACGAATCCAATATGAAAAAAAGCAAAGCAATGGAAATCGCCGGCGTCTTTGCTTTCTTTCAAGCCCTTATGCCTATGTTAGGTTGGATGTTGGTGTCGTTTTTGGCAGAAAAGTTTACTGCTTTTCAAATATATATTCCGTGGGTAGCATTCGCTTTGCTTGCTTTTTTGGGCGGAAAAATGATAATCGAATCCCTCAAAAAGAAGAGCGACGAAGATCAAAACAAAAAAACCGTTCTCGGCTTCGGAACATTGTTAGTTCAAGGCGTAGCTACCTCTATAGACGCCCTATCCGTAGGTTTTACTATCGAACAATACCCGCCTATAATGGCATTGGTTTGCGCACTGATTATAGCGGCGATAACTTTCATAATCTGTCTGTCAGGCGTACTACTCGGTAAAAAATTCGGATCGCTGTTAAAAAAAGCCGACCTAATAGGCGGAATAATCTTAATCGGTATCGGCGTGGAAATATTGCTTACGTCACTGCTGTAAAAGACAAAACGAATATTCAAACGACGGCAAATTCGATCGGATTGAATCAACGGTTTCAGTAAAATTAAAGTGAATTATTTGAATGCGCATTCAAAAGCCGACTTAAACGAAAATTAAATATTAAATCAAAACAAATGAGTTCGAAGATTCTTCGAACTCGTTTTGTTTCAGCTTGATTAAGTACAAAAAATATATTTTTACAATAATAACTCGTCCGTCTAATTAAATTATGCGATTTGCCGATATGCTTAAAAAAAAGCATCGAAATTCATCCGATTTTGCGATATATCGAGCGATAACGCCTTAGCAAATCAGCCGACCGTATCACCGCCCTTTATATAACCTAAACTCAAATAGTCTGTAAATTCGTTGATATGGTGCTATTAATCGTATATGTCCGTATAAGCCTCATGTTCGTGCAATTAATAATTTCGTCTCGTCAAAAAAGGTAGAACCAATCTGCCAATTACGCTATAATGATTTTTAACAACAAAATCTTATTTCCGCTACCGAAGTCAAAATGTCTATCCGCTATCTTGGAGCTACCGGCCGGATTCGAACCGGCGGCCTGCTGCTTTGCCGAGCGAGCCTTGCGAGCGAACGCCACGGAGCGCAGCGAAGTATTACGAATACTTTCGTAAGCAGCGTGGAGCCGACTTCGGCCGTAAAAAAAGCTCGCCTATATTGCGAGCCTCTTGGAGCTACTGGCCGGATTCGAACCGGCGACCTGCTGATTACGAATCAGCTGCTCTACCAGCTGAGCCACAGTAGCATGTGCGCCGTTCCCCATCCTACAAAGACGGGAAACGTTTTGTCTTTTGAATTTCTTTGGTTCTTCTTTACGTATATTACCGTCGGCAGTTGCCGAATGGCATCGTTATTACATCCTTACCGGCAAAATAAGGTACATGAATTCTTCACTATCGCCTGTAGGCACTACCACACACGGTGTTACGGCGTTAGTAAACTTAATCACTATATTATCGCAAGTAACGAACTTAAGCATCTCAATAAAGTATTTCGCATTAAATCCAATCGAAAGATCCGTTCCGTCTATACGAGCTACGATGCGTTCGTTTACATTACCGATTTCGCTGCCTGCCGAAATCTCCAACATATCTCCGCCTATATCGAACTTTACGATTTTTACAAGGTTATTCCTATCCGAACGAGCTAACAGCACGGCCCTCTCCAACGAATCTTCGAACTGTTCTTTCGGAAGCGTTACTACCGTATTGAAGTTAGTGGGAATGATATGCTTATAATTCATGAAATCCCCGTCTAACAAGCTCGCATAAATTTTGGTATGAATCAAATCAACCATTACATAGCGTTTTTGGATATAAACGGTAACATCGTCATCCACGTCCTCAAGGAGCTTAGATATCTCGCTTATACTGCGTGACGGCACTACTGCAGACATCATTGCCGTAGTCTTGCGAAGCGGCTTAACACACTTAGCCAAACGATAGCCATCCAAAGCCACACCGACAAGCGAATCCTCTCCGACTTCGAGATTTACGCCCTTAAGCATAGGACGAGCATCATCCAGGCTTACCGAAAAAACAATCTTTGCAATCAAATCTCTGAAATCGTTTTGCGCAATAACGAAGTACTGAGCATTGCCTAAATCCGGCATTACGGGGAACTCCTCCGCATCACGACAGGAAAGTGCGCCTTCGTTACCGTGGTATCTTATAAACAATCTACCGTCATTAAGAGAGAGTTCTATTTGCTCGCGTGTAAGTTTTCGCACAAAATCCGCAAAGAATCTGCCGGGAACAAGCGTTTCTCCCTCTATTTTTACATCGGCGTTAACGACTTTTTCAATATAAAGCTCCTGATCGGTTGCCGAAAGCACCAAAACACCGTCCCCTGCCTTAAGTTTGATACACTCCAACACGGGATTGGTCGTCTTTGCGCTAATCGCTTTATAGACTTTGCCGACAGCTTCGGCAAGGTCGTTTCCGTTACAAACGAGCTTCATAAAAAACCACCTACCGCATAAGTATACACTTTTCAAAAGATAATGTCAATAATTTTTCTGTATTTTTTAATGAAAGAAGTTGTCATATTCTACTGCGGTAATCGTATAGTTGTTACGCTCTGCAATCTGCCGCCGATGCATATAATTTTGTACAACGCCAAAATAACGTATTGGTAAATTGTTTTTACGACGCACTTTATTCAAGATTCAAAACCATAGACATTTAAAACTTTTTTATTGTTCATACATACGGGCTGAAAAATCGAAAATAAATATAACCTACATTGTATTTTAGTTAACACTTACAAAGACTGTTAATATAAAAATAATTATTTTAATCCCGGAAGATAAATTGAATGGTGTACGTGACAGAAAAAAAATCAAAAACAGACTCGATTGCGTAAGTTGGCTATGTGTATTAAAAATATATATTAAAATTTTAACACATTATTCGAATGGATTTTATGCCAGCCCAGCTGCTCGTTAAGATTATCCATTCAAATTATGATTAATAAATTAAATGAATTATAGGCAAATTATATTTAAGCATACGGCATTAAAATTATCCATTCAAATTTTAATGATTAAATTGAACGGTGTACGTGACAGAAAAACCCTTATTAAAATAATTATTTGGATTTGAATAAACAAATTGAATGGTTATAAAAACAATACAGCAACCTGTTAAAATAATTTATTTAAATTTCGACAGATAATTTAAATAGGGTTATCTTTTTGTGTTAAAAAAGAGTGCAACTACCTATTAAAATAGTTACACTCTTGCAAGTTTGTGTTAAATAAAATTATTTTATTATTTTATTTTGCGAATATATT
>FR884016.1 GCA_000435495.1 Firmicutes bacterium CAG:552 | reverse complement strand
CGTTTATGATAACGAGAACTGTTATTATATAATAGAATATGCGCTGTTGATGTGTTGAACGATTTTTCGGGAAGCGGTCAAAATAAATTTATTAAAGTTAGCGTATTACATGCAAAATCTTTTTAAGTTATGTATCGAAGCAAATTCGGTTTTTTGTCCGCATATCCGAATAGTAGTTTTACCGAAGCGTTAGCTGTATCTGTGGATTATTCTTTGGCATTCGACCATAAGCTCTTCTCGGAGAGATGCCGGTTTAAGAATTTTTATCGAACTGCCGAATGACAGCAACTTGTTTATCAGTAAGTTTCCGCCGTAAAGCGAAGCTTTTGCTATGTATTGCGTGCCACGTTCGCTTATAGCTTCTCTACCTAACCATTCTTCGACGTCGCTCAGCGAGGTGGAAAAAAATTCGAATTCTACGTCCACTATATCGAGGTCGTCAAAAGTGCCACGTAATTTTTCGTATACGTTACATTCTTTTCTTTCAAAATGTTTGTCGGTAAGGGTGATGTTTTTCATTCTGGTTAGCCTAAAAAGTCTAAAGTCTTGTCTTAAGTGACAATATCCGTATGCATACCAAACGCCTTCTTTAAGTACCAGACAATACGGATCAACTTCTCGCTCGGAATAATATTCTTTGTTGTCAACGTATTCGAGATGCAAAGCAAAATCTCCGTCTATGGCTTTGTTGATAACTCCTATTTTTGCGCGATAGTGTTGCGGGTTTGTCCAGGTTCCGATGTCTATAATAAGTTTGTCTGTTTTCAGCAGATATTTTTCGTCCTCTTTTATAAGCGCTATGTTCGAAAGTTTGTCTTTTATAGACAAATTAACTTTGTCGTCAAAAGAGTTTTCGGTGGCGTTAAGACATGTGAGTATGCGGCTGATTTCTTCGGGGGTAAAAAACGATCGTTCGAGTCGGAAATCGTCCGCTATCATGTAGCCGCCGCCTACGCCTCGAACGGCAACAATGGGGATGCCTGCGTTGCAAAGCGATTCTATGTGACGCATTACCGTACGTGTGCTTATTTCAAATTTTTCTGCAAGATATTCGCCGCTTACTTTGCGTTTGTTGAGTAGCGTGAGCAGTATTGCAAACATTATTTCCGTTTTCATTTTTCCTTTTTAATCTCCTTGGTGTTCTTCCTGATATAAATAT
>FR884015.1:14172-50038 GCA_000435495.1 Firmicutes bacterium CAG:552 | reverse complement strand
GTGAAGTGCATAATACCTTAAGTAAAAGGAGAGTGGGACAAAATAGCGACCAACGTTTTATGTAGGATAAAGAGTGTTTCGGTACGCATAGCAATAAAAAATTGCAAAAAAATATAATATTTTTTTCAAAAGGGTATTTACTTTTTTCAAATCCTGTGGTACAATGTATACGTAATTTTTATACGGAGAGGTTAAAATGGAAAAAATTGCGATAATCGACCTTGGCAGTAATTCGGTAAGACTGGTTCTTGCCAACGTTATGCAGGGCGGCTATTTCGTAGTATTCGACGAACAAAAGGAAACGGTTCGACTCGGACAGGACATAGAATGCGACGGCTTTTTAAAGCCCGCTCGTATAGCTCAGGCGGTAAAAACGCTTAAAATGTTCCGCAAACTTTGCGACAGCTACAATGTGGACAAGGTTATTGCCGTGGCTACAAGCGCACTCCGAAGAGCGAAAAATCAAAAAAGCTTTGTGGAAGAAGTAAATTCGGTATGTGGATTTAAATTCAGAGTGCTTAGCGAGGAAGAAGAGGCTATAGACATTTACAGAGGCGTAGTAAACTCGCTCGACGTGCCTAAGGGCGTTATTTTCGATATAAGCGGCAGCTGCATACAGATTATTCAGTATAACCGCAGAAACATCGTCAACAGAGATTGCTTGCCTTTCGGTTCCATAATGCTTAGTCAGCTGTTTTCGGAGCAAGGTTACTCGCCCGAAGAGCAAAATCGCCTGATAAGAACGTACGTATCCGATCAGCTTTCGCAGATAGAGTGGCTTAAGGACATCGAACCCGATTATCAGCTCGTCGGCGTGGGCGGCACTTTTCGTAACCTTGCCAAGCTCATGCGCCGGGTAAAACGCTACCCATTCGATATGATACATAATTACCGCATTTCCGGCGAGGATTTCGATACCGTTTACGATATGGTAAAAGTTCTCGACCAGGACAAGCGAGCTAAGATAAAAGGCATCAACAGCGACAGATCGGATATTCTTTCGGCTGCCCTTTCGGCCGTAAAGGCTTTTTCGGAGAGGACGGGATTATGCGATATCGTAGTATCCGGATCGGAACTCAGAGAAGGAGTGATGTTTGGTTACGCTGCGCCCATTACTATGGAAAAACCGCTTTCGGACGTGCTCGGACATTCGATTTACACCATGATGAATTATTGCGAAGTCAATATTCCGCATGCCGAACAGGTGTGCAATTTGTCCATTCAGCTCTTTAAGCAGCTGAGAGTTCTGCACAAGTTGCCTCGCCAGTACGTAAAGCCGCTACGCATTGCTTCGCTTATGCACGATATAGGCACGAGGCTTAAGTTTTATCAAAATAACAAGCATACGTTTTACTTTATTCTTAACAGCAACCTTTACGGCGTAAGTCATAGGGACATAATTTTAGCGGCGTTTATCGCCCAGTGTCACAGCATCGAGGACTTCTCTATGGCTGACTGGAACAAGTACAAGGGCATTCTGCTCGAAGAGGATCTTATAGCCGTAATGAAGTTAAGCGTAATATTGCGCATCGCTGAGAGCTTTGACAGGTCTATGTCGGGCGCAGTTAAAACCATAAGCTGCGATGTTTTGGGCGATTCGGTTATAATGAAGACCGAAGTCGAGGGAGATTGTTCGTTAGAGATAAAGGACGGCATGAAAGCCGCCTCGGATTTTGCAAAAGCATACAAAAAGAATCTGGAGATATTATGAAAATAGTATTGGCGTCCGCTTCCCCTCGAAGAAGGGAGCTTATAAGAAAAATCTACGACTTGCAGGCGACTGTTGTCCCGAGCGATATTGTCGAGGATATAGGTGTGTGCGAACCTGCGGAATACGTCAAAAAACTCGCCGAGTTTAAGGCTTGCGACGTGTATTCTCGTACGGGCGGTGTAGTCGTGGGCGCAGATACGGTGGTAACTTATAACGGAAAAATCTACGGCAAACCCAAGTCTTTTTCGGAAGCCGAACAAATGTTTAAGGAGCTGTGCGGTAGGACTCATTCGGTTATAACCGGCGTTTGCGTTACTAACGGCGAACGTACCGTGACGGACTGCGTTACCACTTACGTTACTTTCGGCGATTACGATCCGGCGTTGGTTCAGTCGTATATTATGAGCGGTTCGCCATTCGACAAAGCAGGCGGGTACGGCTTACAGGACGCCGAATTGAAAGCTCTCGTAGTAAATGTGGACGGAGACAGAGATAACGTTGTCGGCTTACCGGTAAAAAAACTTGAAGAAATGCTTAAAGTGTTTCGGGAGATAGTAAAGTGATGTTAAATATCGCAATAAAGACAGGTTCGACTTATACGTCGATATTCGTTTCCGGGTATGGTCTGGTGCTGAGGGAACCCACCGTAGTCGCTTTTGAAAACGCAAATCTGAAGAGAATAAGGGCGGTAGGAACCGACGCTTTGCAACTTGTGGGAAAATCGCCTAATCTTACCTTTGTCAACCCCGTCAGAGAGGGCGTTATAAACGAACCCGACGTTTGCGCAAGAATGGTCAGAGAATATTTAAACCGCATAACCGAGGACTTCGTTTTTAGACCGAAAATCTCCGCTATAGTCGCTATTCCCATAGGCTTAAGCGTAGAAGAACGAGAAATGTACGAATACGTGTTTGCCGAGGCGGGTATAAGCTCGGTAACGCTCGTCCCGGAAGTTATTTTGTCGGCAATAGGTGCGGACATGCCGCTTACTACGGCGGGTATGATTGCGCTTAATATAGGCGGAGGGCATACCGAGGCAGCTTCGCTTTCGCACGGGACTATCGTCAAGGGGTGCGGCGTGAGTATCGGAGGCGAAACTTTCGATCAAGCCATCGCCGACTATATCCTGGGCAAATACAACGTCAGAGTGTCGTTAGAGACTGCTCGAATGGCAAGAGAGCAGGTGGAAAGTTTGCAGGAAAACGATATTTCAAGCGCAGTCGTAAGCGGTATGGACATAATTCAAAACGCTCCGTCGTCTATAAATTTGTATGCGCTCGACGTTTTAGAAGTAATTAAGCCGTATTTTTTGCATATATGCGACGTGGTAAAGACGATAATCAAGACATGCCCTGCCGCAATCGCAGAGGACGTACTCGACAACGGGTTGTTTGTTACCGGCGGATTGGGACGAGTTCCCGGACTTAATAAGTTGCTTTACGACGAACTCGGACTGCCCGTAAAGACTTTCGACAGACCGGAATACGTCCAGATTCTCGGCGGAGGTAAGCTTTTAAATAACAAAGCGCTTATAAAGGCGCTTACCGATAACGGAGTAATTTAACGATTTCACCGCCGTAGGTTTACGCTTTCATTTTATATTTGTTTACAGCAATCACCCGACTTTTCTTGTCGGGCGATTTTTTTTATATTAAGACAGCTTAATACAAAAAAAGATATTATAAGTCAAAAATTATATAGTATAATCGGTATGCTGTGGAGGAGCATCATGGGCAAAGCTATAGTTTTTACTTCCGGAAAAGGAGGCGTAGGAAAGACGACGGTTACGCTTTGCGTGGGTAAGGCAATCGCTCGAGAAGGTAAGAGAGTCGCACTTGTAGACGCCGACACAGGGCTTAACAATCTCGATATTCTGCTCGGAGCGGAACGCAGTATCGTTTTTGATCTGAGCGACGTGGAAGCGGGCAGGTGCAGGCTAAAACAAGCCTTGGTTTCATGCGGCGATTTGTACTTGCTTTCGTGCGGAGATAACGGCAATCTGGACGCAAAATTCTTAATAACTTCGGTGGAGGAGCTTAAAAGGTATTTCGACTACGTTTTGATAGATTGCCCGGCGGGAATAGAGTATGGGTTTTATCGGTGTGCGCTTGCTTCGGACAGCGCCGTTGTGGTAACCAGCGCACATTTGAGCGCATTGAAGGATGCCGCCAAGGTAATAACTCTTATTAAGTCGTACGGAAAAGATGCGACAATGATAATAAATCGAATGCGAGGAGATTTTTTGCTTGACGGAGGAATAACGGTCGAAGAAATAAGAGAAAGTTTGGGAACAGACGTAATAGGCATTTTACCCGAAAACGACGATTTAAATAAAATTTCCGGCGGCGAAAGCGAAGTAAGCGGAGAAGGTGCGGCTGCCGTAAAAATGATTGCCGATAATATAACTTGCGGCAGTCGTAATTTGTTCGACGTAACCAAACGTTATAGAGGAATTTTCGGCAGTATAAAGCGGAGGCTAAAAAGGCTATGACAAAGCAAGGGGAAAAACTTAATGAGTTATTAGGTTACGATAGGCACGGCGCAGGTTCCGAAATAATGTATTCGGAGATTAAAAACGTTGCCGAGCAATTTATGAGAGTGGATTATTTTAGGGCGTGGCGGAGCGCAGACGGCGTCACCGTGGAAATAAAAGGCGAGTTTAAGGAGTTGGGAGAAAGATTGTAGTTATTACCTCCGTTTGCCGCTCATACAATAGCGTATGGACAAATATTACGGAATACGAAGAGCTACCGTTACGGTTACGCCGAAAAGCAAAAAGGCAGAGCCTCGAAAAAAGCATAACGTTATATTGTTATTGGCAATTACAGTTGCTGCCGTCGCCTTATATTTTGCCGCCACAAATGCCGATTTTTTTGGCGAGGCATTAAAAACGGCGGCAGATAAGCTATGGTGAAAAAACGGCTTAAGATATACGTTTCGCCGTTTACTATCGTAATGTGTGCGGTTATCGTCGCCTTCGGCGGCGCAGGACAGCTTTGCATATACGTTTTTACTATCACGGCGCACGAGCTTGCGCATGCTTTTACGGCGCAAAAGCTCGGTTACGTTCTCGACACCGTAAAGTTTATGCCATACGGCGCAGCTTTAAGCGGAAAATTTGAAACGATGAGCGCAAAAGACGAGATAATCGTAGCTGCTGCAGGACCGATTGCAAACGTTGCCATTGCCGTGTTGACTACTGCGCTGTGGTGGATGTTTCCGTCCGTATATGCCGTGACCGGCGATTTGGCGACGGCAAACATATTTACAGCGTGTTTTAACGCTTTGCCCGTCTTTCCGCTTGACGGCGGAAGAATTGCGCTTGCTGCGGCGAGTACAAAACTTAAGAGGGAAAAGGCTTATAAACGCTTGCGAAAAGTGGGATACGTCATATCGTTTTTGTTTTTGTCGGCGTTTGTTGCGCTGCTTCTTCTGAAAAAAGTAAATCTTACGCTAGCGAGCGCCGGCGCATTTATGCTTGTAAGCACCGTTTTTCCGGATAATGACAGCGCATACAGGAGCCTGTACAAGATGGCATACTTAAAAGAGCGACTAAAAAAAGGCATCAAGGTAAACAGAATAATGATCGATCAAAGCGCCACGCTGGTGACGCTACGAAAACTGCTTAATCCCGAATACTTTACTGTTTTCGTAGTTGTCGACGACGATATGAGACAGAGGGAAATTACGGAATCCGAACTTGAAAGAATTTCGCTTAAGTATCCGCTTACGCTAAGCCTGAGCGAAGTTTTTATGGACAAAAATTTTGTAAACGTATGTAAATTTGCAAGACAATAGGGCGAATATCCGGTGTAGTATGAACGCCGAGAACCGGCTATGCAAAATGCGGTACGAGCCGTGTGTAAAGTGCATTTTTTGAACAACGGTTTTTAAAAGTGCAAGTCGGTTGATTTTTTAGATGACACTTTCAAATGCAATTCAAAAGGTTTTAGCGAAGGAAAGTTTCCCGGAATGGGCATCGGAATAATAAAGCGTTTATATAAAACGTTCCGCTATAAGTAAGGTTTTTATGCGGTGATATATAGCTTTTGACAATAAAAAACGCTTTACCTTTTTTGGATAAAGCATTTTTTTATTTTGTCGGTTTGTATTTTTAAGATAAAGCCGTTGTCGGTTTTTATAGTATTTAGAACAACGAGCTGTACCCTTAAGATGCTTGTCGTTTGCTACCGCTCTTCTCTGAAGTACGGTATTCCCAACGCCTGCGGCGCTTGAAGCTCCTTATTGCTTTTTATAGAGGTGAGGACAAGCACCAATATGGTTACGACGTAGGGAAGCATTTTGTAAAGTTCTTCGCCCGATCCGCTTACCTTTATATAGCTCGAAAGAGAGTAGAGTACAGAGAATATAAACGATCCGAAGATAGCGAATAGGGGTTTCCAAAGTGAGAAAATAACCAAGGCTATGGATATCCAACCTATTGCAGATATAGTCAGACAGAAGTTGCTGTCGCCGCCTCTCGCTACGGGACCGAGGAAATATGCCGCTCCGCCAAGACCTGCGATTACGCATCCTATCAGTATCGCAGCATATTTGTATGCGGTTACGTTGATACCAACTGCGTCTGCAGCAGCCGGATTTTCGCCTATAGCTCGCAAGTTAAGTCCTACTCGGGTGCGTTTTAACACGATGTGAGCGACTATGGCTATAGCGAGAGCCAGGTAGACGTAAAAGCCGTAAGAGAAGAATAACTTTCCGAATACTCCGAGTTTACTCGCAAAAGGTAAGCTTTTTGATATAATGTCGGAAGCGCTTGCAAGTTTACTGAGCGTTTCGATATTGCTGAACTTGTCTACGATTACTTGAGCAAATCCCGCTCCGAAAGTGGTAAGCGCAAGTCCGGTAATATTTTGATTGCATCTGAGCGATACCGTAAGAAATGCGTATATGCCGCCGCCGAGCAGCGAGAAAAGCATAGAGAAGAGCATCGACATAAGTATCAAAACTAGCCAACTCGATGACGAGCATAGCAATGCGCCCAATGCGCCGCCCATAGCGCCCATACACATGATTCCCGGAATACCGAGGTTAAGATGACCTGCTTTTTCGGAAATGATTTCGCCTACGCAGCCGAACAAATAGCTTACGCCCCAAATAATGGCGCTGACTACTATATTAACCATTGTTGTCCTCCTTTTGCGGCGCAATCTCCGCTTGCTTTTTGTCTCGTTTGAACAGTCCTGCTATTTTACCGGTGAATACGGACAACTTTTCTTTTAGGTCCGATCTCAGTATGATACGATATTCGGTAAGGAAACTTCCCGCTATAACGAAGAAGTAAACGACGCCGATAATCATTTCGGGCATTGCTCCCGATTTAAGTCCGCTCATCATTGCCGCATGGCTTATGCCGGTGTCTACGAATGCAATAAAGAATGAGCTTGCGGCGGTGGCGACGGGATTGAATCCGCCTAACCACGCAGCCATTATCGAGGTAAAGCCCATATTGTTGTGAGAAGTTTTACCTATAGTATAGTCAAGTCCGCCGGCTTTGAGTAGTCCTACCAGACCGCATACCGCACCGGACACTATAAGAGTGCGGATAATTACCTTTTTGGTGTTAATACCTATATACTTTGCTGTATTTTCGCTTTCGCCGACTACGGTAAGCTCGTAGCCGTGTTTGCTTTTGTTTAAGTATACGTACATTGCTGCGGTAAGCAAAGCGGCGACGAGGATAAGGAGTACGAAAGGCTTGCCCAGTGTGGGAAGATGACTGTATGCAATCGTTCCGAGAGCGGTTTTAGTCAACACGCCGTTGCTGTCGGTAAGCCAAACGAACGTAAAATACGAAACTGTAAATTCGGCGATGTAGTTGAGCATGAGAGTAAAGAGAGATTCGTTAGTGCCGAAAAACGCTTTGAATATTGCGGGGATAAGCGCCCATATTATTCCGGTTGCGATGCTCGCTATTATCATAAGCGGTATAGTCAGCGCAACTGAATAGGTGGGACCGAGCGATCTCATTATTGCTATGCTTGCAAGCATGGACATCAACACCTGACCGTTTCCGCCCAAGTTCCAAAATTTCATTTTGAAAGCGGGTATGAGTGCCAATGCCACGAGAAGCAGCAGGGAGGTCTTTTGCATCGTAGTGTCAATACCTAACGAAAGTGCGCCCTGAAACACGTATCCGAGTACGGCAAAGGGGTTGGTTTTTGCAAATGCGGCGAAAAGAATACAACCGAATATCAAGGCTACCGCTACACAGCCGAGGCGAATGGAGAGCGATTTCCATTTGCCGATATCTTTGCGCTTTGCGATTCGAAGAAGCGGTTCTCGTTTAGATTTAGTGTTTTTCATTCCAATCTCCTTTGTTAATCGTGTTTTGTCATAAGCAAACCGATTTCGTTTTTGTCGGTGGTACGCGCGTCTACGATACCGGTGATTTTACCGTCGCTTATTACCATAATGCGGTCGCACAAAGCGATAAGCACGTCGAGGTCTTCGCCTACGTAGATGACGGCGGTTCCCTTTTCTTTTTGCCGATTGAGAAGGTTATATATGGTGTACGAAGAGTTTATGTCCAAGCCTCGTACCGGGTACGCTGCCATAAACACTTTAGGAGCGGAGCTAAGCTCTCTGCCGACAAGTACCTTTTGAACGTTGCCGCCCGACAGCTTTCGCACGGGAGTATCTATGGACGGCGTGACAACTTCTAATTCGTCTACGATTTCTTTGGCAAGAGCTTTGGGCTTAGCTCGGTTAAGGAACATGCCTTTGCCTTTTCTGTAGCTCCTCAGCATCATATTGTCGGTTATATTCATGTTGCCGACAAGTCCCATGCCCAATCTGTCTTCGGGGACAAAGGACAATTTTATGCCTAGATCTCTTATCTGCAGTGGCGTTTTGTCTTTGAGGTTGATTATTTCGTCTTCGTAAAAAAGTATTTTACCTTCGTCTACCAGTGTACGAATTTCCTTGTCCGATTTGTCTTTAAGATCGACCTTTTCGCCGTTCTCATAGTGGAATGCACCTTTCTTTGCTAAGTCTTTTACGTCCTTAAGCGTTTTATGAAAGAATGTAACCGGCTTATTTTTTTTGGGATTATGGAAGATTATTTCTCCGTTTTTGAGGTTATGGAGTCCTGCGATGCTTTCGAGCAATTCCTTTTGACCGCTGCCTGCAATGCCTGCAACGCCGAGAATTTCACCCGATCTTATCGTAAACGAAACATCGTCGAGAACGGTTACGCCTTCGGAATTCTTTAGCGAAATATTATTGAGAATCAATCTGTCTTGAGGCTCTACCGGTAGGGATCGATTAATGTTCAGCGAAATTTTTTGTCCGACCATCATTTCTGTCAAAATATTTTCGTCTGCGTCCGAAGTCTTTATATCTCCGATATAGTGACCTTTTCTGAGTACCGCAACTCTGTCCGATATTGCCATAACTTCGTTTAATTTGTGAGTTATTATTATTATGGATTTACCGTCTTTTTTCATCTCTCTGAGTACGGCGAAAAGTTTTTCGGTCTCTTGCGGAGTAAGTACGGCGGTAGGTTCATCCAATATAAGCAGTTCGGCGCCCCTGTAGAGAACTTTGATTATTTCTACGGTTTGTTTTTCTGATACCGACATGTCGTAAATCTTTTTCGTAGGGTCTATCGAAAATCCGTATTTAGCGGCAATCTCTTTTACCTTTTGATTGTTTTCGGCTTTACTCAGCGATTTTTCTTTGCAGCCAAGGATAATATTTTCGGTAGCGGTAAAGACGTTGATAAGTTTAAAATGCTGATGTATCATGCCTATTTTGTAGCCGAATGCGTCTTGCGGCGACGCTATATGAGCTTCTTCGCCGTTAATGTAAATATGACCTTCGTCGGGGTAGTAGATGCCGGAAATCATGTTCATCAAAGTAGTTTTTCCGCTGCCGTTTTCTCCGAGCAAAGCCAAAATCTCGCCTTTGTTTACGGTGAGATTTATGTCTTTGTTGGCAACGGTACTGCCAAAATATTTACTTACGCCTTTTATTTCGAGCATCGGTGTGGCGTTGTTCACGGTGTTCCTCCCAAAAAATTGTATTTGATAAAAATCGACTAAGGCGGAGATATCTCCGCCTTAGTGAAAACGTTAGTTTAGTTGTCGATACAAATCGTCCATTTAGTTTAGTTGTTTGCAATGATGGTGATACCGTCGATGTCTACCTCGAAGTAGGGAGCCGAACGGAATTCGCTTTCTGCAAAGTACTTGATTCCGGATTCGGTAGTTTTAATAACTACGGTGTCGGGAGTGAAAGCTGCGTCGTCGTTAACGTTTGCCATAAAGTTGTCTACGAGAGCTGCTCCGTTAACGGTGAAGGTGCTGAGGTCGAATACCTTAAGAGAACCATTCAAAAGTTTAGCCTTAACTTCGTCGATCTTTGCCTGGGTGTTAGCTGCGGCAGCTGCGCCGAGTTCGGTAAGAACTACGCTGCCGGTGCTGATGTTGCCGGTCCAATCGGTGGGAAGAGCTTTGCCGCCGGTAACTGCGTCAATCATAAGTTCGAAGTACGGCTGCCAGTTGATTCTGGAAGATACGATGAAGGTCTTGGGGCAGCTTGCTGCGGTGCTTCCGTTGTAGGAAACGTTGGGAACTTCGGCTGCTTCGCAAGCGTTGGGAGCACCCATGGAGTCTGCGTGCTGGCTGATAATTGCGCAGTGCTGTTCGCTGATAAGGTAGTTAGCGGTGTTTAGTTCTTTTTCCATGGAGTACCATTCATTAGTAAATTTAACTTTCATGACAACGTTGGGAACAATGGATCTAACTCCAAGGAACCAAGAGGTATATCCGGATTTAACTTCGGCATAGGGATAAGCGCCTACGTAACCGATTTTGATGTTTTCGCCTTCTTTCATAGCGTCGGTGATCTTGTTAGCTGCGATCATTTCCTGAAGTTTGAGACCTGCAGCTACGCCGGCAAGATAACGACCTTCGTAGATAGAAGCGAAAGCGTTATGGAAGTTAGACAAGTTTTCGGTATGAGCTTTTACACCGGTAGCGTGGCAGAACTGAACTTCGGGATACTTTTTAGCAACCTCGAGCATGCTGTCTTCGTGACCGAAGCTGTCGGCAAATATTGCTTTGCATCCGAGCTTAACGAACTGTTCTGCGGTGTCTTTGCAATCGCTGCCTTCTTCGTGTACACCGGTCTTGATGATCCACTGACCTTTCTTAAGGCCCTTAGCTTTGCATGCAGCTTCGAATGCGTCGATGAAGTTCTTGTCGTAAGTCGACGATTCGTCGTGAAGACAAATAAGACCTACGATAGGTGTCTCGCTCGTGCAAGCCGAGATGGTGGTAACCATACCGAAGACTACTGCGATAGACAGTACAAATGCCAAAATCTTTTTCATTTTTTCCTCCGTTGCCTTTTATACGTTTAGGCAATATTGATTTATTATGTTCCCCCGAGGGAGTAACACCGATTCAATGAGCAAGAGAAATAAAAAAACAGGTCGAGAGTCCCCAAACCTGTTGTCAATAAAATGCGAAAAGATGTGAGCGAAAAACGCTCGTGCTTAGTTTGAATCAATAGTCGTAACTGGTCGGCGTTACGGTAGAAACATTCGGGCCATCTATCCGAAACTATATTGACACATATTCGGTTGCTGCAATTGTATTATACAAGACCTAAATGCCGTTGTCAATCGTTTTCAGCCGACTTTTAAAAGTTTTTTTGTATATTTATTTTGTCATTAGCGACAAAAGACTACTTCATTGTCCGTCATGGACGCTATGCGAGCAAGCGATACTATCCTTACTCCGAGCTTTCGTAATTTGTCTCCGCCGCCTTGAAAGGCTTTTTCTATGGCTATTCCGCAGCCTACGACCGTTGCGCTTGCCTGAGCGCAAATATCGATAAGACCTTTAAGAGCTTCGCCGTTTGCGAGGAAGTCGTCTATAATAAGCACTCGATCGGCAGGGGAAAGAAACTTTTTGCTGACTACCACGTCGTTGGTGTTGCCGTGAGTAAAAGAATGTACGGACGCTTTGTACAGATCCGAGGATGCAATGTTGGAGGAAACGTGTTTTTTTGCAAATACGAGAGGAACTTCGAATTCGAGGGCTACCGGGGTCGCAAGGGCTATGCCGCTCGATTCTATAGTAAGTATCTTGTTTACGTTTTCGTCGCAAAAAGCCTTTTTCCATTCTTTTGCCATCTCGGACGCAAACTTGACGTCTACCTGATGGTTAAGAAACGCATCTACTTTAAGAACGCCGCCTGCCAAAACTTTACCTTCCGTCAGTATTTTTTGTTCTAACTCTTTCATAACAGCTCCTTTTAACTTACTAATTGTACAAAAAAAACAAGTTTATGTCAAACAATTAAGACTTATTGCGAAAAATCCCGGCAGGGCAGAGCAAAGTTGACGTTTGTACTGTTTCGGACTTGCAAAATTCGTTTGGTTGTGTTATATTATATAAAGAAACTTATTTGTGCGTATGGCGGAGATGATATTATGAATATTTATGACGTAATAACCGATGATCCCATAAAAGTGGAGCAATTTGACGCAGCATGCGTTTCGCTTTCTAAGTCTAGGTATATTTTGGCAGAGAGCAAAATCAAAGCGGTACTGAAAATCGTTGCTACCAGCAGTTTGCTTCAGAATGCTTTGGCGTCTGCGCTCAAAGGATTCGATTACGGATTCGAAGCTAAACTTTTTGCCGAAAGCGGAACTTTGCCGTCCGGCAAAAAACTTGCGGCTTTTGTGTTTTGCCTTTTTGCGGACATCGACAGCGGCGAAGTAAGTCTCGGGGACTTTTTGGAAAAGTTTTACGGAAGCGATATGAATGCGGCGTATTTCAGCTTTTGCAGCGAAATGGTAGTGCCGTTTATGAAAGAAACGGACGAATTGCTCAAAGGTAATCATTCCGAAATTTCTAAGGTCAAAGAGTGTGTGAAAGTGTTGATGGAAAAGATAAACGGAAGCGAGGATTTTACTGCAGGCGAAAAAAACGATTTGTGCTATATGTGCGATTCGCTTCTTGGCAATATTGCTGACAAAAACGCAGCCAAGGCAATAATAATAGGGCTCAGAAGATCGCTAAGAAAAGACGTTTTCGATCCGTATCTCGATTACCTTTCCGCTTACGCAAACGCTTAACGCAAATCTTGATTTGCGTAAGTTTGTAGGGGTAAACGCAGCCGATAATGCTTTTACGAAAAATTCGATGAATATAGCTGAGTATACTTAAATAACGATTTATTAATTGCGACTTTTGCGATAATCGGCAAAGTCGTAATTTTTTATGCAAAATGCGGTATCGGTTTTATTTCGGTTGACAGAGTGGCGCACATAAGATACAATATAACATATGTTGTATAACAAACGTTTTAAGGAGAATATCAAATGCCGCCAAAGCCTAAGTGTACCAAGGAACAAATAGTGAAAGCAGCGCTTAAACTGGTAAGCGAAAGAGGAGAGAAAGCCTTAACGGCGAGAGAACTCGGCAAAAAACTCGGCAGTTCGTCTTGTCCTATTTTTACTGCGTTGGGAAGTATGGACGAGCTTGTCAAAGAAGTCGAAAAAGAAGGCATGCGAGTTTTTAGCGATTATATTGCTAAAGGACAAAATTATTCGCCGGTCTTTAAAGCCGTCGGTATAAAGATGTTGGAATTTGCCGGCGATAATCCGAATTTGTTTAAATTTTTGTTTGTGCGGGACATAAGTCGATGCGAAAATCTTCAGTCTATAATAAACGAGCTTGGCGAGATGCGGGCTATATGTATCGAAGCCATAAAAAAAGATTATGAGCTTAATGAACAGGACGCTCAGACGCTTTTTGTCAGCGAGTACATATATTGTTACGGACTTTCGGTACTTATAGCTACCGGCAAGTGGTCGTTCGAATTCGAAGAGGCGTGCGACTTGCTGGGATTTCAGTTTGTGTCTGCGCTTAGTTTGCTTAAGTCAGACGCACCTCGGATAAAGACGCCGACGCCGCAGCCGAAATGTAAAAAATAACACCACGATGTAACAAAAAGGATATAACGTATGGTAGAAAATGATACTATTATTGAAATTAAAAATTTGACGAAAAGCTTTGGCGAAGTTAAAGCGGTTAACGGAATTTCGCTGAAGGTAAATAAAGGAGAGCTGTTTGCCTTTTTGGGAGTAAACGGAGCAGGCAAGTCTACGACTATAGACATCATGTGCGGGTTGCTGGCGAGGGACGGCGGAAAGGTCGTAATCGACGGCGTTGACATCGATGACGATATGAAAGCCGTTTCTTCGAAAATAGGCGTTGTATTTCAGAATTCCGTCTTAGACGGCGTGCTTACCGTTAGGGAGAATTTGACATACAGAGCTGCCTTGTACGGAATTTACGGAACCCAAGCCAAAGAAAAGATAGCTGCGCTTGCCGAGGAATTGGAATTTACGGATTTTCTCGATCGAAGGCTTAGCCGTCTTTCAGGGGGACAACGCAGGCGAGCCGATGTGGCGAGGGCGCTTATAAACGATCCGTCGGTTTTAATACTTGACGAACCGACTACAGGATTGGATCCTCAGACGAGAAAGACGATGTGGAAAGTTATCGGGCAGATGCGTCAAAGAAACGACATGACAGTCTTTTTGACCACTCATTATATGGAGGAAGCCGCAGACGCAGATTACGTCGTTATCCTCGATTCCGGCAAAGTCGTAGCAAAAGGAACGCCGCTTCAATTAAAAAACTCTTATGCGGGTGATTATATTACTTTGTATGGAGTAAGCGAGGATGACGTCAAAAAGCTCGGTAAAGAATACGTCGGACTTAGAGATGCTTATAGGGTAAGGGTGGACGACACCAAGCAGGCGACCGAGTTGATATTGGCGTATCCGTCGCTTTTTGTCGATTACGAAGTGGAAAAGGGCAAAATGGACGATGTATTCTTGGCTGTAACAGGCAAAAAATTGGGAGGCAACGTATGAAAGCAAAAGCATTTATCGCTTTGACAAAACGAAATACCAAAATGTTCTTTAAAGATAAAGGGATGTTTTTTTCCTCGCTTGTTTCGCCGCTGATACTGCTGATTTTGTATGCGACGTTTTTGTCGGATATATATAAAGACAGTTTCAACGCATCTTTGTTGCGTGCCGGTGTCGAGCTTCCGAAAAAAATAATAGACGGCACGGTCGGAGCTCAGCTTTTTTCATCCCTGTTAGCCGTATCTTGCGTAACCGTTGCGTTTTGTTCTAATTTGCTTATGGTTCAAGACATAGCGAGCGGAACAAAAAAAGACTTTTTCGTATCGCCTCAGGATCGAAGAGTGTACGCATTCGCATACTACTTTTCTTCGCTTATCACTACGCTCATTATAACGCTTACGGCGACGTCGGCGTGTTTTGCGTATATAGCGATTGTCGGTTGGTATATGTCGGTTACCGACGTATTGCTTGTGCTTAGCGACGTGTTGTTGCTGACGATGTTCGGCGTAGCTCTTTCGTCTGTAGTAAACGTATTTTTGCGCACTAACGGTCAGGCGTCTGCCGTAGGCACCATAGTGTCCGCAGCATACGGATTTATTTGCGGAGCATATATGCCGCTAAGTTCGTTCGACGACGGCTTGCGTAACGCTTTGTCTTGTCTGCCCGGAACTTACGGTACTGCGCTTTTGAGACGACATTCGATGAATGGCGCATTAAGAGAAATGGGCGAATGCGGTATACCTACAGAGGTAATAGAAAGTATAAAAGACAGCGTCGATTGCAATATTGTGTGTTTCGGAAACCGTGTGGATACTTGGGTAATGTACACGGTGTTTGTAGGAGCGATAGCATTACTTGTCGTAGCATACGTTATTATCAACAAATACCGTAAGGGCGCATACGAAAATAAGTAACGTATGCGGATTTTTGCGGAATATCTTGTAAGGGGAGATAAAAATATGTCAAAAAAAATTTGCTCGATAATAGGTAAATTGCTTGCCGTGATTGTTATCGCAGTAATTGTCACAGCGGCTGCCGGCTGTTATTTTTATGACAAGAGTCTGGTTACGTATGAGTATTATTCGGAAGAAGGATACGAAATAGGCGGAGTTATTACAAGTTCGGAAAAGATTACCGAGGCGGAAATAGATTGGCGTGTAGGCGACATACAGATAAAGTGCGGTGACAAAATCGATGGATTTGAAAGCGGCGAAAAACTTGAATCCGACAAAAGGATGAGATGGAAGGTAAACGATGGCAAATTGACCGTCAGGTTTTGGCGTCCATCGTACGTTGCAAGGATAGAACACAGCGACAAAGATCTTACCGTTACCCTTCCGCAGGGCATAGACTTAAAAGTATCTTGCGTTGCGGGTACCGTAAAGATCGACGATGACATTCAAGCAGGTAACATTAATCTCGAAAGTACGTCAGGATCGGTTAAATGCGATTCGATTTTCTCTACCGGTAGAGTTTCTTTAAAATCTACATCCGGTTCCGTAAACGCTGAAAACATCACTGCAAAGATTATAAAGCTAAAGTCTACGTCCGGTTCGGTTAAGTGCGGCAACGTCAAAGCCGAATCTGTGGACGCTCGGTCCACATCCGGTTCGGTACGACTGGATAACATTGCCGCAGATGAGGTGAAACTCGATTGCACCTCCGGAAACATTGTTTGTAAAAAGGTCGAAGCCAAAGAGATATTGGCGCAAAACACGTCGGGCAGAATAACGATAGACGAAGTCTCAGGCTGTACGCAGGTAGAAATCGACGCTACCAGCGGCGACGTTGAAATCGGTCTTAACGAATGCGCTTCGGTAATCATCGATGCCGGCAGCGGCGACGTTACCGTAACACTGCGTAGCGGTTATACCGTGTACTACCATACTTCAAGCGGTGAATTTTCTACGACTGCGCAGTTTACGGATAAAGACGGTCGGAAAGTTTTCGGCGACGGCAAAAATTCACTTGAAATAGAAACGTCGAGTGGAAACATAGAAATAAGATAACGTATTATTGTTTTTTAGACCGTTGTTAATTATTTTCAGGCGAGATAACGTAATTATTAAAATCGTAACGCTATAATTTATTGACAACGGCACTGTTTTGTTGTATAATCGACTTAATAAAAATTCGGAGGAAAAAAACATGACATTAATATCTTCTGTAACTCAGTGGGTATGGCCCATCGTCATAGCGTTGGTAGTAATTTTGGTGCTTGCCATCGTTATATGGTGGATAAAGACTAGAAACGCATTCGTAATGCTCTCGCATAACGTGGAAGAAGGATTTTCGACGATAGACGTTTCCCTTAAAAAGCGTTATGACCTTATACCTAACCTCGTTGAGACGGTTAAGGGTTACGCTACTCACGAAAAGGAAACTCTTTCTGCCGTTATGAGTGCCAGAAGCATGGCTCTTAACGCAAAATCGCCCGATGAGAAAATTGCCGCAGAAAAACAACTCGGCGGCGCTATTCGCAACATCATAGCAGTTGCCGAAGCGTACCCTCAGCTCAAAGCCGATGCGCAGTTTATTATGTTGCAGCAACAGCTTGCTACTTTGGAGAACGAAATTTCGCAGCACAGAAAGTATTATAACGGCGTTGTAAAGCAGTTTAACAACAAATTGCTGATGTTCCCGTCCAACATTGTAGGTAAGGCAATGCATCTCGAAAAGAAACCGTTCTTCGAAATTGAAGAAGCGCAGAGAGAGAACGTTCAGGTTAAGTTCTGATAAACTTTCATGTGGAAAAAATATAGAGTTTTAATTATAATTCTAGTGGTTATAGCGATAGTCTTTTCGGCTATCGTTATAGCCTTTTCTGTTTTTACTTCGTCGCAGGAATATGAGAAAATCAACAATCCGTTCGAGTCGATGGGGGTAGATAACGGTTACAGAATAGTCGAAGCAGATTATAAAATCAACGTAGGCGATGACAGAGTTGCGTTGGTTACCGAAAGCATCACCGTTGCTTTTTATCAGACGAGTCACGGCATCGTTAGGTATCTGGCTACGAGCAAAGGCGAGCAATACAGCGACGTCACGGTTACGGGTGACGATTACTTCGTTACTGCCGAAGGCGGCTTTATTTGCGTAAATACGGGCAAGCGTTACGGCGGACCGACGTATTCCGGCGGTGAAATCAAGAGCTATACCATTACATATAGTATCGTTCCGCCCACAAACACCGCTCGGAGCACCAATTATTACATGAACGTCGTTCCGTACGGTTGGTCAACGTCGCAGGAAAACGTTTCTTTGTCCGTTACAATGCCGTACACGATAAAGGACGTGCAATTATTTGCCGGTGAGTACGGTTCGACGAACACTTACAACGGAAGCAACCTGAGTGTAAGCGATAAGGTTCTTACCTTTTCGATAGCTAAACTCAACCCGTTCCAAGGTGTGACGGTGGATATCGAAACCGGTACGAGATTCTCTTTGCCGTTCTCGACAGGAGGATTACTTGCGCTTGTATTCGCCATCATTGCGATAGCGGCACCGTTGCTTATAAAAAACCTTACAGTCTCGGATAGACCTGTTGTGGAAGTGGTTAATGCCGCTCCGCCGTCCGAGGACGGTCACGAATTGGATCCGGCAGAGATGGGATTTTTGATTGACGGAAAATGCGACGTGGGCGACATAACGGCAATGATATTTTACTTTGCGTCAAAGGGGTATCTCGATATAGAGGATGTTGACGGCGACGCCGTTCTTATTCGTAAGGAGATAGATCCGTCGGCTCCGCAGCATCAACTAACCATTTATAACGGTTTGTTTAAAAGCGGTCCCAGGGTTACGGCAAAGCAATTAAAAGATAAATTCTACTCGACGGTAGATAAAGCATCTTCGCAGATAAGTTCGAACTACAAAAAGCGCTTGCATGAGAGCAAAACAGACGGAAAAAGCTTTTTGACTATGATTTTGTCGTTAGCGTCTATGTTGGTACTTACGATCATCTTGGGACTTAGGTTAAATCCGTCCGTTATTTCGATTTTTTCGTTGAAGAATTTCCTGCCGATGGTAGTGGGAATGGGCGTTATGTTCGGAGTCGGAAGAACGATGTACGATCTCAAGGCAAAACACGAATTCGGTTTTTATCGTAACGTTATCATTGCAGTGTTTACGGTGTCCGCAGTAGCGGGATTTGTTTTGACTCTCGCATTTTCTTTCTTCGGCGGCTTTATGCCGTTCTATGGCGGCGTTGCGTGCTATGCGGCGGCTTTTATGGCTGCATTTGTATGCGGAACGACTAGAAAGCGTACCGAGTATTTTGCATATACGCTCGGTCAAATCAAAGGATTTAAAAATTTCCTTACGGCAGTAGACAAGGAACGTATGATTGCGCTTATAGACGAAAATCCGCAATATTATTACAATGTATTGCCGTACATTAACGTGCTTGGTATAGACGATAAGTGGGCGGATAAGTTCTCTGCAATCAAGATACCGCCTGCGCTGTTCTATGTCAATGCGGGAGTCGATGCCGGCGACGTGTTCGACATTATAGTCTTTAACAGATTGGTAAACAATACATTTTCTTCTTACAAAAAGGCCATGAGTTCCAGACCGCAGCAAAAAGGCGGCGGTAAAGGTATATTCGGCGGTAAGGGCGGCTTCGGAGGTGGCTTCGGTGGAGGCGGCTTCGGCGGAGGCGGCGGCGGAAGAAGATAAAAACAACCAAACTTCAAGTATGGTAGGAGCGGGGCGGTTATGCTCCGTTCCTATTTTTGTGTAAATATAAGAGTTTAACCGAAGGTTTGTGTTCCGTAGGGAGAACATGGAATACTAATTAAAAGCGGATGCGCTGAAACCTACAAGTCAAAATTAAATAGAAAATGGGTTGCGTCGGGTTTTATGAGAAGCTTTTTCTTTTAATCGGAACTTAGAATTTTGTGTGAATTTTCAGGAAAAAAGACATTATTTATTGCATTATCACAAATTTTATGTTATATTACTATCGGACGAATGATAGAGGTATTCGATGTTAGAAAGAGTTTATCAAAGTATAATGAGATTAGGACGGAGGTTTATAAGATTCTCGGTACCTAAGGTTTATTACGCCGCCGAAGAGTTTGCGGGATTTATTAAAGGATGCGGAGTTAAAAAAGCGTTGATAGTGACGGGGAATTCCGTGCATAACAAGCATAAACTTACCGAATCTCTTATAAAATCTCTTAAGGAACACGAGGTGGAAGCGGTTGTTTTTTCGGAAGCAAAAGTTAATCCGACGGTAGAGCAGGCTGAGTATGTAGCTCGTTTGTTTATCGATTTCTCCTGCGACGGATTGATCGGGTTCGGCGGCGGTTCGGCGATGGATCTCGCTAAAGCGGCTGCGTGCAGAGTCAGCAGACCGGATAAGTCGTTTTCCTCCCTTAAGGGAATGTTGAAAGTCAAAAAAATGACTGTGCCGTTGTTTGCAGTGCCGACCACTGCCGGAACAGGCAGCGAGACGACTATTTGCGCAGTTATAACCGATGCCGAAAATAAAGATAAGTATGCGATAAACGATCCCGTTATTACGCCGCTTGCAACGTTATTGGATGCGGAGCTTACCGTATCGCTTTCGCCGTCACTGACAGCGCAAACCGGGATGGACGCTCTTACACATGCAATTGAGGCTTATATCGGGCGGAGTGGAACGAAGGAATCGGACGAATATGCGATTAAGGCGGTAAAGAGTATATTTGAAAATTTGCAAATCGCCGTGGCAAACGGCAGCGATAGGGTTGCACGAAAAAACATGTTGACCGCATCGTTTGAAGCGGGAATAGCTTTTTCCCGGGCGTATGTGGGTTACGTACACGCTTTGGCTCATGCTATAGGCGGTTATTACGGTACGCCGCACGGTCTGTGCAACGCAGTCTTGCTTCCGTATGTACTGAAAGCTTACGGGAAGTCGGCGCAAAAGAAGTTGAATATTTTGGCAAAGGCAATAGGTTCCGACGATTTTATCGATTCGGTAAGCAAATTGTCCGAAAAAATAGGCATACCTAAAAAGCTGAAAGTAAGAGAGAAAGATTTAGATGAGTTGGCATTGCATGCGGACAAGGAAGCAAATCCCCTTTATCCGGTGCCTAAGATTTTTCGTAAAAAACAATTGAAAGAAATTTTGATTCAGGCGACGGAGGTCGAATGATATGACTTTATCTATTATTGCTCTTGCCATGTGCGCTCCGCTAACTATGGCGTATATATGGCAGAGAATAAAAAAGACGGACGTAGCAAGCGCAATTATGCTTAAGGCACTTATTTCGCTTTTGGTTGTTTTGGCTGCTGTGCTTGCGGTGGTGAATAATTTTGGAAGAGAAAACATCTACATTTTGGGCGGATTGATATGCTGCTTGGTAGGCGATATTCTGTTAGAGAATAAGGTGTTTTATCCTGCGGAAGGGCGGTATCTTTTCGGTGGGTTGTCTGCGTTTTCGATAGGACATGTATTTTATATTTTATCGATAGGCGAATACGTGACTACTATCGTTACCATAATTGCCGCTGCGGTGAGCTGCTTTTTGATAGCAGTTACGTGGTTTTTGGGTATCAGATTAAAAAACCTCACTTTTTCCGCTACGATATATGCCTTTGTGATAACGCTGTTTATAGCTACGGCAATAAACGGTCTTGCATTTTCTTCTCCGAGAATGATTTTGCTTAGCGTGGGTTCGATTTTATTTGCGCTGAGTGATTCACTACTTACTCTGATATATTTCAAGGATTGCGATACGCCGCCTTTTGTAGCGGCAAACTATGTTTTGTACATTATAGCGCAAATTTGTATTTGCGTAACTACCATTATATAACGGCTTAGCCGATACAGGAGGTTTATTATGAAAGTTTCACAGCTCCCTTACGAGAGATTTGACTGTGTAAAAGGCGCAAAGGATATATACGAATGCGTTGACGGCATAAAGCGAGCTAATAACGTTGAAGAAGTTATCGCTTGGCATGATAAGGCAGTGGAAATTGTTTCGCATTTTTCCACTATGGCGTCGCTCGCCAATATGCGTTTTACGTTAAACACGTTTGACGAATTTTATCTCAAGGAAAAAACTTATTACGACGAGCAGTCGCCGGAGTTTTCGCTTGCATATAACGAGATTGGCAAAGCTATGCTTCAAAGCAAGTTCATAGACGAGCTTAAACGCAAACTCAATCCGTTGATTTTTGAAAAATATCGCATTATGGAAGCTTCGTCGGATCCGAGAATAGTGGAGGATAAACAAAAAGAAGCAGCTATTTGCGTGGAGTACAATCAGCTTATGAGCGGCATGTCTTTTGAATTTAAAGGTAAAGAAATGCCGTTGTCGGTCTTGAGAGGATATTTCGGCAGCAGCGATAGGGAAGAACGCAAAGCCGCTTGCATAGCTTTGGGCAAAGGATTAGCCGAGCATAAGGCGGAACTTGACGACATTTACGACAGGCTTGTTAAAGTGCGTGATGCACAGGCAAAAAAATTAGGATTCGACAATTACGTTAAATTGGGCTACCTGAATATGGAACGTATGGATTACGACAGAGATATGGTAGAGCAGTTTAGACGTAACGTTGTCGAAAAACTCGTTCCGGTTATCTGCAAACTCAAAGAAGAGATAAAAAACAAGCTCGGCATAGACGAATTTATGTTTTATGACGATGCGGTTTCTTTTGTGGACGGCGAACCGAAGCCGAAACTCGATAAAGAAGGCATCTTTAAAGCGGCACAGGAAGCTTACGACGAAATGGACGAGGAGATAGGAAAATTTATGCGTTCGATGCAAGAGGACGAGGCTTTTGACGTCGATTCGCGTAAAGGCAAATGGGGCGGCGGATATTGTACGAACTTCTCCGATTTTAAGCAGACGTTTATACTTGCCAATTTCAACGGATCGTCCGATGATATCGACGTGGTAACCCACGAATTCGGACATGCACTTGCCATGAATTATGCGTTTGACGGAGATCCGGAGTTGTTTATAGGCGGCAACGAAACAGCCGAATGTCATTCCATGAGTATGGAATTTTTGGCTTGGCCGTTTATGGATAAATTCTTTGACGAACCGCAAAAATATAAGTTTAAACACCTCATGTCGTCTCTCAGTTTTATTCCTTACGGCTGCATTGTGGACGAATTCCAGCATATCGTATACGAGAATCCGCAACTTACGCCCAAGGAGCGAAATGAAGTTTATCTTAAGCTCGAACATAAGTACAGACCTTATTTGAGCTTTAGCAGATTGCCGTATCTCGAAGAAGGTACGAGATGGCAGTATCAAATGCATATTTTCGAAAGCCCGTTCTATTATATAGATTATTGTCTTGCTCAAACGATAGCGTTGTCGTTCCTGGTGGCATCGAGATACGATTATAAGGACGCATTGAGAAGATATAAGGAGTTTGCAGAAAAGGGTGGCAGAGTGCCTTTCGGCAGACTTTGCAAAGAGGCCGGGTTCTTGTCCCCGTTTGAAAAAGGCGCACTCGATAAAGTTGCAGCCGAGATTCCGCAAATTCTTAAGGAGCTTAATTAAATGGACGAACAGGAAGAAATTTTCGATATGAACGACGCTGAAAAGGACGACAGACCCTATAAGCGAATCCCTAACGATTTAAAGGTGATTAAATGTCCTAAATGCGGCGAAGAAATGCCGTCTACAGTTTCGACTTGCGTAAATTGCGGTTGTTATCTGAAAGAGGACGAAAAACCGTCTTACACTCCGATGAGCACGGACAAAATTAAGAAGATAAGATTTATCGTCGGCGTAGTTTGCATCGTTGCGTTTATAGTTTTGTACGTGTTTGTGCTTAAAAAATAATTATTGGTCTAATGTTTAAAAACGATACGAGATTCTCGTATCGTTTTTTTTTGCGTCGTGGATAAAAAAGCGATAGCCTTAAACGGTTTAAAGCGATAGACCGGAGCAATCGATATGACGTTATGCGCAAAACATATTTCTTGTCGCTGCCGGTGTATAAAACTCGAAACAATCGGGAAAAGCATATAATTTTATATTATGCGCAATGCTTCGGACGGAACGAATCCGTTTGGGATGTATCCGGAAAAATCGAGGCAATTTATTCTACCGTAACGGATTTTGCAAGGTTGCGCGGTTTGTCTATGTCGCAACCTCGATGGAGAGCGGCGTAATATGATATTAGCTGGCATGCGACCGTTGCAAGAAGCGGAGAGTAAAAGTCGGCTGCCGGGAGTTTTATGGTTATGTCGCAACAGTCAAGTTCGTAGGAACTTATTCCTATAGTAAAAGCGCCTCGCGCCTTGACTTCCAAAATGCTGCCGCTCGTTTTGTTTAAAAGCTCTTTGTCGGTTGCAATCGCTATTACAACGGAGCCTTTTTCTATCAGCGAAATAGTACCGTGTTTCAGCTCTCCTGCGGGATAGCAATCGGCATGTATGTACGAGATTTCTTTTAGTTTAAGTGCGCTTTCTTTGGCGGCTGCATAGTCTGCGCCTCTGCCTATAAAGAAAACGTTTCGCTTGGATGCTATAAGTTCGCCGATATATTTCAACACATTGCTTAACTTAAGCGTTTGCGCTACGGATTGCGGAATCGCTTCGAGAGAGCGCAGGAATCCGGTCGGTTTTCCGAGCATGTTGTAGGCGATAACGTAAAGGTTTATAAGCTGCGTAGTGTATCCTTTGGTGGTGGCTACTGCGATTTCCGGTCCGGCGTACGTATAAAACGGACGGGCGGTGCGAGCGAGAGTGCTTTTTCGGACATTAACAATGCAAGCTGTTTTGCATTTGTCTTTCGCCATGTTAACTGCGCCTATAGTGTCTGCGGTCTCACCGCTTTGGCTGATGGCGATAAGAAGGTCGGACTGTCTTATTATCGGATTACGGTATCTGAATTCGCTTGCAATGTCGGCATTTACTCTTGTGCCGGTAAGCGACTCTATAACGTATTTTCCGGTTAGCGCCGCATGATATGCCGAGCCGCATCCGATAAGATGAATATTGTTGATTTGGTTCAAAAACTCGCACCTGTCTTTTATCGAATGATTTAAAGTATCGGCTAAGGCGTCCGGTTGCTCGAAAATTTCTTTCAGCATATAGTGCGGATAAACGGATTTGTCGCAAGCGTCAACTTTGCATTTCCATTCGAATATTTGCGGCTGTATTTTTTTGCCGTCCGAAAAAAAGCTTACCGTATCGGAAATTTCGGCGATTTCGTCTTCCATAATAACGAATTTGTCCGTTTTATCCGAAAACGCCGTGAGATCGGACGAGACGTATGTTTCGCTGCGAGAGAGCCCGATTACTAGCGGACTGTCTTTTTTTGCCGCATATATTTTGCCGTCGTAAGTAAGCATAGCTATCGCATACGAACCTTGAAGTTTATTAAGCACCGCCGAAAACGTTTTTAATTCGTTGCCGTCAAATAAGTCGTCCATAAGGACGGCTATAACTTCGCTGTCCGTTTCGGATCGAAAAACGTAGCCTTTTTGTGCCAACTCCTGTTTTAGAGAGTCGAAGTTTTCTATTATACCGTTATGTACAATGGCGAACTTTCCGCTCGGTGACAAATGCGGATGAGCGTTTGTTTCAGTGGCTGCGCCGTGTGTAGCCCATCGAGTATGTCCGATGCCGCAGTTACCGCATAGTGATTTTGTCAGTGGCGAAAGATTAGTGATACGTCCTTTGGTTTTTACGACGTTTATGCCGTTTTCGAGCGTGGCTATACCGGCGGAGTCGTAGCCTCGGTATTCTAAATTTTTAAGCCCCTTAAGCAGTATGGGCGCAGCTATCGACCGTCCTTTGTATCCGACAATACCGCACATAAGTTCTCCTTGTTACGTTGCCTTCTTAAAGTTTTTCAATATGGCAACGATTACCGAGGTTATTGCCAAAGCGGCAAATGCCCATAGTATGATATTAATATATTCGCTCAGCAGCGTAGATATGAACGCTATTATTATGCAGGCAATTAAATTGCCGGCAATGACGGAGGCTACCGAGCGGATATAACCGAGTCCGAGAACGGACGCAATGGCGCTTCCGGTCCATACTCCCGTGAGCGGCAACGGAACGGCAACGAAAGCGCACAAAGACAAAGCGGCTTTGTCATAATTTATTTTTTGACTTTTGATTTTAAAGATGTTTAAAATTCGTTGCGACAGTTTGCCAAAAACTTTTGATTGCGACAGTTTATTCATTATCGGCAAAAAACAGGCGCAAAGTAATAATGCGGTTGCGGACGAACCGAGAAAAGAATAAAAAGTAGCGGCGGCTGTGCTCATGCCGTATTTTATACCTAGCGGCAATGCGATTCGAGCTTCCGCTATAGGTAAAGCCGCAAGTAGCATAACAACAATAGGCGTAGCTATTCCGATTTTTTCCAGACTGTCAAAAATATTTATTGCCCATTCGTTCATTCACAACGGTCTTCCTTTTTTCATAGTATATGTTGTATATCGAAATTAATTACATAGGGAGAGGAAATGAAGTATTTTGGAACGGACGGAATCAGGGGCGTTTACGGTCGGACGATTACCGAGCAGCTCGCATTCAAAATAGGTCTTGCGGCTGCTTACCTGTGCGGCGAAATAATAGTGGCGAGAGATACGAGGGTAAGCGGTAAGAGTCTGAGCGACGCCTTAATAAGCGGTTTGGTCAGAGGAGGTGCGGACGTCGTCGATATAGGCGTTATGCCCACTCCGGCATTATCGTATTTGTGTCGAAAAAGGTCGATGTACGGGATAATGGTAACTGCTTCGCACAATCCGCCTTCTTATAACGGGTTTAAGTTTTTTATGCGAGACGGATACAAACCTTCGCCGAATTTTGAAACCGCAATAGAGACCTGTTCGCCGTCTTATGCCGGCGGAGGTAAAAAAAGAGAGGAGAATGCAATCGAAGAATACTGCGAGTATGCGGCAAGCGGGTTTAATTTGAGAGGAATAGAGGTTGCATTGGACTGCGCTTACGGAGCGACGAGCGAAATAGCTCCGGCTATTTTTGAAATGGCAGGTGCAAAAGTAGTTAAGATGTCTTGCTTAACGGACGGCGAAAAAATCAACGTGGAGTGCGGTGCGACCGATCCGCATCTTATAGTCGGCAAAAAGCTCGCTTTTGCGTTTGACGGGGACGGAGATAGGGCAGTAATGGCGAGCGACGGAGATATCGTGGACGGTGACAGCGTTTTGTATTCGCTGTTTTGTCTGACTAAGCCTACCGGCGTAGTCGGCACCGTTATGAGTAATTCGGCGCTTAGTCGTGCGATTATAAACGACGGAGGAAAATTCGTCGCTACTGCTGTGGGCGACCGAGCCGTGGCTTTTGCGATGCGGCGGCTGGGATATGAGCTCGGGGGCGAAAAAAGCGGGCACTACATAATTTCGCCTAATCGAAGCGGCGACGGTATTTATTCGGCGTTAAGACTTTGTACATCAAAAGTGCGGCGGCTCGATCTTTTGCCTTGTCGGGAATTCAGCGTGGACGGCGGCGACGCAGAAGGGGCTGCCCGAAAGTTTGTAGTTAAGGACGCAAGAGTGGTGATACGACGCAGCGGCACCGAACCTAAGGTGAGAGTTATGGCAGAATGCGAGAATGAAGAAAAACTTGACGAACTTTGCTCTCGGATAAAAAATTATTTGGAGGAAAAATGAATTTAGCGGTTGTATTCGGAGGAAAATCGAGCGAGCATGACGTAAGCGTTATAACCGGAGTAATGACAGTCAACGCTGCGGCGGCAAGGCACAATGTTTTGCCTTTGTACATAAACGGCGACGGGGAAATGTATACGAGCAAAAAATACGATTCGGTGGACGCTATCGCTGCTAAAGTCAAAGGAAAAAAAGCCGCTTTTGTAAAAGGCGGCGTAATGGTCGGACGTAAAAAAGTAAAATTAGATTGTGTCGTTATAGCTTGTCACGGAAGGTACGGTGAGGACGGTTGTTTGCAGGGGATGCTGGAAATGTTCGATTTGCCGTATGTTTCGTGCGGAGTAAGAGCGTCTGCTGTCGGCATGGACAAATGGCTGTTTAAGCAAGTTATTTCGTACATGGGGTTGCCTACTGCGCCGTTCGTTGGATTTTTTTCATACGAAAGAAACCGAATGGCGGACAAATGCGAAAAACTGGGTTATCCGCTTATCGTAAAACCTTCGTCGTTAGGCAGCAGTATCGGAGTCGGAAAGGCTTGTTGTCGCAACGAACTTATTAATTTGCTCGATGCGGCGGCTTTGTGGGATGACAGAATTATCGTCGAAAAAGCATTTGAAGATTTTGACGAACTAAATTGTGCGGCTATAGGTTTCGAGGACAAAGTTATAGTAAGCGAGGTAGAGCAACCGTACGGTTATAAAGACATCTTGGATTTTGACGATAAGTACAGAGGGACTTGCAAAGGTCGAATGATTCCGGCATCCGTTTCCGACAAAGTGCGAGACGAGGTTCGGGAAATGACTAAGTTACTGTATAAACAACTGGGGTGCGGCGGCATAATAAGGGTGGACTTTATACGCAAAGACGGCATATTCGTTAACGAGATAAACACCGTGCCCGGTTCGCTTGCGGAATATTTGTTTTCTTGCGACGGGATAACCTTCCCGGGGCTGATAGACGCTTTAATCGAAAATGCGCTAAGAACTTATAAATGCAAAAAAGAACTTAAGTTTTCGTACGACAGTGACTTATTGAAAAGAAAAAAAATTTACAAATAAAGCGAACGATTTTTAATAGTGGACAGTATGGTGTCATATTTAATGTGGTATATTGGGCGTGTAAATCAGCTTTGGAGGTCATTTATGAAAAACTGGATCAGAGTTATCGTAGCGTTAAATTCGAGACTGGATGCCTTAACCGAAAAAATCGACGAAGAAGTTTCGTTGATGTCCACTTCTCTTTACGAGCCGACCATGGATCTTATCAACGACATTATTGCGCTTAACGACAAAAAAGTGAAGTTGATAAATCTTCGAATTTTGCACGATACGATAAAAGACGCTCTCTTGCCTAACGAGTACATATTGCTTAAGAAAGTGTCTACAGGACATTCTTTTGCGGAGTTAGCCGAAAGAACGGGCATCAACAAAGGAAATGCGTACAGACTTTTTTGCAAGTGTGCAGATAAAGCGGCAGCCGCATTGGAAAGCTTAGGCTTTACTTCGGAAAAATTGGGTAAAGAATATAACGACGTACCCATTGTCAGAAGACTTTATTTGCGTTTGAATAAAGAAGTCAATTCGGCGTAGATTTGTCCCTGAATATCAGGTACACTACCAAAACGGAGGGGAGAGTAAGCAGAATAACCAAAAAGTAATCGGTTTTAATCAAAGACGGCGCTTCGGCTTCGTCTTCTTTATTTGTCACTTTTTCTATGACGTTTGCTTTAGGTTTGGTTACTTTTACCTGCGAGCAATAGACGTATCCTTTGGTTCCGTCTTTGTATTTTACGTATCGCCAAACGTTTCCGACTTCGGGGATCAGAGCATCGCCCACTGCGTCTCCGTAATAATATCCGCTGTAGCCGTTTTCCATAACGGCGAGTATCGGGGCGTCGGCGTGAGGACTTGCCCTCAGGTTTGCCGCCAAACCGTCGTTGCTTACATCAAAAGCAGCCTCGGCGATTTTTGTGACCGGTTCGTAGTCTACGAGTTCGATGTTTTTTATGTAGCCGGTTATGTCCCCGTACGTTACCATATTACTATCGTAGTCCACGACGGTAACGAAATATGTAGCCGGAAGCGTCACTATGGCGTTAAGACATTCTCGGTCTGAATATATCACGGTGTCGCTCGGCATGTAAGCGTATGACGGTGCAAGCGCAAACGCAATAAGTATAAGTAAAGTTTTCATGCATCCATTATCGCTCTGCGGAGGTGAGATATTACCGCTAAAAATGTAGAAAAGGAGGTTTTTATGAAGGAAAGCGAAATAGTACGAGAAATTCTCAGACTGGACGGAGTAATAAAAAATTACCGCAGTAAAAACAAATTAAAATACTATAATCGCACGAAAGTTCATTTAAAGCAAATGGAATTTCATAAATGCCAAAAACGAAACAGGTGGGTTTTCGGCGGAAACCGAAGCGGAAAGACAGAGTGCGGAGCAGTGGAAACGGTGTGGCGAGCGAGGGGCATTCATCCGTACCGCTCCAACAAACCGACAATCGGCTGGGTCGTCAGTCTCAGCCGGGACGTGCAAAGAGAAGTAGCGCAAAGTAAAATTCTTTATTATCTCAATCCCGACTGGATTGCCGACGTCGTAATGGTAAGCGGCAAATCTTCCAATCCTGCCGGAGGAGTTATTGACTATATAGCCGTAAAAAATATTTTCGGCTCGATAAGTCGAATTTGCTTTAAAAGCTGCGAAATGGGTAGAGAAAAATTGCAAGGCGCTTCTCTTGATTACGTATGGTTTGACGAAGAACCGCCGGAGGACGTTTATGACGAATGCTATATGCGAGTCATAGACAAAAAGGGCGAAGTTTTCGGGACAATGACTCCGCTTAAGGGGCTGACTTATATTTACGAGCGGATATACCTCAGTTCGGACGAAGACGTGTGGTACACATTTATGGAATGGGCTGATAACCCGTATCTCGACAAAAAAGAGGTAGACAGGCTTACTGCAACCATGAGTAAGGAAATGCTCGAGCGTCGCAGGTACGGGCGTTTTACTGACGACTGCGGTCAGGTGTACCCCGAATTTTGTGAGGAAAACGTAATAGAGCCGTTTGATGTCCCGTTGCAATGGCAGGACAAGCTGAGTATAGATCCGGGACTAAATAACCCTCTTAGCTGCCATTGGTACGCAGTGGACGGAGACGGAAACGTTTTTGTGGTAGCCGAACATTACGAAGCCGGCAAAGACGTAGCTTATCACGCTGCGAAAATAAAAGAGATTTCCGCTGCGCTTAACTGGCATACGGACTCTTTCGGACGGATCGATTCGCTTATAGACAGCGCCGCAAATCAAAAAACTTTGGCAGCGACAAACAGTGTTACGGAGTTGTTCTGCGACAAAGGTATAAGTGTGAATCCAAAGGTCAACAAGGATTTGTATAGCGGAATAAACGTCGTAAAAGAATATCTCAGCGGCGTTTCCGGTAAAAGACTGTACATATTTAAGAGCTGCGTAAATTTAATCAGAGAGCTTAAGTCATACAGATGGGGCGAAAACGACGTTCCCGTAAAACGGGACGATCACTGTTTGGACGAGCTTAGATATTATCTTATGTCACGTCCGGAATCGAACACGCCTGCGTTGCCTAAGAGCGAAATAGAAGTGGACAAAGAAAGACTTATAAGAAGGTTAAACAGAAAATGAACGACGGACTGGACAAGGCTCTTTACGATGCTGTCCGCAAAAAAGCGGTCGGATATACCACGAGCGAATGCGTGGACGAATACTCTTTGATGGACGGAGAATTGTGCGTGGTAAAACGAAAAATAACGACAAAAGAAGTGCCGCCGGATATTTCCGCAGTAAAACTCATTATGGAAGAAATGCATGCGGACAAATATCAATCAATGAACGAAGAAGAGCTTTTGGAAGAAAAACAGCGGTTACTCAAATTATTAAAGGAGGCAGAAAATGCAACTAACGACGGTAAAACACAAAATTAAATGCGAAATGGGTACGTGCAAAAATAACGCTACTCATTCTATCAAAATGGACAGAGTGGGGATAAGAAGCCAGATACATATTTGCGATGACTGCTTGCACGAGCTTTACGATATCGTTGCGCAGGTAATAGTACCCAAAAGCATCGAAACCGCAAAACGCAAAGGAGGCAAGTAATGGACGTAAAGTACAGAGAAGAGATAGTTAAGTCGGTAAGGGACGATTATCTCGACAGACGGGAAGAGCGGCGTAATTTCGAATGTCAATGGCAGCTTAATACTAATTTCGTAATGGGCAACCAGTTTTCGTATGTGTCGCCGTCCGGAGAAATCGAAGACCGAGGTAGGGATTATTTTTGGCAGGAAAGAGAAGTTTACAATCATATCTCGTCAATTATGGAAGCGAGGCTGGCAAAGCTTGCGAGAGTGCGGCCTAAAATGAGCGTAAGACCGGCTACCGGCGAAGAAAATGATATACGTACTGCTAAAGTTGCTTCCAAAGTCTTGGACGGGGTATGGGAAACTCTGGATTTGAGCGAGGTTATTTCGCAGGCGACTATGTGGTCGGAACTTACCGGCTCGGCGTTTTATAAGATAAGCTGGGACGATGACGGAGGTAAACGCGTGGGCGAAGGAGACAATAAAATTTACGAAGGCGAGGTAAGGATAGAAGTATGCCCGCCGTACGAAATTTTTCCGTCGTCTCTGGGGACGGAAACGGTAGAGGCGCTGACGAGTTTGATTCACGCAAAGGCAATGAACGTTGACGAAATTTACTCAAGATGGGGAGTAAAAGTCAAGCCGGAAAATGCAGAAGTGCTTAGCTACGACAGCTCAGGTTTGGTCGGCGGACTCAATTGTGTAAGCGCAATTCCCGTAATCAGTCGCTCAAAGAAATCGGACGTGGCTATGGTCATAGAGCGTTATACTAAGCCGACAAAAGAAAAACCCAACGGCGAACTTGCCATCGTGTGCGGCGACGCTCTTTTGTACTACGGGGATTTGCCGTTTGTTAACGGAAGCTACGGTCGCAGGACTTTCCCGTTTGTAAAGCAGGATTGTTTGCGTAACGCAGGATGCTTTTTCGGCGCAAGCGTGGTCGAACGTTGCATTCCCGTGCAAAGGGCATATAACTCGGTGAAGAACCGCAAACATGAATTTATGAACCGCATAGCCATGGGGGTTTTGGCAGTCGAAGACGGTTCGGTAGACATCGGAAATCTTGAAGAAGAAGGACTCAGTCCCGGCAAAATTCTCGTTTATAGGAGAGGCGCAACGCCGCCGATGTTGATGAATCCGGGTTCGGTACCGTCAGACTTTAATTACGAAGAAGATAAACTTTTGAGCGAGTTTATATCCATAAGCGGCGTAAGCGAAATAATGCGGACGAGTTCTATCCCTTCGTCGATTACTAGCGGAACGGCATTGCAACTGCTTTTGGATCAAGACGATACGAGGCTCAGCATCACTGCCGAAAGAATACGTGAAAGTGCGCGAAAAGCAGGACAGCATATTTTGAGACTATACAAGCAGTTTGCTTCGCAGCCTCGACTGTTGCGTTATGTCGGAGAGGACGGTGAAGTGGAAGTTCTGAGTTGGTCTGCCAGCGATATAGGATGCGACGACGTTGTGTTCGATACCGAAAACGAGCTTAATTCCTCTGTAGCAAGCAGACAAAACATGGTGTTCGAATTGCTCCGAAGCGGATTGTTGTTTGACGAAAACGGCAAGCTCAGCGACAGCATGAGGTACAAAATTCTTGACGTCATGGGTTATGGCGGTTGGGAAGTTACGCACGACTATGCGAAATTGCACCATATGAGAGCGCAAAAAGAAAATGCTTTCGTTACTAAGAAAGCGCTTGAGGTTAACGAAATGGACGATCACGAAATTCATATCGAAGAACATTCGAGATTTTGTCTTAGCGGTGAATTCGAAAATTTGTGCAAAAAAGATTGCGGCTTAAAAGAAAAACTTATCGGCCATATTAGAGAACACAAACAATATATGGCTGCGATAAAGGAGAGTGAGCGAGATGAGCAGCGTTAACGGACTCGGTTTCGCTAAAATGCGAGCGGAAATACGCAAGGAAAAAGATAAATACAAAGAACTCGAGCAAAAATACGACGATTTGATTCAATCACTCGGCGACGAGGATACGTTGTGGGAAATGGTTAAGGACATTCCCTCGATACGCAACAAATTCGTAATAGAATATCTCAAGTCGCTAAATCGAAATTGCGTAAAGCTAGTAGGCGGCAACGGCGGATACAGTGTGCTGACTCCTCCGATGCGTCCGAAAAATCTCGAGGACGCCGGTCGCCTTGCAAAAAAAATAATTAAATACTAAGGAATTCGGCTATTGCCGATACAATTAAATTACATATCAAAACAATAAGGAGAATTATAAAATGGTTACATTGCAAAGCGCTGAAAGCGCATTAAAATCGGTTTATCTCGGAGCAGTTACCGAGCTGCTTAACACTAAGGCTAATCCTTTGCTCGCAAAAATAGAACAGACTTCTACCGACGTGTGCGGCAAAGAAATAAGAAAAGCCGCAAAGTACGGTATTAACGGAGGCGTAGGCGCAGGTGACGAAACAGGTACGCTTCCGACGGCAAGTTCCGTTTCGTACCTACAATTTGTCGCAACTCTTAAAAACCTTTACGGACAGATAGAAATATCCGACAAGGCTATAAGAGCGTCGGCGGACGGTCAGGGCGCATTTACCGACCTTCTTAACAGCGAACTTACCGATCTTCTCAATGCGTCTAAGTTCAATTTGGGCAGAATGCTTTACGGTGACGGAAGCGGCAAACTCGCAACCATAACCGACGTCGAGGGGAAAACCGTTGACAGTACCCGCAACCTTGCGCCCGGACTTTTGGTGGACGTTTATTCTGCTGCCGGAGCTTTGGTCGCAAACGGGTTAAAAATAACCGACGTAAGCTATGAGGACGGAACTATCGAACTTTCTTCGTGGCCGACTTCGCTGGCAAATAATGCGGTTATGTATGTTCAGGGCAGCAAAAACAAAGAAATAACGGGCATCGGTTCGCTTTTCTCTTCGTCCGGTACTCTTTACGGATTGTCAAAATCTTCGTATTCCTTCCTTAACTCGTATTCTAAGACGAGCTCGACATTGGACGAAATCGTCATTCAAAAGGTTATAGATAAGCTGGAAATGGAGAGCGGCAGCGTAATAGACTTTATAGCATGCTCGGCAAAGGCAAAATATGCATTCCAGGATTATATGGCGTCGTATAAGAGAAATATCGACATAATGGAACTTAACGGCGGATATAAGTCGCTTTCTTATAACGGTATTCCGCTTGTTTACGACAGATTCGTTCCGGAAGGACAAATGATATTCCTCGACACCAAGGCGTTTAAACTTCATCAACTTTGCGATTGGAGATATCTCGAAACAGAAAACGGCAAGATTTTGCGTCAGACGCAGGGTAAGCCCACTTATACGGCTACGTTAGTAAAGTATTGCGACCTTATTTGCGACAGACCCAACGGTCAGGGACGTATAACCGGTATAGCGTAAAATGTATTATCGAATGGTAAAAAGCGATTTGTTTTCGATAGTCGCACGGCTGAAGGAACTGGATAGCGGTTACTTTGTGCGTTTCGTACCTTCCTCAGGAAGGTACGAAATTCACAATAGCTCTAATTTCGGCGATACGTATTGCTTTTGCGCCGACAAATTGGATGCAAGGGTGATTGTTAAAGCAAGGCGCACCGCAAGTTCGAGAATAGAAAAGCTAATAAAAGAAATGGATAAAGAAAACGATTTGACGTTAAAGCGAGAAGCTTCTTCTATAGCAAAGAGAATAGAAAACAGCGTAGAACAAGCTTTGCGCAAAGGGGGATAAATGAAAGCAAGCGATTGTATAGCCGTAGCCAAAGAGATGATCGGCGAAGGAAACGAAAATACGCTGTTGCTTTGTCTTAATAATTGTCTGGATGAGATAGCGTGCGAATATGCACCTTCGTATGTTACTGAAAAAGCCGTAAGTTACGGCGGTATAATATCTTTTTCATCGCTGAGCAATGAGGTCGCAGATGTCGTCAACGTTACGGGAGATAACGGTAATGTGCCTTTCGAGGTTCGAGCAAACGGCATTTACTTAGAAAACAACGGCGTTTATGTCGTTAAATACGCCGTTCGGCCTACGGTCTTGTCAATAGATGACGAAGTGGCGTTGCCGCCGAAAATAACGTGTCGCATTCTGTGCTATGGTATTATCGCAGAGTATTACCTTATAAGCGGAATGTTTGAGGAAGCGGTTACGTGGGATAAAAGATTTAAAGACGCTCTGTGCGCATATTCGCACGGGAGAAAAGAACATCGGGTAAAACAAAGAAGGTGGATGTTATGAGTTACATAAAAGTTGTCGGCAGACCGATAAGTCGTACGCTTGTACATTCGTTTGCGGGCGGAGTAAACACAAGAAACGACGAAAGCGTATTGCCGATTTCTACGGCAAAAAATTGCTATAACTTTAAATTCGAGAGCGGAGCGCTTACGAGCGGCAAAGGCTTTTTATCGGCAGGCTTGTCGGCGGAATGCGTCTGGCAATTTTGTTTGAGAGTAGCGGCGCAAAATAAAGTTATAACCATGTATTATCTTGCCGGAAAAGTGTATTATATCGAAGACGGAGAGGGGA
>FR884015.1:0-14148 GCA_000435495.1 Firmicutes bacterium CAG:552 | reverse complement strand
AGAGGGGAAAGAGTTGCAGGGCATTACTCTTACGTCGCCGCCGCAAGCCGTAAATTATACGTTGTACGGCAAAGACGTTGTATTGATTTGTTCTCCCACCGATAATATGGTTGTGTGGGACGGTGAAAACGACGCTTACTTCGTAGAAAATTCACCAAAAATCACATCGATGACAATGCATTACGAAAGATTGTTTGCCACAACCTCTACCGACAAATATACTCTGTACTTTTCGGATGATTTGGACCCTACCAATTGGAACGAGAACATAACCGAAGGCGGTTTTATACAGATGCTCGACGAGAGAGGCGAATTGCTTAAGGTGATTAGTTTTTTGGGATACGTTTACGTTTTTCGCGAACACGGAATAAGTCGTGTAACTGCGTATGCCGATCAAACGCAGTTTGCGGTAACTCATCTTTTTACTGCAAGCGGTAAGATTTTTGCGGATACGGTTGCGCTTTGCGGCGACAAAGTAATGTTTGCGTGTGAGGACGGTATATATGTATTTGACGGACTTTCGGCGAGAAAAGTATTAAGCAATTTGGACGGATTTATAAAATCGGACAGTCATTCTACGGCAATCTTTTATGAAGGTAAATATTATCTTTCGTTAAGAGTCGATTATGACGGAAAAGTCGGTTGCGAAAACGGTGAATATATAAATAACGTCGTTTTGATATACGGAGACGGGTACGAAATTGTTCGGGGGTACGATATTCGAAAATTTTGCGCCGGCGACGAGTTGTATGCAATTAGCGGAACTTCGGTTTTGAAAATCGGCACTAACGGTTTGCAAAAGTGCTGGGAGTCGCCTGTTGTCGATCTGGGAAGCTCCAAGCGGAAGAGAGTATTATGGTTATATCTCGATACTTGCTGCGATGTAACAGTTACGTTTTTCGGCGACGGCATACAAAAGTCGGTGACGGTAAGCGGAAGTGCAACGGCGCAGCGAGTAAGAGTGGATATGACGTGCCGAAAGTTCGGGCTAAGGATAGTTTCGATAGACGACGCGCCTAAAGTAAGCCGTCCGCAGATTTATTACAGATACACCGAATAGGGAGGGGAAACCATGGATTACGGAAAACTTGCATATCTGAAGGCTTCGGATTTGGAAGCATTGATGGAAAAAAGTCGGGAATCTGACAGAGGCATTTGCTGTGTAACTAAGGAGAACGTTGCAGGCAGCGTATCGATAGGTACCTGTTACGGAGGAACCGTAATAGCGTTTTCGGAAAACGGAACGTTGGATTATTACGTAGGCGGAGTAAAAGTTTCTTCGAGCGGCGGCTTCGCAGCTTTTAATGCGGACGGAGACGTAACGGTTAAAGGCGCTGCGGATAAGCTTACCGTAGTAATGTTTAACGGCGAAATCCAAGAGTCGCAAAGTAAGATGTTTGCGGACGAGCTTACGGAAAAATCGTTGGTTGCGTATGTGATTAACGAAGACGAACCGACTCTTTTCGTATCTGCAGATTATGATTTTGCGCCTGTTTCTCAGCCTGTAGAGGGGCATATAGCGGACGTAGTAAGCTATAACGGCGAATTCGTTGTCGTTTCCGTTGCCGACGGATACATAAAGGTTTTGGGCGTAACTTCGGGGATATGTCGACGGTTTCCCTTCGAAGCCGATGCCGTTGCGGCTCTGAGCGGTAACTTTCTCACGATAGCTTATCTTAAAAACGGAGTAGTTAAATACTTTTCTATAGAAAACCTGGATGACGAGCCCGGTAAATCCATGCGTATAGAATTGTCCGGTGTAAGCGACGTTCGCGCAGTAAAGGGTGGAGACGGATTCGTTCTCAGAGCCGGCGGCACGTGCTATATAAAACGGCTTACCGAGGCTAACGGCGGCAAAGACTTAATTTACGTTTATACCGGTGCGGAGGTCGCTTATGAACAATAATTATTTTGAGATAAAAAACGGGAATGACATTATCGTTAAACATAATGCCGTAAAAAATGCTTTTGCGCATTTTCTCGCAGGTAAAAGTTATGCGGCGTACTTGCGTATAGCGAATAAAGACAGATGTATCTACAAGCCGACAACAGTAACGGAAGGCAATTTTGACGTAAGCAAAGGAAGACCGTACGTAAAGCTGACGACAAGTTTTTTGCAAAGCGAATTTTCGGGAACGGTAACGGAGCTCGGACTTTGTCCCGAACCGTATTCGGCTTTGTCGAACGTATGCTCGGTTACATTTTTGCCGAAAGGGAAAGTCACCGTTACCGTAACTCTCTATTTGCATACAAGCGGGCCGATTACTTTTTGCGCCGGCGAAAACGTTTTGATTAAGAGTTTGCTCGGGATTTGCCCGTTGCCCGAGCTTGCGCTAAAGGGTGCGAATTTTGCTGCTTATGACGATTACCTTATCGACGAAAGCGTATACGAAGACGTACCTTTCGATATAGACAAGCAAGAAGCATTGATTGTGAAAGCGACAAATTGCGTACATAGCGACTATCTTGTCGTGGCGGACGGTAAGGGCGTAGCAAGATTTAACTGCGCGCGGTATTTTCCGAAAGCGGAAAGCAAGAATCTGACGTGCGAAGACGGATTCTTTATAGAGGCTCTTAGAGTTGCCGGAATGAACAGTTCTATGGCGCAGATACCTGTGCCGCTTTCGATGGGCGCTCATTTAACGGTTACCGCAAGCGGAAGACTTATGACCGACCCCGAACACTTGTATGTTTATCTTGTTTCGGGAGGCAAGGTGTATGACATAAACAACCCGATTAAGATCAAATACGTTTGCGATGGCGAGGACGTAAGAGCTTGTTCCGACGGAAGCGTCGCAGTTAAAAACGGAAACGAAATCGCTATTTTCGGCAAAGACGTCACAAAAATCCCTTGCTATGGCAACAGTTACGAAGTTATATATCGCAGCGGCGGATACGACGTATATATTTTGCAAGATACAACGCTTTTCTGCTATAGGGTGCAAAACGGAACGGAATTGATCCGAACGATAGAAACGGAAGGTAATACGCTTAAAGCTTTTTCCGCTTACGAGGTCGTCGTAAGCGGCAACGGAGCGCACTCATACAGTCTTTACGATAACGGCGGATTTGCGGAGAATTTGTCGCTTATAGAAAACGAAATCGTTTATGACGGATGTTATTACGGCGACGGATACGCCGGTAGTATTTATACGTATCTGAGAACGGGATGCGAAAAAGCGAAAAACGGATTTTGCGTTAAAGACGGAAAATTGTACTGCATAATTGCCGGCGGGGCGCAGTATTTGGGCGAATTCGATTACGACGACATAATTATGGGCAATGAGAAAATTTATATTATAAAGGACGGCAAACTTAGCGTTTACGGATTTTACCGAAAGGGCGTATATGTTCTGTGCGACAGCGGAACGAGAACTTTTACCGCTTATTTTGCGCCGACAGAGGCAAAAAACGTAAAATTGAAAATAGCAGGTGCGCCGATAGGATAATTATTATGGAAGAAATTATGACTCAGGCGCTCGGCAACGGCATATGGGCGACGCTGTTTTGTTTTCTGTTTTTTTATATGCTAAAAGACGCAAAAGAGAGAGAAAGCAAATATACGGCAACGCTTATGTCGTTGACCGATTCGCTCAAATGTGTGGAGGGCGTAAAAGCGATATGTGACGAAATGTGCGATACGCAAACGAGTTTTCACGACGAACATCAGACAATTTGTAATATAGTCGACGATCTTAAGGAAGAAGTGAGGCGCTTGTGGGTCGTAGGAGGCGTAAAATGAACGGATTGCTGAAAATAGGCAAAGGCAGAATATCCGGTTGCAGCGTAAGTGGCAACGATATTATCGTTATAATTAGCTACGGAGGAGCGTTGAGAAAATATATCGTATCTCCGTCGAGAGAAGTCACAGACTGCGGAATAGTAAGTTATGCAAGCGACAGGTATGAGTTTGCGCACGGGATACTTACCTACGATAAGGAGGTAAAATTCGAGCGTGAAGTATGAAGAAGCAAAAGAAATCGTAAGAAAACACGAAAAAGTCGTTAATCAAAAAAAATATAAGGAGAAAGGATATCATGAGTACGAAATATATGACCGATTCGCAATCGGAAAGTCAAAATGCAAAGAAAAAGAAAATTCGGGAGTTTGAAGACTATGTAAATTCGGAGCAGCGCAGTTCATTGCCGGAAAAACCGAAGATAGACGATGCGCCTTCGTACGAACGCATAGATTACAAAGCGCCCGACGACGAAGAAATTAAGTCGAGGGCAGAGTCGTCTATAGAGGAGAGTACGCATAAGGGAGAGGAAGCGATTAAAAAAGAGTTCGAATCCCTGAAAAATTCATTGGAAAGCGGAAAGCAAAACGCTAAAGAAAACTACGAGACTAAGGCAAGAGAACTAAAAAAAGCATACGAAGCTGCGTTAGAAAAACTAAATAACGATACGCTGAAACGAGGTCTTGCACGTTCGTCTATAGCGGTAGACGGTTCTAACCGAATAGCAGGAGCTTATGCCGGAGACAGTCGGGCCGCTATAGAAAATTATTCTAAAGCAATAGAGGATCTTGACAAAGAAATAGGTTCGCTTGACGTAAATCTGACTAAGGCGCTTAACGAGTTTAATATAAAACAGGCTGCGGCGCTGACAGAAAAAATCAACGAGCTTAAAGCCGAGAGACAGGCAAGGCAAGACGAGGTAACGAAGTATAATAACCAAATGGCGAAACAGGAATACGAAGCAAAGACTCAAAAAGCAAAAACGGAAAGCGACCTTTACGGCGAGGCTCTCGATCAAAAAAAGAAAGAAGACCGCTTTAACGAAAAGCTAAGCGATGAGGAAAAAGCAGAAAGGATGCGCAACATATACGAAAAAGCGTACGCTTTGCTCAGCGAGATGTCTAAGGAAGAAGCTTTTGAAACGTTGACTACCGAACCGGTGTTTCGTAACAGTCTGAACGATTATTACTTCTTTACGCTGTATTACAAGTTCAGGTAAACCGGAGGCGGAAAAATGCGTAACAAATTACGAAGTAAAAAATTTTGGTTTTCATTGGCGGGGGCGGTAATTTTGCTGCTTAATTTGCTCGGGTTCAGAGTAGACGCACCGTACGTAAACGAAGTGCTTAACGCAATTTGCGGAGTACTTATAGTGGTCGGGCTTATGGACGAGCCGCAAAGCGAAGATATTATCGAATGCGAAGCAGATTCCGGCAATAAAGAGTCCGAAAACGAAACGGAGTGCGCCGAAAAACTAGACGGAAAAGAGGTCGGACAAAGCGACGCCGAATACGTGGACAGCGTGCAAAATCTTTTATAAGACGAAAGCGATTACTGTCAAGAGTAATAAAAAAGCAACGATGCACTTATTGTGTCGTTGCTTTTTTACATAATGGAGTAAGTGACGATTGAGCGAATAATGAAGAAGTTTTACGGCGTGTATATATGCGTTATCGGAATGGCGGGAAATGCGTTATCGGCGAAGCGAGTAGCGGTATTTTAAGAGAAACGATAGATGAAAAACAAGACTTCGTAATATATCTTATAATCGTATTTTTGATAGTATTCGATGCGATTATTTTTGCCTTTGCCTACCGGAGACTAAAAACATATAATCTTAACCTTGCGCAGACCATGCAGTCGACAAAAAGAACTCTGTAGTTCAAATATTTTTACAAATACGAATCGTAAATACCTCAAGGTATTTGCGTCAAATAAAAGAAGTGAACTTACATAGATTACAAAATGTAACAAATAAAATTTAAAGGCAACGGCAAATTGATTTAGGGGAAGGGCTTCGTCCATCGCTAATCGTTTTGTGGCGTTTAACGCCCCTCATAGTACATTCGGCACTATTGGCGGGTAACATTTGCTTTGTTCAAACAAGTCGCAATGTATTCGGTTTCTCCTTTGCGGAAATGCTTATAATCGAAAAGAGCGAAAAGACGCCTTTTCGGCAGTCGGGGACGGATCAATTACTACGCAAGAATTGTTGCGGCAATTGCTCCGTTGCGATAGTTTGCCGTCGATGTCGATTAAAGTTCGACGGCAATGAGTTTTATCTTTATGTCGGCGGCGGTGTTTGCGAATATCAGGCTGTATTCGAGTTCTATTTTTACTGCATTGTTTTTACGGGTGACTGTAATGTTGCCGGTACGAATGTCGGCAGGAATTTCGCCGTATTCAGTTGTTATTGCAACAGGTGTGGATTCGTTAAGTCTTAACGTCATTTCGTACAAAGGGGAACCGCATCTTTTTATGTAAGCTCCTTTTTCGTCGCACGCTATGACGCAGATTATACCTTCATCGCAATATTCTATACGCACGGATTTGTCCGTTCGTTCCATCGTTCCGACAAAAGTTTTTAGTCCGTCGTCTGTTCGTATCGATATTTTGGAATCTTTTTTCATAGCCTCATTATAAACCCAAACTTAAGATTTGTCAACGAGCGAATAAATAATACGCAGATAAACATAATAATTTCGGAGGCAATATGAAGACTACCGGAATAGTCCGCAGACTCGACGAGCTCGGACGAATAGTAATACCTAAAGAATATCGAAAATTGTACGGAATCGAAATAGGAGATCCGTTAGAAATAAAAGGAAACGAAAACGGCACGATAACGGTAAGCAAAGTAAGCAATCGCACAGAGCTTTTGGCATTATGCAAGTCAGTGTGCGATTGTATTTCGGCAGAAACGGGAGTAACCGTAGCTGCTACCGATTTTTTTTCCTACGTATATGCAAGCGGAGTAAATAAAGACAAAGCAATGACGCTTGCGCCGGATCCGGCGGTCGTGGCTAAAATAAAAGAACGGAGATGCGGTTGTTTGCCTGTTCAAACAGAGTGGTATTCGTATCTGACCTATGCTCCTATAACCGGAGTAAGCGATGTATTTGGAGGATTAGTCGCTTTTTCATCTCGTTCTGCCGATGATATTATTAAGTTTGCCGTGCGACTCGGCGGCAGACTGGTGGGAAACGCATTGCAAAAATTTTAAAAAACGGTAATGTTTTGCTTGATTTTTACTTCTGCGTGTGCTACAATACCATAGCACATTATTAAAGAGGTGATTTATCGTGGAACTTTTGGGTCTGGTTAATTTATTATCCATAACGCTTGTCGAGTCGATGCGTATCGTTCGTATCGTTTGTATTGCACTTTTGCTCGCCAGCGCAATTGCGCTTATAGTGCTTGTATTGTTGCAACCGTCGGCGTCTGAAGGAATGGGAGCTATATCCGGACAGTCTTACGATACCTTTTATGAGAAGAACAAGGGTAAATCCGCAGAAGGCATTATGAAAAAGCTTACCATAGCGTTTTCCATAATCGTGTTTGTGGTTTCTATAGTCTTCTTTGTAACCGGTATTTGGTTTAAGTTCTAGTCATAAGACTTTTGATAAGGGGCGCCCGATAGCGCTCCTTTTTTTATTTCAATCGGATTTAGTCATGGAGTTTACTCGATAAAATGAGAAAGGAAAATAACTTTACGAAAAACAATAAAAAAATGCGCTCACGCAGCGGAGCGGGCAAGCGAGCATGGAGAAAAGTCGAGGGCATGGTGCAAGGTTTGCCCAAAGGATATGCTTTTGTAGTAACTGACGGAGGCGACTTTTTTGTGCCGGCTTCTAAACTGAAAGGTGCCATAAACGGCGATACGGTTTTGGCATTAACCGACGGAAACGAAGGTGAAGTAATTAAGATACTTAAGTATAATACTTCGCCGGTTACCGGTTGCTATATAAAAACTTTACGGGGCGGTTGTGTTGTACTTGACGACAAACGTTATCCTTTTAACGTCACGATAACGTCAGGCAACGCCGAGGTCGGCGACAAAGTGTTGGTGCAGTTAAGTCGCAAAGAGCGGAGCAAAGGGGTGATACTTAAATCGCTCGGTGTGGCAGGAACTCTTTCTGCGGACGTTGCGGCAGTCGTAGCAAAACTCGGACTAGACGCATTCGGTGAAAAGACGATAAAAGAAGCGGAGGAAAAATCGAAAATTGCCGTAAGCGTATGCGGTCGTACCGATTATCGAGAACAACCGTGCTTCACAATAGACGGAAACGACAGCAAGGACTTTGACGACGCAGTTTATGCGGAGCGTACCTTAAACGGGTACAAACTTTACGTCCATATTGCCGATGTGAGCGAGTACGTAACTAAAGGCAGCTACTGCGATCGAACGGCATATAAAAGGGGTTTTAGTTTTTATTATGGCGATAACGTGCAGCCGATGCTTCCGGAGAGTCTGAGCAACGGAGCTTGCTCTCTTAACGAAAACGAAGACAAACTTACTCTTACTGCAGAGATGGAAGTATCCGGCGGCAGAGTGATTAACGGCTCTGTCAAAAAATCAATAATACGTTCGGTAAAAAGAATGACATACGAAGCCGTCAGCCAAGTTCTTGACGGCAATGACGTCGCCGGATACACGCAATCGCTTACGCAAACGTTAAAGGTTCTTGACGATTTGAGCGCAGAACTAAAAAGAGAAAGAGATAACGACGGAAACATAGATTTCGATTTGGCGGAAGTCAAATTTTCTTTCGACGGTAACAAGGTAGTCGATATGAAAAAAGCGGAAAGAACAAGAGCTCACGCCATAATAGAGGAGTGCATGATTGCTGCTAACGAATTTGTCGCACAAATGTACGGAGACGGCAGTTGTTTTATATTTAGATCGCATCGACCGCCTTCATCCGAGAAAATAGAACGGCTTAACGATTTTCTTCTTGCCTGCGGATTAAAACCTCTTCCGCAGCAACCGACGTCAAAGGATGTGGCAAACTTGCTTTCGGCTACCTCGGATGACAAAAAGGAGTGCGTTTCGTCAATCACGCTTCGCAGTATGAGCAAGGCAGAGTATTCGCCGACCGATTGCGAACATTTCGGGTTGGCATCTAAGCATTATTGTCATTTTACGTCTCCGATAAGAAGATATACAGATCTGGTTGTTCATCGCATAATAAAGGCTTCGCTCTGCGGAGAGCCTTCGGATATGAACTTAACTGAAGTAACCGACATCTGCAAACACTGTAACGAAAGAGAAAAGAAAATCGTTGATGCCGAACGAGAGATAAACGATCTTTACACTATGGACTACATGTATGATAAAGTCGGTGAGATTTATGACGGAACGATCAGTGGCGTAAGCGAATGGGGAGTTTACGTAAAAATCGCTTGCGGAGCGGAAGGATTGATAAAAGCCGAGCGCATCGGAGGCAAAACGAAGTTCGACGAGCGTTCGATGACGATGAAAACGCATGCCGGCACTTATCGCATCGGCGACAAAATAAAAGTTAAGTTGACGCAAGTAAGTTATAACGGTCTGGATTTTGAGCTTTGCCGCTAATTTGCTTGCAAAAGTCGGTGAATTATAGTACAATATGGCATTGAAAGATTTTCAATTACGGAGTATGTAACAAAATGAAACTTGGAGTAGTAGGACTTCCTAACGTAGGAAAAAGCACATTGTTTAATGCGATAACCGAAGCCGGCGCAGAGTGCGCAAATTATCCTTTCTGCACAATAGAACCTAACGTAGGCGTAGTTGCGGTTCCGGACGAAAGGTTGACTGAACTCGGCAAACTTTATAACACAAAAAAGATTACGCCGGCGGTTCTTGAATTCGTTGATATAGCCGGATTGGTAAAGGGCGCTTCTGCGGGCGAAGGATTGGGTAACAAGTTTCTGTCGCACATACGAGAAGTGGACGCAATCGTGCATGTAGTGCGTTGTTTTGACGACAAGAACATTACTCACGTATCCGATAAAGTCGATCCGCTCGCAGATATCGACATCATAAATACCGAACTTGCTTTGGCCGATCTCGATACAGTGTCAAAGCGCAAAGACAAAGCGGAAAAGCTGATAAAAACCGGCGATAAAAAATATGCCGACGAAGCTGCAGTGCTGGCAAAGCTTTATGATGCTTTGAGCGAAGGTAGACCGGCTCGCAGCGTAAAACTCGGCGATGCGGAAAACGAAATCGCAAAGACTTTCTTTTTGCTTACCGACAAGCCCGTTATTTATTGTGCCAATATCGGAGAAAGCGATATCGGAAAAGGTAACGCTTATTCGCAGCAGGTCAAAGAATATGCGGCAAAAGAAAACAGTCAGGTTATAGAGATTTGCGCAAAAGTGGAATGCGAAATAGCTCAGCTGCCCAAAGAGGACAGAGCTATGTTTACCGAAGAGCTGGGACTTACCGAAAGCGGACTAGATCGTATTGTCAAAGCCGGTTATGCTCTTTTGGGACTTATCAGCTATCTTACCGCAGGCGAAAAGGAAGTCAGAGCTTGGACGATAGAACGAGGTACGAAGGCACCTCAAGCGGCAGGCAAGATACATAGCGATTTCGAAAAAGGGTTTATAAGGGCAGAGATAGTTACGTACGAGGACCTTATGGCATGCGGTGGGTACGTTCACGCAAAGGAAAAAGGTAAAGTGCGAAGCGAGGGCAAAGACTACGTGATGCAGGACGGAGATGTCGCATTGTTCAGATTTAACGTATAACGGAGAGATATGATGGATTTTTTGAAAGATATAGAAGATTATTTGATATGGGCGGGTGCGCCGGAAGAAAACGTAAGAGGCGAAGTCGTTTGGAGTCAAGATCCTAAAAACGGCGATTGTGCTTTTCCGTGTTTTAAGCTTTCTAAGTCCATGCGCAAGTCACCGATGATTATTGCTTCCGAGCTTTCGTCCAAAGGCAACTTGCCTTTATTCGTCGCAAGGACCGAATGCGTAAGCGGCTACCTCAATTTCTTTTTTGACAGAGAGCTTGTGGCAAAGGAAGTATTGCTTTGCTGCAAGGAAAGAGGTGAAACTTACGAGGCTAAGCGAAGTAAAGGTAAGACTATTTGTATCGATTATTCTTCGGTAAATATAGCAAAACCTTTTCATATCGGGCATTTGCTTACTACGGTAATAGGCGGTTCGCTTTATCGGATATACAAATATCTCGGTTATAACGTTGTGGGTATAAATCATCTCGGCGATTGGGGAACTCAGTTCGGAAAACTTATCGTCGCTTACCTAAAATGGGGCAAAGGCGAACAGACCATGGACAGTTTGCTCGATTTGTACGTAAAATTTCATAGAGAAGCGGAAACAAACGACAGTCTTAACGACGAAGCGAGAATGTGGTTTAAGAAAATAGAGGACGGAGATAAGCAAGCGACAGAGTTGTTTGCGGAATTTAAGCGCATTACTCTCGAAGAAGTCGATAAAGTGTATAAGCGACTCGGTATAACTTTTGACAGCTATAACGGCGAGGCATTTTACAACGACAAAATGCAGCCTATTATAGATGCTCTTAAGCAAAAGAATTTGCTTGTGGAGTCGGACGGCGCCATGGTGGTCAATCTCGACGAATACGGTATGCCGCCTTGTCTTATTTTGAAGTCGGACGGCGCTACTCTTTATGCGACTCGAGATCTTGCCGCAGCCGTATATCGCAAAAATACTTACGATTTTTACAAAAATCTGTATGTAGTCGCTTATCAGCAAAATTTGCATTTCAAGCAGTTGTTTAAAGTATTGGAATTACTCGGTTACGATTGGGCAAAAGATTGCGTACACGTTCCGTTCGGTATGGTCAGTCTCGAAGGCGTGGGAGCAATGAGTACTAGAGAAGGTAAGGTAGTTAAGCTTAAGGACGTACTCAGCGAAGCAGTAGACAAAGCCAAGGCGATTATTTCTCAAAAGAATCCGGAGCTTGAAAACAAAGACGAAACTGCGGAAGCGATAGGCGTGGGAGCGGTAGTGTTCGGTGCGCTTATCAACGGCAGAATAAAGGATGTAGTCTTTTCCGTGGACAAGGCGCTTAATTTCGACGGCGAAACGGGACCGTATCTGCAATATACTCATGCAAGATGCTGTTCGATATTATCCAAAGGCGAGGCGGGTGAGGTTGATTATTCGACTTTGACGGACGACGAGACTTTCGAACTCGTCAGATTGCTTTCTCGATTCGATCAGACGGTAACTACCGCTGCCGAACGATACGAGCCGAGTATTATATCTAGATACCTAATCGATTTGGCGCAGGCATTTAACAAATTTTATATCGGACACAGAGTTATTTGCGACGACGAAAAGTTGCAAAGCAGCCGACTTGCGATAACCAAGGCTGTCAGAGACGCTTTGCGTAACGGTATGAGTCTTATACTGCTTAAGGCGCCGGAAAAGATGTAATTTGTAACTATTGCAATCAAAAAGCAAACAAATAAACGATTCGCAACTAACCAGCAAATAGCATCGATTGTACGCAACGCTACGGTAAGTGATATTGCGAGTCGTTTTTTTGTCGGTACCGGCGTTGTCTACAAATGAATGGCGCTAAAATCAAAATCGATAGAAACCGTCCGCAAAGGACGATTGAAAGAACATGGAGTCAGCTTAATCGAAGCGGCTCGATAACGTAGCGGAGAAAAATGAGCGGATTTTGCATTGACATATCATAAAAAAATTAAAAATTAGTGTTTGCAAAACGCATTAAAGTCGTAACACTGCCATAAACTATGGTATGAAAAAAATATTTTTGTTTATTGCCGTTACGGCAGCTGTTTGCATTACGCTGTTTAGCGCATGCGACCGATTCGACACTAAGAACGTTTCCGAATTCCGAGATCAGGTATTCGAGGGCAAGACGGAAGAATATGAGGTAACGCTTATAAGCGGTTATCGAGAAAATCCCTTTGTAATTGACGGGCATTGCGACCAAAAAGCAGATTTTACGTTGATTACCGTAAAAATGCTGTCGCCGTTGCCTAATGCCGAACTTACGTGCGAGATGATTGCCGGCGACAAGCAATTCGAAGGCAAAATGAATAAACACCCGTTTGAGGATACATATTCTTTCGAAGCTAACGTAAGGGTTTCGGAAGCTCCCGTTTTGAAGATAAACGGTACCGAAATCGGCTTGCAATCGGTTAGGAGCGAGGATTTCATCGACGGCGAAAAGGCTTATAACGTCGCATATTCAAAATTGTCCGACAGTCCCATTATCGTTAACGGCGAGTACGAGGTCTACGTCCGACTTATAGAAAATCCCGTTAATTCGCAGGGCGGCTACTATTGGTACGTTGCATTTGTTGACGGGAAAGATACTGCGGCTGCGCTGATAGATCCCGTAACCGCCGAAGTAATAGCGCAAAAATCGTAAATACTGACGAACGAACATCGTTATGCTAAAAAAACGATGATTGGAGCACAAAACGTTTTGCATTTCTTTTTGGCATGTGATATAATCTATGTATGCCAAAAAATGTATTGGAAAAAGAGTATAAACAACCTACGTTGACGGAGACAGTCGTTAAGACGGCTCTTAAGACTTTGGTTTGTCTTATATTGATATGCGTAGCTATATTTTCCGCATTGTTTTTCGGCGTGCCGTCGGTAGGGTATGATTTTGCAAACAGATTGGGGATGGACAGGACGGCGTTGTTTTTTGCCGACAGATATTCCGACAAAAACATAGACGGCTTGTTGTATTGCGTCGAACTCGACAGAAAATTACTTAAAGAAACGGGCGACTTGAAATACGCAAGCAAATTGCAAGGGCATACGGAAAACTTTTTTAAATATAATCGTTCGACGTTAATCGATTATTTCGAAAAACTCGATGAATATTACTTGAGCAATTCACCCGTGGAAACTCGAGTTCAATTTTTTAGTTATTATGACAGAATTGTTGCCTTAAACTACGTTGCAAACGTTTTGCTCGGCGAGGACAAAATGATTTGGAACTATAATGTGGATTCCGAATATGCCGAGGTGTCTTTTGCGGATGTGGACGATTATATAGCTGTGCTTTTGGCATTTAATCAAGTTTGGAGCATTAAGAGCGATGCAACTCTTCCGTTATCGAAAAACGGTATCGTAACTGACTTTTACGTACGCATAAAGGACCATTTTTCTATTGCGTTGTCGGCAGTCGAAAATGAGGATGACGCTTTAAAGCAGCTTTATATGCTGCGTACTTGTTACTTTTTTGCGGAACACGTGCATGTTTATCTGAAAAACAATACCGAAATTTGCAAAAACAGTGATTGTGAGTGGGATGCCGTGCTAAAAGCAACCGTTTGCGGACAGGAATTTAGCAAGGCTTATGTAAGTAAGCTCAATGAATATATAGAATCTCAAAAGAAGAAATAAGTTATTTTTTAAATGAAAACCGCCGA
>FR884014.1 GCA_000435495.1 Firmicutes bacterium CAG:552 | reverse complement strand
GCAATTTAGTTATTTTCCTGTCCAACTTTTGGGGTCCATAGCATATTGCCTTAGGAGCGTTTTTTGTTGTAACGTGTTGTAACGTTTGGCAAATTCGCAGAGCCGACGGCAAGCGAAAAATACAGATGCGGCAGATGCAATAAGTAGAATCGTTGCGAATGTCGTAAATAAGTCAGCATCGCTATAGCCGGCATGCCGATAATCGAAGTCGCCAATGCCGATATGGCGAAAGCGAAGAATAAACGGACGAAAAGTAAGACGCATACTTAGGGCAAAATAAGCCTAAGCAGAAACATCGTAATATAATTGTGCAAAATTTAAACAATTGGTTTTTGCTTAGCGTCGAAAACAATGTGCAAATAAAATCCGCCTGCCGAAAGGTAAGCGGATTTTTCTATATGCGCTAAATTTTTAATACGTTAGCTCTGATTTTTGACATTTACAGTCAAAGCTCCGTCTTTTGCATCTACAATCAAAGTGGAGTTCGGCTCGAGATCGGATTCCAAAATCTTTTTTGCAAGGAGAGTTTCGACCTTGCTCTGGAGATATCTCTTAAGCGGACGGGCGCCGTATACGGGATCGTAACCGCCTTCGATAATAACGTCTTTGGCTGCATCGGTAACTTCGAGGTGAAGTCTGCGTTCTTCGATACGATGAGCGAGAGATTTTATAAGCAAGTCGATGATGCCGGTAATATTAGCCTTAGTCAGCGGTTTATAGTATACGATTTCGTCAAGACGATTAAGAAATTCCGGACGGAAAGACTGCTTTAACAGAGCGGAAACTCTTTCTTTCGCTTCGTCGTTAATTTCGCCGCTTTCGGAGTCTATGCCCTCCAAAATTATGTTGGAACCGAGATTGGAAGTAAGGATTATAATCGTGTTTTTAAAGTCCACGGTTCTGCCTTGCGAGTCGGTAATTCTGCCATCGTCGAGCACTTGAAGAAGGATATTAAATACGTCGGGATGAGCTTTTTCTATTTCGTCGAAAAGCACTACCGAATACGGTTTTCTCCTTACCGCCTCGGTAAGATAGCCGCCTTCTTCGTAGCCTACATATCCCGGAGGAGCGCCTACAAGACGAGATACCGAAAACTTTTCCATATACTCGGACATATCGATTCGGATAAGGTTGTGTTCGTCGTCAAAAAGACATTCGGCAAGAGCTTTTGCAAGTTCGGTTTTACCTACGCCCGTAGGACCTAAGAACATAAACGAACCGATAGGGCGATCGGGGTCTGCGATACCTGCTCTCGAACGCATAATGGCTTCGCTGACTTTGGTTACGGCTTCGTCCTGACCGATTACACGTCTGTGTAATACTTCGGGAAGATGAAGCAGTTTTTCTCGTTCGCCTTCCATAAGTTTGGATAGGGGAATGCCCGTCCAACGAGATACTACTTTTGTTATTTCTTCTTCGGTTACCGTATCTCTGAGTAGGGTATTTTTATCGGTCTTTTCCGTCTTCTGCGCTTCTTCGAGTTTTTTGGTAAGATCGGGAAGCGTCGAGTATTTAAGGAATGCGGCATGTTCGTAGTCTGCGTTGCGCTGCGCTTTTTCTATGTCTGCATTTACCTTTTCTATTTCCGATTTGAGGTCGGACACACGATGAATATTCTGTTTTTCGTTTTCCCACTGAGCTTTCATTGCGCCAAACTTCTCTCTGAGGTCGGCGAGTTCCTTTCTTATTTCTGCAAGTCTTGCAGCGCTAAGCTCATCCGTTTCTTTTTTGAGAGCGGTTTCTTCGATTTCGAGCTGCATGATTTTACGAGAAATTTCATCCATTTCGGTGGGCATAGAGTCTATTTCGGTACGAATCATTGCGCACGCTTCGTCTACAAGGTCAATTGCTTTGTCCGGCAAAAATCTGTCGGTAATGTATCTGTTGGAAAGAGTTGCGGCAGCAACCAATGCACTGTCGTGGATAGTAACGCCGTGATAAACCTCGTAACGTTCTTTTAAACCTCTAAGTATGGAAATAGTGTCTTCTACATTAGGCTCGTCTACCATAACGGGCTGAAATCTTCGCTCTAACGCTGCGTCCTTTTCGATATATTTGCGATATTCGTCCAATGTAGTTGCACCGATGCAATGCAGCTCGCCTCTGGCAAGCAACGGCTTAAGCAAATTGCCTGCGTCCATTGCGCCGTCCGTCTTGCCTGCGCCGACTATAGTGTGTAATTCATCGATAAAAAGTAAAATTCTGCCTTCGCTCTTTTTTACTTCGTTTAGTACCGCTTTAAGTCTTTCTTCAAATTCTCCTCTGAATTTTGCGCCGGCTACGAGTGCGCCCATATCCAAGGCAAAAATCGTTTTGTCTTTAAGTCCTTCGGGAACGTCGCCTTGTACAATTCGCATGGCTAGTCCTTCGGCAATGGCAGTTTTGCCTACGCCCGGCTCGCCGATAAGTACGGGGTTGTTTTTGGTTTTACGAGACAAAATTCGTATAACGTTACGTATTTCACTGTCTCTGCCTATTACGGGGTCGAGTTTGTGCTGCTTTGCTCGTTCTACGAGGTCGAAGCCGTACTTGGACAAAACGTCATAAGTGTTTTCGGGATTGTCGGAAGTAATGCGGTCTGTCTTGACCTTTTTTAGTTGCGTGACAAAGTCATCCTTTGTGATTCCGCGCTCTCTGAACAAACTTCTTATGCCGTCGTCGGCATAGTCGAAAATGCAAAGCATGATGTGTTCTACCGAGGTGTAATCATCGTTCATGCTTTTTGCGAGCCTTTCGGCTGCGGTAAGAATTTTGTCTGTCAGGGGAGCGACGTAAACTTTGTCAGGTTCTCTGCCGCTGCCCGATACTGCGGGAATCTTGCTTATAAGAGCGTCAAGTCCCGACAATAGGGCGTCGGGTGATTTGCCCATCTTTTTTATGAGTTGTCCGATAAGACCGTTTTGCTGATCTATAAGTGCGTACAAAAGATGTTCGGGCATTATTTGTACGTTATTGTTTTCAATTGCGATGTTCTGCGCAGACTGAAGCGCTTCCAAGGCTTTTTGAGTAAGTTTGTTTGCATCCATAATTTTTTACCTCCTCTTTATATCGTTAGCAATCCGCTGTTCAATGCCGAAAGATAATCGTTTTCCAATTCCGTTACCGACTTATAAACGTCGCCGAGATAGTTTTTGAGCAATTTGTCAAAAACTTTTACATAATTACTTATCGCATAACTCAAAGTTTCGGGGTCATAGTGTCTGTCCGAAGGAATACACAGCGAACGGGTCCACTTGTTTTCTTCGAGAGAATATGAAATCCTGTCGTTTTTGTAAAGCGACGTTACGTAAAGCTCTTCCATTTTCCGCCACAGACCGAAAAATTCGGTAAGTTTTGTAAGCAGTTCCGGAGATTGCGTCCTAAAGTTTACGTTAAGTTCGCCGATTGCGCCTGTGGGCGAACGGTAAAGCTCTACTTCGTACCTAAGTGTAGGTCGATATTTGTATTTTAAAGCGCTTTTAATGGACAAAGTATTGTCGTGATTGCGATAATTTATTGTGTCCGATTCGCCGCCAAATATGTTTTCTATTCTTTTAAAAATGTCGGTTATGGTTTTTTCCGGCGTGTCGATTCCCACATAATCCGCAAGTATACGATTGATAAGATACGAGCGGTTTGTGCCTTCCGCATCGGCCATTTTATCTATCTCGTCTACCACGTCCTCGGCAAGAATCAAACTGTACATATTTTTTTTCATTTTATCGCCTCCGTTATTATATCTTTTATATAAGCGAACGTTAAAATTTCGCTTTTGCCCAGCAATTTTTGTCGCTAAGCTTATATATATTATAGCGCAAAATTTTTAATTGTCAAGCGTTTTTATATATTTTGTAAAAAAATTTATATAAAATATTTTGCGAAAGTTTTTGATGCAAGAAACTTCCTTTAAAGTATACCCGTTTTCAGACAATACAATTTTAAGGAAGCTGTCCGATAAGAGGTAATCGAAATTTGCAAATCTAATATTTATAATTAGGCGAAAGGAGCTTATGCCGACGCTGCCGAATCGGTTTAGAAAAGCGGCGTAAACAATTTGATTAAAGCGGCGAATATTCGTACCAAAAAATTTTGTTTAAAATCTTTCTTTTGTTCGCATATCGAAAAAGAGTTTTGAAAGTCTTCTTTTATTTTAGATACACATGAGGTCTTGTATAGCAAAACGCCGCATTCGTAGTGATGCAACATGCTGCGATAGTCAAGATTAATTGTGCCGACGCACGCCAATTCGTCGTCCGCTATAATTTGTTTTGCATGCACGAAGCTTCCCGGAAGCTCGTAAATTTTTACGCCGGCAGAGGCAAGTTCTTTATAATGAGAGCGGGTTATGACGTATACCGCCTTTTTGTCGGGGACGCCCGGGGTGATTATTCGCACGTCTACGCCTCGTGAGGCTGCGTTCATCAGCGCCGATTTCAATTTCGAATCTATTATAAGGTAGGGAGTCGTAACGTAAAGCGTTTTGACCGCAAGATTGATTATGTTGAGATATACCGTCTCTGCCACATGATCGCCGTATACATATTTTGGACCGTCACCGAACGGACAAACGAGGCTTGTAACATTGTCGGACAAATCCGAGTCATTCGTTGCAAGACAGTATTTCTTCGGATCGTCCACGATGCAGCTTTGAATATCGTATAGTTGCAAAAACATGCAGGTAAGGTTATTTACCGCAGGGCCTGTTATTTTTACCGCCGAATCTTTCCAGTAACCGTAAGGCGAAATTAAATTTGCATATTCGTCGGCTATGTTTGCGCCGCCTACGAAACCGATTTCGCCGTCTACCACCGTAATTTTTCGATGATCTCTGTTGTTGTACAACGCCGATGCAAGTCTATTGTATTCGTTAAACTTTATGCACTTAATATTAAGCGCCTTCATTTGCTTGGGAAAGGACGAGGGGAGGAGAGCAATAGTGCCTAAGTCGTCGTACATAAGTCGTACTTCGACGCCTTCGCTTGCTTTTCGGGCAAGAATGTCTTGTATTTCCGACCATACTGCGCCACGATCTATGATAAAGTATTCCATAAATATGAATTTCTTTGCCGAGAGCAAGGTCTTTTTCAGCTCGACGAAAAACCTTTCGCCGCTTTCTAAGAACTCTGCGCCGTCGCCGATGTAAGTGCGCATTTGCGAAACGTTGTATACGTATTTAAATACTCCCTTTGAGTTATCTGCTATTTGCTTGGGAACTACGTCGCCGTAACTTGTTATCGGTTTTGTTTTTTCACTGATTTTCCTTGCTGTCGTTTTTACTTTTTTAGGTACTTTTATGCGCAAAAATAAAGTGCAAAAAGCTATTCCGACTACAGGCAAAGTTATGCACAAAATTACGAGCGGCAATTGTCCTTCTATAGTCATGTCGGAGTTTATTATAAGCAAAACGATTATGACGCTGAGGATTGTAAACGCAATATTTAATTTCGCAAACGGAAAAGCCGCTTGCAAAAAAAGCGGCAAAAAAACGTATAAACTCAGTTGCAATAAGATTGCTAAAAGTATAAGTGTAAATCTACTGAAAATAAGCTTAAATAGTTTTTTCATCTTCCTTAAAGCAGCGTTATCGTAACGCAAAAAACATACACGGTTATCGGTTTTCGTTACCTATTCCTGCTCGTGCATCAGATATTTGCGCAAGAATCGTATCATGAGCGTATTGGCTTCTTTTGCTTCTCGGCTGCGCCATTCTAGCGAAAAACAGTGGTTACGCAAAGGAGATTCCGAGCAATACGATTCGTACGGAATACCGAGAGAAGAAAGCTTGCGCATCATCGACTCGCTTTGGTTTGCGCAAAAAATATCCGCTTTCGAATATATAAAAAACGCTCTCGGATGGTCGGTCGTAACCAGGTTAACGGGTGAACACAGTTCGCTGTATTTGTACGAATCGAAGTTGTCGAGATCTGCCCCCGTCATTTCTTTTACGAGCTTTTTGTCAAGACCTACCAACAACTTGTTTACAGATAGAGACTTTACGTCGAAAACGCCGCAGTTGAATATAGCGCAGTCAAAAGTAATATCGGGATTTCCGACAACTTCTTGCAGTGAATTATTGAATGTAGCGGCGCAAAGCATTGCAGCATAATAAGCCCCGGCACTATCTCCCATAACTGCAATTCGTTGAATGTCGCCGTTTACGGTTTTTGCTTGAGACTTAATCCATTTCATAGCTTTTACGAGATGAACTATCGATGACGGAAAAGTGTAATCGGGACAAAGTCCGTAATCGGGGGTGACTACAGTGTAACCGCACGCTGCCAAATACGAAGATATACCTCTTCGGTATTCTTTTCCACCGGCAACGAATCCGCCGCCGTGAATGTAGACTATTATGGGCGCAATTCGGTCTGTAAAATAGACATCGGCAGTGCAGGGTGCATCGAGATTGTATCGCAAATCTTTAAGCGTACGAACGCATTCGGTTTTTATTGGTACGTTACCGTTTTGCGCATAGTCCATCAATATGTCTATAGCCTTAAAAAATGATTTCGTTCGCATAAATCCCTCCTCAGTATTATTTTACCATAACGAAGGAAAAAGTCAACGAAAAAATGTCAATTTTACAATGAAAGTTTAAAATATAAGACTTTGCTTATGGAAACTATTAACTTAAAAAAACAAATAATTTTAAGTAAAGCGTTTTTGAAAAAGCAAAAAAGCGGTATACGCAGACGTACAAACTTATTTCGTGGCTTTACAGCGGCGTTAAACGCCTCAAATCGCATATTATTTTTTATATTTTTCAATAGAACGCTATTTTGCTTGAAATGTAGCCGTCAAATATGGTATAATACCGGTAGAAACATGTTTATCGATTAACCTTTCGTACGTGCGAAGGCATGCGTTTGCAGATTTATCGAACGTCGCTGCCATTCGGCGATCCGCAGTCGCCTTATGACAGGAGATTATCGATCGGTAAGTCGAAAAACTGTGACGGAATTGTTGACTCGAAACTAATTTCGACATCGGCGGCAATGACAATCAGACAAAAAGGAGAGTAATCTATGTCTATAAAAGTAGAAGAAACTTACGACCAAAGTAAGATACAGGTCTTAGAAGGATTGGAACCTGTAAGGAAACGTCCGGGCATGTACATCGGTACCACCGATATAAAAGGATTGCACCACCTTATAATAGAAATAGTAGATAATAGCGTAGACGAGGCACTTGCCGGATATTGTACCGAAATAACGGTGGAGATTACTCGTGACGGGGCATGCAGAGTATCCGATAACGGAAGAGGAATACCCACCGGTATTCATCCCAAAGAAGGGATATCCGCTGTTGAACTCGTGCTTACCAAGCTACATGCAGGCGGAAAATTCGGCGGTGGCGGATACAAAGTCAGCGGAGGATTGCACGGCGTAGGTCTTTCGGTCGTAAATGCGCTCAGCGAATGGCTGGAGGTGGAGGTTCGCCAAAACGGCAGTATTTACGTACAGACGTACAATCGTGGCGTACCGCAAAGACCGCTTGCCGTAAAGGGCAGCACAGACAAGACGGGTACGACCGTTACCTTCTATCCAGATGAAGAAATCTTTGATACGATAGTGTTTAATTACGACTATATTCGAACCAGACTGCGTGAGGTAGCGTATCTTAATAAGGGACTTACCATACATCTTATCGATAACCGCGAGGGACAAGAGCGTAAAGAAACTTTCCATTTCGCCGGTGGTATTTTGGATTTCGTGGACTATCTGAATAAGGCGAAAAACACGATTTTGTCCAAGACGCTTTACTTCGAAAAACAGTACGGCGATAACATCGTAGAGATAGCGATGCAGTACAACGACGGTTATGACGAAACCATTTTCGCTTACGCCAACAATATAAATAACGAAGAAGGCGGTATGCACCTGGTAGGCTTTAAAAACGCACTTACCAAAATCATTAACGATTATGCTCATTCGCAAAAGATACTTAAGGAAGAAGAAAAGCTTTCCGGCGAAGACGTAAGGGAAGGTTTGACGGCGGTAGTCAGCGTAAAACTTCCCGAGCCTCAATTCGAAGGACAGACTAAGACCAAACTCGGCAACGCAGATATGCGCGGTTACGTCGAAAAAGCCATGATGGAGGGATTTGGTTCGTATATAGAGGAAAATCCCAAAGAGGCGAGAGAACTCGTATCAAAATGCGTTACTGCGCAAAGAGCGAGAGACGCCGCTCGTAATGCGAGAGAACTTACTCGTCGCAAAGGAGTGTTTGAGAGCAGTTCGCTTCCCGGCAAACTTGCCGATTGTACCGACAAAGATCCGTCGCACTGCGAGATATATCTCGTCGAAGGAGATTCTGCGGGAGGAACGGCAAAGGGCGGAAGAGATCGTAGGTTCCAAGCGATATTGCCGCTAAGAGGTAAAATTTTAAACGTCGAGAAAGTTCGACTGGCAAGAGTTCTCGAAAACGAAGAAATAAAAAACATGATTACGGCGTTTGGTTGCGGCGTCGGAGCCGAATATGACGAAAGCAAATTAAGGTACGACAAAATCATAATAATGACCGATGCCGATGTAGACGGAAGCCACATACGTATTTTGCTTCTTACGTTCTTCTTCAGATATATGCGACCGCTTATCGAAAACGGACACGTTTATATCGCACAGCCGCCTCTTTACAAAGTGACTAAGGGTGGAAAAGACACGTACTGTTATTCGGACGACGAGCTTAACAGAGTCTGCGACGAGATGGGCAGAAAAGGCTATGACATTCAGCGATACAAAGGCTTGGGCGAAATGAATACCGATCAGCTTTGGCATACGACTATGAGTCCGGAAACGAGAACGCTTCTTAAGGTAAAGATGGAGGACGAAGTAGGACTTGACGAGGTGTTCACCGTTTTGATGGGAGATATGCCGGAACTCAGGAGAAAGTTTATAGAAGACAACGCTACGTTGGTAGCCGACCTCGACATATAAGGAGAAGGCGACATGGAAAGAAAAAGAAAATTAACGGACGAAGAACTTAAGCACGTCGATAATACCAAAGTCGTAGAAGTTCAGGTGTCCGACCAGATGAAAACTTCGTTTATCGCTTATGCAATGGCGGTAAACGTGTCGAGAGCGATTCCCGACGTGCGAGACGGCTTGAAACCCGTTCATAGGCGTATCCTTTACGCTATGGGCGAGTTGAACTTGTACGCCGATAAGCCGTACCGCAAATGCGCACGTATCGTCGGTGACGTTTTGGGTAAATTTCATCCGCACGGAGATTCGGCGGTATACGGCGCATTGGTAAGACTTGCGCAAGATTTTTCTATCAGACATCCGCTTGTAGACGGGCACGGAAACTTCGGTTCGATAGACGGAGATCCACCGGCTGCGCAACGTTATACCGAAGCAAGATTAAGCAAAATTGCCGGCGAGATGTTAAGAGATATAGACAAAGAGACGGTGGACTGGTATCCGAACTTCGATGATACCATGATGCAACCTACTGTTTTGCCGTCGAGGTTCCCCAACCTTTTGGTAAACGGCAGCGACGGTATCGCAGTAGGTATGGCGACTAACATTCCTCCGCACAATCTCGGCGAGGTTATCGACGGTGTAATTGCGCTTATGGCAAATCCCGAGATTACCGCAGACGAACTTATGGAATACGTGCCGGCACCGGATTATCCTACAGGCGGTATACTTATGGGCAGGTCCGGACTCAGAAAGGCGTACAGAACGGGCAGAGGACCGTTTGTGCTTAGAGCAAAGACCGACATCGAAGAGTTCGAGTCGAACGGGCAAACGAGGTATCGCATAGTCGTTACGGAGCTTCCGTATCAGGTAAACAAAGCGGAGCTTATTAAGAAGATAGCCGAACTCGTTAAGGACAAACGTATCGAAGGAATAGCCGACGTAAAAGAAGAGTCGGACAGATTCGGTATGCGTGTGGTTATCGACATTAAGCGTGACGCTCAGCCTCAGGTTGTGTTAAACATGTTGTTTAAGCACACCGATTTGCAGGTAACCGGCGGAATAATTTTCCTTGCGTTGGTTTCCGGACAGCCGAGAGTACTTAATCTCAAAGAGATGCTCTACTATTACCTCGAGCACCAAAAGGATATAGTAGTAAGAAGAACGAAATTCGATCTGGAAAAAGCTCGTAAAAGATGTCATATCGTCGAAGGTTTGCTCGTGGCGCAAGCCAATATCGATGAAGTAATAGAAACGATAAAGAGCAGTAAAGACCGTACGGACGCTTCGATAAAATTAAAAGAAAGATTTTTGTTAAGCGACGAGCAGACAAACGCTATTTTGGATATGAAGTTATCTCGTCTTACCGCATTGGAAGTAGATACGCTTAAAAACGAATATAACGAACTCGTAGCCAAAATAGATGACTTGACGGATATTTTGGCTAAGCCGCAAAGAGTGCTCGATATAATAAAGAGCGAGCTTCTCGAAATAAAGCAAAAGTACGACACTCCCCGTCGTACCCAGATCGAAAACGTATATGACGATATCGACATAGCCGATCTTATAGACAAAGAGGACGTAGTTATATCCATGACTCACCTCGGCTACGTAAAGAGATTGCCTGTAAGCGAGTATAAGGCGCAGCATCGAGGCGGTACCGGAGTGACCGGGCACAAACCGAAAGAAGAAGATTTTGTCGAAAACATGTTTGTTACTAACACGCATGACGACGTATTGTTCTTTAGCAGTTTGGGTAAAGTTTATTCCATTAAGGCGTACGAAATACCCGAAGCGGAAAGAGCAACGAGAGGCAGGGCGATAGTCAACCTTTTGCAACTCAGCGATAACGAAAAGATCAACGCCGTAATTCCTTTTGTCGAAGGACAGAGCGGATATATGGTTATGGCGACGGCAAAAGGTCTTATCAAGAAGACCGACGTTGCCGAATTTGCCTCTATCAGGCGCAGCGGAAAGGTTGCGATTTCGCTCACCGACGGTGACGAACTTATTTCGGTACAGTTCAGCTCCGGCAACGATGAGATTTTGGTGGCTGCTTCTTCGGGTAAATGTATCAGATTTAGCGAAAACGATGTTCGTGCAATGGGCAGAGATACGCAAGGCGTAAAATCTATGGACATTTCCGATGACGACAGAGTAGTCGATATGATTATTCTCGATAAGAATAAAAAGATTCTTACCGTTTCCTCTGGCGGATACGGAAAACGTTCGAGCGAAGAAGATTATCGACTGCAGCAGAGAGCGGGCAAAGGTATCAAAGCCGGTGTATTCAGTGAAAAGACCGGAAGACTCGTAAATCTCAAACAAGTAGGCGAAAACGACGACGTTATGGTTATTACAAGTAACGGCATAATTATTCGTATGCCGTCAAGCGAGATCAGCGAGTTCGGAAGAGATACGCAGGGCGTTCGTATTATGAAGATGCGTGGCGACGGCGAAGTTGTTTGCGTTGCTGTAGTTGCGAGAGAAGAACAAGAAGACGAAGACGCCAAAGAAGAGGCAGCGCCGCAGCTCGGTGCCGAAACAGTGAGCACCGAAAGCGAAAATAACTAATTTCGGTATAGTAAAAAGCAGGAGGACCTCGTTCTCCTGCTTTTTTGTTTTGTCTTATTAAATCACTTTAACAAATCGACGACTTGCCTGTGAGTCAGTTTCGCACATGTACGTCCATCTGATTGGAGGGCGCAGCAATATTGTTCTCGTCGAGAGCTTTTTTTACGCTTTCAATTGCGTCATAGTACACGGTCCAATAATCGTCTGTACGTACCCAAATTTTTGCGACAAGTTCCATCGAATCCGAATAACGAGCCGCTAATCTGACGGTGATTTCGGGATCGGCAAGGGCGAGAGGATGACAAACGCATGCGTTTTTGATAATAGTTTTTACTTTTTCAAGATCGTTGTCGGCAGTTACGGTAAAGGTCAGATCGACACGTCTTACGTCCTTTTCGGTGTAGTTAATGATTGTGGACGTAGATAACGTACCGTTGGGTATATACACGATTCTATTATCGAAAGTAAGTAAAACGGTATTGCATAACCGTATTTCTTGCACCGTGCCTTCATATCCGGCGGCGGCTATATAATCGTCGTCTTTAAACGGTCTTGTTACGAGCAACAAAACTCCGCCGGCTATATTTGCGACGGCACCGTTTATGGCAAGTCCGACGGCAACTCCGACGGAAGCGATAAGTGCGGTTATACCGCTTGTGTCTATGCCGAGATAACCGATTATGCCAACTACTACCAGTGTCTTAAGCACAACTTTAGCTACGTATGTAAACGTCTTGAACAAAGTTTTGTCCAGTTTTTTGCGGCCGGTAGAATTATTGTAGTTCTTTGTAATCTTTTTAAATATAAAATTTATTACTTTAAAAGAAATAAAAAGCACTACAATGGAAATCAAAATTTTAAGACCTGTGCTTGCGCACCAATCCACAATGGTTTGCCACAATTGTTTCCAGTCGATTACAGGGTCTTTTACTTCGTCGATTACTATGTCCGTCTCCATAAACTATTCTCCTTGGCTATTGTAAATATTATAACATTTTACACGGCAAAGTCAAAGAAAAAATGCAAGCAATGAAAAAATAGAAAAGACAAGCGTCAAAAATATTTTAATTTTATCGTTGACTAACCCCGATCTATGTGGTAAAATGTACTTGAAACGAAAGTTATTTTGTAGTTGTACCGACAGTCGGCGGGTCGGCTACGGAAGGAGTCGAAGATATGGGTAAAAGAGTTTTTTTGATAGTTCTGGATAGCTTCGGAGTAGGGGCTGCTCCGGATGCGGATGTGTTCGGAGACGTAGGCAGCGATACGCTCGGCGCCGTGCGCAAAGACGAAAAATTCAATTGTCCTAATCTAAAGAAGCTCGGCTTGTTCAATATAGAAGGCATAGACGGCGGAACGGCAAACCCGAACTCCGCATACGCAAAAATGCAGGAGCTGTCGATGGGCAAGGATACTACAATCGGACATTGGGAAATAGCCGGTATAGTTTCGTCGCAACCTATGCCGGTATTCCCCGACGGATTTCCGGCAGAAGTCATAAACAAGCTCGAGCAAAGTATCGGAAGTAAAGTGTTGTGCAACAAAGTTTACAGCGGAACCGAGGTAATAAAGGATTACGGCGCCGAACATATAAAGACGGGTTGCCCGATAGTGTATACTTCGGCAGACAGCGTTATGCAGATAGCTGCGCACGAAAAAGTTATACCGGTAGAGAGATTATACGACATTTGCGGTAAGGCAAGAAAGATTATGACCGGCAAATACGGCGTGGGCAGAATTATAGCCAGACCGTTTATCGGAGAATATCCGTACCAAAGGACTGCCAACAGACACGATTTTTCGTTGCTTCCTCCCTCGGATACGATGCTCGATATTATAAAAGACGGCGGTTTAGACGTTATTTCCGTGGGTAAAATAGTGGATATTTTTGCGGGCAGAGGAATAACCGAGTTTTACCGTACGATAGATAATAAAGACGGAATGCGAGTAACGGACGAAATGGTAAAAAGGAATTTCAACGGACTATGTTTCATAAATTTAGTAGATTTCGATATGAAATTCGGTCATCGCAACGACGTAAGCGGATATGCTAACGCACTTAGCGAGTTCGACGAATGGCTGGGCGGCTTTTTGCCGAAATTAAAAGACGACGACATTCTCATCATTACAGCCGACCACGGGTGCGATCCTTCAACGCCGTCGACAGACCATTCGAGGGAGTACACTCCTATGATTCTTTTCGGCAGTCGAATAAAGTCCGTAAACTTGGGAGTGCGAGAAGGTTTTTCGGACATTTCGGCAACCGTTCTCGAGTATTTTAGCTTGAATCATCGAGAAACCAAGGGCAGTTCTTTTTTAGGCGAGTGCTTAAAAAGCGAGTAACGTATCGATGAAACTGTAACAATTAAGAGGAAGGGAAAAGTAATATGCTTAGTTACGAAAAGTTAATGCAAAAAGCGATAGAGGCGAGACAAAACGCATATGCTCCTTATTCCGGATTCAAAGTGGGAGCCGCATTGCTTACGGATACGGGTAAAATTTACAAAGGTTGCAACATAGAGAATGCGGCTTACGGCTTATGCAACTGCGCCGAACGTACAGCTTTTTTTAAGGCGATAAGCGACGGAGAAAGAAAATTTGCGGCAATTGCGATATGCGGCGAAGGCAACGGCGAATGTTTTCCGTGCGGAGCGTGCAGGCAGGTAATGGAGGAGTTTTGCTGCAGTGATTTCGTTATCGTTTTATGCGATAACGGCGCATTAAAAACGTATTCGCTCGACGACTTATTGCCGCATGCGTTTTGCGCAAAAAATATTTCCGACCAAAAAGGGGAATAACGATTATGAGAATGTGCGATATTATAAAGAAAAAGAGAGACGGAAGCGAACTCAGCGATCAAGAGATCCGATTTTTTGTCGAAGGCGCCGCCGACGGTTCCATCCCTTCGTACCAGATAGCCGCACTGCTGATGGCGATATACTTTAGAGGTATGTCCGATAGAGAAACTATGACGCTTACGTTCGCCATAAGAGACTCCGGCGACATTCTCAAAATAGACGGCTACAACGGCGTGCGTGTCGACAAACATTCCACCGGCGGAGTGGGCGACAAAACCAGTCTTGTAGTTATGCCGATAGTCGGCGCTTGCGGACTAAAGGTTGCAAAGATGAGCGGTAGAGGGTTAGGTCATACGGGTGGCACGATAGATAAGTTGTGTTCCATAAAAGGGTTTAATACGTCTTTGACTACTCGGCAATTTCTCCAAGCGGTTGAAGATGTCGGCGTTGCCATAGTAGGACAAAGCAAAAACCTTGCGCCTGCCGACAAAATTCTGTACGCTCTCAGAGACGTTACGGCTACCGTCGATTGTTTGCCTCTCATTGTATCGAGCATAATGGGCAAAAAACTTGCCGCAGACGATGATTGCATAGTCTTAGATGTAAAGGTGGGCAGCGGAGCGTTTACCAAGACGATAGACGATGGCAGATTGTTAGCGACGAAAATGGTGGACATAGGTAAGAGCGCCGGCAAAAAGATGACGGCGGTAATAACGGATATGGATTCGCCGCTCGGCTACGCTATAGGTAATTCACTGGAAGTAATCGAGGCTATAGAAACGCTTTCGGGAAACGGGCCGCAGGATCTGACCGAACTGAGTTTAGAACTTAGCGCAGACATGTTGACGCTTAGCGGCATGGGAAACAGGCAAACGTGTTTAAATCTTGCTGTCGATGCGCTGCGCAGCGGCGCCGCTTTAAAAAAGTTTGCGGATATGGTTCGAAGACAAGGCGGTGATGAAAGATATGTGTACGATACTTCGCTCTTCGTTTCCGCCCGTTTGAGCAGAGACGTCATTGCTACCGAAAGCGGATACGTAAACAGAGTCGATGCAGAAGGCTACGGTAATGCTGCGCTTTACCTCGGAGCCGGACGAAATCGAGCGGATGACGAAATAGATTACGAAGCAGGGATACTGCTTAGACGCAAAAGAGGGGATAAGGTAAAAGTCGGCGACGTAATAGCCACGTTGTATACTAACGCAGGGGATTTGGATGCAGCCGAGCAGAAAGTTAGGCAAAGCACGTTTATCGGAGCAAAACCTTCTATTCCGCCGCTTATAATTGACAGAATAGGAGATTGATTAATATAGCGGCGGCAAAAACAGCGGCCGAAGTAGAAGTAATAGAATTTGGCGAGTCCGGCGTTCAGCCGTAATCTATAAAGCAGTTTATTATGAAAGAATTTAAAAATTTGAGAATCGTAGACAACTTTTATCAGTCTTCTTTATTTTTCCCAATGCCAACCATAATGGCGTCCACGGTAAGCGAAAACGGGAGGACGAACCTCGGTTCGTACTCGCTGTGTTTCCCGTATTACGTAGCGGGCAAAGATTACTACGCAATGATATTGATAATCAGAAACAGTTCTAATACCGCTCAAAATATCTTACGTACCAAGAAGGTTACGCTAAACTTTATCCCGGACAAAAAGAAGTATTTTACCGAGGCAGTGAGACTCGGCTACCCGGGCGACAAGACCGAAGACAAAATGAAAGATTGTTTGTTTACTCTTGTAGACAGCGATGTCAAAGGTAGACCGCAGATAGTAAACGAAGCCTTTGAGGTAATGGAATGCACTTGGGATGACAGCCTGGAAGAAGCATATAACGACAAACCGGGGTGTATCGAGGGGTACGATCCGCCGTACAGGCAGTTTAACGGAATTACGAGTAAGCACGGCGCACACTTTATTCTTAAGGTGGATCGTATTCTTATGAAGGAGCCGTATTATTCGGCGATAATCGGCGGTGTTTCGGCATGTAAATTCCCGCCCGTTCCCGTCGATTACGGATATAGAGACAGCACTAACTTTTGGTGTTCGTCTTTCCGGCGTCCCTTTTCAGTAAAAATCAAAGCGCACGAAGGAGACGTAAAGTCTGTCATTTACTGCGCCGAGCGTATCGATCCGGAGATAAAATTTACGACCGAAGCTTGCGCAAAGCTTACAAAAATCCCGAGAGTATTTTTAAAGGCGGCGCTTACGCAGATGGCAGACATCGCAAAAGAATGCGAGATAAAGGTTATAGACGAACAGGCTCTGGAAATAATTAATCAAAAACGTAAGGCGAGACGAAAGTAAAATTGTTGCAGTAGAGATAATATGTATGCGAGTTTTTAGCGCATAAACAGCGGAGTCAGCCGAGCTTTTTTGAAGAGGAACCCCGATAAAATTATTTTATCTTCGAAAAGTTCTTGACAACACGGAAACGGGTATGCTAAAATACATTTGCTTGAAAGGGAGTAGTCGGCGGTAAGTTACCGTTGCAAACGGCGTCAATACGGCTTTTATGCCCGCTTTTGTATTAAACAGACAAGACTTTTACCGTATAACTATGGTTATCGTGGTAAAGGTCTTTTTTATTTCTTTTTAAGCCATACTATGTTCGGAGGAAATTATGGGGGAATTTTTCTCGTTTCTTTATGAGAATCTGATCGAAAATTTCGATTACCGAATGCTCATAATGTGGGCAATAGGAGGGGTGCTTATCTTTCTTGCCATAAAGAAGGATATGGAGCCGACGTTGCTTTTGCCGATAGGTTTCGGCGTAATTTTGGTTAATTTGCCGCTTTCAGGCGCAGTTGACCAAACGGTAGGCGAGGCGTTGCAAGAAGGCGCTTTGAGCGTTTTGTATAGGGCAGGTATCGAAAACGAATTGTTCCCGTTGCTGCTTTTTATCGGTGTTGGCGCAATGATAGACTTCGGACCTATTCTATCTAATCCTAAGCTTATGATATTCGGTGCGGCTGCTCAATTCGGCATTTTCTTTACATTATGCGTAGCGTCGATGTTTTTCGATATAACCGATGCGGCGTCGATATCCATTATAGGAGCGGCAGACGGGCCTACAGCCATAGTCGTAGCTCAACAACTGGGTTCCAAATATATAGGCGCAATAATGGTTGCTGCATACTCGTATATGGCGTTGGTGCCTATAATTCAGCCGCCTGTAATCAAATTGCTTACTACTAAAAAAGAGCGTTTGATACGTATGCCGTATCGTCCTAAGCAGGTAAGCAAGCTTACGAGAATACTTTTCCCCATCATTATTACAGTTATCGCCGGCATCGTCTCTCCGGGTTCCGTCTCATTGGTCGGTTTCCTTATGTTCGGTAACCTTATGAGAGAGTGCGGCGTTCTTAATTCGCTGAGTGAAACGGCGCAAAAAGTGCTTGCTAACCTTATTACCATATTCTTAGGTATAACGATAGCTACTCAGATGAAGTATGACGTATTCCTTAAACCCGATACGTTGCTTATAATCGGATTGGGTTTAGTGGCGTTTATATTCGATACCGCAGGCGGCGTATTATTTGCAAAGTTCCTCAATCTGTTCCTTAAAGAAAAGATAAATCCCATGATAGGTGCAGCCGGAATATCGGCGTTCCCCATGTCCGGCAGAGTCGTGCATAAATTGGGACTTAAGGAAGACCCGGAAAACTTCTTGCTTATGCATTCGATGGGCGTTAACGTTTCCGGTCAGATTGCATCGGTAATAGCCGGCGGACTTATACTTAACTTTTTCGGTTAAAGGAGATAACGAAAATGGAATTTCAACCTATTGAATTTGTAAAAAGCTTGGTATATATGGGCAAAGGTCTTGTGGGAATTTTTCTTGTAATAGGTATAATTATCGGCGTAACCGCTTTGCTTAACAAATTGACTTCGCCTAAGAAGAAAAACGACGATACCGATCGAGATAATTAAATACGTATACGAAAAATAATTACAAAAAGAGCAAACGCAAGGCGAATTGCACCCAAAAATCAGATGTTTTGAGGAAGTTCGAAAAAGCGGTTGCTCTTTTTTTGGTTGGCGTCAAAAGTATTTTATCTTTAAAGTCGGTACAAAGCGGTAGGCTTGTTTTTGCGAAAGCGTTATAATCAAAACGTTGTTTCTCGGTAAAATCATATTATGGCAATCGGCCATGCTCGGTGCGTCAATGTGATTGTGTCGAGTTTAAAAATACATGTTGCCTATTAAGATAGATATAAAAAGGCGTTGCTGTTTCGGAAATAAAGGAAGGGCGTTTTTGGGGTCGGCATGTCGAAAAATAACGTTCATATTTTTATCAATTGTTTTCGACGTCGATTAAGATGCCGTTCGAAATTTCCCGAACTTATAAATTCGGCTAATACGTATTGATCCATAACAGGTACCGAACAAGAAAATTTGCCGAGTTTTGCGTCGTACGTTTTATTAAGACTCTCCGGTAATATCATATACCCCAGTCGCATTGCAGGCGAAAGACTTTTTGAAAAGGTGTTTAAATAAATCACTCTTTCGGGGTTCATGGAGTACAGCGTTTCTATCGGCCTGCCCTTTACAAAAAATTCGCTGTCAAAATCGTCTTCTATAACGTACGCTTCGTATCGTTTTGCAAAGGAAAGGTACTCTCTGCGCTTGTGCAGAGAAGTGGATATGCCGGAAGGGTAGCTATGAAACGGAGTAACGTGCAATGCGCCGAAAGCAGTCGAATCGAGAGCTGCAGATTCGATACCGTCGTTACCGAGCGGTAATGCGGCAAGTTTGCACCCCATGCCGCCATAAGTAAGTCTTATTTGAGCATAGGAGGGATTTTCTATGGCGTAAACAACGTCATTTCCCAAAACTTTAACTATGTTTTCGTACAGACTTTCAGCACCCGAACCTACAATAATATTGTAAGGATTTGCGTCCATCCCTCTGTAACGCCATAGATATGCGGCAATTGCGTTTCGCAAAATATTACAGCCTCTCGCCGGAGCTTTTTCGAACAAAAGATTACCGTAATCTGCCATAACTTTGCGTACCGTTTTAAACCAAACGGAACTTTCGAAATCTATTACCGAAGAAAAGGAAGGTTCGTCTAACCGAGGATATAGCGTGCGTTTTTTTGTTTCCACTCTAGGGATGACCGAATCGGGATCGCAAACGTAGTAGCCGCTGCGTGGCATAGAAATAACAAAACCTTCGCTTATTAGCAACTCGTATGCGGATTCTACCGTGATAACGCTGACGCCGAAAATGTCCGCCGCCTCACGTTTTGACGGCAATTTGCTTCCTATCGCATATTTGCCGCAAGTTATTCCGTCTTTTATTTTTGCATATATTTCTTCGTACTTTTTTTCCATAGTCGCTACCAAAGTTATAATTTGCTTTTTAATCTGGTATTATAAAAAACACCTGAATTGGACATTTACTTATACCCAAAAATATATTATAATGATTTTGTTGAAAAAGTCAATCGAAAGGAAGATAAATGTTATGGAACAAAAGAGTAGGGCGAAGTCGAGTACTTTGCGTATATGTTTGACGGCAGTGTTTATGGCGCTTAACGTTGCGGTAAGTTCTTTCGGAATACCGATGCCGGGTAGCGGACACTTGTATTTATGTGACGTGGTGATATGTATAGCTGCGATAATACTGGATCCCGTGTCTGCATTCTTAGTAGGCGGCGTAGGTTCGTTTTTGGGAGATTTATTCTTTTACCCGGCTGCAATGGTAGTGTCTCTGTTTACGCATGGACTGCAAGCCGTAGCGGTTTCTTTGTTTTCGAGATATACATTCCGCTCCAAGCCGTGGCTCGGTTCGCTCATAGGCGTAAGCGTAGGCGCAATAATAATGGCAATAGGATACTTTTTAGGGGCGGCGTTTGTATATTCAACCATCGAGAGTGCGATAGCAAATATTCCTTACGAACTTGCTCAGTCAACATTCGGCGCAGTTTGTTCGATGCTTATCTGCTATAAGTGCGGAGTATTGAAGCTTGCAGAAAGGATGGGAATGTATAAGAGACCGAATGAAAAGAAGAAAGAAGAAGAGTCGTCGCAGTCAAACGCATAATTTAATGAGGAAGTTCGGAAGCAGTCTTGGCTCTGCATTGTGCGCTAAACGATTTAATCGCAAAATTGTCGATATTATTGCATTGTCGCAAGTCGTAAACTTCCGTTGCGGTATCGCTAAGAGCGAAAATTTAAGAATTTTTACTTTGACTAATGCGCAGTGCGCTCGAGGTTGGGAGTAAAGCGTAGCGTAACCGATAAAGTATCTGTAAAACCAAAATACTAAAAGGAACCTGAAAGCAATAACTGTTTTCGAGTTCCTTTTTACGTTCTAAACGGATCTCGGTTAAATTACGATTGTTGAGTCGATATATCGGATGACAATATAGGCTCGGTAAATATATTATTTTTAAGGTGTTTGTTTTGTAAAGTCTGTTAAGATAGGGCAGAACACAATACGGTTAATGGGAAATGTATCGAGCTTAAAACGAAAAGGGTGTCGATAGATTTGTTATATCCGTTTTAATTTCTACCAAATTTTTCTCGAAATGACAAAAACTTTAATTTTTCGTTAAATTTGTCTTCGTATTCATCTGACAAAATATTAAAAAGGCAGAAGATGCAATGATTTTACGCACCATCTGCCATTAAAAATTGATATTGCAAGTTTGAAATCCTGATCGAAATTATTTTTTAAGTGATATTTTTTCTGCACTATTTATCCTTAAACTGAACGGTTGCGAAAAAGCAAAAAATACAAGAAAAAGCCTCCGAAATCGTTAGATTTCGGAGGTGCGAAGCCGACATATTTATAGGGCTTCAGAATTTGGTCGCGGGGGTAGGACTCGAACCTACGACCTTCGGGTTATGAGCCCGACGAGCTACCTACTGCTACCACCCCGCAACGGATAACAGATTAAGTTTACCATATATTATAATCTTTGTCAAGTGGATATATGACAATCTATATCGCTTTTATGTGTTCGCCGGCGAAAAATTCGTCAAAATAATCGAATTTTCGCAGACAGAGCGGTTCGGACTAGTTATTGTCGCCGCTGTCAAGTCCTTTAAAAGTCTCTATTCTTTCGTCCAGAGTGTCGGACATCGTTCGGCTTAATTCGAGGGCAATGGAGCCTGTAAGCATAGGATTGGCCGATGACGAGTATTTCTCAAACGTATTTACCCGAGTAAAGACGTATGTTGTTTCGGGCGCATAAGTTGTCGGGCCTGTTTCTTCGTCGAACAGGGAATCTCTTATCTGATCTATGGTTACGCTAAACGAGCCGTCCTCCTGAACTTGACCTAATTTGATGTTTACCGTTTCCGTGTGTTTCTTATAATCGGGAGTAACGAAATATACTGTTGCGGTACTCGCATATGCGTCGAATCGAATGTATTTGCAGAGTACCGTAGACTTTTTATAATTCACGTCAAAAAACTCGTATGTGCGATTCAACTTTTGATACATCCCATCAACCGGCTCGAATCCGTCAGCTTCGTCCAACTTAAATATGTTATTTACAAAAGTAAAAGTTGTGTCGTTGTCTACTTTTACAAAACGTCCTTTAGTGGCTATGTGCGAATTATCGGGCGGGTATACAAAAACATTATTTTCGAAAGAGAGATAGGGAACTATATTTTTGCCTATTTTCAAGTCGTAGGCATATCCGTATCCGCTTGCAAGCTTTATGCCGTTTATGTTTTTGCCGTTTATGCTATACGTGTACGTTACGTCGAGTTTGAAACACGACGGAGTGGTATCGGAGTCGGACATTATGTAATAGGCAGAATCTTTGGTGAGCACCAAATATTCCAAAAGCGAATAACCGTATCCTACAATTTGCGGCACGGTGATCTCATCTTCTTGGTTTGCGACAAATCGTGATTTCAGCTGGTAAGTTCCGAGTATTTCCGCCATGGGCAATTCGGTCACGCTGCACGCAGACAGCGTAATACCCGCAGAAAATGCGACAACCGCACAGAAAAGCAGAGCGATAACCTTTTTCATTACAGTACTCTCCTTAATTGAGTTATTTGCGACAAACACGCTCTTGTCGACCGATTTTTATCGCCGTTACAAACAGTTTACCATATATTATTCGGTTTGACAAGCGTAACCGCAAAATTTTATGCAATTTTTATTTTTAGATAAAAATCATCAAAATAAGCGTAAGGCTTCTTAAGGATACATAATAGAGTAAAGACGCAAAAGCAAAGGACGGCAATTAAATTGCGCAAACATTGATATATTAAAGAAACGGCTTGACATATACTTGACATATATAGGTCTATATGTTAATATAGTAATATAAATAATTTGACGGAGGAAAGTAAAATGGAATCTAAATTCGACGGCGGATTGTTGGGGCTAATCGGAGTAAATCTTCTTACCTGCTTAGTTTCGCTCATTACGCTTACCATTGCGGTGCCTTGGATGGTTTGTTACAAAGAGAGGTGGATTTCCCGACATACCGTAATAGACGGTCGCAGACTTACGTTTGACGGCTCGGGGATTCAGTTGTTCGGCAATTATATTAAGTGGTTGCTTCTCACCATTATAACGATTGGCATATATTCGCTTTGGCTTGGCATTAAGATGAAAAAATGGGTAGTAATGCATACTCATTGCGAATGAGCGTTAAATCGGGCTGCGTAAGCCGTAGACTTTTGTAAGTCGTCGACCTTTAATCGTTTCACAATATGCAGTATAGGCATTTTGCGTTGCTCAAGCGAAATTTATTGGATTGACGCAAAACAATAATTTGGATATTACGATAATAACCTAATAAAGCCACGAGGCGTTATCCGACGCTCCGTGGCTTTATTAGGTTATTGGCTGTAACCGACGACAGTCGGCGGTTAAATTACATAGGAAAGAGGGGATTGTCAGATTTTCTTTATATCGTATCCGTCTTTTTTGTCGATTATCTGATATCCGAGCTTAGATATTTGTTCTCTTAATACGTCGCTTTGCGCCCAATCTTTATCTTTACGAGCCTTAAGTCTGAGTTCGGCGAGTTTTATAACTTCTTCGGGAGCTTCCACTTTTTCCGGCGCAGATTCCGTATCTAACGCAAGTCCGAGAACCTTATCGAATTTCATTGCAAGGTCATATATTGCTTGGGACGGTTTTTCCTTAAGCATGTTCCAAAGGACGCCTAAGCCGAGAGGAATATTAATGTCGTCGTTTATCGCTTCGGTAAAAAGCTCGTCGTATTTTTTTACGGCTTCCTCGTCAAATGATTTTCCGCCTTTATGCGAATGTACTGCCGCAAGCAATCTGTTGTATGCAGTTTTCGCAGCGTCCATACCTTCGAATGTAAAGTTGAGTTTTTTGCGGTAGTGCGTGTTTAAGCAGAAATATCTAAACGCCATTGCGCTATAGCCTTTTTGCTCCAATTCGCTGACCGTATATGTGTTTTTGAGACTTTTGCTCATCTTGCCGCCGTCGACTTGCATAAACTCGACGTGCATCCAGTAATCCACCGTTTTGTGCCCTACGAGAGCTTCGCTTTGGGCTATTTCGTTTTCGTGATGAACGGGGATATGGTCCACGCCGCCGGTATGAATATCAAACGTATCGCCGAGATATTTTCTGCTCATGGCGCTGCATTCGATATGCCAGCCGGGGTAACCCATGCCCCAAGGCGATTCCCATTGCATAATATGCTCTTTGGGAGCCTTCTTCCACAGGGCGAAATCGGCGGGATTGCGTTTTTCGTCGTTTACGTCCACTCTTGCGCCGGCACGCTGACCTTCGAGGTCGAGTCCGCTGAGTTTGCCGTATTCTCTAAACTTAGATATGTCGAAGTAAATTCCGTCGCTTGTTTCGTAGCCGTAGCCTTTCTCGACGAGAGCTTCGACGTATTTTATCATGTCGTTTATGTGGTCGGTGGCTTTGGCTATGATTTCCGGCTTGCCGATATTGAGCTTAGCCAAGTCTTTCATAAAGGCGTCGGTATATATTGCGGCTATCTCATAGACAGATTTTTGCTGCTCTCTGCTCGCTTTTTCCATCTTATCTTCGCCGTCGTCGCCGTCGGACAACAAATGTCCCACGTCGGTTATATTCATTACGCCTTTAAGCTTGTAGCCGTTATATTTCAACGTTCGGCGTACCGAGTCCATAAAAAGGTATGCTCGCATGTTTCCAATGTGCGCATAAGAATACACGGTAGGCCCGCACGAATACATGGTAACGACTTTGTCGTTAAGCGGAACGAATTCTTCTTTTCTTCGGGTAAGAGTATTGTAGACTTTCAGCATAGTCGGCTCCTTATAAAAACGATAAAACGTCGGTGGCGGCGTCGAGCGCCTTTGCAGCCGAGTTATATTCTTCGGCGGTAGGGAAGGCTTTTTTCAGCGAATTTTCGATAACGGACAGGCGAGTCTCTAAATATTCTCTGCCTTTGTCGGTAATGGAAAAAGCAACCACACGTTTATCGTAATTTTGTTTGTCTTTTTGAATCAGACCTTCTTTTGCCATTTCGGTAGTAAGAAGCGCAAGATTGGCTTTGGCTAATTTCAGAGAGGTAAGCAAATCTATCGGTTGAAGACTTTTGTTTCGCAACAAAAACAATATCTTTGTTTTTAACGAAAGAGTATTTTTGTTTTTTCCGCATGCGGTTTCGCACATCGTTGCGCCTCTCGTGGCTATTCTTAGGTCTACGAGTTTTTCCGATAGCGTCATGGTTACGCCCCTCCTTTTTTTGTTCGTACAATATTATATCCGCTTTGCCGTGCTTTTGTCAAGAAAAATATAAAACAAGCTTTTGCGGCAAAAAGCAACGACAGCCGATTAATTAATTGATAAAAACTATAATTATTCATTAAGTATTCACAATTTCTACTTTACTAAGTATGTAAAAAAGTGGTATATAACAATTGTGGAAGTTTATAGCGCAGAGCGTTTGGTCGCAGAGTGTGAAAACAACGTTTAGCGCAGCGGAGAACAGGGAGATTAAGACTTGAAGACGGTAAAGATATTATTAAAGAGTTTGAGGGAGAATAAGCGTTACGCCATCCTTACCCTAATATTTATAATCGGAGAGGCGATAATCGAAACGTTTATACCTTTTGTCACGGCAAAAATCGTGAGTTCGATTCAATACGGCGAGGCCATTACAGAAGTGCTTAAGACCGGCGCCTTGCTTGTGGCGATGGCAGGGGGGTCGCTTTTGTGCGGAAGAGTGGCGGCAAAAACGTGCGCTACGGCATCGGTGGGATATGCAAGGAATTTGCGCCACGATTTGTTTACCAAAGTGCAGACATTCAGTTTTGCGAATATCGACAAATTTTCGTCTACTTCGCTTGTGACTCGAATCACGACAGATGTAGGCAACATTCAGATGTCGTTTATGATGCTTATCAGAACGGCGATTCGTTCGCCGCTTATGCTGATATTCTCATCGGTAATGGCGTTTGTAATGGGCGGATGGCTGGGAATGACTTTCGTGATAATTATACCGTTACTTGGCTTCGGGTTGTTTATGATAGGACGAAAGGCGATGCCTGCGTTTAAAAGCGTTTTCAAAAAGTACGACAAACTTAACGAGTCCATCGAAGAAAACGTTAGAGGCATGCGTGTGGTAAAAGGTTTTGCGAGAGAAGAGTACGAAAAAGAAAAGTTCGGCGCAGCTGCGGAAACGATTCGCAAAGACTTTACAGAAGCCGAACGCATCGTTGCTTTGCAAAATCCGATGATGACTCTCAGCATGTATATAAATATGTTCGTAGTGCTGCTTGTGGGTTCGTATCTTGCGATAACGAGCGGCGGTGCGACGATTGACGTAGCCGGTATATCTTCGATGATTCTTTACGGAATGCAAGTGCTTATGTCGCTTATGATGTTGTCCATGGTTTACGTAATGATAAATATTTCGGTAGCGAGCGCTCGTCGTATATGCGAAGTTTTCGAAGAAAAACCAATTCTTACAAACAAAGAAGACGCAGTAAAGAAAGTAAAGGACGGCAGTATCGAGTTTAACGGAGTTTCGTTTAAGTACAAAGAAGATGCGATAAAATATGCTCTCGAGGAGGTAAACTTAAAAATCGAATCGGGTATGACGGTAGGCGTTTTAGGCGGCACAGGCACAGGTAAATCCACACTCGTGCAACTTATTCCGAGATTGTACGACGTAAGCGAAGGCAGCGTAAAAGTCGGCGGAGTAGACGTCAGAGAATACGACATGACAACGCTCAGAGATAACGTAGCAATGGTTTTGCAAAAGAATTTGCTGTTTTCGGGTACAATTAAAGACAATCTTAAATGGGGAAATCCCGACGCAACCGACGAAGAGATCAAACAAGCGTGCGTTTTGGCTCAAGCCGACGAATTCGTAACTTCTTTCGCTGACGGTTACGACACGTTTATCGAGCAAGGCGGAACCAACGTTTCTGGCGGACAAAAGCAAAGACTGTGTATAGCCAGAGCGTTACTTAAAAAGCCCAAGATACTTATAATGGACGACTCGACAAGCGCTGTCGATACCAAGACGGACGCATACATTCGCCATTCTATGGAGACGTATATTCCCGAAACTACCAAGATTATAATAGCTCAAAGAGTCGCTTCGGTGGAAAAAGCGGATATGATAATCGTTATGGACGGGGGTAAAATAGTTGCCGTAGGTAAGCACGAAGAGCTTATGAAAAATAACGAAATTTACAGGGATATTTATATGCAACAAAACGGAGGAGGCGCCGCCGATGAAGAATAACAACCTCGGTTCTATGACGAAAAGAAAAGCGCCGAAGGGAACTTTGCGCAGACTGATAAAAATGTTATTCGGATTTTATCCCGTGTTGGTTCCGCTGACAATACTTTGTATTTTGTTTGCAGCAGCGGCAGCGGCAATTCCCGACATTTTCATTCAAAAGATAACCGCTATAATAGACGTTGCGATAAAAGGCGGACTTGATTGGGAGAGTCAAAAACACGATATATACAGGCTTATGATTATTCTCGGCTCCATTTACGTCGTGTCTATCGCCGCCGTGACGCTTTATTGTCAATTGATGGCGAAAATAACTCAGGGCTTTTTGTATAAACTTCGTCGTAAGATGTTTGACGGGATGCAAAATCTTCCCATTAAATATTTCGACACAAATAAACACGGCGATATTATGAGTTATTATACCAACGACATAGACGCCTTGCGCGAACTTATTTCCTCTTCGTTTCCTTCGCTTATCAGGGCCGGTACCATACTGACGGCGGTGTTCTTTATAATGCTGTGGTACAGCGTGTGGATGACGCTTATCGTAATAATGGGCATAGTCGTAATTACGCTCGTAACAAAAAAGGTCGGCGGCGGCTCTGCAAAATATTTTGTAAAAGCGCAACGCATGATGGGCGACGTCGAAGGTTACGTGCAGGAAATGATGAACGGTCAAAAGGTCATAAAGGTGTTTAACAGAGAAAATGCGGTAGAGCAAGGCTTCGATGATATAAACAACAGATTTTACGAAAACAGCAAGCAAGCCAACAGCTATGCCAATATGCTCGGACCTATCATCATGAATATAGGTAATGTGCTTTACGTTCTTGCCGCAGTCGGCGGCGGACTTATGTTGTTGCTCGGCGCAAACAACATAAGCATTTCGGGCGAGGCGTTCGGCATAAGCATAGTTGTAGTTTTCCTTAATATGACCAAGCAGTTTACCGGCAATTTCAATCAGGTTTCGCAGCAGCTCAATTCTGTGGTTATGGCAATGGCGGGAGCAAATCGAATATTCGAGTTGATGGACGCTAAACCGGAAAGCGACGACGGAAAGGTTACGCTCGTAAACGTAAAGGAGGAAGGCGGTAAACTCGTAGAGGTAAACGAACGTACGGAAAAGTGGGCATGGAAGAGGGTTGACGAAAACGGGGAAATTACTTACGTAAGACTAAGAGGAGACGTTCGGTTGTACGATGTCGACTTCGAATACGAGGAAGGTAAACAAGTGCTTTTCGACGTTTCCGTGTACGCAAAACCCGGTCAAAAGGTCGCTTTTGTCGGTGCGACCGGCGCAGGCAAAACTACGATTACCAATCTTATAAACAGGTTTTACGATATTGCCGACGGCAAAATTACTTACGACGGAATTCCTATTAACGAAATAAGAAAGCAAGACTTGCGTTCGAGTCTCGGCTTGGTGTTGCAAGATACAAATCTTTTTACCGGCACTGTAATGGATAATATAAGATATGGTCGGTTGGACGCTACGGACGAGGAGTGCAAAAGAGCTGCGGTTTTGGCGGGCGCAGACGACTTTATTGCCAGACTGCCGCAAGGATACGATACTCCGCTGACAAATAACGGCGCAAACCTTTCGCAAGGGCAGAGACAGCTTATAGCCATAGCGAGAGCTGCGGTCGCAGATCCTCCGGTTATGATTTTGGACGAGGCGACGTCTTCGATAGATACGAGGACGGAAGCAATCGTTCAAAGAGGTATGGACAAATTGATGGAAGGCAGAACTGTTTTCGTAATTGCGCACAGACTGTCAACGGTAATGAATTCCGACGTTATAATGGTTCTGGACAAAGGTCGTATCATAGAGCGTGGAACGCACGAAATGCTTATTGAACAAAAGGGAACGTACTATAAGTTGTATACCGGAGCATTCGAGTTAGAATAGTACGGAGCAAAATAATAACAAACGAGCGGATAAGATTATTTTCTTATCCGCTCGTTTTGACATTTCATTATATTTTTTCGTTTAAAAAGTCGTTCGTTCCGGGCTGCGATTGCATCGTAAACCATTTAAAAAAAGTCGTTTCGTTCATTTTGTATACACGTAACGTCGTTTTGACGGCATTTATGCCAATGTGCCATTGTCCGAGCGCATTTATATAACTTAGCAAGCGTAAAAATACTTTATTCTTCCGTATAACACAACAGAAGAATATGGTTATATTTCGAAGAAATAAGGCGTTTTAGATGGGTAAAACAAATGCGCCGTCCGAATAAATATACAGCTCGGGGAATTACATCATTCAGTAGAGCTTTTGCGACTGAAAAACAATATTATTGGCTATACGCAAGCGATGCCGTAAATGGAAAAACTGGCAGATTAATCTATTTATAACTAAAATGACTTGTATCCGAGCAAGAATATACCAATAAGAAAATTAGGTAAAAACAAGAAAACGGTTATTGCATTTTTTTGAGACACAATGTCGAGGAATCGGCTTAAAAACAATTTTGTTGTATATTTTTTTGCGGTTATATTAAATTGTTTGCAATAAAAGACATAAAAAATTTCACAATTGAATCGGGCTCAATTGATTGACATGAACTACAAGATATGCTACAATAATACTCACTTAGGCACAACATGTAGATTTTGCAAACAAAACTATTTTTCAAAAAGGAGATGAAAAGAGATGACTTTTACCAAGGCAATGAAGATTATAAAGAGAGACGGTTCGGAAGCAAAATTCGATATTCAAAAGATAATCGTGGCGGTGTCCAAGGCTAACGAGTCGGTAGCGCCCGAGATACGAATGACGGAGCTTCAGATTCGTCGGATAGCGGAAGCCGTTACCATAGCTTGCGAAGAGCTGGGTAGGTCCCCGTCCGTGGAAGAAGTGCAAGACCTTGTAGAAAAACAAATAATGGCGCACGGAGCTTTTGAGGTGGCAAAGGCTTACATTACTTACAGATACAATCGAGCATTGATCAGACACGCAAATACTACTGATGATAAGATTCTTACGCTTATTGAATGCAATAACGAAGAGGCTAAGCAAGAAAACTCTAACAAAAACCCGGTGATAAATTCCACCCAGCGAGATTATATGGCAGGCGAAGTAAGCCGAGATATTACAAATCGTATTTTGTTGCCGCAGGACATTGTCGAGGCGCACGAAGAGGGTATTATTCATTTTCACGATGCCGACTATTTTGCGCAGCACATGCACAATTGCGATCTTGTAAATCTCGAAGATATGTTGCAAAACGGTACCGTCATAACCGGTACGCTTATCGAAAGGCCGCATAGTTTTTCGACCGCATGCAACATCGCTACTCAAATTATAGCTCAGGTCGCTTCCAACCAATATGGCGGACAGTCTATTTCGCTTACGCATTTAGCTCCGTTCGTGCAGGTTAGCAGAGAAAAAATCCAAAAGGATGTGGACACCGAATATGCCGAACTCGGTATAAAAATCAGTGACGAAGATAAGGCAAAGATTGTAGAAAAACGTCTTCGTGCAGAAATAAAGAGAGGCGTGCAGACCATACAGTACCAAGTCGTTACGCTTCTTACCACTAACGGACAGGCTCCGTTCGTAACGGTGTTTATGTATCTCGGAGAAGCGAAAAATGACAGAGAACGCGAAGACCTTGCGATGATAATAGAAGAAACGCTTTTGCAACGCTATCAGGGCGTAAAGAACGAACAAGGCGTTTGGGTAACGCCTGCGTTTCCGAAACTTATATACGTACTTGAGGAAGACAATATTCGGGAAGGCACTAAGTATTGGAATCTTACCAAGCTTGCCGCAAAGTGTACCGCTAAGAGAATGGTTCCCGATTATATATCCGAAAAGGTTATGCTTGCCAACAAAATAGATAAAAACGGAGAAGGACATTGCTACACTTGCATGGGTTGTCGGTCTTTCCTTACTCCGTATGTCGACGAAAACGGCAAACCCAAGTATTACGGCAGATTTAATCAGGGCGTCGTTACCATCAATCTTGTCGATATCGGACTTTCGGCGCATAAAGACCTTAATAAATTCTGGGAAATTTTCGATGAAAGAATGGAACTTTGTCATAGAGCATTGCAGTGTCGTCACGAACGTCTTTCGGGTACGCTTTCGGACGCAGCGCCGATTTTGTGGCAATACGGAGCATTGCTTCGTCTGAAAAAAGGGGAAACGATAGACAAATATTTGCACGGAGGCTACTCAACGTTATCTTTGGGTTACGCAGGATTATGGGAATGCGTGTACTCGCTTATAGGCAAAAAGCTTACCGAAAAAGAAGGCACCGAGTTAGGCTTACAGATAATGCGCAAGCTTAACGAATACACGGCAAAGTGGAAAAAAGCCGAAAATATCGATTATTCGCTTTATGGCACTCCGCTTGAGTCTACGACTTACAAATTTGCAAAGTGCTTACAAAAACGTTTCGGCGTTATACAGGGCGTAACCGACAAGAGCTATATTACCAACAGCTACCACGTTCACGTAACCGAACCGATTGATGCCTTCGAAAAACTACGTTTCGAAGCGCAGTTCCAGGCACTCAGCCCGGGAGGAGCTATATCTTACGTCGAAGTTCCCAATATGCAAAATAACCTTGATGCGGTATTGGCGGTTATGCAGTTTATTTACGATAACATTATGTATGCCGAACTTAATACCAAGAGTGACTATTGTCAGGTTTGCGGTTACGACGGCGAAATCGAGATAAGAGAAGACGGCGGAAAACTCGTCTGGACTTGTCCGAATTGCGGCAACACCGATCAGGATAAAATGAACGTTGCACGCAGAACTTGCGGATATATCGGTACGCAGTATTGGAATCAGGGCAGAACGCAGGAAATAAAAGAGCGAGTGCTACATTTGTAAAAAATATAAGGAGCAGGGGGCGGCGTCGACCGCCCCGTATTGTTTATGAATTACGGCAATATAAAAAATTGCGATATAGCCGACGGCGTCGGCGTAAGGGTTTCGCTTTTTGTGTCGGGTTGCAATAATAGATGCGAAAATTGTTTTAATCCGGAAACGTGGGATTTTAATTACGGTCAGCCGTTTACCGAGCAAACCGAAAATCAGATTATCGAAATGCTTAAGCCGCCGTTTATAAGCGGGCTAACGGTATTGGGCGGTGAACCGTTCGAACCCTCAAATCAAAAAGCATTATTACCTTTTCTTAAAAAAGTAAAACAAATTTATCCCTTAAAGACAATATGGATGTATTCGGGATTCACCTTCGAGGAGATGTTTACCGACGGGGTAAGAGCTAATACCGAGTGGGTACGAGAAATTTTAAAAACGATAGACGTTTTGGTGGACGGAAAGTTTGTGGAAGCAAAAAAGGACATATCGCTAAAATTCAGGGGATCGTCCAATCAGCGGATTTTGGACGTAAAGCAATCTTTGGATCGAGGCGAGGCGGTAATCGCAAACATTTGACAACGACAAGTATCGTAAGTCGATAGAGTTATTGACGGCATGCAAGGGATATAAAATCGTAACCTTGTTGCCGTCTGTTTTTAATATTGTAGGTTTATGGGACAGATGTCACGGTATTAGCGTCGCATGGTATGGAAAATTAAGTCGGGTGGTTTTAAAATAAGATATAAGTGATAGAAATACGCTAATATTATCCCAAAATAACACATAAAGTAGTTGACTATATATTTTTAGTCTGATATAATCACTCTACTATGAAAGTGCAATTGTCCGATCATTTTAATTATAAGAGACTATTAAGGTTTGTCACTCCGGCAATTATTACCATGGTGTTTACCTCCCTTTACGGCGTAGTTGACGGTCTTTGTGTGTCTAATTTTGTCGGAGACGCTGCATTTGCCTCAGTAAATCTGATAATTCCGTTTCCGATGTTATGCGGTTCCATAGGATTTATGCTCGGTTCGGGCGGTAGCGCTCTCGTTGCGTACAAGCTTGGAGAGGGGGACAAAGAGAAGGCGAAACAGCTGTTTTCGCTCATGGTTTACGTGTCTCTCGGCTGCGGAATCTTAGTCGGAGCGTTGGGCGTAATATTCATAAAGGACATAGCCGTGCTTGCGAAAGCAGATGCCGCAACCATAGATTATTGCGTCCAATACGGTAGAATACTCTTCATTTCTTTGCCGTTTTTCTTTTTGCAGAATATATTTCAAACTTTTTTCGTTACAGCAGAAAAACCTGCGCTCGGCACGTTTATTACCGTAGCCGCAGGAGCCACCAACATAATACTCGATATAATATTTATTATAGTGTTTAAGTGGGGAGTGGTAGGCGCAGCGGTTGCTACCGCAATAAGCCAATTTGTGGGCGGAGCAATTCCGTTTTTCTATTTTGCCCGCCGCAATTCGAGTCTACTTAGACTCACCAAGTTCAAGATGGACGGAAAAGCACTGCTTAAGAGCTGCACCAACGGTTCGTCCGAGCTTATGACAAACGTTTCGTTGTCATTTGTAAACATTTTGTATAACTATAGACTTATAGCGATAATGGGCAACAACGACGGCGTTACTGCTTACGGTGTAATAATGTACGTTGCGTTTATATTCGTTTCCGCATTTATAGGCTATTCTATAGGTATAGCTCCTATAGTCGGATATAATTACGGCGCAAAAAATACGGCAGAACTTAAAAACGTATTCCGAAAGAGTTTGCTGATTATAGGCGTAACGGGTATAATTATGAGCGCAGGCGCACTTGCTTTGGCTCTGCCGCTGGCTAAGCTGTTTGTAGGGTACAGAGATGAGCTTTGCGAGCTGACGAGGCATGCATTTCTGTTGTACGGAATGTCGTTCTTACTGTCTGGATTTAACATATTCGGTTCGGCATTCTTTACGGCTTTAGGTAACGGCGGATTGTCTGCGTTGATATCTTTTTTAAGAACGCTCGTGTTCCAAGTAATAGCAGTATTGTTAGTGCCTATGTGGTTGGGACTGGACGGCGTTTGGAGCGCAGTAATATTTGCGGAAGCGGCTTCACTTATAGTTACCGCCGTGTGCATAATACTTAGTCGAAAGAAATACGGGTATATGTAAAAATAACGTTGTTTCAAAAAATACATATCGTATACGATAAAATTGTACATTGATATTTGTGTTGCTACGGTTTGTTCTGCAAAGGAGAGCAGAAGATGAAAACAAAAGTCAAGCAAATTCAAAAAAATAAAAATCTGATAGAAGGCAATTTTTTTAAAAACATAATCGTTTTCAGTTTGCCGCTTATTCTTTCCAACGTTTTACAGGTTTTGTTTAACATGGCTGATATAGCCATAGTTGGACAATTCGACCCTAACGGCAAATACTTGGTTGGTGCCATAGGCTCGACAAGTATGCTTATATCTTTGTTTACCGGTTTTTTGATAGGTATCGGCGGAGGAATCAATGCGGTCATTGCCAAAGATATAGGAAGGCGGGATGCGGAAGATATACAAAAGGGCGTGCATTCGGGATTTTTGATTTCCGTTATTGCCGGTTTTGTCATAGTGGCGATAGGGGTACCGTGCGCAAGAGCCGTTCTCATGTTGCTCAAGACGAAGAGCGCATTGCTCGATGACGCTACGATGTATTTGCAGATTTATTTACTCGGAATGCCTGCGCTTGCTGTTTATAATCACGGTAACGGAGTGCTTGCAGCACAGGGCGAAACTCGCAGGCCGCTTATTTATCTTACCGTAGCGGGGGTGTTGAACGTAGGACTAGACATACTGTTTGTCGTAGTCTTTAATATGGGTGCGGCAGGAGTGGCTTTGGCTAGTATCATAGCGCAGTACTCGTCTGCGATTCTTGTGTTTGTGGACTTGCTCAGGTCCAAGGGCGCAGCTAAGTTCAGCTTTAAAAAATTGACGTTCGGCGGAGCGACAGGCAAAAGCATAGCCATACTCGGTATATCTGCAGGTTTGCAAAACTCTATTTTTGCGATAGCAAATATGTTCCTTCAATCCGCCGTCAACAAATTCGACGAACTTACCGTGTCCGGAAATTCGGCGGCTGCAAACATCGATTCGTTGTGTTACAATATGCTTAACGCATTTTATATGGCGTGTACGACGTTTATGGGGCAGAGCTTTGGAGCAGGAGACAGAAAAAAAGTTAAAAAGAGCTATGTTATATCTTTGTCGTACGGAGTAATATTGGCTACGCTGTTCGGCGTTGCGATGCTGGTCTTCGGCAGATATATGATAATGATATTTTCACCGGACGAAGCGGTAATCGAGGCAGGTATGCGACATCTCAGGATAATGGCGTTTTCGTTGTGGTTGGCGCCGTTTATGGATTGTACTATAGCGGCTTCTCGGGGAATAGGCAAAAGCTTGGTGCCTACTGCAATAGTAATAATGGGTTCATGCGTATTCCGTATAGTGTGGATATACACGGTGTTTGCTCGTTTCGGCACTTTCGAGTCTTTGTATTTGCTATATCCGGTATCGTGGGGAATCACTGCGCTTGCGGAAATTATATATTTTGCAATCGCATATCGCAAAACGATGAAGGCGTGCGGGCTAGTATAGTAATGTAACGAAAAACAAGGAACGCAAGCGAGTTTTTGCGCAAAATTAAAATTTGCCGCATTATATATTTAGTAAAACAATATCGAAAAAAACCGTAATCCGATATTTCGGACCACGGTTTTTTATCTAACTCCGTTTGCGAAAACGGGTTATTTCGATTTAAGCTCCTTTACAAACGCAGCCATGCGATCGATTCCCTTTTCTAGCTGCTCGATAGAATAAGCGTAACTTATGCGGATGTGTTCGCTACCCGAAGATTCTCCGAATGCTTCGCCGGCAGGAACGCATACTTTGTACTCCATAAGCAATCGCTCGGAAAATTCGTCGCCGGTAATACCTGTGGATTTCACGCTCGGGAACATATAAAATGCGCCTTTAGGTTCAAAACAATCTAAGCCCATGTCGAGCAGCGCTTTGTAGAGTCGTCGTCTTTTGCGATCGTATTCGGCTACCATGGTTTTTACTTCGTTGAAATCCGTTTCGAATGCGTCTTCGAGCAGGGCGTTTGCCGCATGTTGAGATGCTGTCGGCGCACACATTATGGCAAATTGATGCACTTTCATTGTTTGCACCATCATTTCTTTCGGAGCACATACATAGCCGACTCTCCATCCGGTCATGGCGAAGCCTTTGCTGAAGCCGTTAAATACGAAAGTTCTTTCTCTCATGCCTTCGAACGTCGCTATGCTGACATGTTCCAATCCGTCGTAGGTAAGTTCGCTGTACACTTCGTCCGAAAGACACAAAATATCGTGCTTGATAATGACGGGAACTATTGCCGCAAGTTGTTCTTTTGTCATGATCGCTCCGGTAGGGTTGTTGGGATAGCACATAAACAGCGCTTTCGTCTTTGGCGTTATCGCCGCTTCCAACGCATCCGGGGTAATTATAAAGTTATCTTCCGCCTTACAAATCAGTACCTTAGGTACACCGCCCGCCATTATGATGTTGGGAGCGTACGAAACAAAGCACGGCTCGGCGATAAGTATTTCGTCGCCGGGATTTATTATGGTTTGCATTACGTCAAGAATCGCTTCGCTAACGCCTACCGTTACTATAAGCTCTTTGTCCGGATCGTAATGTAAGTCGTAACGCATGGCAAGATATTTGGATATGTTTTTGCGCAAGACCGGCCAACCGTTGTTGGAGGTGTATCTCGTGATGCCGTCTTGCATGGATTTTATAGCTGCGTCTATGCCTCTTTTGGGCGTTACAAAGTTTGGTTCGCCTACGCCGAGCGAAATGCAGTCCGGCATGCTCGCCGCAAGGTCGAAATACTTTCGTATGCCCGACGGTTTCATTTCGCAAACTGCTTTGTTGAGGTATTTTGAGTAGTCCATACGGTCTCCTTGAACAAATAATATTGGTCTATTGTATAACACAAGTCGTATATTTGTCAAGCAGTTGTTGATAAAATGTTTGTTATAGACACAATATTTTTCTTAAATGTATAGATTTGGTGTCGTCGCTTAAAAATATGCATAATTCGGTGCGCACGAACCTTTGTAGCAAGTATCGAATTAAATGTTTGCGTTTAAATTATTCATTTGCATTGGTGTTCTAATTCACAAAATTGTCAGCCAAATTGTTGATGTGCCATTATGCGCATTTCGATGATGTGAAGACTATAGCGGATGTATACAAAAACCGCAGATAGGGAGAACCTTCTCTGCGGTTTACTGCTTTATCGAAACGTCGAAATGCGTGTTTGCAACCTTACGTAGTATATGCGTTATATACTATATGAGTTAAACGCTGCGTTTTTGTGTATATTGGATCGATTTGCTTTGCGGCTACGATTTGTCGTATGCCGAAACGTCGTTTGACGATAGCGTTCAACTTGATACTTTACCGAAGCGTCAATTGTTCTTTGCAAGCAAAATTTCTTTGATGTCTTTCAGGAGTGCTTCCGTAGAATTTGCCTTGGCTTCGGCGTCTGCTTTTGCTTTTGCTTCGGCGGCAATTCTTTCTTCTTCTTTGATTTTAGCTTCTTTGTCGGCAAAATACTTTTCCGCTTTTTCTCTGTCTTTCGGGCTTATGCCGTTTGATTTAAGCTCTTCTTTTTGTTCGTAGGTAAAACGTTTGCTTTTTGTTCGTAAGTTCTTGCTCGATTCTTCCAACGCTTTTTTGGAGGAATTGACGGCTTTTACTATAAGGAAAAGCACGAATGCTATGAGCAGAAAGTTGATTACCGCATTTATAACCGAACCCCAATCTATATAAATAGAGTTTTCAAGGTCCAGGGTTCCGTCTTGGAGATTTACTCTTTTTAGCACCGTATATATTCCGCTGAGACTGGTGCTGCCGAAAATTACCGCTAAGATAAAGTTGATAATGGGTTTTAAGATGTGCTCGGTAAGTGCGGTAACTATAGCGGTAAATGCGCTGCCTATAATTACGCCGACGGCAAGATCCATTACGCTGCCCCGAGAGATGAAAGTCTTAAATTCCTTAAAAAATTTCCTCATGATTACACTCCCAAAAAAGTCGCAAAGCGACGAGCCGTCGCTCTACAACCCGATTTCGCCTGCATTGTACCATGTCGAATGCGAAAATGTAAACCTTTTAAATAGAATAATTGGCAAAAAACAGTCAAAATCGAAAAAACAAGCAAAAAAAATAATTAATATGCTTAAAATCCTTTGACATTATTGAAACAATGCTGTATAATGGATAAGCTGTGCAGTGTGCGCAGTCCTGCGAAAGGGTTGATGCCGGAGGTTACTGCGTTAAATTTAGCTAAAACGCAGAGAACTCAGGCGGACCAGTACGGCATAAGCTGTGCGGACTTCGTACCGTCGTAAGAATTTTTTGAGTCCGGGGGTTGCAAGGACTCATAATTAAATCGCAGGTTTAACACACACGACGGAGTTGTTCGAAGTTGATTGCTATGGAGGTTAAAAATGGCAAGTCAGAAAATTAGAATTAAGCTTAAGGCTTACGACCATGACCTGATCGATCAGAGTGCGGCTCGCATTGTGGAAGCCGCTAAGCAGACAGGCATCAAGGTAAGCGGACCTATACCGCTTCCGACAGACAGAGAGATCGTTACTATTCTTCGCGCAGTACACAAGTACAAGGATTCGCGCGAGCAGTTCGAACTCAGAACCCATAAGAGATTGATAGATATCTATAGTCCATCAGCAAAAACGGTTGATTCGCTTATGAAACTTGATTTACCTGCCGGTGTAGATATCCAGATAAAGTTATAAGGCAGCGGAGGTAGATAATTATGGAAAAAGCTATATTGGGCAGAAAGCTCGGTATGACTCAAATATTTGACGAAACCGGCTTGATGGTTCCCGTAACCGTAGTTTTGGCGGGACCCATGGTAGTAATAGATAAGAAAGTAAAAGGCAAAGATACCCATTCGTCCGTTGTTTGCGGTTTCGAAGACATTGCGGATCGCAAGGTAAGCAAGCCGATGGCGGGGCAGTTTAAAAAAGCCAATGTGTCCGCTAAGAAAGTCGTTAAAGAATTTAAGTTCGATAACTGTGACAAGTACGAGATCGGTAGCGAGATCAAGTGTGACATTTTCTCGGGTGGAGATATCGTAGACGTAATCGGCGTTACCCGAGGCAGAGGATTCACCGGCGCAATCAAGCGTTGGAATCAGCACAGACTTAAGATGACTCACGGTACCGGACCCGTTCACAGAGAAAGAGGTTCCTCGGGTGCGAACAGTACTCCCAGTAAGGTAATAAAGGGACTTCACATGGCAGGACATTATGGTCACGAAAGAGTTACTATTAAAAACCTTAAAGTAGTTAAGGTTGACGCAGATCGCAGCGTTCTTCTTATAAAAGGTGCGATCCCCGGTCCCAAAGGCGGATTGGTAACGGTTAAAGAAGCCGTTAAGTATTAGGAGGTAAACTATGCCAAGCATTAAAGTTTTTAATATGAACGGCAACGAAGTTAAGACCATCGAGCTTGACGAAAGCGTATTCGGAGCAGAATACAACGAAGGTCTTATTCATCAGGTAGTAGTTGCGCAGGCAAACAATGCAAGACAGGGTACCAAATCTACGCTTACTCGTACCGAGGTAAGAGGCGGCGGACGCAAGCCGTGGAGACAAAAGGGTACCGGTAACGCAAGACAGGGTTCGATACGAGCACCGCAGTGGATTAAGGGTGGCGTCGTATTTGCTCCGAAGCCGAGAGACTTCGATCAGAAGGTAAACGTTAAGGCTCGTCGCAATGCTCTTCGCAGTGCGCTCAGCGCAAAACTCGCTGACGGCGACATGATCGCTTTGGACGAACTCGTTCTTACGGGCAAAACCAAGGAAGCTGCTAACGCTCTTAAGACGCTCGGTATCCAACAGAGAGTTTTGATTGTGACCGCAGATATGGACGCTATGGCGGTAAGAGCTATTGCAAACATCCCGTTCGCAACCGTTCTTCCTGCGTATCAGATAAACGTAAGGGACCTCGTAAATAACGCTAAATGCGTAATGACCGAGTCCGCAATCAGAAAGATCGAGGAGGCTTACAAAGCATGAACGCATACGACGTAATCAAAAAGCCGGTTACTTCCGAAAAAAGTTACGAAGGCATCCGCATGAAGAAGTACGGCTTCTTGGTAGATGTTAACGCAACTAAGACGGATATCAAGGCTGCAGTTGAAGAAATATTCAAGGTTAAAGTCGCTAAGGTTAATACCGTTAACGTAAAAGGTAAACTTAAGAGACAGGGTAGAACGCAAGGCTATACGGCAGCTACCAAAAAGGCTTACGTTCAGCTCAAAGCCGACAGTAAGGCTATCGAGTTCTTCGAGAGCTTGAGTTAAGGGGAGGCAATTATGGCAATTAAAAGATTTAAGCCGATAACTCCGGGTACGAGATTTAAGACGGTAAGCTCTTTTGAAGAGATCACCGCTACAGTTCCCGAAAAATCGCTACTTGCGACTATCAACCGCAAAGGCGGACGTAACAGTTACGGCCGTATCACCGTAAGACACATCGGTGGCGGTAACAGAAGAAAGTACCGTATAATAGATTTTAAGAGAGATAAAGATAACGTTCCGGCAAAGGTTGCTACCATCGAGTACGATCCCAACCGCACTGCATATATCGCATTGCTTAACTACGCAGACGGCGAAAAGAGATATATTCTCGCTCCGCTCGGACTTCAGGTAGGAGACGTCGTTCTTTCCGGCGAAAACGCAGATATAAAGGCAGGCAACGCTCTCCCGCTTTCGGCGATTCCCGTAGGTACTTTGGTACATTGCGTAGAGATGCAACCGGGCAGAGGCGCAAGAATGGTTCGTACCGCAGGCGCAGCCGCTCAGCTTATGGCTAAGGAAGGCAAGTATGCGACTCTTCGTCTTCCCAGCGGCGAAATGAGAATGATTCTTCTTACTTGCAAGGCAACCGTAGGTCAGGTGGGCAACCTCGACCACGAACTCGTTTCCTTGGGTAAGGCAGGTAGAAAACGTCACATGGGCGTTAAGCCTACCGTTCGAGGCGTAGTTATGAACCCCTGTGATCACCCGCACGGCGGTGGCGAAGGCAAGTCGCCTATCGGTCGTCCGGGTCCCGTTACTCCGTGGGGCAAGCCCGCTCTCGGATATAAGACGAGAAACAAGCATAAGAACAGTAGCAAATATATTGTTAAACGCATTAACTAAGTGAGGTAAATTATGAGTAGAAGTTTGAAAAAAGGTCCTTATGTAGAGGAAAGATTGTTCAACAGAGTATGCGCTCAGATGGACACCACCGATAAAAAAGTTATCAAAACGTGGTCGAGAAGTTCTACGATTTACCCTGAATTTATCGGTCAGACCATAGCGGTACACGACGGTCGCAAGCACGTTCCCGTATATTGCACCGAAGAAATGGTAGGACATAAGCTCGGTGAATTCGCTCCCACCCGTACTTTTAAAGGTCACGCAGGCGAGAAGACGACCAAGGCTAAATAAGGAGAAAGACAATGGCTAAAAGAAGTAAAGAAAAAACGGCTAAAAGACGTGAAGAAAAAGACATGCGTCCCACTGCTCGTGCCAGATATATCAGAATTTCTCCGAGCAAGGTTAGGATCGTTCTTAACGTTGTAAGGGGCAAATCCGTAAACGAAGCTATGGCTATGCTCGAGGCTATTCCCAATGCATCGGCAGAGGTAGTAAACAAACTCGTTAAGTCCGCTGTGGCTAACGCAGAGTTTAAGGGACTTTCGAGAAGCGACCTTTATATCGCAGAGATTTTTGCGGACGGCGGTCCTTCTCTTAAGAGAATGAATCCCGTTTCCAAGGGCAGAGGCCACGCTATCTTAAAGCGCACCAGCCACATCACCGTAATTCTCGATGAGATCAAGGAGGGTAAATAATCATGGGACAGAAAGTTAATCCCCACGGACTCAGAGTGGGCGTAATACAGGGCTGGAACGCTCAGTGGTACGCAAGCAAAAAAGATTTCGCAGATTTCTTGGTAGAAGACCACAAAATCAGAGAGTTCATTAAGCGTAAGTATTATACCTTCGGCATCTCCAAGACCACCATCGACAGAGCACAGGGTAAAGTTACCGTAAACATCTACACTTCCAAACCCGGCATGCTTATCGGCATCAAGGGCGCAGGCGTAGAGCAGCTTAAAAAAGAACTTACCAAAATCGTAAAAAAAGAAAGAACCATTTACATCAACGTTCTCGAAGTTAAAAAACCGGATATGGACGCTCAGCTCGTTGCCGAAAACATTGCGGCTCAAATCGAAAAGAGAGCTTCGTTCCGCAGAACGATGAAGCAGTCTATGGGCAGAGTAATGCGCAGCGGTGCAAAGGGTGTAAAGATTACCGTTTCCGGACGTCTCGACGGCGCAGAAATTGCTCGTAGCGAAAGTTATCACGATGGTTCGATACCCCTTCAGACTTTGCGTGCAGACATCGATTACGCAGAAGCGGAAGCAAATACCACTTTCGGCAAAATCGGTATCAAAATTTGGGTTTATAAGGGAGAGATCATTCCTCAGCTTAAGGAAGGAGGACAGCAGTAATGTTATTGCCTAAGAGAGTAAAAAGACGTCGCGTTCAGCGAGGCAGAATGAAAGGCAAGGCTAACAAGGGTAACATCATCGCTTACGGCGAGTACGGCCTTGTTGCTATGGATCCGGGTTGGATAGATTCCAAGCAAATCGAAGCTGCCCGTGTAGCTATGACCAGATATATCAAGCGTGGCGGTAAAGTTTGGATAGATATTTTCCCGCACAAGCCTGTAACCAAGAAGCCCGCCGAAACCCGAATGGGTTCAGGTAAAGGTTCGCCCGAATATTGGGTAGCCGTAGTAAAGCCGGGAAGAGTATTGTTCGAAATGGCAGACGTCAGCGAAGAAATCGCAAAAGAGGCTCTTCGTCTTGCTTCGCACAAGTTGCCCGTAAGATGCAAATTCGCTCGTAAAGACGAGATTAAGAGCGCAGACGCTAACGAAGAAAAGGAGGTTGAAGCATAATGAAAGTTTCGTATCGTGATTTACAAGACGCCGAACTTAACGCAAAGCTCGCAGAGCTTAAGCAAGAATTGTTCAATTTGCGCTTCAGCCATGCAACCGGTCAGCTTACAAATCCCATGCAGATGAAAAAATGCAAGAGAGACATAGCAAGAATAAAGACCGCTATTCGCGAGCGCGAGCTTGCAAAGAAGAACTAATCGGAGGGGATAGACAATGTCGGAAATTATAAGAAACAACCGTAAGGTAAGAGTGGGCATCGTCGTTAGCGATAAGATGGACAAAACCATCGTCGTTGCCGTTCGTGACAAGACTAAGCACCCTCTGTACAAAAAGACCATAAATACCACTACTAAGTTTAAGGCACATGACGAAAACAACGAAGCCGGCGAGGGCGACGTAGTCGAAATCATCGAAACCAGACCTCTTTCCAAGGATAAGTGCTTCCGTCTTAATCGAATAGTAGAAAAGGCTAAATAAGGAGAACGTTTATGATACAACCACAGAGTTATTTGAAAGTAGCCGATAACAGCGGCGCTAAAGAAATTATGTGTATCCGTGTTCTCGGTGGCTCCTTCCGCAGAAGCGGCAACATCGGTGACGTTATTATCGCATCGGTAAAATCCGCTACGACCGGCGGCGCAGTAAAGAAGGGTGACGTTGTAAGAGCGGTAATCGTTCGTACTCACAAAGGAGTAAATCGTCCGGACGGAAGTCATATTCGTTTTGACGATAACGCAGCCGTTATAATAGACACACAGAAACAACCGAGAGGCACCCGAATCTTCGGACCCATCGCAAGAGAATTGCGTGACAAGGACTATATGAAAATAGTTTCCTTGGCGCCCGAAGTTTTGTAAGGAGGACAGACAATGAGTTTACGAATTAAAAAAGGCGATACCGTTAAGGTTTTGGCCGGATCGGACAAAGGCGAAAGCGGCAAAGTGCTTTCGGTAGACGTTAAAAATGCGTCCGTAAAAGTAGAAAATGTCAATATGATTTCTCGTCATCGCAAAGCTCGTTCGGCTCAGGAGCAGAGCGGCATTGTAAAGAGCGAGGGAAACGTTGACATAAGCAACGTTATGCTCGTATGCCCTTCTTGCGGTAAAGCTACTCGTATAGCTACTATCGAAGTAGACGGCAAGAGTCACAGAAGCTGCAAAAAATGCGGTTTCGATATAGACAGCGCTAAGCCTGCTGCTCCCGCTAAAAAGAAGAGTGCGGCTAAAGCGGAAAAGTCCACCGGCAAGGTAAAGCGTACTCGTAAGTCGGACGCTAAGCCCGCCGAAGAGAATTAAGGAGGGTACTTAAATGGCTGAATTGAAAAGAAACAGACTTAAGACAAGATACCTTACCGAAATTGTTCCCGCACTTATGAAGGAACGAGGATACAAGAACATAATGGAAGTTCCTAAACTTGAGAAAATCGTTCTTAATATGCGTCTCGGCGATATAAAGGACAACTCTAAGAGCATTCAGACCGCAATTGCAGAACTCGAAGCAATCGCAGGTCAAAAGGCTATAGTTACCAAGGCTAAAAAGTCCGTTGCTAACTTTAAGCTTAGAGAAGGTCAGTCCATCGGCGTTAAAATTACGCTCAGAGGCGACAAAATGTACGAATTTTTCGATAAGCTCGTATCCATTGCTTTCCCCCGTGTAAGAGACTTCCGCGGTATTTCCGGAAAGTCGTTTGACGGAAGAGGAAATTATGCGGTAGGCGTAAGGGAACAGATCATATTCCCCGAAGTTCCGTACGAACAGGTAGAAAAAGTAAGAGGCTTTGACGTTTGCATGGTTACCTCAGCAAAGAGTGACGACGAAGCTAAGCAGCTCCTTGTTAAGCTTGGAATGCCCTTCAAGAACTAATAGGGAAAGGAGAATTTGATTTATGGCAAAGAAAGCAATGATAAACAAGCAGCAAAAGCCTGCTAAGTTCACAACCAGAGCTTATACCAGATGCAAACTTTGCGGAAGACCGCACGCCGTTCTTCGCAAGTATGGTATTTGCAGAATTTGTTTCAGAGAAAAAGCGTATAAGGGCGAAATCCCCGGCGTTAAGAAGTCGAGTTGGTAAGGAGGAATTATGGTAGTAAACGATCCTATAGCAGATTTGCTTACAAGAATTAGAAACGCTTTGACGGCAAAGCACGACACGGTTACCGTTCCCGCTTCCAAAATGAAGAAGGCCATCGCAGATATCCTCGTTCAGGAAGGTTATATCAAGAGTGCCGAAATCGTAGAAATTGACGGACGTAAAAATATTTATATCACGCTTAAGTACGGCGCTAAGAACGATAAGGTTATTTCCTGCCTTAAGAGAATATCTAAGCCCGGTCTCAGAGTATACTGCGGTTACGAAGACCTCCCCAGAGTTATCAACGGATTGGGTATTGCGATAATATCCACTTCTAAGGGCGTCATGACCGACAGACAGGCGCGCATGCAGAAGATAGGCGGCGAAGTGCTTGCCTACATCTGGTAAGGAGGGTATTATGTCAAGAATAGGTAAATTGCCCGTTCACATTCCCGCAGGAGTAACCGTTACCGTAGACGGTAACGTGGTTACCGTAAAAGGACCTAAGGGTACCCTTTCGCAGGAAATCGTGGACAGAAAAATTTCTATAAAAGTAGACGGCAACGTTATTCACGTAGAATGTGCGGATCAGACCGACAAAGAAACCAACAGCAAGTACGGCCTTTATCGTCAGCTTATCAACAATATGGTAAACGGCGTTGTAACTCCCTTTACCAAGACGCTTGTCGTAAACGGCGTAGGTTGGAAAGTTGCTATGAACGGCTCTAAACTTACTATGAGTTTGGGACTCAGCCATCCCGTAGAGATGACTGCGCCCCAAGGCATTACCGTTACCTGCCCCGATGCTAACACCATCGTGGTTACCGGTATCGACAAGGCTCTTGTGGGACAGTTCGCAGCAACCGTTAAGTCCAAGCGCCCGGTAGAACCGTATCACGCTTACGGCATTCGTTACAGCGACGAAGTCGTTATCCTCAAAGAAGGCAAGAAAGGTAAATAATAGGAGAGCATTATGATAAGCAAGATAAATAAAAATGGCGTCAGAGCCAAAAGACATCTTAAAATCAGAGCGCACCTCAAAGGTACTGCAGAAACGCCCAGATTGTGCGTATATCGCAGCACTTCTCATATCTACGCTCAGGTTATAGACGATATCAAGGGAATCACCATTGCTTCCGCATCGACCGTTGCCAAAGGATTTGACGGTAACGGACTCAATAAGACCGAGGCCGCTAAAAAGGTAGGACAGCTCGTAGCAGAGCGCGCTATCGCAGCGGGCGTTAAGACCGTTGTATTCGACAGAGGCGGATATCTCTACACCGGCAGAGTAAAAGCTCTCGCAGACGGCGCAAGAGAAAGCGGACTTGAGTTTTAGGAGGATAGGATAATGGCAAAGAGAGAACAAGTAGTAGAAAAACACGACGACGGTATCCAGAGCAGACTCGTAGCCGTAAATCGTATTACTAAGGTTGTTAAGGGCGGACGTAACATGCGTTTCGCAGCCCTTATCGTAGTAGGCGACGGCAACGGCAGCATCGGTATCGGCACCGGAAAAGCCGCAGAAGTTCCCGAAGCTATCAAAAAGGCAGAGCAAATTGCTCGCAGAAACATGGTTAAGGTTTCTATCGGCGAAAGCACTATCCCGCACGAAGTTGTAGGAAAGTTCGGCAAGAGCGTAGTAATTTTGAAGCCGGCTCCCGAAGGTCGAGGCGTTATCGCAGGCGCATCCGTTCGTTCGGTAGTAGAGCTTGCCGGCATCAAGAATATAACCACTAAGAGCTACGGTTCGAGAAATTCGATTAACACCGTAAAGGCTACCTTCGAAGGACTTAAGTCGCTTCGCTCGGCAGAAAAAATAGCTGCTCTTCGTGGCAAGACCGTAGAAGAAATTCTCGGATAGGAGGCTGATTATGGACAAAAAGTTGAAAATAACTTTGATAAAAAGCACCAGCGGTCGTTTGGAAAAGCAAAAGAGAACGGTTGAGGCGCTCGGTCTTACCAAAATCCATTCATCTGTTATCGTAAACGATAACGACGCCGTTCGAGGAATGATTTTCGTTGTAAAACATCTCGTAAAAGTGGAGGAGATCTAATCATGAAAATGCACACTTTATCTCCGGCACCGGGATCCCGCACAGCCGAAAAACGTATCGGCAGAGGCATCGGTTCCGGACTCGGAAAAACGGCTACCAAAGGTCACAAAGGTCAGTGGGCACGTAGCGGAGGCGGCGTAAGAATAGGTTTCGAAGGCGGTCAGATGCCGCTTGCTCGTCGTCTTCCCAAGCGTGGTTTTGATAATGCGTGGAAAAAAGTATATACCGTTATCAATCTTTGCACTATCGAAGATTATTTCGAAGAGGGCGAAGATGTTACGATGGACGCATTGGTAGCTAAGGGACTTGTAAAGAAAGTAGAACAGTACGGACTTAAGGTTTTGGGTAACGGAGAGCTCACCAAGAAAGTTACCGTGAAAGCTAATAAGTTTACCGGATCGGCTAAGGAAAAGATTGAAAAAATTGGTGGCAAAGCAGAGGTGATCTGATGTTTCAGAACATTGTCAATGCCTTTAAGAACAAAGAAATAAGAACCAAAATTCTTATTACCATAGCATTGTTGTTTGTTTACAGGCTGGGTTGTTGGTTGCCCGTTCCGGGCATATCTCCGGGCTCGCTTGTAGCCGAAAACGACACGTTGCTCGGGTTGCTTTCGCAAATCGGCGGTGGCGCTCTCAGCAACGGCGCTGTGCTTGCTTTGGGTATTTCGCCTTACATTAACGCTTCCATAATAGTTCAGTTGCTTACGGTAGCTATCCCGGCGTTGGAAAAGTGGAGTCAGCAAGGCGAGGACGGACGTAAAAAACTTTCAAGATTTACCAAAATCGCTACGCTTGTACTTGCGATTGCGCAGGCTGCAGGTATTGCCGTGAGCTGGTATCAGGGCGGCGGAATAAGCGATGGTATATTCGGTAATTCGGATAATAAAGTTTGGATTGCGATATTCGTTGCGTTTATGCTCGTAGCCGGTTCTATGTTTACCATGTGGATAGGCGATCGTATCACCGAGCTCGGCGTAGGTAACGGAATTTCGCTTATAATTTTCGTAGGTATTATTGCTTCTGCAGGTCTTGCGATAGCAGAGCAGGTGCCCATTATTGCAGATGGCGGTGACGCCGGAGCGAATGCGTTCTGGTCGCTTCTCGTCTTCCTTATTTTGGTAATAGTTATATTTACCTTTATCGTATGGGTAGATAAGGCGGAAAGAAAAATTACCGTTAACTATGCTAAGCAGGTTAAGGGAAGAAAACAGTACGGCGGGCAAAAGAGTTATATACCTATTAAAGTTAACGCTAACGGCGTATTGCCTATCATCTTCTCGACGGCTTTGCTTACCTTCCCGCAGATGATAGCGAGAATATTCTCTGCCGACCTTTCTACTGGCTTCTATGCATGGTGGACTAGGTGGCTCGGCACCGATTCTATTCTTTACTTTGTAATTTTGGGTATACTTATAATGCTGTTCAGCTATTTCTATACCACTATTCAGTTTAAGCCCTACGACATAGCACGTAACCTTCAGCAGTACGGCGGTATGCTCGGCGATATGGGCGTAAGACCCGGTAGGGCGACAGGAGAATATCTTGACAAAGTCAGCAAGCGTCTTACTTTGTTCGGAGCGTTTTTCCTTATGATTATCGCAATTGTTCCGTCTGTTATTTTCCAGGCGATCGGTTTCGGTAACAACCTTATCAATGCGTTCAGCGCAACGGGACTTCTTATCGTAGTATCGGTAGCGCTCGAACTCAATCAGCAAATTGAAGGTTTGTTGATGATGAAGAGAACCAGAGGGTTCCTCAAATAAGATGCAAACCCGATAAGGGAAAGCGTCAAAAATCAAATAGTTATTCTAAGTCGGTTGTTTTGAGGGTTTTGCCCTCAAAACACGCCGACGTTAGATGGTTTTACTGACGGCAGCGAGCGATTTATCACTGGCTGTTTCCGTTTCGTCGGCTACGAAATGCCGCAACGGAATTACGATGAGAGGTGTTTGATAATGAAGATCGTTATATTCGGAGCCCCGGGTGCAGGTAAAGGTACGCAGGCGGCGATGATTTCGCACGAGTTTGCCATTCCGCATATTTCCACCGGAGATCTGTTCCGTAAACACATCGGAGAGGGAACGCCTTTAGGCGTGGTGGCAAAGAGCTATATTGACGAAGGGCATCTTGTCCCGGACGAAATTACGGTTCAACTTTTGAAAGATCGGCTTTCTCAATCCGATTGCGAATCTTTCCTATTGGACGGCTTTCCGAGAACTTTGGCGCAGGCCAGACTTCTTGACGACGTTACGGATATCGACCTTGTTGTAGATCTCGACGTCGATGAAGAAAAAATAGTCGACCGTATTGTAAATCGAATGGTTTGCAGCGGTTGCGGAAAAAGTTTTAACAGGCATTCCTTTGATGGCGACAAGTGCGACGAATGCGGCGCAGAGCTTCATCAAAGGGACGATGACAAAGAAGAAGTGATCAGGGAAAGAATTAAAGAGTATAAACAGAAAACTTTCCCCATACAGCAGTATTACGAAAGTAAAGGCAAGCTCGCCAAAATCGACGGAAACAGAAAAGTTGAAGACGTTTTGAGCGACGTCAGGAAGGTGCTAAGTGATTACCGTAAAAACGGATAGCGAAATAGAACTTATGCGTCAGTCCGGCGTAATAGTCGGCGATGCACTGAGAGAAGTGGAAAAGTACGTCAGACCGGGTGTTTCCACCATGGAGTTAAACTCTATAGTGGAGGACGTAATAAGATCTGCCGGAGCTATTCCGTCTTTTCTCAATTACAACGGTTTTCCGGCGGCGTCTTGCATATCCGTAGACGACGTAGTAGTGCACGGTTTTCCATCTCTGAGAGTTCTCAAAGAGGGCGAAATCGTCAGCATCGATGTCGGAGCGGTAAAAAACGGATTTCACGGTGACGCAGCTCGTACGTTTGCGGTAGGTAAAATTTCCGAGAGTAAACAGCGTTTGATAGACGTAACAAAGCAATCTTTCTTTGAGGGAGTAAAATTCGTTAAAGAAGGCGGAAGGCTCGGCGACGTGTCGCATGCCATACAGTCTTATGTAAACAAATTCGGCTTCGGTATAGTTCGTGAAATGGTAGGACACGGTATAGGCAAGCATTTGCACGAAGATCCGCAAGTTCCCAATTACGGCGTTGCCGGCACCGGATTTACGCTAAAAAAAGGATACGCTTTGGCTATCGAGCCTATGATAACGCTCGGCGATTATCATATAAAGATAGATTCCGACGGCTGGACTTGTCGCACGATTGACGGAAGTCCTGCCGCTCATTACGAAAATACAGTCGTAATTACTTCCAAAGGAGTGGAAATTTTAACGTTATAGGTCAAAAAAGGCCGTTAAAACGGTTTACTTTCGTTGAAATTTGTGCTACAATAACATAATGGGTGTTTTGTGCGAAAATGAATTAAGCGTAGGCAATATAGTTATGTCTACAAAGGGACACGACAAAGGCAGACTGTATGCCGTAGTAGCCGTTGTTTCCGAAAACTTCGTACTGCTTGCCGACGGCGCACTGCGTAAGGTCGACAACCCGAAACTAAAGCGGATAAAGCACATAAAGCTTTTGAGGTGTGCAAAGTTCGATTGCAATAACGATGAAATCGCTATGCAAATAAAATTGACGGAGGAGCGTAATGCCTAAGGGTGATAATATCGAAGCTGAAGGTACTGTAGTAGAGTGCTTGCGTAACGCAATGTTCAAGGTTAAGTTAAATAACGGCGGACACATAGTTACATGCACGATATCCGGTAAAATCCGTATGCACTACATTAAGGTTCTCGAAGGCGACACCGTAAAAATCGAAATGTCGCCGTACGATATTACTAAAGGTCGTATAACGTACCGTAACAAAAACTAAAATCATAGTAGGAGATACAATTATGAAAGTCAGAGCATCTGTAAAGCCCATGTGCGATAAATGCAAGGTTATCAAAAGACACGGAAAGATAATGGTTATCTGTTCCAAGTACCCCAACCACAAGCAGAGACAGGGTTAACGATAAGAATATACTCGATCGTAGTAGCGTGCGCATCATTCCAGGCGTACGCTAATCGGCGTTTTCTTATATATATAATTACTTTAAATTTAAGGAGTTCAAATCGATGGCAAGAATTGCTGGTATAGATTTGCCGAGAGAGAAGCGCGTAGAGATAGGACTTACCTATGTTTACGGTATCGGAAGACCGACGGCAAATAAAATTTTAAAGGCAACCGGAGTTGATCCGGATATCAGAGTTAAAGATCTTACCGAAGATCAAGTTAACGCAATCAGAAGTTATGTAGAGCACAATGTTAAGACCGAGGGTGATTTGCATCGTGAAATCGCTCTTAACATCAAGCGTCTTACCGAAATCGGCTGCTACCGCGGAGTAAGACATCGTAAAGGTCTGCCCGTTAGAGGTCAAAGCACCAAGCAGAACGCTCGTACTCGCAAGGGTCCCAAGCGTACTGTAGGCAGATCCAAGAAGTAGGAGGCATACGTTATGGCAGTTAAAAAGACAACAACCAGAAAGAAGATTACCAAGAACATCGACAAAGGTCAGGTTCATATTCAATCTTCGTTTAATAATACGCTTATTACGATTACCGACGATCAGGGTAACGCTATTTGCCAGTGTTCGGCAGGCGCACTCGGATTTAAGGGTTCGAGAAAGTCTACCCCGTTCGCAGCGCAGCAGGCGTGCGAAAAGGCAGCGCTCACCGCAAAAGAGCATGGTCTTAAGAGTGTAGACGTATTTGTAAAAGGTCCGGGTTCGGGACGTGAATCTTCCATCAGAGCTTTGGAAGTTGCAGGACTTACCGTAACCTCGATTACCGACGTTTCGCCCGTTCCGCACAACGGTTGCAGAGCGCCCAAACGCAGACGAGTATAAGGAGAGTATATAAATGGCTAGAATTACATGTGCAGATTGCAAAAAATGCAGAAGAGAAGGTCAAAAACTTTTCCTTAAAGGGGAACGTTGCACTTCCAAGAAATGCGCTATGGAACGCAGACCGGTAGCTCCGGGACAGCACGGCGCATCCAGAAAGAAGAATTCCGAATACGCTGTCCAGCTTAGAGAAAAGCAGAAGGCTAAGAGAGCATACGGTTTGCTCGAAAAGCAGTTCTATTCGTACTACGAAGAAGCCGAACGTATGAAGGGCATTACCGGTGAAAATATGTTGATGCTTTTGGAACTTCGCCTCGACAACGTAGTATACCGTATGGGTATCGGTTCGAGCAGAGCTCAGTCTCGTCAGATAGTTAACCACGGACATATTACCGTTAACGGTAAGGTTGTGGATATTCCTAGCTACCATACTAAGGCGGGCGACGTTATCGGCGTTAAGGAAGTAAAACAAGACAACGCTATGTTTAAGGAGCTTAGAGGCGCAAAAATCGTTATGCCGAAGTGGGTGGAATTCGATACCGAAACCTTTGTAGGTAAGGTTGTGGAGAATCCCAAGCGCGAAGATATCGACCTCAGCATAAACGAGCAGCTTATCGTTGAGTTGTATTCTAAGTAATATTTGTTTTAATAAAAATTTAATATTAAAGCATACCTAATAAGGAGAATGATTTATAATGATGGAAATCGAAAAGCCGGAAATCACACTAGAGGAAAGCGCAGACTTTAGATACGGTAAGTTTGTTGTAGAGCCTTTGGAGCGTGGTTACGGAATTACTTTAGGAAATGCTCTAAGAAGAGTGCTTTTGTCGGCGCTTCCCGGTACGGCGGTAGTCGGTATCAATATCGAGGGAATAAGCCACGAATTCAGCACGATTAAAGGTGTAAAAGAGGACGTTGCGGATATCATCTTGAACCTCAAAGGACTCAACCTCAAAGCGAATTACTCGGATAAGGAACTCAAAAAGGTTCTTAAAATCGAAAGGTATACTCCGGGAATAGTTACCGCTGCGGATATCGAACAGGATCCGGAAATCGAGATTCTTAATCCCGACTTGTACATTTGTACGCTTGACGAAGGCGCAAAACTCAATATGGAGCTTTATGTGGCTCAGGGCAGAGGATATGTCGTTGCCGAAAACAATAAAGACGCATCTCAGCCTATCGGATACATTGCAATAGACTCCATATTTACTCCCGTAAAGGCTGCAAGTTATTCGGTAACCACTACCCGAGTGGGTCAAAGCATCGATTACGATAAGCTCACTCTCGAAGTTAAGACCGACGGTAGTCTTTCGGCAAGAGACGTGCTTTCGCTTGCAGCTAAAGCAATAGAAGATCATATTCGTATTTTTGTTTCGCTTAGCGATACCATCTCTAAGATGGGTATTCTTATAGAAACGCAGGCAAATCCCAAGACTCAGATTCTTGAGATGAGCATCGAAGATATGGATCTTTCGGTTCGTTCGTACAATTGTCTCAAACGAGCAAATATCCATACGGTTGAGGATCTTACGCAAAAGACCGAAGACGACATGCTTAAAGTTCGTAACCTCGGTCGCAAATCACTCGATGAAGTTATTGCCAAGCTTAGAGGATACGGCTTGGATCTTAAGAGCAACGAAGATTAAGGAGAAATACAATGGAACAAAGAAAATTAGGAAGACCTACCGATCAGCGTATGGCGCTTATCAGAAATCAGGCGACTCAACTGCTTTGGTACGGAAGAATAGAAACTACTTTTGACAGAGCTAAGGAAGTTTCTCGCTATGCCGAAAAAATCCTTACTAAGGCTATAAATACTTATCGCGATACCGTTAAAAAGGTGGAAGTTCGTAAAGACGCTAAGGGTAAGGATATCAACGTAGAAATAGTAAACGACGGAGTTAAAAAACTTGCCGCTCGCAGAGCTATTATGCGTCAGCTTTACGATATACCCGAAATGCGACAGGCTAAGGAATCTAAGGAGTCCTTTAGAGAGAGAACTCATAACATCAAGCATCCGCTCGTTGAAAAAATCTTTAACGAGTATGCTCCGAAGTATGACGAGCGCGCTAAAGCAAACAACAATCAGTATGGCGGATATACGAGAGTTATTAAGCTCGGCTTCCGTCGTGGCGATGCTGCAGAAATGGCAGTAATCGAATTGGTTTAATAGCTTTTAAGGGGGCGTTATAGACTTTTGTAGCCCGTGCGTCTCATAGCTAAAGCATATTTGAATCAGAACAACCGAAAGCATAAAGCTATCGGTTGTTTTTTCATATTTTTCTTGCAAGAAAAGTATACAAAAGAACTTCGAGAGATTTCCTATATAGTTTGGAAAAAAACAACTTAATTTGCTTTTATAAGATTGGGTGCGTTTACAAGCATAATTTGCAAGAAAAGTATACAAAAGAATAAAAATATATAAAAGTGCAGCAAACGTCGGTTTAACGCCGCAAAAATCGGTTTATCGCCACTAAAATAGTTAATATGGAAACTAAAACGATAAACATTTGGTTTCACATGCAATATGCGGGCGTATGCGCCTTATCGGAAGTAACGCATAATAAATAGCTTGCTGTTTTATTTTGTTTTTGTATTTGTCGCAAATTACGGGTTGCTTTCGTCCGTAGTCGGATTTTTTAAATAATGTTACGCATAATTTCGTTTATGGAATGAAGAATAAAGGAATGGGAAGAAAGGGAACAGAGTCAGACAGAGCGAGAAATGTGGCAGAACAGACACGGGGTGCAAAA
>FR884013.1 GCA_000435495.1 Firmicutes bacterium CAG:552 | reverse complement strand
CTTACTTTTCTTACAAGAAAAGTAAGTCAGAGAATACCTTTAATTTTTTCCATAAACTGTTTAATTCTCGCCTCATTTCCCTCGTCCTTGGGGCAATAGAAAACAGAGCCCACCAAAGAATCGGGCAAATACTGCTGTTTTACATAACCGCCGTAATCGTGCGGATACTTGTAAGGCTTGCGTCGATCCAAGGAAGAATTATTATTATTTCGCAGATGCGACGGCACATTAAGATCGGGCATGTTTTTACATACGCTTTGAGCGGCATTCATAGCAGTAACGACGCTATTTGATTTAGGCGAAACACAAATGTAAATTATCGCATGAGCTAAAGGCAATGCGCCTTCCGGCATGCCGATTCGTTCGTAAGCAGTCATCGCCGCAACCGTCATTATAAGAGCATTGCTGTTAGCCAATCCGACGTCTTCGCTACTATGCGCAATCATTCGCCTAAAAATTATGAGAGGATCCAGCCCCGCCTCGATAAGCATAAACGCCCAGTACAAAGCGGCGTCCGCATCCGAACCTCTAAGCGATTTACAAAATGCGCTAAGCATATCGAAATACTTACTTTCGTCGACCGAAATTGCCTTACGCTGAATAGATTGCTCGGCAACCGACTTATCTATACAAATTACCCCGTTTACGGGCGGCGTTGTAAGCGCAGCAAGCTCTAAAGCGTTAAGGGCGTTGCGCATATCGCCGCCACTGCAATACGCAAGGTGCCTTGCAGCATCTTCGTCAAGCTTAACGTTCATGTTGCCGAGTCCTCGCTCCTTATCTGTTGCGGCTCGAAACAACCCGTCCATAACATCCTGTTCCGAAAGCGACTTAAGTTCAAATACTCTGCACCTCGACACAATAGCTCTCGTCATCGAAAGATAAGGATTTTCGGTAGTAGAACCTATAAAAATTATACTACCGTCCTCTATCGCACTGAGAACGCAATCAGACTGAGCCTTATTCCACCTATGGCACTCGTCCAAAAGCAAATAAGTGCGTTTTCCGTACACTCTAAGTCGCTCTCGTGCCTCGTCAATCACCTTCTTCGCATCTGCCACTCCACTCGAAACGGCGTTCAACTTTACAAAATGCGCATTTGTAGACGACGCAACGATACCGGCAAGCGTAGTCTTGCCCACTCCCGGCGGTCCGAAAAAGATGCAGCTACCTAATTTGTCGGCTTTTATGGCTCGCTTAAGCAAAGAGCCGTCGTAAAGCAAATGTTTTTGTCCGAAAAACTCGTCTAACGTAGTTGGTCTCATACGATCCGCCAGCGGAGCGAGTTTTTGAGAATAATCCAAAGTATCGAAAAGGTCCATACAAAAATTATAGCACAATCTTTAACGATAAACAACCTTTTTTAAGTTAAACTTTTCGTACGATTATTTCTTTGCCGTTTAAAGAAGCTTTTATAGGGATTCGTTCCATGCTTAAAGCGGTATTTCCCAAATAATACTTCCACTTTTTGCCCTCGCCATTTTCTATACTAATTACAAAGGAAGCGGCAGGCAGTGAAACTTTAACTTTTACGTTTTTTATGCACGAAGGCAAGTGCGGCACAACTTTAACCGAATTGCTGCCTATCTCTATCCCAAAAAGATATTTTACCAAAGCTACATAAAACCACGATGCTGCCCCCGTATACCAACTCCAGCCGCCTTTTCCTGCCGGCTCAGCATAAACGTCGGCGCTCACCACATAAGGTTCGACTTCGTATCTTTTCACATCGAGCGAAGTGAGACTGTGATTTATCGGATTCAACATTTTTATAAGCGAATATGCAAAATCGTCATGACCGCTTTCCAGCAAAGCTATTACATACCAAATCGCTCCGTGCGTATACTGTCCACCGTTTTCCCTTACGCCTGCGGGATATTCCCCTATATATCCTATTCGATTATCTGTAATCGGCGGAGTAAGTAACTTAATTATTTTGTTATCGAAATCTATAAGTTTACGTGCAGCCGAAAGCATTGCAAGCGAAGCACGCTTTTTTTCCGCTGCGCCGCTAAGCACTGCGAAGCTCTGAGTTATAAGATCTATACGACAAAAATCACTTTTCGAACTACCCAATCTTTCTCCGTCGTCGGTAATCGCTCGAAGATACCATTCGCCGTCCCACGACCTTTCGATACCGTTTTTTAGCCGTCCCATAAGCGAAACATACTTTCGCCTATCCGGTAAATACTGCAAAAATTTCGATATAACGTAATAGAGAAACATGCTCCCGAACACCGTTTCGCCTTTTCCGTAAACGCCGACTTTATCCATAGCGTCGTTCCAGTCGCCGCCGCCCATCAAAAGCAAGTCGTCGCTACCTATTGCGGATGAATCTATCGCCTTAATGCAATGAACCAGCAAAGTTTCGCTGTTTTGCGTACTTTCCATTTCACCGTATACGTCTTTACCTATGATACGAACGTTTTTTACATACGGAACCCGTTCGCTGAGTATGCTTTTGTCTCCGGTATAGGCAATGTATTCGGCAGTAACGAGTGGCAAAAACAGCCGATCATCACAAATTTTGGTACGCACACCGGTCATCGGCGGATGCCACCAATGCATTACGTCGCCGCTTTCGAATTGATGCGCCGCAGCCGTTATTATGTGGCTGCGAACGGCTCCGGAATTGACATATAACATGGTCAGGCAGTCCTGCAGCTGATCCCTGAATCCTATCGCCCCACCCGCCTGATAAAACCCAGTTCGTCCGTAAAAACGACTAGTGTACGTTTGGTACGGGAGCCACTTTGCCAAATAATCGAGACTCTTATCTCCCGTTGATATTTCGACGTCGGACAGATGCGAATACTTGCGTTTTTGACAAAGCAAAGCTTTTTTGACATCCGCTTCCGCTCTGTCACCTGCCGACAGATAAAAGTAAAATTCCGTTTCGCCGTTAGCTTCTATTTGCACCCGGGTACTTACCGCAACGTATTCGCCGCTCGAATAGGACTTGATTTCGTCGTACAGACTAAGCGGTAAAGAGCAGCCCATCACCATTTCGGCTCCGCTTAGGGCGTTAGTGACGGTAAGCACGTCGCTGAATTCCGCAGTAAGATTATGCCTCGTCTTAAAGACGAAATCTCCCAGCACAGGCTTAGCGAAGAACACGGCGTTAAGCGTTCTTTTCTTTGGCAAAAACGACTTTAGTCTGATAAGATAGTATTTTACGCAACCACTTATAAATTCCGTCTGTACGCTTTGCATAAGAGCGTAATTGCAGGTAAACTCCGAATATCCCAGTCCGTGTTCCGCAGTGTACTCGGCATCCTTAACTACGGATTTCGTAACGGAAAACAAATCGCCGTCTTCCAAAAAAAATACGCCCTCGCTTAACGGATCCGCTACGGGATCATTACTCCAATCGGTAAGTTTCGACTGCCGAGAATTTCGATAAAAAGTATAGCCTCCGCCTTTCTCCGTAATAATGGTACCGAAATTTTTATCGGCTATTATATTGGACCACGGGCGAGGCGGCAGTTTGTCGAGTTCCATATAGTATGCATTGCCGTCATCGACGTATCCGCCGTAACCGAGCTTGTACTCGACAGCTTTGCGCATTGACGGAGCATTACCCAAACTTCCGTTCGTAAAACTTCTCTGCGGCATAGTTACATAAATTACGTCGTCGATATTAGTGCAACTGTTTAGCGCAGTCTTGTCGTTTTTTCGCACCTGTACTATATTTAAACCGTAACCGTTTATTTCGCCTATTCTATAACCGTCTTCACTTGAAGCCGCAGCGACGCAAAACTCGACGCCCGCTTTGCGCAAATTTTGCAACATCTTCAACTTATTAGTAACCGCTGCGCTTATGTTATCACAGTCGATATAAACGGTAGGTAATTCGCTTACAGTCGACGGAACGCCGTTATAAATAAGCTGCGATGCTGCAAATCGCATTTTTTCGCACACACCGAACGCTCCGGAAAGCGTCGACGCACCGCAAAACGCTCCATCCACATACGCATAACCTTTTGCGGTCTTAAGCAAACGTTTGAGTGCCTCCGTATTTTCGGCTACCACTATGACGAAGTTAATTACTTCGCTTTGCTTAGGCAGCAATTTAATTTTCGCTTTTGCACACAAAACAGGATCGAAGCCACCGTCTGCTCTTCCGTAAAACTCCGCCCTCGTATCGACAAAAGTCACGTCTTTATCCGCACCGATTGCCGCATAAAGTCCGTTTCTATATGCTATTGAAGCGTTAAATTCACTATCGTATGCTCTTTTTACGAACATGCCCGAAAAAGTTTTGTGCGAAATATCGTCATAAAGCCTGCACAGCGCCGCTTCCATAAAACCGTAAACTTCAGTTTCTCTCGTTTCGTTAGTCGTATTCGTAATTGTTATGCGGTGTGCTTCGCCGTTTATCGGAAGCACAACGGAAGCTCGCTCTACCGAAAATCCGTCCGCTGTATCGTAAAATTTGGTTACGCCATCACCGATGACGCATTTCCCCGCAACCCTATGTTTGCCGCTGCCGACGAATACGTTAAACCCTCCCCTGTAGTCATAACGCCTCGATATCTGATTATCTTTGTATCTCGAATAACCGTATCCGTCCGAATCAACGATTACGGAGTACTCGCCATTAGACATTATGTTCAATTTCTTAGGAAAGGTCTTTACGGCAACATAATCGGTCGAAACGATTTTTCTCGCCGCATACCGAGTCTTTCGCTCTCCTTGCGGCGATTCGGAAAAAGTAAGGTTAAGCGCAGCTGCTCGCATTGCCGGCGATGCGAAGTCCTTGGATATTGTTTTTTCGGTAAGAGCGTTAGTTATAGACGCCATAACCATGCCCTGATGGTGCGCCATAAACGTTCTTACGGGACTTCCGTCATACGCTTCATAAAATCCGTATTTGCCTATCAGACGCAATTTCTCTAATGCGTATATGTTTTTTTCTACGGCGGATGGAAAATACGGTAAAAACAATATCGATGCGTACGGGGTCAGAACTTTTCTGTTTTTTTCTCTTGAAAGTGCGATTTGTTCTACCCCGAACGCCTTATAATCATAAAATCCGTTTTGATCGGTATGCAAATACTGACTTTCGGACATCCCCCATGCGCCTTCGATTTTATTGGCAATATGCGCTCGCATAACCGACTTTGCAGATTGATTTAAAAAGCTGCCGCTTACATAATCGAAATATATAGAGCTCATCATATACTCAAAAACGCCGCCCGTCCAACTGTAAAGCGAGCTGCCTTTGTACTTTACGCAGCGGCGAGACAGTGCGTAAAAACTTTCTATCGGAAGTTTACCTAATCCGTACCCCACCAAATACGTAAGCATTGCCTCACTGCCGAGCAAATCGTATTTTCCTTCCGTAAACCCGGATTTTTCGTCGTAGCCTATTGCAAGCAAGTGCGTGCGCTCGTCATAAAACGCTTCTATCTCCGTCTCGTCTACGAGCTTTGATATCCTATGCGCCAAGCTACCGCTCACCGAACCTCCTACAAGCAAAAGAGCAGCAAGCAAATTGCCGCTGTCTACAGACGAAACAAAAGATGAAAGCGGTTTCAGCGTCGTAACGTCTACCCAGTTATAGCAATTACCTTTCCATTTAGGTAATTTCTCCACAGATTCTATTATTTTGTCATAATAATTTCGGGCAACGTCTTTGTCGATAAATTTTAATTTTTCGGCACAATAGACGGACGTAAGCATAAACGACACGTTTGTAGGCGACGTTCTTTTTGCGGCGATGCCGTCTTGCAAATTGTCACACGGCAAATAATTATATTCGTCTACAAGAAAGCTCTCAAAAAAGCTCCAAGTCTTTTTTGCTATGCGCAAAAGTTTGTCTTCATCCTCCACCGTTTTGCTTCGGCGTCTAATCGAGGTAAGTCCGGGCAGCGCAGCTCCTACCGAAAATACAACCGAAAAAATCAAATACGCTGCTTCTGTTTTTACACAAAAAGCAGTCAAAAAAATCATCGCCGAGATAACGCACGGCAAAATATCGGTTTTTGTTCCGTCCATAGCCGCCGTTTTCCACTCAAGTAACTTTTTCTTACGCACAAGCCTGATTAAAGTTATGGTTATTGCGCAAAAATATGCTACCGACGTAATCGGCAAACATGCGCATAAATACATCCTACGCAACGTTTCCTTAATAACGTATTGCGGATTTTTGAACACTAACGACAAAGCCCCCAACAACACGAAGGCTTCCGACGCAAATGCAGCCAAAACAAACAAAAGCGTTTTTTCCGTAAAAAACAGCGATGCGAGCGCAAATGCAAACGAACTTACAGGTATAAGTCCCAGCACGATGTTTGTCAGAATATGAAATTTTGCCACATGCGGTGAAACAAACTTTTCGTTTTTCCAAAATAAACACGGTAGCAATTGATAGTCGCCTCTGAGCCACCTTACGTTGCGACTCAAAAACGCAGCAAACGAATGAGGAAATTCGTCCACCGCCTCGAGATCGCTGTTTGCGCAGCCGCTCATGGCGCCTTCTATAAAATCGTGCGACAGTATTCGCCCTTCCGGAATCGAACCGACGCTTGAGTTGAATTCTCGAACACGATATATACCCTTGCCGGTGTAGTTACCGCAATCGAACAAGTCGTAGTTTACGTCTGCGGCGAACGACGAGTAACTGCTTAGTCCCTTAGCATCGTTCATAAGGGTGGCAAACGGAGTAACAAGCGAAGACGGATCGGACTTCATTTTAAGTGCAATGACCGCCTTGTCGGCGTTATACGGGTGTTTCATAATTCGCACGAGTTGCTCTGCACAATTAAGCATGGTGTCCTCATCCAATGTTATAACGTATTCGAAGTTATGCATTTTACCACGCACGGTCCGGAATGCGCTGTTGTCCTCGGATAATATAAAATTATTAAGTTCTATAATAGCTCCCCTTTTCTTTTCCCAGCCGTAATAACAATTATCTTCTTTTATAAAAGTACGTTTTCGAATAAGCAACAGGTATTTGTCCGAAAGCCCAGCAAATTGTTCTTTTAGTTCTTTTATTATCGCTTTATCCGTGACGGAATACTCTCCGTCAGCACTTTTGGGCAAATCGATTAAAAGTCCGTACGAAAAAATCTTATTTCGATTTGCCGCCGCAACTGTCTTTAAATTGTATATCGCTTTTTTTACGGCTTCCACGCTGCCGATAAGCACAGGAAAAACTATTAGCGTTTTTTCGTCGCCGCTCAGCTTGCTCGACGGCAAAAATCTTCTCTCTACCAAGCGTGCGTTAATTGCGTATACAAAAGAAAGCGAAAGTCCGAGCGATACGGGTACAAACAAAATCGCAAACAGTATTTTAAGTGACGGAGCTAATGAATACACCGTTATACAGTTGCCCACTGTCGCAGCAAATACGACCAAAAAATAGACGATTTGCAAAAAAACACCTGCTTTCTGCGGCAGTATAAAGTTTCCGATGTCTTTGTTTTGAGTTGTCGCTTTCTCCACTATCTTTTGCGCATATTCGATTTCTCTGCCTTTATTGCGGGTAATCGAATTAAGATAGTATAATTTTGTTTCAATCGTACAGTCTGCATATCCCTGAGCATTTTTCGTTAAAAACGAATTCAATGTCGACAGATCGAGCAAATCGCTATCGTCCAATTTTACGTTAAGCGACTTTATTGCGCTGCTGACGTTTGATGCGTACTTTGCGATAAGCGTAGCGAACGTGTCGCAACGGTCGGACGCCGAAACGCCGTTTTTTGCGCACAAGTCCCGAAATGCTTTTCCGTTTTTGCCGGTAGACATGTACCCGTAAGTATAACTCAAGAGACTGAAGTTACTTAAGTTAATTTCGCCGGTAACGCTGTCTGTTTCTCCGGCTCTCACCTTATCGGTAATTACTAAGGACTTTGCCGCAAATGCCGCAACGTATTCTATGAGAGCGGCGCTTAGTGCAGACTTAAACGCTGTAAGTTCCGAAAACCTCAATGGGCATATTTTGTTAAATTCTGCTACAAATTCACATATACGTTCGGGCGAAACTGCGCCGCAACTGCCTTTTACTATTGTCGAAGCGATAACGTATGTGCGAGGTAATCCGTCCATTCCCGTCAAATGCGAAAACGACGTTTTTTTCAGCTCACGCATGTGTTCTTCTATCTTATAATAGTTATCGAAAATCCATTTTTCGTACTCCGCCTTGTTTTCTTTAGCCGATATTTTTTTATATGCTTTTCTGATAATACGGCAGACATTTCTCAGCGATAAATCGACGCTTTTTTCGTTATGCTTTTTTGCTGCAAGCTCCGTAAGCGCCTTCTTTATTTCGTCATCGCTAAGTCGTCCGGTAAGTTTCATATCGGGCTGCGGCGACGGCTTTACCACGATATAAAACAGAAAAAATGCTGCAGCAATCAACGTTGCCGCTATAAAGTACGCTATCCTGATTTCCATAAATCGCTCCTTATCAAAGCGATTATTCCCTCTTATCCTTTTTTTAACCTCATTAAGTATTTTTAAGCGGCTATCGGACTATGAAACGACCCGTTTTTTCCGATTATTCGCATAATGCACAGATGCCACGTAATGCCAAACCGATTCTTAAATTTTCGTACATAAAAAGCAAAAAAATATTTAGCCTGCCCGTCTATTTTGTTTGACTTTATAAAGTCAATGTGCTAAACTTATAGAGCTTTGCGGATGTGGCGGAATTGGCAGACGCGCAAGACTAAGGATCTTGTGGTAACTCCGTGCAGGTTCAAGTCCTGTCATCCGCACCAAGAATAACGTAAATTGAACCGATAAGGTTTGATTTACGTTATTTTTTTATAGAGAAAAAGCGAGTATATTTCGACTCGCTTAAATTAAATATTATTACATGAAAATTTACGTTTTTTGCATAGAAGTCGGATTACGTATCATCATGCGCCGAGATTTCTACGATTCTGCCGCCGAGATTTTCGTAAATGCGATGAGAAATGGAAAGCACGGTACGCCCTACAAAAGCACGACGAAGTGCTTCCAGCACTCGAGTTTCTGTTTCTGCGTCAAGGTTTGCTGTGATCTCGTCCAGCAAAAGTACGAAATCGGTGTAAAAAGCAGACTGAGCAGTGCCAATCGCCAATCGTATATGAAAAGCATAACCGCATATCCGAGTAAAGCTACGCCGGTATCGAATATCTCGGTAGTAAATTTACGCATTCCCTCAATGCAGTCGTCAACATCCGAAACAGCTTTGGTTATCAACTAGCCTGCGCCATCCTTTTTTAAATATCGTACGACTTCGGCGAAGCAAATTAGCATACAAAATACCTTTCATACGTCGGTTGATATTGTTAGCAAAACGACGGACGTAAAAACGCTTAACAAACCGAGCTGCCTGCACCGCCAACGTGACGGCGATATATGCGAGTACAGGCATTGCCATCGCCGCTACAGTCTCGCTTCCACCGAGAATATCGGCAAGGCGCTGCGCAAGTTTACCCTCAAACCACGGCGCCGCAAGCAAACCGACATTACAAAACAATCCTGAAAGGACTATAAACGTCATGGAAAACCATTCGGCACGAAAATAAGAGGCGATTTTGAGAACAAAATACCTTTTTGTTTTTCATAAATCAGTTAACCTTCTTGTTTTGTAAAATGCGGAAACCCTATGCGGCTCTCGGTTTTTGACGCAGTGTAAAGTTTATCGAACAGCGAGGTAAAATTTTTTACTTCTTCATCCGTCAGTAATGAGGTAATATATTCGTAAAACGACGCCTCTATCTCCGCTTTTGACGATTTTAAATTTTCTGCCGGCTCGGTCGGATAAATAACTGACTTCGCCTATCCTTAGGATCGTTTTTGCAGACAAGATAGTCTTTTGCCTCGAGATTTTTCGTTCTCCTTGCTATTGCGGCTTTGTGTGCGTGTATAATCTTTGCCAGTCTTGCTTGTGTTCAGCCGGGATTGTGTCGAAGAGCGTGGATCAGATCTATTTCTGACGTATCGACTCCCTCCTCACGCAGTAAAACAAGAACCAACTTCTCTGCCTCACGTGCTATCTTCGTTATTTTTCTTTCCGTAATATCCATAACGTATGCCCCTTAAATTTATTGTACATACATCGTTGTACATGCAACTATTATAGTTCAAAAAAAAGCAAATGTAATCGGATATTCGATTTTTCAGCTATAACTTATAGAGCATCATAAATAAGCCAAGCGCTTAATTTAAACAAAATTTAACGGGAGCGCATTACTCGGAACGCACTCCGTTTTTACTTTTAATACTTATTTTTTGATTTTGCTTACGTCTTTTGAAAAACAGCAGTATTGCAACCAACAAACCTACGCAGGCAATCGAGAGACTTATCAATATTATAAGTTTACCGACGTCAAACGAAGTATCCGGCTTGTTTTTAGCGATTGTGAACGTATCCGTTCCGTCCGTGCTACCGTCTGTGTACCTGATAACGAGAGTATATTTGCCCGCATCGAGCGTCTGTAAATACTCGTCCTTTAAGGTAATAACGGTACTTCCGATTTCAACCTAATAGTGCTTTTTATCCGCTACGGCGCCGTTAATAACTATATCCTGGAATTTGGCATGATAGCCGTTGACGATAAATCTCAAGCCTTTGTTTTCGTCGTTCTGCGTCCAAACGCTACCTTCGCCGTAAGTAACGTCATATACGGTCAAGGCTTTTGACATTGCATCCAAGGCAATTCTTACCTTTCCCCCCCCCTGCCATTCTTTTTTTCGGCAGAAATTTTTTCACAAATCGGTTAGCGACTTTCTTACATTTTTTCGGTATCGCCTTTTAACTCACGTCAAAAAATCGCCGACCGCCGAATACGTCAAGAGGAAACGCTATAAATACGCTGCCCAAACGTTATAAGAACGTTTGAGTGTCGTAAATTTAGTCCCATGCAGGCGTTAATAACATATCGGGTGTTGACAGCTCAAAACATATATGATATAATGCTAAGAAATATAAGGAGGCATTATTAATGAAAAAAATAATTTCGGCATTGGCTATTGCTTTAGTCTTTGCTCTTTGCGCAACCGCAATGACGGCTTGCGGAAACGTATACGATGTTTATTTGCCGATAGGCGACGCAAAAGTCGATAACGACAACGTGGCTTGCAACTATACGATAAACGAAAAGTTAAAGGACGGCTATGAACTTAGGGGATACTTTACCGCCGAATCGGAAGCAAACCTCGAAGGCGAATTTATTTTTTCTATTTCTTTCGACGACAGATACTCCGGCACCTTTCACGAAAGCGTATTATACTCGTTTACCGGAGAGCAGCTTAAAAACGCCCCTGGCGGTAAGTTACAGTTCACAGTAATAATAGAAAATCTATCTAATATTTTTCCGAAAACCGACGAGCAAAAAGCGTTCGCTCTGCACTTTCACAGAGCCGACGCAAAGCGAAGCGACATGATACATTGGAACGCTTCCGATTACACTTATACCTTTGACGGGACCGAAGTTTTGCTTACGAAATAAATCGGCTTAGTACATTAAAAATGGCGAACGTACAATGTCAATTTATCGTCATTTAACGAGTAGCCGTAATGGAGAGGAACGACATACGGATATTCTTAGTCAAACATACCCAAATGCAAATACTTTGCTTGAGACAATATATCATCTATCTTGCTTCTGTCAGTAATTTCTCTGTCCTTTCTTTTCATATCTACCGACTCCTTTTACGTAAATTATTGCCGCAAAAGCTGCTTGATTTTACATGTTTTCGAAATGCTTTCCTGACGCATATGCGTTTTTTGACATATAATCGCAACCTTATAGTCATATATATTTGCGACAAATTCTCATAACGTATCAGCTTTTTACTTGCATTTTCCTTTGCACCGTAATTTCGCCGTTACGGGAAACGTTATTGCGCACTCCGTCATTTCGTTATAAACAGCAATTTTGTTTTATTACTGCCGTAAAATACAAGTTTGCTTTTTTATAACGAAGCCATTATATTTGTTTGGGCATACACGGCTTTTTGTGTCTGCCCGTATAATTATGTCCGCACGCATTTCGATTTGTCAAGCGCTTAAATATGAAATTATAAAAGTGACGACTTTTTGCCGCTTTTTACAATGCTTAATCGCAAAGGTGCGTAGCAATTATAGTTTTTCAGCACACGTATTATCACTCGGAACACTTTTACTAATATAAATTTGGTTTCTATACACCACGGCAAGTTTAACCCCGTTCACCGGTGAACGGGGTTTGTCACTTTATTTATAAGCAAATTTTCGTCGGAATTACGATATGCGACAGCTGCCGAATTATTATCGCTCAATATCTTCGGAGACAGACCGACTGATAATTCTCTTTATGGACACTATTACAAATCAAAGAAAATAGCGTATGAATCGTAGTGAAACATACGCTTTTTCGTTGTTATTTGAGTTTATGACGTAAAACGGACGTAATATCTACTTTGTAAATGATTTCTATCGTGCGTTCTTTGCCCGTAATTTTCGGTAAGCCGCCGACGATTACAGAGCGTCACCATAGTCAAACTCTCTTTTTTACTGTTATTTAGATTTGCTTAATCCTGCAAATTATTTCTTTTTTGTAAACAATGCTTTGATTGCTGCGATTAAGTCCGCAAAAGTCTTTTTCTTGACAGCGAACCAAAGAACAGCAAATCCGCCGATTCCTGCGACCGCTACCGAACCGATTACGATACCTGCAATTTGTCCGCCCGAAAGTCCGTCCTTTTTAGCAGGCGGGGTGATTTCGCCACCGCCCGAAGACTTATCTTCATATACAGCCGTAAGGGTTGTTGCTTCCTTTACGGTAAAGGTATAACTCTTGTTTGTGCTGACGATTTCTCCGTTTTCGTCCTGCCAACCTTTGAACTCTTTGCCTTCTTTATCTTCTGCCGTTACGGTTACGCTTTCGCCGTGTACATAGAATTTGCTTTCGCCGTTTACTATTACGTTATGCGTGCCGATTTTGGCAATTCTAAGTTCGGTGATTTCGTTGCCGTCTTTATCAAAGTGCTTTCCGCAAACCGAGCAATCTTTGTGTTCTTTCACGCCAAATTCTGTGGTCGTTGCAGGCACTTCGGGTATCAACTTACCGTAGGTATGGTTGTTTGTGGTGGGGATAGTCAAGTCCGCAATCTCTTTTCGGGTTATCGGGTCGCAATGTTTTCCGCACAATCTGCAGTCTCTATGCTCTTTCACGCCGGTATCTTTGCACGTTGCAGGAACTTCTGCAACCAAATCACCCAATTCGTGACCGTCCGGATTGACAGGGATAACAAAATCGGTAATTTCCGTATTGCTTGCATCGTAATCCTTGTCGCAGATGCTGCAATGCTTGTATCCTTTTCTGCCCGGGGCTTGACAAGTTGCGTACTCTTCTTCTACCCAAAAACCAAAGTTGTGCCCATAGTATGGGCTGACGGGAGTTTTCAACGCTTCTTCGGTTGTTTCGTTTTTGTTTTCGTCAAAGTATTTTCCGCACACTGTGCATTTGTAGTGTGCTTTCATACCGCCTGCGATACAAGTTGCGGGTTGTTCTTCAATAAGCGTGCCAAATGTATGAACGCCGGTTGCGGGGATAGTCAACGCTGCTTCAGTCTTTTCGGTTTTGCTTTCGTCAAAATACTTGTTGCAAACCGAGCATTTGTAATGCGCTTGCATACCGTCAGCAATACAAGTTGCGGGGGTTTCTTCAATAAGCGTGCCCAGATTATGGCTTATGGCAATGGTAACGGTTACGTCAGCGCTTGCCAGATAGTTTTCGTTTTCCGCGTATCTTATTTGGTATTCGCCTGCCGCAAGCCCTGTAATCTTACTTGACGTGCACTTTGTATAATCCGCGTCGCCGACTTTTCTGTATTCCATCGCGATGGTAACGCCGTCGATTGTGCCGCTGCCGTCCCTGCACGAAATCGGGTTGGCGATAAGTCCGACGGGAACGTCTGATCGCGCTGCCTTGTTAATCACGAATTCTTTGGTGAAACTGCCCTCGTACGCGCCCTTACCCGTGACGGTAACAATGTAAGTACCGGCGCCAACGGGTTTGCCGCTAAAATCGAGCATGTCGATCGAGCCCGCTTTTACCGCATAACTTACTTCGAAGTCGGTACCCCTGACAAGCGTTCCGCCAAAGGTCGGCTCTTGCGCCGCGTCGTTGAACACTTTTACAAGGTCGGTAACAGGCACAAGTTCGTCGGTTATTGCCACCGTGGTCGTTTTTTCAACCTTATAGTTAGAGGTTGCGGTAATCGTGCTGACCGGGATGTGCAGGTCTGTCTCTTCTGCGCGCGCAGTGTTCGCAGGGCTTGCAACCACTATGCCGAGCATAAGCGCAAGGCACGCCGCAAGACCGAGTATAAGCGCTAATATCTTTGATTTATTCGCCTTGTTGTTTGTCATAATCGTATCTCCTTTAATTTTTGTAAGGATATGTTCCGTGTCGCTTATGCGACTTAAAATCTTTGTAAAAATGTTGTTCTTTTTCCCTTATAAAAGCAAAATCGCACCGCCCCATAAGTTTAGCCTATGCAGCAGTGCGTTAAAACCCTGTTATATTCGCCCCAAAGGGCAGACTTAC
>FR884012.1 GCA_000435495.1 Firmicutes bacterium CAG:552 | reverse complement strand
GTGCAATCATATACTTGACCTTTTACGGCAAAAATGTTATACTTATCCCACACTTCAAGCGGCAATATTGCCGCGTTTTTCGTTCGGAAGTTACGCGGTATAAAAAATTATCAAAGAATTTTCCAAAAACTTATGAAAAACGTTTGACAAATCAACAAAAATTTGCAAAAATTTCCTTGCATTTTATCCGTTAATAAGATATAATATGAATTATGTTTTTGATAGCGGAATTGTTTAATGAAAAGTAAATTAAAGAAAATTTTAATATTCGTTGCTTTTTTGGCAATTATCGCCGGACTGCTCTTATTCTTGTTTTCGGGCGAAAATGCAGAAATTCTCAAAAAGATAATTAACGGAGAAATCGACAGGGACGAATTTAACGGATTCGGTTATCGCGGGGTTATTGTTATAGTAATTCTTACGGTTTTTCAGGTTATTTTACCTTTTATGCCTGCGGAACCCGTTCAAGTGCTTTCGGGGATGATTTACGGGGCATTGAATGGGTTTTTAATATGCTTGGGCGGCGTCATTCTAGGCAATTCCATTATCTATGCGCTTTACAAAATTTACGGGGACAAATTAGGTAAATACTTTCAAAAGAAGCTAGATATAGACTTCGAGAAGGCTCGTCATTCCAAACGAGTAGCCGCATTTGTGTTTATACTGTACTTTTTGCCGGCAATACCGTACGGCTTGATCTGTTTTTTTACCGCAACGCTTAAGACAAAATATCCTCGATATATGGCACTTACGACTTTCGGATCCATTCCGTCTATCATTATCGGGATAATGTTAGGAAGAATGACAATGGTAGCAAGTTGGGTGACGTCGCTGATTGTTTTCGTTTCCATAGTCGTTCTTATTGTAATAATGTACGTAAACCGCAAAAAGATTTTTGCGTACGTAAATAAGCGAGTGGCCATGGATAAGGAGTATTCGTCAAAAACGGTTGTAAGAAAAGGAAGCAACTTTTTTGTAAGAAGAGTAATCTGCGCAATTACGTTTTGGTGCAATTGCCGCATAAAAGTGCGCATAAACAAGGGCGTGAAAAAATTGGAAAAGCCGTCGCTCGTTTTGGTTACGCACGGTTCGTTCGTAGATTTCTTTTATGCCGCTGCCGTCACTAAAAAGGATAAGCCGCACTTTATTACAAACAGAATGTATTTTTATAAAAAAAGCTTGGGTAAATTTATTAAAGACGCAGGATGCATACCCAAAAGCATATTTACGCCCGACCTTGAAACGGTTAAAAACTGTTTTAGAGTAATAGGCTATAACGAAGTGCTTGTAATGATGCCGGAAGCGAGGTTAAGTACGGTAGGGCAATTTGAAGAGATACAGGACGTAACTTACAAATTTATTCAAAAACTTAATTTACCGGTATATGTGCTTAGAATCAACGGTAACTATTTTAAGTTACCGAAGTGGGCGAAGAAGATGCGAAGGGGCGGATTCGTGGAATGTAATTTAACCGAGCTGTTCAAGGCAGGCGAGGCGAATTCTATACCAATAGAAGAGCTTACGGAAAGAGTAAACGCAGCAATGTACTACGACGATTACGAGTGGTTGCAGGCTCATCCCAAAATCAGGTACAAAGGAAAACTCGCAGAGGGTTTGCATAACGTATTGTACAAATGCCCGGCGTGCGAAGGCGAGGACATGTCGTCAAAGGGCAAAAAGCTGAAGTGCAATTGTTGCGGAAGGGAATATACCCTTGATGACAGATATCGTTTCGATTGTGAGTTTCCTACAATAAAGGATTGGTATGCCTATGAAAAACGTTGTTTGCGTGAAGAGGTTTCCTTAAGTGCTTCCGTTACGCTTTTTCACTCGTGCAAAGACGGTAAAAGCATGCTCGAAAAGACCGGTTACGGACAATGTACATTGGATGCCGCCGGACTTACGTACGAGGGCATTGACGGAGAAAGAGAAATAGTAAAACAATTTCCGTTAAAGCAAATATATCGCATATTGTTCGGAGCCGGAGAGGACTTCGAATTGTATGAAGGCGATGAAATTTGGTATTTCGTACCCGAGGACGGAAGAGAGTGCGTTAAGTGGTATTTGTTCAGCCAGATTCTTAAGGAGCGAGAAGCTCAAGTCGAAAGTAAAACTAATGAAGAGTAGGTGATTATGGATTTTTCTAAATTTATAGTAAAGATTGCCGATACGCAGACAGAAAAAGAACAGACGTATAGGCTGAGATATAAGGAGATGTTGAGGGAGTTTAATAACGAGCTTTCTGAGTCCGAAGGATTGGACAAATCGGAGTATGACGATTATGCAAAACTGCTTATAGTGAAGGACGTCGAAAAAGATGAAGTTATAGCGTCTTATCGCCTTACGGATCCCGCAGATCTGCCGAGCGGCATGAAACTCGTTTGCGAGTCGGAGTTTAATATAGATAAAATAAGAGCGACCGGCGACAAAATTTGCGAAGTAAGCAGAGCCATAGTACATAAAGACTACCGAGACGGAGCGGTAGTAATGCTGCTCGTAAAGGGCATGCTAAACTATGTAATCGACAACAAGTTTCGATTTATTTTAGGCGACGCAAGTTTTTTCGGTACGGACAAAAGTAAATACGTCAAAGAGTTATCTTTTTTAGCGCAAAGACACGGTATCGACGAAGCCCTGATGGTAACGTCATTGGACGACGAGCAAATAGAACAAATCGACACGAGCAATTATAACGAAAAAGAAATGTCGAGGATGTTGCCTCCGCTGCTGAGGACTTACCTTATGTTCGGTTCAAAAGTTTCGGATACGGCGTTTACCGATAACGAATTTAAAAGCGTGGACGTGTTCGTTTTGCTCGATACGCAAAATTATAACGAAGCGGCGGTCAGAAGATTTATAAGGTAATTTTATACAGGTTACAAAAACTCAATTACGAATGGATTTCATCTTTCTAATCGTTTATGCGGCGACAAAAGCCACTCGCAATATACTCGATATAACTTCGAGCGTTTGCTAGGCAGCAACAAAGTTGCAATGCGGTCGGGTTCTCATCGGCGAAAATGCTTCGATAATAGGTGTGGCGAATGGGATCACTAACATAATTATTGTAAAAAATGCGAAGGAAACGATTTAGACGATTCCCTTCGCATTTTACTTATTACGTCGTATTATATACCTGTTATGTCGGATGTTAATCTTCGATTATAACTTCCTTTATTACAACCGGAGTTGTGGGGACATCGTCGTAGTACATCCATTTGCCTGTCGGCGTTTTGCTGATAGCTATCGCTTTGTCTAACGATTCTTTGTCTCTTACCTGACCGAATGCGGCGTATTGTCCGTCGAGATACGAACAGTCGTCTACACATATAAAAAATTGGCTGGAAGCGGAGTCTTTTACGTTAGTACGAGCCATGGATATAACTCCGGATTGGTGACTTATGTCGTTGTTTATGCCATTTTCTCTGAATTCGCCCTTTATCGTAGGGGCGTTTTTTTGATCGAGCCCTTCGTTAAATTCAAAGCCTCCGCCTTGAATCATAAAACCGGGAATAACTCTATGAAAACACAGTCCGTTATAGAAATTCTCTTTTGCAAGTTTTACAAAATTTTCTACCGTAATCGGAGCAACTTCGGGATATAGTTCTAGCCGTATTTCTCCGTCGTCGAATTTTATTGTAGCGTTAATCTTTTTCATAAATACCTCCTGAGTTATTTTAGCATTATGTGGGGCGATAGGTCAACGAAATGAGATAGAAAACGAACTTTCATTAAAAGAAAATAATAACGATTAGAAAAATCGGTAACTTTTTGGCTTAATTTAGGTAAAATAACGGTAGAAAAAGTCTACTTATAATTCGATTTTGCGCTTGACATCTTTTTTTGCGTATGGTATCATATAAGGCAAGGGCGGAAGCGGATTTATTTGCCGCATTCGATTATGTCTGTCAGGAGGGCAAATGCAGTTTTTGTGGCTATGGTTGGGAGTGATTGCAGCATCTCTTCTCATCGAATTTATCACAACCGAATTCGTAAGCATTTGGTTTGTGCCCGGTTCTGTGGCGGGAATTGTGCTTGCGCTTTTGGACGTAAGCATTGTTTGGCAGATTCTTGCTGTTACCGTCGTAAGTTTTGCGTTTTTGATAGCGTTCAGACCGCTTGCTATGAAAATGCTAAAAAAAGACGTAAAGACAAATACGGACGCATTAATCGGCAAGAAAGCAAAACTAATCGGAGATATTACCGAGGACAATAACGGCAGCGTAAAATTCGGCGACGTTGTATGGACGGCGACGAGCGAAACCCCGATAAGCGCAGGCGCATACGTGCAGGTAGTGAGCATATCGGGGAATAAATTAATAGTAAAGGAGATAAAACAATGAGTTTAATCAGTTCGGCAGGCAGCACAGTGGGCATAATTGCTTTGGTGGCAGTGGTAGTAATCTTTTTTATAATTTTGGTTACGTCCATAAGGGTGGTAAGACAGGGAACCGCCGTGGTTATCGAAAGATTCGGTAGATACCATCGTACGCTTTCGACCGGTATCAACGTCATTTTCCCGTTTATCGATAGGGCAAGACCCATTATCAGTGTTAAGGAAAAAGTTGCGGATTTCCCGCCTCAGCCCATAATAACCAAGGATAACGTAACAATGCAGATAGATACCGTAGTGTATTATCAGATTACCGATCCGAAACTTTATTGCTACGGCGTGGAAAGACCTATTTCCGCTATAGAAAACCTTACGGCGACAACGCTTCGTAACATTATCGGTGAAATGGAACTCGACGAAACGCTCACAAGCAGGGACACTGTAAACAGCAAAATGAGAGCGATTTTGGACGAAGCGACCGATCCGTGGGGTATCAAAATCAACAGAGTGGAACTTAAAAACATCGATCCGCCGAGGGCTATACGAGAAGCCATGGAAAAGCAGATGAAGGCGGAGCGAGAAAGACGTGAGACCATACTTTTGGCAGAAGGCGAAAAGCGCAGCGCTATTCTTAAGGCGGAAGGCGAGAGAGACAGCGAGATTCTCAGAGCGGAGGCGCAGAAAGAGGCGGAAATACTTAGAGCCGAAGCTAAAAAACAGGCGCTTATCATTGAGGCGCAAGGTCAGCAGGAAGCGATAAAACTTATCGTGGACGCAAAGCCGGACGCAGCTTATATCACGTTGCAGGGTTACGAAGCGCTTAAGACGCTTGCGGACGGAAAAAGCACAAAACTTATCGTTCCCAGCGAATTGCAAAACGTGGCTACCCTTTGCTCGACTATAAGGGAAACGTTGACGGCGACCGAAGCAAAAGAAAAACAAAACGATAAATAAAATAACTGAAAAGGATACAAAATATTTGTATTACGGTTAATCAATCAAAGCCGTTTCGAGTTAATCGAAGCGGCTTTTTGTCAGCAAAGTTATTGACAATATTTTTTAGGTATGGTAGACTTTTAAAGGAGGTGCCTTAGGAATGAAATCTAAATTGTTTGCTTTGATGCTTATGTCGGTTTTGGTTGGTTCGATATGTCTTTGCGCATGTGAAGAAGATCCCCCGCAAATAGAGTACAGAGATATGGCTAACGCCGAAATAATTACGCTTTATAACGACGTTACGAATTACGATAATTATCTCGGAAAAAAGGGCGCTAAGATAAAATTAGACATTGCAGTCTCACAGGACAGTCGCACTATAGCCGCTGCGCTGGATGCAAAAATAGATGCAAGAGACAACGCTAACGTTATGCTTAATGCGTATGCGGATATTACAATCTCTGCGCCTAAGGCTGCGTCGAAAGGCGGCGGCGTTGCTCCAATGAGCGTGTCTTCGCCGATATTCGATAAAAAACAAGTTAAGTATTCCGTTTTTGTGGATAAATCTGTCTTTTATGTAAGTAAAACGCAAAACGGAAACGTCGAATATGATTCCGAACAATTGCCGAGCGTAGGCGGAACTTCCGGTAACGTAAATTCGAGAGATAACGTAAATCTGTTGATAAGTACCGCACTTTCTTACGTCGATTTTAACATATCCGAGTATACCGAATATATAAGCGGTTCTTGTTATGATGACGACGGACATTATATAATAACCGTTGATTATCCGGGTGGGGAAGAGCAAGGAGTTGCTGTGGAAGCGTTCGTGTTAAAACTCGATATGATTTCGGATGGGCTTACGGCGAATAGCGCAAAAATCGAATTTAGGGCCCAAGACGTTACCGTAACCGGCGAGTTTGGTATAGGCGACACGGAAATTCAAACTTTTTCTGATACCGAAAAAACTAAGTACAACGGCACGCTCCTCGACGATTTTTCAGAGGGCGTTGCAGGCGACTTTTACGGTAAGTGGATCGGCGGCGGTTGCGAAGTGCAAATTTCCGAAAAGTCGGCATCTGCAACGGTAGAAAGCAAGAGCGGATCCGTAAAATTCTTTAGCTTGGGCAAGTATGCCGTTTTGGGCGGCGACGCAGGGCTTTATATTTTGCATCTTACTGACGAAGGAATGGAACTTAGCGACGGCTTTAAAAGTTATAGCCTGGTTAAGGCATCGGAGTAAGTCGATTCGATTTCCATAGCGGACAATATAAGATATTCGATTTTATCGGTTACGGCGGAAGAACAAATTTCGCCGTAACATTTTTTTGTAAACTTTGTCGTTTTGTTATAAGTTTGTTGACAATGGACAACAAATACGGTATAATATAACATACGTTATACAACAATGGATTTTTAACGGCGAGGTGTAAACGATTATGCTGAAAATAGAACATCTTACAAAAAAATACGGCGAAAAAACGGCAGTGGACGATTTGTCGCTTACGATAGAAAAAGGCGAAATTTACGGCTTTATAGGACATAACGGGGCAGGCAAGACGACCACGATAAAGGCGGTCGCAGGCATACTTGCGTTTGACGACGGAGATATAAAGATAGACGGAATATCCGTAAAAGAACAACCTACGGAGTGTAAGCGTCGGATAGCTTATATCCCGGACAATCCCGATTTGTATGAATTTATGACGGGAATAGCATATCTTAACTTTGTTGCCGACATTTTCGGAGTGAGTAAGTCGGATAGAAGACAGCGGATTGCGAAGTATTCGGCAGCTTTTGAAATAACAAAAGACTTAGGCGGCGTCATATCTTCGTATTCGCACGGAATGAAGCAAAAGCTTGCAATAATTTCGGCATGGATTCATCAGCCTCAGCTTGTAATTATGGACGAACCGTTTGTCGGATTGGATCCTAAGGCTTCGCATCTTCTAAAGCAAATGATGAGAGAAAAGTGCAGCGAGGGCGGAGCGATATTTTTCTCGACGCACGTTTTGGAAACGGCGGAAAAACTGTGTGACAAGATAGCTATAATTAAGGGTGGTAAGCTTATCAAATCGGGGACAATGGAAGAGGTCAAAGGCGACGAATCGCTGGAAAACGTGTTCCTTGAATCGGAGGCTCCCAATGCTTAAAACGCTTATAAAAAAACAGTTGCTCGAAATCAACAGGGCGTTTTTCGTAAACGGGAAAACGGGCGTAATGAAATCAAAGAAATCCATTGTCGGCTATATTGTATTTTTTGTCGCAATGATTTTGCTTTTGTCTGCGTTCTTCTTCGTTGCGTGCATGGCTTTGTGCGTGCAGTTTGCTCAGACCGATTACAGATGGATTTATTTTACCGTAACGGGCGGAGCAGCGATTTTGTTCGGCGTGTTCGGTAGCGTGTTTAATACTTTTGCAACACTGTATTCGGCAAAAGATAACGATTTGTTGCTTTCTATGCCCATTCCCGTAAAATTCATTCTCGTTTCGAGACTTTTCGGCGTGTATATAATGGGCGCTCTTTACAGCGGAGTGTTTTTTTTGCCTGCTATGATAGCCTATTATGTATTCGGTTCGCCTACGCTTTTGGGAGTAATCGGGTCGATAGCGGTGTTTGCGATTATAACTGTATTTGTGCTCATACTGTCGTGCATTTTAGGATACGTCGTAGCGAAAATAAATCAAAAACTAAAAAATAAAAGCTTTTTTACCGTACTTATTTCAATAATGTTTATTGCAATATACTACGTCGTTTTTGCAATGAGCGAGCAAATCATAAACGGGTTGGTAGCTAACGGCGAGTCGATAGCGTCCGGAATAAAGCTATACGCATATCCATTTTATATAATGGGTAAAGCCGCCGACGGAGATATTTTAAGTATTGTCGTTTCGGCAGCGGTTATAGGGGCAGTGTTCGCTTTGGTGTACTTTATTCTCAATAAGAGCTTTTTAAAGATCGCAACCTCGTCGACGGCAACGGCAAAGGCAAAATCGGTAGGGGATAAAGATTACAAAGTGAAAAGTCTCAAAAACACGTTACTTTGTAAGGAATTTAAAAGATTTGCTTCCGACGCAAACTATATGCTTAACTGCGGGATAGGGTTATTGTTCGAAGTGGCTATCGGAGTAGTGGCATTTATATTTTCAGACGATTTGTCGCTGCTTATGAAAGAACTTGCCGAAAATATAAATTTAAGCGTGGGAGTCGTGGTCGCCGGTATAGTATTATTTGCCTCGAATACTACGAGCATTACCGCAGTTTCCGTTTCTTTGGAGGGTAAGAGTTATTGGCTGACGAGGTCGCTTCCCGTGCCAACGGTCGATATACTTAACGCAAAGGTAAAAGTTCAGGATATTTTGACGGTATCTACGGCGGTTGTTGCGTGCCTTTGCGTGGGCATCGCATTAAAAATCGGCGTAACAGAAACGGTTTTTGCCACAGCGGTCGTAGTTCCTAACATTATGTTTTTTTCTCGCCTTGGACTGTTCTTAAACCTCAAATTTCCCAATCTTAAGTATACTAACGAAACTATAGTCATCAAACAAAGCATGAGCATTTTTTTAGTTATATTGATCGGTTCGGTTTCCGATTTGGCGATAGTTTTCGGAGGAATCTTTCTCGGATTTGTTCCGTCGTGGCTGCTATGTGTCATTTTTGCGGTGTTTTTTGTAGCGCTTTGCGTGTTGACGGACTGTTGGATAAAGCGTATGGGCGTAAAAATTTACGAATCGTTAACTTGATTTTGTCGAGAGCGGACAATTTCGGGTGCATGGGGAGACAAACACGGATGTCGGACGGTGTAAGATATCGAAGGTAAAGCGTAGCGGTTGATTCCTCTATCCTTAATCGTATATAACGGCAACGGAATTTACCCGAGTCCGATTATAACAATGATTTAATAGTCTCATAGATATGGAAAAACGGCGTTCTTTTATTTTGAAGGACGTCGTTTTGTATAACGAAAACCACGCTATAGCGGCGGAAAAAGATTAACCGATGAACAAAACAAAAACTCCGATTTTGTTATAACGGGACGACCTGCCGGGTAAAAGAGATAAAACACAATCGGACATATTAAAATGAAAGAAAGAACAAGATAGCGTCGGTAAAAGTTTGGCGCATACGAAACGCAATTGCAGGTATTGCATACTATTCGTGCGGAATATCGCAGAAAGGTATTTTATGAAGCGAACGGAGTAGAAACAAGATAAATATTGAATATCCATATTGCATTACACGTTGCGCAGTTGCGATTATACAAAAGCAAACGCATATTTTTTTGTTTTTGACTTGCAAACGATTGACTTTGCTTGCGCCGTTGTAGTAAAATAACTATTGTGCGAAATTTTTATAAGTCGCACATTTGATTGTCCTAACCTATTTTTTCGGGGCGGGCAAGACTATCTTAAAAAAGGAGGTAGAGTAATAATGCCTACGATTAACCAGTTGATCAGAAAGGGCAGAGAGCAGGTAAAGTATAAGTCGCTTAGTCCTATACTCGAAAACAATCCTCAAAAGAGAGGTGTTTGTCTTTCGGTTACCACCACTACGCCCAAGAAGCCTAACTCGGCACTTCGTAAGATTGCCAGAGTTCGTCTTGTAAACAAGATGGAAGGTACTGTTTACATTCCGGGAATCGGACACAATTTGCAGGAACACAGCGTCGTGCTTATTCGTGGCGGCAGAGTGAAGGATTTGCCCGGTGTGAGATATCACATCATTCGCGGCACGCTTGATACAGCAGGCGTAGCAAAGCGTAAGCAAGCCCGCTCGAAGTACGGTGCTAAGAGATCCAAGTAATAGCGCCATCGAAAAAAAGAAAAAATTTAAAGGAGGAAATTAACTATGCCAAGAAGAAGCGGAGTTCCTCATCGTGACGTGTTACCCGATCCGAAGTTCGGCAGCAAGGTCGTTGCCAAGCTTACCAATCAGGTTATGCAGGACGGAAAGAAAGGAACAGCTCAATCGATCGTTTATGAAGCGTTCGATATTATAAAAGAAAAACTCGGCGCAGATCCCATGGACGTTTTTGCCAAGGCTATGGAAAACGTTATGCCCGTGCTCGAAACCAAAGCCCGCAGAGTCGGCGGTTCGACCTATCAGGTTCCCATCGAGATCAGACCGGAACGTAGACAAACGCTTGCAATAAGATGGATTGTTTCGTTTGCTCGTAATCGCAGTGAAAAAACCATGAAAGAAAAACTTGCAGGCGAGCTTATGGATGCTTACAATAACACCGGCGCATCCGTAAAGCGTAAGGAAGAAATGCACAGAGTAGCTGAGTCAAACAAGGCGTTTGCTCACTACCGCTGGTAACAGAGAGGTATCAATAGATGAGTGACAGACAGTTTAGTTTGGAAAACACCAGAAACATCGGTATAATGGCTCATATCGACGCAGGTAAGACCACTACTACCGAACGTATTCTTTTTTACACAGGTAAGGTTCATAAGATCGGCGAAGTACATGAAGGCGCCGCAACCATGGACTGGATGGCGCAGGAGCAGGAGCGTGGTATAACCATTACTTCGGCTGCTACCACCACCCAGTGGAAAGGTAAGAGAATCAACATTATAGATACCCCGGGCCACGTTGACTTCACTGTAGAAGTAGAACGTTCGCTTAAGGTACTGGACGGAGCCGTAGCGGTATTTTGCGCAAGAGGCGGCGTTCAGCCCCAGTCCGAAACGGTATGGCGTCAGGCAGATAAGTATGGCGTTCCCCGTATTGCATACGTTAATAAGATGGACTTCCAGGGCGCAAACTTCTTTAATGTAATCGACATGATGAAGACTCGTCTCGGAACCAATCCCTTGGCTATTCAGTTGCCCATAGGTAAGGCTGACACGTTCGTAGGTATGGTAGACCTCGTCACCATGAAAGCGGACATCTATACCGACGACCTCGGTACCACCATGGAAGAGACGGATATCCCGGCAGATCTCGTAGATATGGCTAAAGAATATAGAGCCAAGATTCTTGAGGCTGTAGCCGAGAGCGACGACGCTTTGATGGAGAGATATTTCGAGACCGAAGGCGAAGACTTTACCGAAGAAGAGATAAAGACTGCGCTTAGAAAGCTTACTATTTCCATGAAGTACATCCCCGTTATTTGCGGCTCCAGCTACAAAAACAAGGGTGTACAAAAACTTTTGGACGCAGTAGTTGATTACATGCCGTCTCCGCTCGACGTTCCGCATATCAAGGGACTTACTCTTGACGGCAAAGAAGAAGAGAGAGAAACCAGCGACGAAGCTCCGTTTTCAGGTCTTGCATTCAAGATTATGGCAGATCCGTTCGTAGGTAAGCTTGCGTTCTTCCGTTGCTACAGCGGTACGCTCGAAAGCGGTTCGTATGTTCTTAACTCCACCAAAGGAAAGAAAGAAAGAATCAGCCGTATTCTTATGATGCATGCAAATAGCCGTACCGAAATTCAAAAGATTTATTCCGGCGACATTTGCGCATTCGTAGGACTTAAAGATACTACTACCGGCGATACGCTTTGCGACGAAAAGAATCCTATTGTTTTGGAAAGCATGGAATTCCCCGAGCCGGTTATAAACGTTGCTATCGAGCCCAAGACCAAAGCCGATCAGGAAAAGATGACTATGGCGCTTATTAAGCTTGCCGAAGAAGATCCGACCTTTAAAACCTGGACAGATCAGGAAACCGGTCAGACAATAATCGCCGGTATGGGCGAACTTCACCTTGACATTATCGTCGATCGTATGAAGCGCGAATTTAAGGTAGACGCTAACATAGGTAAGCCTCAGGTTGCGTACAGAGAGACTTTGCGAGACGCCGTACAGGCAGAAGGCAAGTACGCTCGTCAGTCAGGCGGTAAAGGTCAGTACGGTCATTGTAAAATCAAGATGGAGCCTTTGGAGCCGGGCAGCGGTTACGTATTCGAAGACGCTACCGTTGGCGGATCTATTCCTAAGGAATATATCCCGGCTATCGATAAGGGTATCAGAGAGGCAAGACTTAGCGGTGTGCTCGCAGGTTACGAAACCGTTGACTTTAAGGTTACTGTTTACGACGGTAGCTATCACGAAGTCGACTCGTCCGAAATGGCATTCCAGATCGCAGGCTCTATGGCATTTAAGGACGGTATGAAGAAGGGCAGGCCGGTAATTTTGGAGCCTATCATGAAGGTGGAAGTAAGCCTTCCCGAAGATTATCTCGGAGCAGTTCAGGGCAATATCTCTTCTCGTAGAGGACAGCTTATGGGTACCGACGATATCAACGGCAGCAAGATGATCAGAGCCGAAATACCCCTTTCGGAAATGTTCGGTTACGCTACCGACCTTCGTTCGAGAACGCAGGGTAGAGGTAACTACACCATGACGTTCGACCACTATGCCGAAGTTCCTCGCAATATTGCAGAGAAAATTATCGGTGAAAGAGGTAAGAAAGACTAAATTTTAACAAAAACGACTCAAAAACGTTTGTTAAAAATTTAAATCTATTGTATAATTATAGAGAGGTCGGTGTTGCCGCATCTCTCAATCAAAATTAAAAATCAAGTTTTATTTGGAGGAAATTTAAAATGGCTAAGGCTAAATTTGACCGTTCTAAGCCGCACGTTAACATTGGTACCATCGGCCACGTTGACCATGGTAAGACCACTTTGACTGCTGCTATCACCACCACTTTGGCTGCAAAAGGTCTTGCAGAGCAGATGCGTTACGACCAGATCGATAAGGCACCCGAAGAGAAGGCAAGAGGTATTACGATTAATACCTCTCACGTAGAATATCAGACCGAAACCCGTCACTACGCTCACGTAGACTGCCCGGGCCACGCCGACTACGTTAAAAACATGATCACCGGCGCTGCTCAGATGGATGGCGCAATCTTGGTAGTTGCTGCAACCGACGGTGCAATGCCCCAGACCAGAGAGCACATTCTTCTTGCTCGTCAGGTAGGCGTTCCCAGCATCGTTGTATTTATGAATAAGACCGACCTTGTAGACGATCCCGAAATTCTTGACCTTGTAGAGATGGAAATCAGAGATCTTCTTACCGAGTACGGCTTCCCCGGAGACGAAACCCCGATTATCAAGGGTTCGGCACTTAAGGCTTTGGAAGCAGCTCAGGCCGGCGTTGTTGACGGTCCGGAATGCAAGTGCATTTTCGAACTTATGGACGCTGTAGACAAGTACGTTCCCGCTCCGGAAAGAGATACCGACAAGCCCTTCCTTATGCCTGTCGAAGACGTATTCACCATTACCGGACGTGGTACCGTTGCTACCGGTAGAGTAGAGCGTGGTACCGTAAAGATTCAGGACCCCGTAGAAATCGTTGGTATCAGAGAGACCAAGGCTTCCGTTGTAACCGGTATCGAAATGTTCCGTAAATCGCTTGATTTTGCTCAGGCAGGTGACAACGCAGGTATCCTTCTCAGAGGTATCGATCGTAAAGACATCGAAAGAGGACAGGTTATCGCTAAGCCGGGTTCGATTACCCCGCACACCAAGTTCACTTCCGAAGTTTACGTTCTTAAGAAGGAAGAAGGTGGCCGTCATACTCCGTTCTTCAACGGATATCGTCCCCAGTTCTATTTCAGAACTACCGACGTTACCGGTTCTATCGAACTTCCGAAGGGAGTTGAAATGGTAATGCCCGGAGATAACGTAACCATGACCGTTACTCTTATCCACCCCATTGCTGCAGAACAAGGTCTTCGTTTCGCTATTCGTGAAGGCGGCAGAACCGTTGGTTCCGGCGTTATAGCTAAGATTATCGAGTAATCGGAGCTAAAACAAATTAGTAATACAAAAAGTCGTTTCCGTTATTAGGAGACGGCTTTTTTGTTGGCAAAAAATACTCGCTCGATGAGTGGATAAAAGACTTGTGCTATGGACAAAAAATGCACCTATGGTAAGATAAGAGCGACTGACTATCACAGAAAATAAAAAGCCAATAGGAGAAAGACCCAAGGCAAGACAAAGCGAGTTTATTACATATAAAAGGGAGACTTCAATATTACATAGTATTCACCACGAAATATCAAGAAAAAACAGTATATGATAGAGTAGATTTAGTTATGGAGGCATAAACTATGACGAGCAGTATTTTGTCAATCGAAAACATCTGCGAAACATTTGTGCGGTTAAGAAACAACATAGTTATTTAGAGTTGATTGTATAAATATCTGCTTACAAAAAAGCTTATGTATTTTTGGCTAAAATCTCGGATATCTATCGTTGCATCGTGACGCTAATACCGTCGTGCATTTGCTTTGTTTGATTTTACGAAATGAGTAAGCACACAAAAGAGTTTTTATATACAGATAAAATATTGACAAACATTTTGTTTAATGATATAATGTACTGTATATGCGGCAAAAAATTATGCGGTTTTGTACCTGCGGAGATTTGGCGGCATTACAGAAAAACGTGCTGATATAGGATTTTTACGGAAAAATGGGCGGCATATTTATTGTTTATCTCTTAATAATTTTACTTTTTTTCGGTCTTGCTTATTTGCCCAAAATGAAGGCTATAAAAGACGTTTTTTTGGCGTGCAGAGATTTGAAAAAACTGCACAAAGTTTATTTGATTTTCCTTAAGATAGCTATATTCGCACTCACGTTTTTGTTATCGTTTTACATCTTCTTTAAGCAAATTCGTACGATATTGCTTGCCTCACTTTCGGGCGAAACGATGTTGTTTGTCCGAGAAGTATTGCACGTTTTACTCGATACGTATTCGGTAAAGACTGCGCTTATGCTGTGCCTTGCGTATGTCGCAAACGTATCTATGGTAATGATTGTCATATTTGGCATGATTACCGCTCTGTCTCTTACGTGCGCTATAAGGAGAATGGTAAAGAAGCCGCAGAGCGAGCATACCGTGTTTGAGTGCGGAAAATTTTACAAAGTAAAAAACAACTGCAAAGCAATTTGCGGCAGTAAATATATTAAAGTACTCGGACAACTGAGACTATGAGAGTATATCGGTATTTTGCCGAACTATTATCTGTAACAAAATCTTGTAAGCGTATAAGACTTTTAGTGACTTGCGTTGTGGATAAGCCGATTTTTGTACGCAATATTTTGTAAAAATGCCATCAGTCGGATGTAAGGCGCTATCGGTGATATTTATCGACAGGCGCATTTCGGCGAAAATCGCGCGGCAAAAACAGATGATTTTTTGAGGTGAAATATCGTTTTTTATATAACGGCTGCTTCTACCGACAAATATTATTGTGCGGAGATACGCTGTTTTTTTTATATCGTTGCGAAAATTATATTCTCAGCGTGTTTTTACTTTGCGCTTTTGTAGTCGAATATATGCGACGGATACGAAAATTGCGATTACATATAATATAAAATATATAATACGAGGTAATATATAATGGAAAAGAAAAGAACAAGACTAATTACGATGATAGCTACGGTGATGATAGCCATGGTGTTTATCGTTTCGGGAGTAGCCGTCAGGAGCTTTGGAAGCGACGACAGCATAAATTCGTCATCGCCCAAAAGTGAGCAAACTACTACTCCGAGAGCCGCTTCCGTTTGGGACGGCAGCAGCGATATAAGTTGGTACGATTATTCGTCTAACGTCTTTACTTTGGACACCGCAGCTAAGTTAAAAGGTTTTGCGGATCTGTCTAACTCGGGCATGGATTTTTCTTCCTATGAAATCAGACTCGGAGCAGATATAGACCTAAATAACAGACCTTGGTCGCCTATAGAAAACTTCGGCGGCGTATTTGACGGAATGTCGCACAGCATTTCTAACGGCTTGATTGTGTCTAATCATAATGACGGTTCGGCGTTTTTCGGTACTATCGATAAAATCAGCACAATAAAAAACATAACGTTCAGAAATTTCACCGCTAAAAGCGAGACCTTTTGTAATTACGGCATAGTGGTTGGCAAAAACGTAGCTAACGGCACAACTATAAGCAACGTAAATATTCATAACTGTTTTATTAAAACGCCGTATAAAGGAGACAATAACGGCGCATTTATAGCAGTAAAAAGCACGGCCCCGATTTTGATTGAAAACTGTAACGTTTTTAACAGTATGGTCAGAGCAGGATACGGCGTGGCTCCCATTATAGTGGAAACGTCCGGTTCGGCTTATAGATCCGTAATAAGAAACTGCAACATTATAAACACGTTTGCCATAGATCCGGGCAATGAAGTAGGTTTGTTTGCGAAGAGCGGCAATGCGCTGATAGAAAATTGCCATAACAATATGTATCCCGTCGAGCTTACGATGGAATCGGTTAAGGATAATTTTACGTCAGAGCAAATTAAAATTTATAACGAGACCATGACCGCAAACAAAAGAATCGCATACGCATACACAATGGGCACCGGTTGCGAAATAGTTAACTGCGGAGGCATGCTTGCCGAAGTATCTTTAGACGGAGCAAATAAGGTTAGCTTATTTGAGGGCAAAAATTATACTTTTGTAGACGTTGCCGAGTATAGCAAGTTAGGTATAGGCTTAGATATCGACGGCGAAATATTGATAGAAGTAGACGGTACGGTACAGAAGGTGAGCGGAAAGAAATCGGAAGTTGCTCTTACGCCCGGTGCGCATGCGATAACGTTCGCCGCATCGATAAACGGAACTACCTTTGCTTCGGGCAATTTGCTTTTGGGCTTAAAGAATGCGCTTTCGCTTGTTAACGAAAACGGCACGTCTATCGAACAATGCGACGGATACATAGGAAGTGACGGAACGAGTTTTCAAGTATCGCAGTTCGATACGTCTTATACGCTGAAAAAAGTCGGTGCGATAAGCGGAGTAACGTTTGCTTCGGCGGCAGGCGAGATAAGCGAAAGCGGCGAACAATTAAGTTATAGCGCAGAGACATTTGTACACGCATTGGCATTAACCGCAACTTACAAAGGTTCGTCTACTCAAATACAGTATGAGGTATGGAAGGGCATAAAGGTTGCATTTAGCGGCAATTATCCCTGGACTTTTGTAGATGGCGAAACCAATAAGTATTTCCGTTCTACCAATCAAAAGAAGGGTAGTACTCAAAGCGATATATCCTTTACCGTAGCCGCAAATACAAAACTTAGCTTCGAATATGCTTGTTCGTCGGAAAACAATTACGATTATTTGTGGTTTGCTCCGAGCAACGGAGCCACCACCAACACCAAAGGTGCGAATTGCTCGCTCGCTACCGACGAAGCGGTTTTAGGCGATAGCAGCGTATGGAAAACGTATTCGATTGAAAACACTTCCGGCACAAGTATTTCGCTCAGCGTTTATTACAAAAAAGACAGTGGCGGCGATACCGGAGCGGACACTGCGTATATAAAGAATATTACGGCTACTGCACTCGACGGCGGACAAACTGCGACTGTCCAAAGCGAAACTTTTAGCGAGGATACGCAAATTTCCGTACCCGAAGGGGCAATTCAATATGCGGAAAACATATATTACGTATACGAAACAGAAAAAAAGATAGTATACGACGATACGAAAAAACAATTTGCTACCGAAACAGACAAAGCGCAAAACGCAACGGTAACGTTTTATATTACGAATTCAGACATATTTGCATTCGAATATGATGACACGACGTTTTATGACGGAAAAATAGACGTATATTACGACGGTGTAAAGCAGTCTCTTACCGGAGATAAAAATAGCGGAATATCGTTTTTGGCAACGTATCACCGGTTCGATTCGGTGGGAACGCATTCCATAAAATTCGAGTTTACTTATTACGATTGGTACGACTTTGCATTAAGAAATCCCAAGGTTTACGTCAACAAACTTATAAACGTTAACGTAAGCGTAATAGGAAGCGGCGAAGTTTACGACTTGATAGATTTTGCCAGGACGAATATTAGCGCCGGAATTCAAAAAGGCTTATTAAATAAAGTTCAGCTTTTTGCTAAACCGTCTACAGCCGGCGCATACGAGTATGTAGGATACCGCATTAAGGGCGAAGACGGCGTTTACGGCGACGTTATTAAGTCGAACGGCGATATAATAACGCTCGAACGAGATTTGGATATACAGGTGGAATTTAAAGAAAGGTTGCCGCTGAGTAACCCGATAAGTTTTACCAAACTTGTAAATAACGTTTCGAGCGAAGGCGAAATATACGCTTATCAAAAGATTAAACACACCGTTTTGCAGACAAATACCGAATTCATTTTGAGGTCGCCCGCAATAGACGGGGCAGAAGTGGAAGTTTACGACTCTGCGACAGGCAAGAGAATTTCTGCCTTATTCGATAACGGTGAATATTTCTACAAAATAAACGATTTTACCGTAAATCACACTATCGAATTTATTTACACAAAACTCGGTTATGTCGATACTAAGTTTGTAGTAGACATAATATTCGAGCCGAGTATGAGCGAGTATCTTATTGCCGAAGGTTCGCTGCCTATCGAAATCGTAAACGACGATGCATTCTACTACGAGTACAATTCGTCTTTGTCGAATGCAGGCAGGTATGCTTTCTCGTCATCTCTTGCAAATAAGAAAATGGATAGTATTGCCTCCAACATTGCGTTTAAGGTGCAAGGTATGGGCGTACTTGTATTCGATTACTATGTAAATACCGGTATCAAAGGAGAAAAAGGTTATGCCGAGCCGGGGATGGGCGATAAAGCGTTTTACGGAATAAATACAAAAATTGCAGCAAACACCGAGATGTTGCGTTATTACAACTTTATAACGGACGCATATAAAACGAAAATAGGTTATATGGGCGCAGATTTGGGCTCCGACGATTACAGCAAGGCGCAGGGCGCTCTCGGCTGGCAAAGAGGGGCAATAGCGATAAGCGGCGCCGAAAACGAGATTACGACAATATACATTGCTTACGTTAAAGACAGTGGCGATGATCCGAACTTCCCGAGCGAAGACATGTTTGCGCTTGCTAACGTGATGTTTGTTCAGGGCGAACGTACGATAAACTTTAGCAGCAACACTTCGACCGGTTCGGTTACAGCAAAAAACGGGGAAGTCGTTATAAACAGCGGCGACAAGGTAGCTGCCGGCAGTCAAATCACTTTTACGGCGACTAATACCGATTCGTCTGCCAAGTTCTTAGGTTGGTATGACTCCGAGGGCAAGCTTCTTTCGTACTCGAATGTTTATACGGTAAGCGTCAGCTCCGACCTTACTATAAGAGCGGCGTTCTCCGGCGAAGGAGCAAATTACTTTGTTGGCGCACAATCGTACGAGAAATTAAGCGATGCGATCGAATCGCTTAAAGACGGCGATAGTTACAAAGAAAGCACGATAAGAGTATTCGGTGATATTTCGCTCACCGAAAACACGACAATACCTATGGGGGTAACTCTTCTTTTACCTTATTATGCTAACGATATAGTCGGTGTAAGCGTAGGCGGCACTCATGCAAGAGTGAGCTGGAACGACGGAGTTAAGCCTTTCGTAACGCTTACCGTGGAGGCGGGCGTAACGCTTACCGTAAACGGAAAACTTATTGTCGGAGGCGTACAGCACAAAGCGGATCAGAGTGCGCAAGGTCACACTTCGGGCGATTATTCTAAACTCGTAAATAAAGGCAACGTTATAATTAACGGAAGCATGGACGTTAGAGGCCTTGTGGACGGCAGCGGTACGCTTACGGTAAACGCCGGCGCTACTCTCAAGCAGCCCTTTATGGTAAACAACTATTCCGGTGGCACTAACACGTCGGATTTGTACGGAGCGGGACAGTTCCCGTTTGTGCAGTTCGATACCGTTAACGTAAGATGCAGACAGATAATCGATTACGGCGCTAAAGTGTTAGGTTCTACCTCGTTGTATTTCTGGAGCAGCATAACCAGGCAGGACGTTGTTTTGGTGGATAAAATAGAAAACAAGGCAACTAGCGGAGAAGGCGCTCTTATTTGGCTCCATAGCGGCAGCAGGTTAGAGATAAGCTACGACGATACCAAAAAAGTTGATCAAGCGGTAGGAAATATCCACCTCGGCGACAGTGGAGTAAACGTTATCGACGTATACGGCGAAATAACCGCAGGCGAGTTCTATTTACAGACCTACGGCTCGTCCGATATGGTGCTTGCCATTCCTTATACTTATAATTTTGTAATCAAAGGCGGAGCAAAAGTAAACGTTACGCAAAAATACAAAGTTATGCCGGGCGCAAAGGTTACCATCGAAGAAGGCGGATTGATAGACATCAAATCTACCGGCGCATTATACGTATATGACGGATTTAAGGACGGTGGCAAGAGCGGAAAGTTGTATCCGGACGCAAGTGTGCTTTCTAAATACGGCTTTAGCAAAAACGCCGTTTTGACAGTAAACGGTACGCTTAATATAGACGGCGCATTTGCCGGCATTGCGCAAAGCTCGTCTACCACCGGTACGATAATCGTAGGTAGCGGCGAGGCGGTTAGAGTAGGAACTCAGACTATAACCGAAGGTTCAGATGGCGGATACACCGATAACAGAGCAACCTTTACCATGAGCGGCAGAGTTTACGGACTTAACGGATTTAAAGAGCTTTCCGCCGGCAAAACGTATAAGTGTTTTGCTGCCGACGAATTTACGCTAAACAGCTTTACTAACGTTTATTACGAAGGCGAAAGTGGCTCTTCCACACAAAAGACGTTTAAAGACGACAACTACAACCAGGCTTGCGTGGGCAAATTCGCAGAATTCAAAGACGGCAAGTATACGGGAATTATAACTTTAATCTTCGACAAAGAGTTCGAGAATAAGGATGTAATTATAGACGGTGTATTATACAATGTATCTAACGGAACAATCGAGTTACCCGTAACGTTTGACGTTAGCTTAAAGTATACCGTTTCTTATTATACCGTCGAGTTCGAGACTGCAAACTCCGCTCATAGCGAGATATTGGATCTGAAGGAAGGCGCAGAATGTAAACTTAACAAAATAGTTAAAAGTGTAGTTTTAAGAGGCGATAACGTATACGAGCGAGCTTACAAAGCCGACGGCAGCATAAATACGGAATTTGTTTTAAAGGCGGCGATAGCTTATTCCGACGGAACAAGCGAAGATATTGTTTTGACGATCGGCGGTCTTGACGAAAGCAAGTACGTAAGCGAAGTTACGCTTAGTAATCCTTTGTACACAGTAGAGTTCGGAGCTACGCTTAAGACGTTCAAGGCAGAACTTGCCGAATATATCGACGGTTACAACAATATAAAAGCGGACGTTTCTACCGACGGTAGCGTAGTAGAGAAAGCAAAAGCGCTTTACGCTTCTTATATGGCAATCGTTAGTGGACTTGACAGTGTGCAGCTCGAGTACGTCAACGGTAAAATAGGTAGTCTTAACGACTATGCAAAGATTGTAAAATCCGTTTCGCTAAAGATGGGCGCAAGCGTAACTTACGGCGATACCGAAGCGGATGTAACGGCTACATACGTGGACGGTACGACCGGAGAATTTAAGGCGGCTATAAGCGACTATGCAATCGATTCGGCTAACCGTATTACTTATAACTTAACGTATTCAGGCGTTTACGGCGCTGCAACGTATAGCATAACGGCAAAGGAAAGCGGCGCAAGCAAAAAGACGATTTATCTTACGGTAAGCGGAGACGGCACATTTGTTTACGACGGAAGTTTGCGTTCGGTAACCGTATCGGTAAACGGAGCAATCGAGGGTAACCCGGTAGTCCTTGACGGCATAAGCAGTGCGAACGTGTGCGAAAAATCCGTCACGTTTGCGCTTAAGGGAGACAATGCTTTATGGTATGTTTTGGATAAGGAATATACCGCCGTTTTGAAGATAACGAAACGAGCGATAACCGTAAGCATAGAGGATAA
>FR884011.1 GCA_000435495.1 Firmicutes bacterium CAG:552 | reverse complement strand
AATTCACGCCGTTACATTAAAAAGCAACCCCACCGATGAAGCGTGGATAGGCGAAGGCGTAGCGGAGTATTTATCTCGGTACGTTTCTAAACATATTTCGGATATAAATAATCGGTTTTATCTTTCTTTTATGGATAAAACATTAACAGGTAATATTGCCGATTTTGTAAACACGGTCAATACACGTTACCGGAAGAACGGCGGTAAATTCGACACTTTGTCTGAATTTGATTTTGCGCTGCTCGCAAAATGTATCGGAGAAATAACCTTAAAAGATAGTAGTTATAAATCACAAATCAAATTTCCGTATGCGACAACTGCGATATGTAAAATATACGCTTGCACAAGTAAAGACGGAAATGTTTTAACGTACCCCGAGTCTTATGCCTTCACCTATTATTTGATAGAAAAATATGGGTTTAATAACGTCTTAAAATGCTGTATTGACTATAATTTAGCCGACATTTTCGGTTCAAATTACAATGTTATAATGGACGAGTTTATGAAAAGTATCATATAATCGGGGTTATAAAGTAAATTATTCTAATTATGTTATTAACATTTCGCCGACGAAAAAAGCCCTCTTGTTTTGCTATGAACCCCAAAAGTTGGACAGTA
>FR884010.1 GCA_000435495.1 Firmicutes bacterium CAG:552 | reverse complement strand
CTAAACCGTTTTCGGAAAGCCCAAAGTGATAGTTTTATGCAAAAAATGTGGCAAAGTAGTATTTTTTGCAGCTGTTAATTATTGACTTGTCCTTAGTTATAATGATATAATAAGTATGCGACAGGTGCGTTTTATAGGCGACGCCAAGCATACCATTAAGGAAGATTTTTTATGAATAAAGTTTCTAACAAGACGAAGAAAACTATTGACATTGTCGTTAACGTTATTTTGTGGATATTTGTAGCGTTTGCGGTAGCAGTTACCGTGTTCGCCTTTGCTACGAGTTCCAACGCTAAAAACGTCCCCGTAATCGGCGGCAAATGTTATCTTAGCGTTATGTCCGACTCCATGAAATCGGACAAAGCAGAAAGTTTTAAAAAAGGCGATTTGATTATCGGAGAATATATTTATGATAAAGCCGACGCTATTGACTCTCTTAAGGTAGGCGATATAATTACTTTTGAGATAGACCTTAACGGCGACGGCGAAATAAGCAAGGGCGAATACGATACTCACCGCATTACCGCTATCGACAGAGATGACAACGGTATGCCGTTGGCTTTTTATACAAAGGGTGACAATCCCGAATTCGCCAATCAGGATCCGAGCTTTTTGGGCGACAGAGTAAGGAGAGTAAACGTTATAGCTAAATATAACGGCTCTAAGGTAGGCGGCGTAGGCGGTTTTCTCTCATTTATAGGCAGTAAGCTCGGTTTCGGACTGTGTATAATATTGCCTCTCGTTATCTTTTTCGGTTATGAGGTTTATGTTTTCGTTAAGACCGTTCTCAGCGTCAAAAACGAAGGTAAAAAGGTTATTACCGCAGCCGACGAAGAACTTATCAAGCAGCGTGCAATAGAGGAATACCTCCGCAGCCAAAATCAGGCAAACGACGAGCAGAGTCAAAGAGAAGATAAGTAAATATAAAACCCGATATAGAAGAAACTAAAATCAGCGTAAGGCTTGTGTTTTTGCACCGCAGACTTTTATTTTTAAGGTTCGGAGCATTTGCCGACGCCGTAACGCTACGAAAAACTATATGTTTTTCGACTTTTATTGAGGTTGACTACGACAAGGTTCGGTTTGTTCAAACTCGAACCTTATTTTTTAGGCGATTATCGAATTGTAATCGCATGGTATTATAAAAAAAGGAAAATTTCTATGGACGAGGGTGTTTTGTACGGCTTTTTAGATTGGTTTAAGGACTTTTTCGGGCATATGCTCGGAGGCCTGCTGGAAATATTTAAAGGCTTGTTTTACGGCATAATTCATATATTCGATTTTCCGTACTACTTTAAGCTGTGGTCGCAGAACGGCGCAAGTATGGGCTTTTTCGACTGGGTACTGTCCATACTCTTTTTCTTGCTTTCGCTTGCGCTTTGGGCGGCGGTGATTTTTCTTATAGTTTTAGGCGTTCGCAAGTATATTCGATTTCGCCGCACTCTTATCGGCAACGAAGACTTGCTCGAAGAAATCGCCGATTTGCATAGAGACGTCGTTAGACTTAATAACGAAAAAGAAAAGATTATGCAAATAAAGGTGCAGCAAGCCGGCATAACTTACGACGAGCTTAAGACTGTGATTGACGGTAACGAAGAAGAAGTTAAAGAAAAGAAGAATAATGCGTCGGACCCCGTTGCGGCTTCGGTAAGCAGATTCGCCAGACTTTCCGCAGTGGATAACAAGTATCTTATAGATTACGTTCCGCCCGAGTATAACGACCAGATGTCGCTAAGTCAAATTTGCGACGACTTGCGTAACTTTGCTTGCTATAACAGCAAGCTCTATTACGATCCTAAGACGATAAGGCTTATGTTGGCGGGATTTGCCGCTACCAAACTTATAATTTTGCAAGGTATTTCCGGTACAGGTAAAACTTCGCTTCCGTACATTATGGGTAAGTATTTTTTAAGCGACGCTACCATAGCCGCAGTGCAGCCGTCATGGCGAGATCGTAACGAGCTGTTCGGATACTTTAACGAGTTTACCAAGAAATTTAACGAAACCGAAGTGCTAAGACGTATTTACGAGTCCGGCTACAACGACGATATAAACATTATCGTACTGGACGAAATGAACATTTCCAGAGTAGAGTATTATTTTGCGGAAATGTTGTCTATTTTGGAAATGCCCGATCCCAAAGAGTGGAAGCTCGAACTCGTGCCTTCGGTATGGGATAACGATCCGAAGAGACTCGACGGCGGCAACTTGCAGATACCGCAAAACGTGTTTTACGTAGGCACTATCAATAATGACGATTCGACCTTCTCCGTGTCCGACAAAGTGTACGATCGAGCTCTCGTCATCAATCTCAACAGCAAGGGAATACCGTTCGACAGCCCCGTTACAATATCGAAAAGAGTTTCGTACTCGCATGTAAGCGCATTGTTCGAAAAGGCTATCGCCGAAAATCCCGTAAGCGCCGAAAATCTCGAAAAGATAAATCAATTGGACTTGTACGTTATTCAGAGATTCCGAGTTGCGTTCGGTAATCGTATCGTTAAGCAACTTAAGCGTTTTGTGCCTGCTTTTGCGGCGTGCGGAGGCGACGAATTAGAGGCAATAGACTATATGCTTGCCACTAAAGTGTTCCGCAAATTCGAAAGTTTGAATCTTTCGCTTATTAGGGACGAGATACGAGGTCTTATCAACTTTATGGATAATTTGTTCGGAAAAGGTAAGATGAAAGAGAGCGAGGAATACTTGCTTAGATTACAAAAAACGTACTGACGTTTTTGAGTTTTTATTACGATTACCGTATATTTACAGACTCGTAAAGCTGCAGATAAAGCTACGAGCAAAATAATTAGCAAAAACGCATCGAGGAGCAAATGACGCAGGAGAACGAAACGCACAATATTATATCTGACGACGGTAACGATTGGATAGACAAACTTCGTTACAGTCGTTCGTTTGTGGCAAAACTCATCTTGTCGGATAATGCGGTAAAAGAATATTACGCAGCAATAACGGCAAGGCTTTTGTCGTATCAAAAGGTGCGTTCTAAGACAGGGTGGAACGGCGTGAGTTTTTTTGCAGGCAGAGAATCGATTGCAAAGATAACCATATCCGGCAAAACTCTGTGCGTGTATCTCGCTTTTCAGCCGGATGAAGAGGAAGGAGTAAAGTACAAAGCAAAAGACGTTTCGTACAAACGTAAGTATCAAAAAACTCCGTCGCTTTATAAGATAAGAAGCAACGGTGCGCTTAACCATTGTTTAAAAATAATAGATGCGATAGCGGCAAAACTCGACCTTGTAATGCGTACCGATACGCCTCAGGTTTTTACTTCGGCATTTCGGCAAGACAGTTTTAACAACCTCGTTACGAGGGGGCTTATCAGGCTGCTCAAGTCCAAACAAAGGTCGGAAAAACGGGACGAAGAGGGACAAGTCGAAGAGGAAAAAATCGATAACGTCGAAAAGGCAGAAACGGAAGGCGAGCCGATATTCGGAGCTTTTGAGGACGCAGACAAGACGGTGACCGACCTTGTAGGTAGGTATAAAGTCTTTGGAGATATTCTCGGCGCTATGTCGAGCGGCAACGCAAAAACTCGACTAAGCCAAATGTATATGCTTAGGTGTATCGATGAGACCTGGATAAAGGCGGTGGAGGAATCGTTACCCGCCCTCGATGAACTTATCCGTAATCCGTCGCACTTTATAGCCGAAACCGAAGAAATTTTGCCTATAGAAATGACAAAAAAAATTACGAGCAGATCCGTAGCGCACTTAAGCCGTCACACCGATCTGATTTCTAAGGTGGAAGGCGACACCGTAACGCCGATCAAAATGCTTAACGTCTTTAGAGAAGACAGTATTTTGACGTACGAAAATAAGTTCCTTAATACCCTTATATACAAACTGTTTGTCTTTGTAAACAGTAGATATAATACCGCACTTAATTACGGTGTGGACGAAAAAGTTACGGCGATAGAATTTGAAGATAAATTTCACCATGACGAGTATAAGGCAAAAGTCAAAATAAACGTAGAATTAAGCAAAAAAAGCAACGGAGAGGAGCGCAGCGAAGAGGAACGGATAAATCGCATTACACAGTCGGATTTGTGGCAGAGGGTAAGCAGACTTAACGATGTCGTAGCGGCATATCGCAGTTCTGATTTTTGCTTGGCGATGGGAACTCATTACGTTCGTCCGCCCGTTATACGAACCAATGCGATTCTTAAAAATAAGTACTTCAGACAATGTTTGGCATTGTGGGAGTTTATCGAAAGCTACGAGGACGACGGATTCGGCTTTTCGGTTGGCGAAACGGTGCTCGCTACGCCCGACGCTTATGTAAAACAGCTGTACGAGCAGTCGGCAATAGCCTATTTTGTCTTTAGGCATAACGCTTTGGGCGACTACGATTCCGAAAGTATTTTGGCTTCGTTTATGGAACAGTTTAATCTGTACGCTACCGACGACGCAAACGAACGCAGTTATGTCTTAGGCGAACGCATGTCGGGATCCGATACGCAGAACGACGATTCAGCCGTACAGACTACGGATTCGCCGCTTATGGACAAGAACGATGCAGGCGAGGACGACATTTTGCTTGCCATAAAAGTGGCATTGGCAGCAGAAAAGAAGATTGCGCAGCAAATGAAAGCCGAGCTCGAACGGCAAAAAGCCGAGGAGCAAGCCGCTATTCTCGCAAAACAAGCCGAGGAACAAGGCAGTGCCGATACGGAAACGTTCGAGAATCGAGTCGAATCGGATATATCGGCAAGCGACGACGAGGACGAATATTCCAAAGACGGCATAAAGTA
>FR884009.1 GCA_000435495.1 Firmicutes bacterium CAG:552 | reverse complement strand
TGCCGCTATTTGCTATTTATTTAAAATTAAATTCTATTTTTAATTTCGAACGGCCTGTTTTAATTTCATTTTCGTAAACATATTTTGATCTCGGCATTGAAGTAGCTCGGCTCATCGGCTTATACAAACATTTTTCTTACTTGACGTTCTTTAAGTTGTTTTTTCGTCTACAAACAATTAAAAAGAATATGCCTCCCAAAAACACTATGCCTCCACCTACGGCTAATACTATACCCGTAGTTATAGGGAATCGGTATGTTGCATTGATAAAGTCACAGTATACATCGTAAGAATATATTTCATCGCTTCCGACTTTTAATGAACGAACCATTGCTACACCCGCTTCTTGTTCTTTATCGGTAGGCGTTTGAGCAACGTAAACGGTAACTGTAATACCCTCTTTTACTTTAGTGATAAACGCCTCGGTTACAAGTTTACTCGGCACAAAGAACGTATTCCCATTTCCATCGCTCAAATAGCACCCCGTTTGCAAATTTGAGATTTGTTCTACGACCATGACCTTTTGCAACGTTTCCCCACTTAAATAGGCATCTCTTTCTCCTGTGTTAGATATTGTTTTGGAAACATATAAGGCAGTTATTCCCAGCGACAAAAACATTATGACAATTATAAATATGTAATTATTTTTAGATTTCATTATGATAACTCCTATGTCTGATTATTTTTTCGAAGAAAATCCTTTCAAATTCTTCTATTGTACCTTG
>FR884008.1 GCA_000435495.1 Firmicutes bacterium CAG:552 | reverse complement strand
GTGGGCGTTTTTCTTTATTATGGATTCTCGAATCGGCCTATTGTCGATTGTTTGCAACCGGTTGCTTTTATCGGTTGTTGCGCTGCCGGCAGTACAATGCGTAGCCTCCGTTTTTTTGCTGCGTATGTTACGTTTTACGATTTTACGTCAAAAAAGGGAGGACAAACGATATGTTACTTGCTTTCCGATTTTATTTCTTCGATAAGGGAGGATAAAGCCGTTTCAAACTTTACTCCGTACCAGTGTGTTGTGTCGGTAATTGTGTTTTCGATACAACGAACGGTGTAGTTGGCAGCGATTCGAGCAGCGTCGAAAGGATTTATGCCGTTAAGCAAAGCTCCCGTAAATGCAGATGCATATACGTCGCCGGTGCCGTGGCAACCTCTGTTTATTCGTTTATGTTTATAATATCGTATCTTTCCGTCATAAACGACTACTCCGGTAAATGACGGATCGTAGCTTACTCCGGTCAAAACTATGGTTTTTGCGCCGAGCGAGGCAAGTGCCACACAAATTTCGGTTATATAACTTTCGTCGTAATTTTCGCAATACGGTATCCCTGTAAGCAGACATGCTTCCGTTATGTTTGGGACGAGGTAGTCAGCGTTTTCGCACAGAGATTTCATCTTTTGCACGAAATCGAGATCGAATCCCGGATAAAGTTTGCCGCAGTCTGCCATGGCGGGATCGATAACGGTAATGCCGCCCGGACTGAGGGTTTCCTTTATAAAGTCTTTAACATAGTCTATTTGTTTTGCGCTGCCGAGGTAACCTGTGTATATCGCATCAAAAGTAATGCCCTCGGAAATCCAATGCTTTTTTATAAGCGGCATGTCTTCCGTTAGGTCTCTGAAAGTATAATTTTTGAATCCGGAAGTGTGGGTGGATAATACCGCCGACGGCAAAATGCACGTTTCTACGCCGCAAGCCGAAAGAATAGGCAAAGCGACGGTAAGAGAACATTGTCCTACGCAGGATATGTCCTGAATGGTTAGTAATTTTTTATATTGCATATGTATCTCCGTAAGGCGAACGTAATGCGCCTATAATCTAAAAATAATATATCACGACTTATCTGTGTGTGTCAAGTAAATAATAATTTGACATAAGCTGCCGCTAACGTGCTTTGCGCAAATATGAGTTAAGAATGTCGAATGGATACCTATTTTTTTAATCGATAAAATAAATTACAATTATAAATGGAGTCTTGTATGTTGCTTTTTTCGTGCTTAAAGTCGATACGGTGCGGCAACGAAAACGCATTATAAAACTTATTGACAACAACAATTTTTTTTGGTAGAATGTATAGGAAGGAGGGCGAGTATCATGAAGGTTATTTTAACTCAAGATGTAAAAGCGCAGGGTAAGAAGGGCGACGTTATAGACGTAAGCGACGGATATGCTCGCAACTATTTGATTAAAAACGGTTTTGCAAAAGAAGCTACAAGCGTTAACCTTAACAGTTTAAAGATATCCAACGAGGCGGAAGCTCACAGAAAGGCGGTGGAAAAAGCGGAGGCGGTAAAACTTGCCGAAAAACTTAACGGTTCCACAGTTACGGTAAAGCTTAAAGTGTCGGAAACCGGCAAAATTTTCGGCGCACTCAACACTCAATCGATAGCAGACGCTTTGGCTAGTCAGGGAATATCGATAGACAAAAAGAAAATCGTGTTGCCCGAGCCCATCAAGACAGTCGGTAGTCATACTGTAATAATTAAGCCGTACGCCGAAGTTCAGGCTACACTGAAGGTAGTTGTCGTCGGAGAATAACCCATGCGTTTTCCCGATATATTCAGAAGGAAGAAAAAGAGAGCCGTCGACAGCGTCCCCGCATTGACAAAGAAAAACAAAGTGGCGTTGTGTTTGGGCGGCGGCGGAGCAAGAGGTTTTGCTCATATAGGCGCACTCAAAGCTTTCGAAGAGAACGGGATAGAGTTCGATTTGTGCGCCGGAACGAGCGCAGGCAGTCTTGTCGGCGCATTTTATTGCGCCGGAATTTCGCCCGATCAACTTGCGGCGTATTCGCACGAGATAAATCTTAAGGACGTTAAGCCGAACAGCATGTTTATACCATCCGATCCGCTTAATATCGGAGAGATTTTTACACGAAGAATGGGCAATATGTACATAGAAGACATGCTTAGACCGTTTTACTGCGTTTCCGTCGATCTCGTCAGCGGTAAGCAAATCATATTTGACAAAGGGCCGGTAAAAGAAGCGGTAAGCGCTTCTTGCTGCGTGCCATTAATCTTTAAACCGCTCGTAATAGGCGATATGCACCTTATAGACGGCGGCGTACTCAATAATATACCGGCATCGGTTTGCCGAATGTTCGGAGCGGATAAAGTCGTTACCGTGGACGTTAATCCTACGAGAGGCGGCGGAACAAACGAGTTGGGGACGATAGACGTGCTTAAGGGGATGTTTTCGATAATGAGCGCACACACTTCGGTGGACGGACTTCGACTTTCGGACGTCGTGATTTCGGTAGATACAGCCGAGTATTCGTCTGCGAAAAAAGACGGATACGAAGAAATGATGCGTAGAGGGTACGAAACGACGATGCAAAAAATAGAGGAGATAAAAGCGTTATTTATATGAAATCAAAGCGTTTATTAGCCGTTTTTTTGTTAGCGGTATCGATAATTGTTTCGGTTGCGTCGCTTTGCTCGACGCAATTTTCTTATGCCGAAGATTTTCCCGAACTCAGAGTTCACTTTTTGGACGTCGGGCAGGGAGATTGTTGCATCATTGAGTTTCCGGACGGCAAAAATATGATTATAGACGCCGGGGATAACAAAAGTTATGTTAAAAATAAAATTAAAACTTACGTAGACGACAATATTAAGAGAGTGAATGAAGGAAAAGTCGTGTTCGATTATGCTATCATGACGCATTCCGACAGCGACCATATAGGTTCGTTTGAAGTCGTTTACAATAACTATGACGTAAAAACGACATATCGTCCTAATCAAAAAGCGATAAACAAAAAGGACGATACATATGCCGATCCGGCGTCTTTGAGTACGGGCGACAGCGGGTTTTGGGGGAATAAAGTAGGTGAAAAAGATACTGCGACCTATCGAAACATGCTTAAGCTGGCGTACGAAAAAAGTGAAAACGTTATCGTAACCAATCCGTACAGCGATACTCAAAATTGTATTAAGTACGACGGAGAAGATATTTATAAAAAATACGAGTTTAATTTTTATTCGCCGTTGAGTCCGTATTACTCGGATAACAACAACTATTCTTCGATAATCGTACTTTCCTATCAAGGCAAGAATATCGTGCTTACCGGAGATGCAGAGAAGGAAAACGAAGAAGAATTCGTAAATGCGGCAACTCAAGGTATAGGCAGGTATGCGATTTTTAAAGATTTCGGCGCCGACGTAATAAAACTCGGTCATCACGGCAGTAAGACGAGTACGTCCGAAGCATATTTGAATATTGTCACTAAAAACAGCGACCGTAGTAAAGTTTTTGCGATAGTAAGCGCAGGAGCGGGTAATAAATACAATCATCCGCACCAAGAGACTCTCGACAGGTTAAAAAAGTTCGGTTTTTCGGAGGACAGAATTTTGTATACCGAAAAACCCGTTAAAGACGAAAACGGTAATGTCGTTAAAGATAAAGACGGCAACGTAGAGGCAACAAAACAGGACATAGTAATAACCGTAAAGAACGAGAACGGCAGTTACGTACTTAAGTACGGCGATGTTGCAGGAGGCTCTGCCTCGGGGAACGGATCGTCGAGCGCATCCAGCAATTCGATTGTAAGTATGGCGGTGGAATGGTTTAACAAACAAGATTCCGTTACCAAGATTACAGTGGTTATAGCTGTTATTCTCGTAGTTTTGCTTATAATCATTGTTTTTGCAAGCCTGTCGAAGCGTAAACGTAAAAAAATAGTGAAAGCGATAAGCGGCAGTTCGAACAAATCGGGTTATTCCCAAAAAGGGAATAGGAGCAGTAAAAAATCGAACGGCGGCAAAAGTTCGAGCAAAAAACGAAAATAACAATATAATAACGAAAATAACAATATAATAAGGAAGGATGATAATGCAGTCGAGTGAGGAAGAATTTCTCAAAAAGTATGATTTGACTAAATACGATCGCCCGTCGGTGACTGCGGATACGGTAGTTTTCAGTGGCGACAAAGTGTTAATGGTAAAGCGCAAAAACTTCCCCGATAAAGGGAAGTGGGCGCTCCCCGGCGGCTTTATGGAGAAGGGAGAGAGTGCAGAACAAACTGCGGCGAGAGAGCTAAAAGAAGAAACGGGGCTTATCGCAACAAATCTTAGACAACTATGCTTTGTGTCTACACCGCTGCGGGATCCGAGGGGCTGGATTACTACTGTAGTTTTTACCGCAAATGCAGAAGGAGAGCCTTTCGGCAGCGACGATGCCGAGTCTGCTTGCTTCTTGCCGTGCAGTCTCGACGGTAACGTGCTGAGCGTCGGCAACATCAAAAGTAGGATAGATATGGTTATGAATGGCGAAGATGTGGATATAAATAATTCTACATGTGATAAGGAACTTGCGTTCGATCATGCCAAAATTCTCGCTTTTGCACTGAAAAGACGTTCGTCAAAATAAAATTTCATATAAAACAGTTGATTTTTAAGTTGCGATATGTTATATATAGTGATACTAATTAAAAAGGTAGGTTAAATAAAAACTTATATGGACCCTAGTAGTCGGTGTATAAGCGTTCTCATTTCGTCAGCGACAAACAAATATTGGATTATTCCCGTGCTTGTTGTGTTGCTGGCTTTTTCTGCGTACTTTTCCGCAACGGAAACCGCTCTCACTTCGTGTAATAAGATAAAACTTAAAAGCATCGAAGCCAACGACCCAAAGAGGGCGAAAAAAGCGACTAAAGTGCTAGCGTTGCTCGAAAAGTACGACAAAGTATTGACTTCGATACTTATAGGAAATAACATCGTAAACATTACGGCTTCTTCTATAGCGACCGTACTTTTCGTATCTGTGCTTACAGGCAAAGAAGACATCGCACCGCTTGTTTCCACTATAGTTATGACGTTAGTGGTTTTGCTTTTCGGCGAGGTAACGCCCAAGGCATACGCTAAAGAACGTGCGGAAAGTTTGGCGATGACGTTTTGCGGCACTATAAACTTCTTTTACATAGCGTTTTATCCTCTCGGTTGGTTACTTACGCTTGTAAAAAAAATATTTAAACCTGCGAACTCTTCGACATATACAGAGGATGAGTTGATAACAATGGTCGAAGAGGCTGAAAACGAAGGCGGTATAGATGCGCACGAATCGGAGCTTATACAGTCGGCGATAGAATTCAACGACGTGGAAGTTTACGACATTATGGTTCCGAGAGTAAAAGTCATTGCTATCGAAGACAATTATACGATGGACGAGATAGCCGATGTGTTCAAGCAAAACGGGTATTCGAGATTGCCGGTATATAAAGAAACCATAGATTCGGTAATAGGCGTGATTCACATCAAGGACTTTTACGAATTGTACAATAATGGCGGCAACGATATAAAGAATATTATACAGAGCAGCGTTTGCGTAACCGGAAATATGAAGGTTAGCGCAGCTCTCAGACTTTTGCAAAAGGCAAAAACGCATATGGCTATAGTCGTTGACGAGTTTGGTGGCACTGCCGGCATAATTACAATGGAAGACATTATAGAAGAGCTTGTAGGCGAAATCTACGACGAACATGACGAAATCGAAGAACTTATCAGACGTGACGGCGACGCTTACATTGCGAGCGGTACGGAGAATTTGTCGGAGTTGTTCGAAACGATGGGTAAGGAACCGAGCGACGAAGAACAGTTCGATTCCACAACGGTAGGCGGTTTTGCATCCGAACAGCTCGGTCGAATACCGATGCCCGGCGAAAGTTTTGTGTACAACGGACTTAAGTTTACGGTAATGAAAGCAGATGAGCGAAAGGTATCCGAAGTAAGGATAGAATTTGCGCCCGAGGAAGAAAAAGAAGACGAAGAAGTCGTCGAAGAATAAATTTCGTAATCTTTGAATACAGATAAATATAAACTACGCATCCGAGAGAAGCAATGCAGCGAATTTCGGATGCGTTTGTCTTTTTCGAGATATGAGAAACGCAAGAAATAGCTGAAGAAATAGTTGATAAAAACTCTAAAATAAATAATTTTTTCGAAAAAACTTTAAAATTACAATTTTTCTTACAAAAAACTGTTGATTTTTTCTTTTACTTAAGTTATAATTGTAGTGTCTTTAGGTATGCGTGTGTGCGCAAAACCGACAGACGTAATAAAAAATATGAATTGGAGAGGTGCGTTTTATGGAAGCCGTATTGATTATTTTCATGGTGCTGGCAAGTATTATCGGCATCGGCTCGACAGTTATCGTTACAATGACCGTCGTAAGAGAAAGCAAGGAGCGTAAGGCTGCAGCTAAAGCCGATTGCGACCACTGCGATAAGATACCCGATTGCGATAGTTGCGATAAGGTAGTAAATTGCGACGAGTGTGAATACAAGAAAGTAGTTGAAGAAGCGGTAAAGGCTTATGTCGGCAAAGAAAAAGCTTATGCTTGCGCAGAAACTACGGCAACTGAACGTTGCGTAGCAGAAGACGTTGCAACCGAACCTGACGCAGAAGAAGCGGAAGTCGTTAAAGCGACGGAATCACCCGAAGGCAACGTTGCGTTCTCGGCGACCAGAGAAACCATCGACGAAAGATATTTGGCTTTGCCCGGCGAATACAAAAATTATTACGATGAGATTGTTAAGCATGCGGCAAGCATCGAGAAGAGCAAGCGTTACAAGAACGCTCGTTACGAAGAGTACAAGGTCGGTAAAAACAGCCTTGTCAGAATGCTTATCAAGAGAGGACTTGTGGTTTGCGAATTCGTTATACCTAACTTCGATTTCCGTAACTACGTAAACGATAACAAGGTTGCTATCAAGCAAGCTCCCATTACGCTCAAAGTTGTAGACGAAGAAAAGCTTCAGATTGCAAAAGATACCATCAATATTGCAGTTAGAGCAATAGAGGAAGAAAAGGAGTACAAAAAAGAACAAGCTCGCCAAAAACGCAGAGAAAGAGCAAGACAGGCGGCTGCTGCGTCCGAGGAATCCGAGGAATAATTATTGTACATATTAGTCACGTTTCTGATTTAACGGTAAAGTCCGTAGCCGATAGGCTTCGGACTTTTTTCTTTCTAAGTGTTGCACTTAGTTTGACAATTCATCTCGTTCATTGTGTGCAGAGGAAGAAAACGAAAGCCGCAATTGACTTTACGTTATGACGCAAAACAATAAATATAGACGCATTTTAATAAGAAGAGTAAGTAAATGCAATAATATATATTGTGAAAACCCTCAAAAGCTACAAAATT
>FR884007.1 GCA_000435495.1 Firmicutes bacterium CAG:552 | reverse complement strand
CAAGGAGGATTTATGAAAAGAAACAGGCTATTTGTTATGCTTGTGGCTCTCGTCATAGCATTATCTGCGGTGATGATGGTCGCATGCCCCGACGAACCGGAAAAAGTACCGGGACCGGAAACGGGCTCGTACTATTACGAAGTCGGTGGAGAGGAATATACGTTATCTCTGTTTGACGTGGACAAGTTTGTAGAGACGCAAGGCTCGAAATCCGTTAAGACCGGTACATACGTACTAAACGGAAGTGAACTTACTCTTACGTATCCCGTCAAGGAAAAAGGAGCGGAACCCGAAACGAAAGTCGGATATTACGATTCCTTAAACAGAAAGGTAACGTTGCCGGTAGACGGCGTACAGAGAGAGTACTTAGAGATCAAGAGTTTCGACGTAACTTTCAATCTGTATGACGATCGAACGGAGACACAGACCGTAAAGAACGGAAAGTCGGTATTGAGACCGGAGGATCCGATCAGAGACGGTTACGAATTCATGGGATGGTACACCGCAAAAGAGGGCGGCGAGCGTTATCAGTTTAACGGCTCGATGATACTTTCTGCAGGAACCACCGTATACGCACATTGGAGACCGGTATCCACCCAAAAGGAATTTGTTATAGACTTCGACCTCGGATACGAGGCGACTGCGCCGGCTGCGGTAAACACCGTAAACGGTAAGTTGTTTGATATGCCTTCGGACCCGACGAGAGAAGGATAT
>FR884006.1 GCA_000435495.1 Firmicutes bacterium CAG:552 | reverse complement strand
ATACGAAGAATATAGCTGTTCTCGATGCGAGTATGGATACATAGAAACCGTTTTTAGTGACGGACACAGGTTCGGCGATTGGAAAATCGAAGAGGGCAATCACGCAAAACTTTGCGTTAAGTGCGGATTTAAACAAAGCTATACGCACGAATATGGTGAAAGCGAAACGACAAAAGAGCCGACCTTGTCGGATGACGGCGAGCAATTGCGGGAATGTAAAGTGTGCGGCTACCGATTTATACAGAAACTTTCTAAAATTAACGTAACGGCGACCTGCGACGGTGAATGCATTGACGGTGCGATAACCGCCTCCTATGACAAAGAAACAGATGAAGTTACGGTAACCGCAATCGAGATAGATAACAAAAAATTTAAGGGTTGGTACGACGGTGATATATGCGTTTGTCAAGAAAAGACTTATACGTTTGCACGAAATTCTGTAGGAGTAAAGGCGTTATACGAAGACGATAAAGGCGAGACGATTTTGCTCCTTGTGGCGGCCTTTTTCGTAGCACTCGCCTCCGTAGCGACAGTTGTAGGTTTTAGATATAAGAAAAGAAAGAAGTAGGCGGCATGTTTAATTTCGATATTTAAGAATAAAAAAAGTCCGACGGAGATTTGCTTTTTAAAGATTTCTCCGTCGGTTGTATTTTACAAAAATTATAAGTAGATTATTTCCATTTCCACAAAATTCCTGAGACGCTTTTCGCGCAGAATCAGAGAACTTCGCTCGATAAAAAACAAGTCTACGGCTTCCCACAAAAATACCCAAGCGAAAATGTCCACGCATTCTGTCCAAACTTCGTTTACGCTCAGCGAACTGAGACAAAACATAGCGACTAACGCAAGTATGCCTACAATACAGAAGATAATCGATTGTATACTTTTACGACGTACTTCTCGACGGGTATCGCTGAGCTTTAACGAAAAATAGTTGCGAATTGCCTGACTGTATTTAGGCTTTTCTTCTTCGTCTATGCATTTTCCGTATACGGTAAGTCGCAAACTTTGCGCAGGTGAAAATGCGCTTGCGCTGTTTTCCAGAAAATCGGCTACATCGGCAGATATTACAGGCTTGCCTATTTCCGAGAAAGCGGATAAAAATTGACTGTCGTCGCTTACGCTTATATTAATGTCAGCAACGTCTGAAAATCGTTCTTTTTTCATTGAATCTCCTCTTTGTCGCAAGCATAACGGTTGCTGCTATGCAAGGGCAATTATATTTAAGTTAAGTTTATCGGTTTTTGTCCGAAGTCGGGCGTGTAAAAGGCGGACGCCGATACTCGATCTTGCATGTAGCCGTCTATCTCTAACTCTACGGCTTTATTTATCACTGCGTTGTATTCCAGCGAAGTTATTTTTCGGTTAAGAAAAGAGGGGCCTATGTTAAAAGACGGTGTGTACTGGCTCATAATGCTTACCTTTGTAGAAGGAAAATTTTCTTTTATGTACGTAAGTATGGCTATCGACTCTTCTTTTTTGGTGGGGAGCACCAGATGGCGTATTATGACTCCCTTTTTTATTAAGCCGTCCTCGATAATCGTTTCGCTTTGACTTTGCACCATTTGCCGTATAATGCGTTTTGCTACTTCGGGATAATCGGGAGCTTTTGATAACAGCGCAGCAGTGGCTGAATTTATATATTTAAAGTCCGGCAGATATACGTCTATCAGACCGTCCAGATCGGATATGTCGCCCTCATAACCGCTTGAATTGTAAACTACGGGTATTGTAAGTAGCGGCTTTGCCATTGTTAAAGCCGTGGCGATAAGCGGTCTGATATGCGCCGCTGTTACCAGGTTTATGTTATGAACACCCGTTTTTGCGAGCTTTACCATAAGTTCGGCAAGACGTTCGGGCGAATATTCTTCACCCGCTGCGACATGCGAAATGTCGGAATTCTGACAAAAACAGCACCGCAAATTACAGCCGCCGAAAAATATAGTCCCGCTGCCCTTACTGCCGCTGATTATCGGCTCTTCGTAACGGTGAATGCCGTAATGCGCCACGAGAATTTTGTCTGTTCCGCAAAATCCCGTGCGTTCGGGCGTTTTTAGGCAATGTCTCGGACAAATTTCGCAATAATCCTTCATAAAAACATTTTAACACTTTTGTTGCAAAAAAGCAACGATTATGTTATACTGAAAGCTACAGGACGTTTTATCGCAAAAAATAAAAAATTCGGAAGCCGACCTTCTATCTTACGGCAAACAGATAATATCGGAGGCGTGCGTCCAAGCCGAGCAACGGAGCAACCATGAGTATTTTGGAAATAAAGAATTTATCGCACGTGTACGACGCTAAATCCCTTTTCGATAAGGCAAATCTTGCCGTTTCCGGCGGCGATCACAGCGGAATAGTAGGGCTTAACGGCGCAGGCAAATCGACGTTTATAAAAATTCTTTCGGGTGAAATAGTTCAGGACGAAGGGGAAGTAAAGTGGCTTAACGGCATAACCAGGGGATATCTCGATCAACATGCGGACATAGACAGATCTCTGACCGTGATGCAATATTTGCTTTCTACTTTTTCGGAACTTTATCGTCTTAACGAAAAAATGGAAGCGATGTATGCCGAAATGGCAGATGCAGACGAACAGCGACTGGATTTTCTGATTGAAAAAACCAATAAGATTATGGAACGGCTGACGGACGCCGAGTTTTTCAATCTTGACGCAAAGGTAAAAAAGGTAGCCGGAGGATTGGGCGTGGCGGCATTAGGATACGATACGCCCATAAGTAATCTCAGCGGCGGCGGCAGAGCAAAGCTGATGCTGACAAAACTTCTTTTGGAGAAACCGGACGTAATGTTACTCGACGAGCCTACAAACTTTCTCGATATAGAACACGTCGAATGGCTTATCGAGTATTTAAATTCCGTAAAATCCACGTTTTTGGTAATATCGCACGATACCGAATTTTTGGACAAGGTGTGCAGAAATATAATCAGTATCGAAAACGGAGTAATTCGCAAATATTCGGGCAATTATTCGCAATACCTTGCACAAAGAGAACAAAATGCAAAGCAATACGAAGAAGCGTACGAGCGGCAGCAACGAGAAATAGAAAAAATGACCGACTATATCGAAAGGAATAAAGCTAGGGCGGCGACGGCGGGTATGGCTAACAGTCGCAAAAAGATGCTTGACCGTATGGAAGTTATGCGTAAGCCTGTGGAAATTTACGACGCCGAGTTTAGCTTTCCGTACGTCGAGCTTCATACTAAGGAGCTTTTGACGGTCAAAGATTTGCTGATAGGCTACGACAAGCCTCTTTTGCCGGCAGTTTCGTTTACGTTGGCGAGCGATACCCGAATGTGGCTCAGAGGAACAAACGGCATAGGTAAAACCACCATGATAAAGACAATAATGGGACTGCTTGCAAAAAAAGGCGGTTCCGTCAGCTTTCATCCTGCCGCAAAACCGGTATATCTCGAGCAAGACTTGCTGTTCGATAACGTCGAAGATACGCCATCGTCGTATATATCGGACAAGTTTCCGAGAATGAACGTCAAAAGCATAAGAGCGCTTCTTGCTCAGGTCGGATTAAAAAACGAACTTGCGGTGCGGAAAATCGGCGCAATGAGCGGCGGAGAACAAGTTAGATTAAAATTAGCGGCACTTATGCAGAAACCGTCCAACATACTTATTCTCGACGAGCCTACGAATCATCTCGACGTCAGAGCAAAAGCCGCTTTAAAGACTGCGCTTATGCAGTACAAAGGAGCGATATTGCTCGTAAGTCACGAAAAAGACTTTGCTTCAGGGATTTGCGACAAAGTGTTTGACGTTAAAGAATAAAAGAGGGTAATCGATTATGGATGTCGAAAAAGTTTTATGCAAAAAAGATAACGGCGCTAAAGAAAAAGCGGGACTCAAAGCCGGAATACTTTCGGCTGTTCTTAACCTTATTTTGTCGGCTGCCAAAATAACGTGCGGATTGCTTTTCGGAGCCGTGTCCGTGCTTGCAGACGGGCTGAATAACTTAAGCGATTTGGGCAGCAACGTCGTGACGGTAGTGGGATTTAAACTTGCTGCAAAGCCTGCGGATAAAGAACATCCTTACGGTCACGCTCGGATAGAGTATATCGCAGCATTGGCTGTTGCCTTTTTGATACTTCTCGTTGCGGTAGAGCTACTCGGCGAATCCGTTCGAAAAATCATAGACGGCGATAAATCCGATTTTTCGGCGCTGTCTGTAGCGGTTTTGGCTGTCGGTATATGCGTAAAGGCATTTATGGGGTTTTATAACCGTAAGATAGGCAAAAAGTTTGATTCCGAAGCGCTTAAAGCCACTGCCGCAGATAGCATATCCGATTGCGCTGCGTCGGCTGCCGTACTGATAGGAACTCTCGTTTCTTATTTTTTCGGGTTCGAAACAGACGGATACATAGGTTGCGGCATAGCGGTACTGATAGCGGCGGCAGGTATCGGGGTTTTGCGGAAAACTACGAGCGCATTGACCGGCGAAAGTCCGGATAAAGAAGTTACCGATGCTATAAAAAGAATTATAAATTCTTTTGAAGGCGTATACGGAGTGCACGATTTGGCGGTACACAGCTACGGGGACAAATATTATGCGTCTGCTCACGTTGAGGTGGATGCCTCTGTAGACGTTATGGACAGTCACGAGCTTATCGATAGCATCGAAAAATATTTTGCGGATAATACCGACGTCATAATGGTTATTCACCTCGATCCGGTTGCCGTGGGCGACGAGAATACAGAAAAACTCAAGGCAATTGCCGTAAAGAATTTAGCCGACCTCTGCCCCGAATATTCGCTGCACGATTTCAGAGTGGTAGACGGCAAAAATAGAATAAATCTCATATTCGATATTGCCGTGCCTTACGACGCAAAACATTCCAAAGAACAAATTTCCGATTATATTTCGTTAAAGATGAAGGAAGCGGATCAACGCATTTGTTGCGTCGTTACCGTGGAACATCAGCTTATAAAATAAAAAATTGCGGAGAAAAAACGTGATCGATAATCAATCATTGAAGTTGTTCGGATCGACGGTAAACGTAGCGACGAGCAAAGAAAGAAATTGGCGGGATACGTTGCGCAAGGCGGCGAAAGTTTTGTCCGTTTGCTATTGTGCGGTAGTTATGCTTAGTTTGTTGCTTCCCGACGCTTTCGTTTTGTGCCTTTCCGAAGAAGAGGCGCTTACGAATTCGGGCGGATGGCATGCCGTACTGCGTACTGCGCTGGCCGCTTGCTTTGTCGTATTGCCGTTGAGTGCGTTTTACAAAAACAAAACGTTAAATAACTGTTGCTTTGTCGTAATCGTCGTAGCCGTCATAGCTGCCGTCGAATATCCGACTTTTATGTCTTACTTCACCGATCCGAGAGGGAGAGGCATAAACTCTATGTCGGTAATAAACGATAACGTAAAGGCATTTTTGTTACGTAAAGACTTCAGAACGGTAGTGTTTTTTGCGAGTGTCGCACTTATGCTGTCTGCTGCAATATGTTCGCTGATAGCGTACGGCGAAAAACACGATCTTAAAGACAAAGAAGAGTATATGTTTTTGTGGGTGTTTCCGTTGATAATGCTTTTGGCACTTCCTATATATGTTCCGCAACATATCATCGGGTATACCGACATGATATTCAAACCGTTTTCGCTTGCGCACTTTTTGTGGATAACGGCGACCGTCGGCGAAATAGCTGTCCTTTACGTCATACTGAGGCGTAAGGATACGCAGACGCAAAACATAGTGTTGCTTGCGCTTTCGCTCGCTCTTTTGTTGCAGTTCAATCAGTTGTTCGGTGCGGTTTCCATCAGCTTTAAACGATTGCCTTTGCAGCTATGCAACATCGGTTCGTTTTTAATCCTGGCGTCTCTTATCAGTAAAAACAAAAAGATATTTAATTTTACGCTTATAATAAACGTGGCGGGCGCATTGTTTGCGTATGCGGTTCCCGATGTCGACGGGAAGGGAATAGGGTACCTTTACAATATGCACTTTATTTTGGAGCATACCGGGGTAGTGGTAATACCGCTGCTGTGTTTGCTGCTCGGTTTTATCGATAAACCGGATAAAAATGCGCTGAAGGACTGTTTGAAAGGTTTTTGTATATATTTCGCATCCGTTTGGGCGCTCGGAACGATATTTAACGCAGTTGCAGCAAAAACCGCCAACGGATTTTATTCGGCAAACTATCTCTTTATGTTTGATAAAAATGCGGCGGTTAAGTTGCTTCCGTTTTTGGGGCAGGTGTTCGACGTCAAAATTTCTATAGGTAACTTCATCATCTATCCGGCAATTCAGGCAATAGTATTTGCCGTGTTCGTAGTAGTTTGCGTGGGAGTTTATTTCGTATTAAAATTATCGTTTGGTAAAAAACAGGCGGAAGTTGTTAAAAATCATGCGGATGTGCAAAACGTCAACGGGTTGTAAAGGTTTTTAACCCGAAACGAGCTTTAATATTTGGCGGTCTTTCGATTACGCAGGCAGTTCGAAAAAAACCGAAGTGTTAAAGCGCAGTTTCCATAGGGAATTATTATAATGATATTTTAGAATTGCGTTTTCAAACGAAAAAGAAAGGCTTGCGAATTTTTTCGTGAGTCTTTTTTATTTTCACTATTATGGTTATGATTGGCATATTGGGCTTGGAAATCTAAATAATTAATGCGATAATTTAACAGACGAGTTGCATAGTCGTACACATTTCACACAACCGGGTGCGTTAAAACTTGAAAAAACAAAAATTTTGTGCTATGATATATTAAACAGTATCCGTATAGGGATACTGAAACGTCAAAAACAAGATAAAGAGGCAGAACAAAAACCAACAAATTAT
>FR884005.1 GCA_000435495.1 Firmicutes bacterium CAG:552 | reverse complement strand
CGTGCCGCTTATGGCGGCGGCAAAGACAACGAGCGGCAACCACGCGCAAACCGCGATCACAATGCGCAAGGGCTTTTTCAAAGAGTAAAACCATTTCATTTTTAACAATCCTCCGTTTTTATAGATTTTTCCAACTCATACGCATAGGAAAGTAACGCATTTTTTCGTCGCATATCGAGGTGTGTGCTTACCTTCAGCAATTCGCGGTCGTATTCCGATAGGTCGCTCGCACCGCCGCTTGATATGTTGACGGTATTATTGTTGTTACTATTCCCGATAATTTGTTGTACCGCCGCGGGCGGCGGCTCGCGTCCCGCAATAAGGTAATCAAGGGACACGCCGAAAAAATCCGCAATGCGTTCGTAATGAACGCCCGAAGGCTCGCGCTTGCCGTGTACCCACTCGGAAACCGTCGTCGGGCGCACTTGCAGAAACCGCGCAAGATCGCTTTGTCGTTTTCCTTGCCGATCTAAAAGTGCAAATATTCTTTCCGCAATAGACATAAAAAGACTCCTTTGCCCGTTGAAAAATTGCTTTTCGCGGCAAAGAAGTCTTGACCTTATCGGTCAACCGATATATAATAAATGCAAGGTTGTCGGCGCACCGATAAAAAGGTTGCTCGGTATCCGTTAGCCGTGCTTATTTGGCAGACTTTCGCCGCGGGTATAAGGTTTGTAGCAAAATTATTATACCAAACGACCGAGAGGAAGTCAATAAGCGCGGCTATAAAATTATATCGGCATAACGAGAACGCCCCGCAAATGCGAGGCGTTTTTTGGCGTGAAAAATTTTTTATTTTTCATTGAAAAAATGCGTGTAAATGGTTGACATATCTTGTATAACGTGATATAATATAATTACAAAAAACAAAGGAGGTGAGCGTATGACGGACAAAGAAAAAGAACAGTTGCTCGAACTTGTCAAGATAGCGATTTCAAATCCCGCGACGGACAAAATCGTTATTACCTTGAAACCGAACGGCAACTGCTCAAAAGCCAAAGCCCGAAAGGGCAAACCCGACGACGATAAGTAATCGTCGATAGGCAGAGCGGGGCGGGCGCAACCGCCCCCTCGTAAGTCCTATTGTAGCACAAACAAAAAATAATGTCAAATAAGGAGGACGCAAAAATTGAAACAGGTAAAACACATTGTGGCGGAATGCACGGAGCGGGATATTGTTATTATCCGCGATCACGGCACGGAATTAAGGACGAGTAATATTGCGCCGTATAAAAAAGCCCTCGCTCCCTATTGGGAAAAGACGGTAAAGGACTATTGGCGCGAAGGCGACGCAATAATAATTGTGTTGTAATCAAGATTAAAAACGCCGCGCGGGCGGCGGCTATTCCGCCCGAAAGGAGGTATAAAATGACGATTGAAAAAAACGGCAAGGTGTACACGGTACGCGAGAACAAGCACTCGTGGACGGTATCAATCAAATTTGGGCGCGTGTCTTTGGTGTACAACGTACCAAAAGTGGATAGCCCGACGTTTGACGACTTGAAGGCGTATGTCGCCGAAAGCGATTTATTTTAAGGGAGGCGGCGGATATGGCAAGGAGCGAGGCGCAGAAAGCCGCCGATAAGCGGTATCGAGAAAAGACGCAAGATCAGTATGAGCATTTTGTCGTAAACCTTAAACGCGAAGAATGCGCCAGCATTTGCGCCGCGATAAAGGCGGCGGGAATGGGCAAAGCCGAGTTTTTGCGGTGGGCGGTCGGCGAGTTGGAAAAAAGGCAAAAACAATAAGGATTGCGGAGTTTGGGCGGGTTGCTTTTGGGTAGCTCGCCCATTTGTTTTACGGAGGCAATATATGAGAGGGCTAAAATTTAGCGCGAAAGAAAAAGAAAAGGCGTTGAAAATGTGGCTTGTGGAAAAGAAAGACATTTTTTACGTTTGCAAAAAGAGCAGATGTACGGAGCGCAGTTTGTGGCGGTGGAAGGCGCAGTACAACGGCACGCTTGAAAGTCTTGCAAACCGATCGTCCCGCCCGATAACGCCGCATAAGTTGTCGCATACGGCGGAGGAACGCGCCGCGATCGTGGCGATATTTACGGAACACCCCGACATCAGTTATACAGAGGCGTTGGGCGTACTTCGGACGGAACACGCATACACGCGGACGTATGGCGGGTTTTATCGGTACGTTGTAAAAAATCACCTTCGCGCCGCGCCCGTCAAGCATAACGACGAATACACCCCGCAACCATACGACACGCCCGAACACATCGGCGTGAAGTGGCAAATGGACGTGAAGTACGTCCCGCGCGATTGCAACCGCGGAAAATACGCCAAAGAGTGGATATATCAATATACAATGATAGACGAGGCAACTCGCGAAAGGTTTTTATTTCCGTATAAGGAAAAGAGCGGATATTCGACCGTCGATTTTGTAAAACGTTCGATTGTGTATTTTGGGTATGCGCCGAACACGATACAGACGGACAACGGAACGGAATTTACAAACCCGAAAGGGACGGGGGAGGGAAAGAAACACGCGCTCGACATCTTGCTTGACCGCCTCGGAATAAGACACCAACTCATACGCGTTTATACGCCGCGCCACAACGGGAAAGTGGAGCGGTCGCACCGTACTGACTCGGAGTTTTTCTATAAAACATTGACGTTTGAAACCTACGAGGAATTAAAAGAAAAAATGGCGGCGTGGGTGGTGCGGTACAACA
>FR884004.1 GCA_000435495.1 Firmicutes bacterium CAG:552 | reverse complement strand
TTACGAGAATTTGTATGAGTACGGTTGCTTGGTATGAAATTTTCATTTCCATTATAATTTTAATCGGCTCTACCGTCGGTATCGGAGTTTTGTCGGCAAAGATTTACCGTGTAGGCGTTCTTCTTTACGGCACGCCGCCGAAGTTTACAAAAATTATAAAAGAGGTCTTTAAAAAATAGCATGGTGCGTCCTCTTTTTCGCTGTAAAAAGAGGGCTTACTCGCAAAAGCAATAAAGTAATACCATTCCAAATTGTTGCGATTAAGCGTGCGAAAAGGGGTTAAAACAAGTGAATTGCAATAAAACTGCGGTAAGACACCATAAGGAGGCATTATGCGGAAAAAATCTATATTTTATTCCTGATTACTATGATAGTTTTTACCTTTATATTCTCCGCTTGTACGGGGGAACAAAAAAAAGCTATCCGTTGTTTCGCTCTCAAGTAGCAAAGAATATACGTTGCCGCTTAAAGCCGAGAATATTCTTTCAGGCGGTAATTTCAGAACGTATATAAAGAATTATATAAAAAATCCGTTTGAGCTGAAAAACGGATTTTTATGTTCTATACGAATACTACTTATGACGAAGATACGCCAAATTCAGACCTAAATCTCTCCAATATTTTAGTTTCAAGTCGTGAAATCTGCACTTGCGACACATTAAGCTCTTTGGCAACTTCGCTTTGAGTTTTATCTCTATAAAACCGAAGCAATACTATTTTTTTGTCTCGTTCGCCGAGCGAATCGATTATTTGTCGAAGCAATATCTTATCTATGCGATCATCGCAAGTTTCTTTGTCTGCCACTTTGTCCATGACGGTAGTGTTTCGTTCGTCGTCAGATTGCTCGTAAAGTGAAACGGGGAATTTGCTCGAGTCCATTGTAAATACGGTTTCCCACACGTCCAATCCGAATTCTTTGGCTATTTCTTCGACAGAAGGGGAGCGACAATTGCTGTCTCTAAAACTTTTTACATAACAGGAAATTTTTGCAGCTAAAGTTTTTGTGGTTCGAGACACTTTTATATAGCCGTCATCTCGCAAAAATCGCTTGACCTCACCTGCTATCATAGGTACGGCGTAAGTGGAAAATTTTGCTCCGAACTCCTCGGAAAAATTCTTTATTGCCTTTAAAAATCCTATGCACCCTAATTGAAATAAATCTTCGTATTCGACGCCCTTAAGGCAGAATCTGTGAATAACGCTTTTTATCAAAGGCGAATGTTCGGTTATAAGTTTCGCTTTAGCGTATTCGTCACCTTGCTGCGCAAGACTTATAAGCTCTAAATTTTCTTCGTTGCTAAGCACGTATAACACCTCATGCGCTTGGTTTTATTGCCTTACTCATACAGACCGTAATACCTTTATCTGCATTTTTTCTGACGCTCAGCGTATCCATAAACGTTTGCATAACGGTAAACCCTAAACCTGAACGATTTTCTTTATCGCCTTTTGTTGTAAAAAACGGCTGCATGGCTTGTTCTATATCGTTTATGCCTACGCCTTCGTCGCTTATGGCAATATGTACCGTATCGTCATCGCAGCTTGCAGAAATTTCTATTTTACCTCTTGCGCCGTCATACGCATGCACTATGCAATTTGTAACAGCTTCGGAAACCGCTGTTTTTATGTCGTTAATTTCATCAACGGTAGGATCGAGAGATGCGCAAAACGCAGCCACGCAACTTCTTGCAAAAGCCTCGTTTTGACTTACTGCGTCAATAATTAATTTCATTTCGTTTTTCATTATGATAGTAGCTCCTCCAAAAATTTGAGTCGTAACTTTGTTTATATTATTAAGCCGATTCGGTATCGATTAGCGGCATTATTTCATAGATGCCGGATAACTTAAGCAATTTGTCGATAGTAGGGTTAGGGGAGACGATAAAAACCGTAGAACCTTTGCTTTTTAATCTTTTATATCTTCCCAAAAGCACACCTACACCTGTACTGTCCATAAATTTAAGCGATGACAAATCAAGTATTATTTTATTCGAATCGGACGCATCGATAATTTTGTCCAGCGCCGAACGAGTAATTACCGACGTGCTTTCGTCAAGCTCGCCGCACAAACCGATAAATGTAGTTCCGCCTAACGTCTTGTGCAAAACTTTCATATTACTCTCCTTTGATTATTTCTTAAAAATTATAGCTTACGTCAAGGCGAAAATTTTGAAACAATCCGTCGAATAAAGCGTATTATTGACTAATATAAAAACGATTTTAGAAAGAGAAATTATATAGAAAGAAGTAAAAAAATTTTAAAAAAGTGCTTTAATTTTCTTGACTTATTTTCTCGTTTATAGTATATTATGACAGTCGGGTTTGGATACCGGTCGGCTCCGGGGTGTAGCGCAGTTTGGTAGCGCG